>JAZNGU010000080.1:0-75893 GCA_045576615.1 Acutalibacteraceae bacterium | reverse complement strand
TGAGCCAAGGAGTTGCCTTAATTAATTGTCTTCCTAAGACCGCTTGGCCTTCCGACTTAAAACCCACTCTGGAACGGCTCATTAGAGGTGCTCCTTGATGACTTAAAGCCCTCACTTTCAAAAAAAGAAACCTGCATTATTCTTGCAGGTACGGAAAAAAGTGCAAATTCCCTTGTGGAAGCTTTGGAAACAGAGGACATTAAAGCAATGTTTTTCCCGGTTCCACCTGCACAATTCCCCAAAAACACAGTAAGCGTTTTATCAGGCGGGCTTTCAGGTGGCTTCCGTTACCCCGGCGAAAAATTCAATATTATTTCTTACGGAAAGGGTGTTCATAAATCCACCCAAAAGCGAAAAAAGAACTATAAAGCAGCAGATGCAATTCAAAGCCTTGAAGAGCTTTCAAGAGGCGATTATGTTGTTCATTCCGTTCATGGAATAGGTATTTTTGACGGTATTCAGAAATTAGAGGTATCAGGACTTACAAAGGATTTCATTAAAATTACCTATGCCAAAGGTGACGCCTTATATGTCCCTGTTACCCAGCTTGACCTTGTATCAAAATACATCGGTCCAAAGGACGATACAAAAACTCTTAAGTTATCCCGTCTGGGCGGTAACGATTGGGAGAAAATGAAAGCCCGTGTTAAAGCATCTGCCAAAAACATGGCAAAAGAGCTTATTGAGCTTTACTCCAAGCGAATGAAAACCGCAGGCTTTGCTTTCTCCCCCGATATCGATATGCAAAACGACTTTGAAAGACGCTTTGAGTATGATGAAACTGAGGACCAGCTTCGCAGTATCAATGAAATAAAAAAAGATATGGAAAAGCCTCACCCAATGGACAGACTTCTATGCGGTGATGTTGGTTTCGGTAAAACCGAGGTTGCTTTAAGAGCGGCTTTTAAATGTATTGCAGACGGCAAACAATGCGCAATTCTTGTTCCCACAACAATTCTTGCTTTACAGCATTATAATACCATATTACGCCGTTTTGAAGGATTCCCCATTGAAGCACAGATGCTTTCCCGTTTCAGAACACCAAAAGAGCAAACAAGAATTATAAAAGCGCTCAAACGCGGGGCAATTGATATAATTGTTGGCACTCATAGACTTATTTCCAAAGATATTGTCTTTAAGGATTTGGGGCTTATAATCGTTGACGAAGAACAAAGATTCGGTGTTGGGCAGAAAGAAAGACTTAAGGAAATGTATCCAGATGTTGACTGCCTTACACTATCTGCAACACCCATTCCCCGAACAATGAATATGGCAATGTCAGGCATTCGTGATATGTCTGTTATTGAAGAAGCCCCACAAGACCGTTTCCCCGTTCAGACTTATGTTCTTGAACATGATTGGGAAGTTGTTACGGAAGCTATGGCAAAGGAAATCCGCCGTGGCGGTCAGGTATATTATCTTCATAACAAGGTGAACACCATTGATAAAACTGCCGCAACAATTCACGAATTTTTACCCGACGCCAATATCGGAATTGCTCACGGAAAAATGAGCGAGGATGAGCTATCGGAGGTATGGCGCCAGCTTTTAGAGGGTGAGATTGATATATTAGTTTGTACCACCATTATTGAAACAGGTGTTGACGTACCAAATGCCAATACTCTGATAATTGAGAATGCAGACCATCTCGGACTTGCACAGCTCCATCAGATAAGAGGCCGAGTTGGTCGTTCTGCAAGGCGCGGCTTTGCTTATCTTACCTTTAACCGTAACCGTGAGTTAACAGAAATCGCTCAAAAGCGTCTCACCGCAATCCGTGAATACACCGAATTCGGTTCAGGCTTTAAAATTGCTATGCGTGACCTTGAAATACGCGGTGCAGGTAACCTTTTAGGCTCGGAGCAACACGGACATATGGAAGCGGTTGGCTATGATATGTATATGAAATTACTTTCCGAAGCCGTTATTGAGGAAAAGGGCGAAGACGTTAAAACCAACCAAAAAGAATGCCTTATTGACATCCGCATTGATGCTCACATTCCCGAAACCTATATTGAAAGCCTGCCTCAAAGACTTTCAATTTACAAACGAATTGCAGACATCAAAACCGAAGAAGATGCTTCCGATGTTATTGACGAGCTTATTGACCGTTTCGGTGAACCGCCTGCAGGTGTTGAAGGACTTGTAAAAGTTGCCCTTTTAAGAAACACCGCCGCATCAATGGGCATTTATGAAATCGGACAGAACAATAACAGTCTTCTTTTGTATGTTGAGGAAATTGATATGCAAAAGGTTGCTCTTCTTGTTAAAGGAATGAGAGGCAGAATTCTTGTTTCAAAAGGCCCAAAACCATATATAACAGTAAAAAAATCAAGCGGTCAATCACCACTTGATACTTTAGAAGAAGCATTTAATCTATTGAGAGAGGAAGTTAAAAATGATATTTGAATATAAACCTCAGGGTGTTTGTTCAAGGAATCTTACTTTTGACATTGAAAACGGAATTGTTAAAAATGTTAAGTTCCAAGGTGGTTGCCACGGTAATCTTCAAGGGATTGCCGCTCTTTGTGAGGGTAAACCCGCAGAAGAAATTATAAATACAATTGCCGGAATCCGTTGTGGATTCAAATCAACATCATGCCCCGACCAGCTTGCCAAAGCTCTCAAAAACGCACTTGAAAGTGAGGAAAAATAAAATGAAATATCTTATTTTAATTGCTGATATTGATGAATTTAACCCTTGTAAAAACAGCTTAGGTGAACTTGTAAAAAAAGAATACAAAATCAAGCATATGCCCGCTTTTGACTTTTCATATAATAACCACGACTGCACTGCAGTTTGTTTCGGTATAGGCAAGGTTAATGCAGCTTTGGGTGCAGCTCTCGCCCTTAACCATGATAACTTTGACGGAGTTATCAACACCGGTTGGAGCGGAGCAGTTTCGGGTGTTTTCAAGGGCGACATCATAGTTTCTGATTCCTGCGTTGAATGTGACTTTGACTTGACACCTATCGGAAGACTTCCCGGACAGAAACCGGGGCAGGAGGATTACATATATAAATGTGATAATTCTCTTTACACCGCTGCATGTTCCGTTGAAGGCTTCAAGCACGGAAAATTAGGCACGGGCGATTTCTTCCTTACTAATAAAGAACTAGGACAGAAATATAAAAAAATATTCAGTATAAATGCTTTTGATATGGAAAGCGGTGCTTTAGGTGCAGTTTGCTACCTCTTAGGCGTTCCCTTTGTGAGCATCAGAAAAATTTCTGACAATGCAGATGATGTTTCAGTTTCCGAATATACAAATTCAGTTGTGTCAGATGTAACTGCATTTTCTGATATTGTTTTGAAAACTCTTGAAAAATTATAAGAATAAAAAAATTTACCGCCTACGATTTTTCGCAGGCGGTTATTTTATGCACAGATTTTTCAGGCAATTCACGGACGACAAAAATTTTCTCGTCGCCACCTGAAAAAACACCGCTGACGGCATAGTGCTAATTTACTTTATACTATGCTTGTCAGCGGTGTTATGTTAATAATATTTAATCATCAAACTTGGAAATAAAGGCTCTTGTACGCTCTGACTTCGGATTATCGAAAACCTCTTCGGGTGTACCCTCTTCGGCGATAACACCGTCATCCATAAAAATAACCTTTGTGGAAACTGCTTTTGCAAAGGACATTTCGTGGGTAACAATTACCATTGTGGTTTTCTCTTCTGCAAGACCTTTGATAACCTTAAGAATTTCACCTGTAAGCTCAGGGTCAAGAGCGGATGTAGGCTCATCAAAGAACAATACTTTAGGCTCAAGCATCAATGCTCTTGCAATTGAAACTCGTTGCTTCTGACCACCTGAAAGCTCACAAGGATAGTTCTCCAATTTATCGGAAAGTCCCACTTTCCCCAGGATTTCTTTTGCCTTTTCAACAATTTCATTATGAATTTGTTTTTTGTTATGCTTATAATCTTCTCTTTCTTTAGCAAGTAATTCTGCCGCAAGAGTTACATTTTTAAGAACATTATACTGTGGAAAAAGGTGAAAATCCTGAAAAACAAGACCAATAAGAAGTTGTCTTTTTCTTTTTTCTGCGGAGTTTTCTTTTTTCTGTGTGCCGTCAAAGAAAACCTCACCATCAACTGATATAAAACCGCTATCGGCAGTTTCAAGTTGATTAATACAACGAAGAATTGTGGTTTTACCACTACCGGAGGAACCGATAATGCTTAAAACTTCGCCCTCTTCAAGATTAAAGCTGACACCCTTTAAAACTCTGGTCTTTCCAAAGCTTTTCATTAAATCCTTAACTTCAAGTACAGACATTATAAAAGCTCCTTTCGACCTTAAATTTTATAGTAATCAAGTTTCTTTTCGATTTTGCCGAAGAAAACCGTGAGAAGACCATTAAATACAAGATAGAAAATTCCTGTTGTAAGCAACGGCCATAAAATACCACTTGATTTAATAAAGGCCTGCCCTGCCCAGATAAGTTCATAAACCGAAATAACTCTTGCAAGAGATGTATCTTTTACAAGTGTAATAATTTCATTACTCATAGGGGGAATAATTCTCTTAACAACCTGCATAAGCACAATTTTGAAGAAAATCTGTGACTTTGTCATACCGAGAACCTGACCCGCTTCATACTGACCTTTCGGAATACTTTCAATACCTCCTCTGAAAATTTCGGAGAAGTAACAAGCGTAATTTATTACAAATGAAATAATAACCGCAACAAATCTGTCCATAACCGCCCACGTTGCAAGCCATTCTATAAAGAAATTTGTTGTACCGTTAGCAATCATATCATTTGCCCATGTACTCAGAAGACCGGGACCGTAAAAAATAATTATCAACTGGAGCATAAGAGGGGTGCCTCTTATCACCCAAACAACGAATTTTGAAACATATTTCAGCGGTATGAATTTACTCATTGAACCAAAGCTTATAACAAGCCCCAGAGGAATTGCCAACAACAATGTCAAAGCAAATATTTCAAGAGAAACTCCAAACCCTTCAAATAATGATTTTATAATTTCAATTACAGGCATTTTTTAAAAACCTTTCTCATTTTAACAACACTCAAGGCAGAGTACTCATTCAAGCACTCTGCCACAAGCGGTAAGTATATTCAAACAAATTATTTCACAAGAGTAAGCTCGTATTTTTTAGCAAGAGCATCAAGTGTGCCGTCTGCCATAAATTTATCCATAATCTTGTTAATTTCTGTGCAAGTGTCAGAATTCAATCTGCAACCAATGCCATACTCCTCTTCTGTAAGTGAACCTGTTTTGGTAAGAGTTTCGTAGCTTGTGCCTTCGCCTGTCATAGCGTCTGCCATTGTAATGTCAATAACACAAACATCTGCAGCACCTGATTTAACTTCAAGAAGAGCATCAGACTGAGCAGCTACTTCAGTTACATTAGCGCAATCAGCAACACAAGCAGCACCTGCTGAACCTGTTTCAACAGCAATAGTTGCATCTTTAATAGATTCAAGGTCAACATATTTTTCAGCATTTTCTGCTTTTGTAACGATTACCTGTGCATTAATTACATAAGGGTCTGAAATAGACATAGATTTCTTAAGTTCATCTGTGATTGTCATACCATTCCAAACAACGTCAATAGCTTTTGAATTGAGTTCGTTTACTTTCTGATCCCAATCGGAAAGAACAAAGAATTCAGCCTTAACACCAAGCTCCTTACAAACGAGCTCTGCAAATTCTGTATCGAAACCTGTCCACTCATCAGCTTCGTCCTTATAGTTCATAGGAGCATAGTCTGTGATACCTATAACCATAACGCCTTTATCCTTGATATATGCAAGGTCGGATGTTGCTGCTGCATTTGTTGTACCTTCAGTTGTTGTATCATTGTCACCATTACCGCCACAAGCAGCGAATGCGCAAACGATACCGAGAACGAGAACAACGCTCATTACGATAGCTAATACTTTTTTCATAATAATTTCCTCCATAGGTGTAATCACCTTTTTTATTGTGGGGTTATTTTAGCACTTTAGCGTGATAAAGTAAAGAGTTTTTTGATAAATTCTATTATTTTGTAGATTTTGACATAGACATCTTAACAAAACACATTTCTTTTATGCAACTTTACTACTTTAACGTGCTAAAGTAATCTAAAACGCCAATCGGCATATATTCTCATTGTAAAAAAACTTTCTTTATGCTAAAATATTCTCATAAATCTGACGAGGTTTTTATATGAATAATTTTGAAATTTCAATTAACATTAATGCTCTTATTAATGAACTTGACAATATATTAAGCAGAAATGATTATGTTTCCGCCGGTGACTTTCTTGAAAAATGGGTAAATATTGCTCAAAATCAAAATGATAATAAAGCTTTATTTTCTCTTTGCAACGAATGCATTGGTCTTTACAGAAAAATCGGAGATAAAGAAAATTGCTACAAATATTGCGAAAATACACTTAGTTTATTAAAAATTTTGAATATAGAAAACACCGTGACGGGCGCAACTGCATTCACAAACTGTGCAACTGCTTATAAAGCTTTCGGTGAAGCAGATAAAAGTATACCTTTCTTTGAGAAAGCAGTCACTTTATATGAATCTCTTTTACCTAAAAATGATCGCCGACTTGCAGGATTATATAACAACTTTGCCCTTTCACTTGTGGATTTGAAAAAATTTGATAAAGCTTTTTCGCTTTACGATAAAGCAATTGAAGTGCTGAATAACAACCCAAAATTCAATTTGGAACAAGCGGTCAGTTATCTTAACATGGCGAATGCACTTGAAGCACAAAAAGGGCTCGAAACTGCTTGTGAGGAAATCGATGTTTTATTAGATAAAGCTGAGAATGTGCTTGACGAAAACTATTCCGAAACTGACGGAAATTATGCTTTTGTTTGTGAAAAATGCGCCCCCACCTTTGGTTATTACGGCAGATTTTTATATGAAAATGAATTAAAAGAAAGGGCGAGGTTTATTTATGAAAGGACTTGAGCTTTCAAAAAAATACTATGAAGAATACGGGAAACCTATGCTACAAAAGCAATTCTCTGAAATAGAGCCATTAATTGCAGTTGGTCTTGTGGGTAGCGGTTCGGATTGCTACGGTTACGATGATGATATTTCTCACGACCACGATTTTGAACCCGGTTTTTGCATGTTTTTGCCTGATGAAAATTTGATTGACGACAAAACTTTCTTCAATTTAGAAAGAGCCTACAGTAAACTACCCAAGGAATTTTGCGGTTTCAAAAGAAGCCTTGTGAAGCCTGTTGGCGGAAGCAGAAACGGAGTTTTCAGAACCAAGGATTTTTATAACAAAAAAATTGGCTCACCAAATGGTGAACTGACTTTGGAACAGTGGTTTTCTCTACCCGATTATGCTCTTGCGGAAGCTACAAACGGAGAAATTTTCAAGGACGATTTAGGAGAAGTCACAGAAATACGCAACAGACTTCAAAATATGCCTGAAGATATTCTTTTAAAAAAACTTGCAGGAAATCTTCTTATAATGGCGCAAAGCGGTCAGTATAATTATCCTCGTATGTTGAATCGTGGTGAAACCGCATCCGGTCAACTTGCACTTTTTGAATTTTCAAATGCTGCTATGAAAGTTTATTTTCTCTTAAACGGAAAATATATGCCTTATTACAAATGGCAATTCAGAGCATTAAGAGATTTGCCTAATGGTGAGTTTTTTGCAGACTCTCTTGAATTTCTCATATCAACAGATAACTCGGCAGAAAATGCAAACATAAAAATTGAAATAATAAACACTGTCGCAGAAGAAATAATCGACATTTTAAAACAAAAAGGAATTACGAAAGCCACCTGCAACGATTTGGAAAAACATGCCTATTCCGTTAATGATTTTATTAAAAACGGCGATTTAAGAAACACTCATATACTTTTTGGGGTATAAAAAATGGTTTGGATTCGATTTGAATCCAAACCATTTTACTTTTTAATTAAAGACCTTTGAAGAAATCAACGAAGAAACTGTAAATTGCAGAGAAGATTTTTTCAAATGTATAGAAGAAATCGTAGTTATTTCTTCCACCCATTTCGTCAAGCTTAGAATCATCTCTCTGAGCAAGCTCGTTTGAGGTAAGGTTATATGTTTCATAGGTGGTAAGGTCAGCCTCATTAAGCTCAATAACTCTCGCACCCTGGAACATATTGTTATAGTATGAATTATAAGTAACACCGGGAGTCTGAATAAGGTCAATACCGCCACAATCTGCAACGAAATTGTTTACATGGTCGTGACCAACCACAAGACCGATAACATCGCCACCTGCAACCATTGCATCCCATTGACCATCGTTACCATAGCTGGGACAGCTCTTCTCAAAAATATAGCCATCATATTTTGTAATATCGGGAACAGGTGTATAAACAGTACCATCGGAGAAATTGATAGTAGCTTCACCGAGAGCAATAGCGCCCTCATAGAAAATCATTGAAACAGGTTCCTGGGGAATAATATGCTGGAATGCCATAGCAGGAACAACTTCACCGCCGTTTTCTGCAGTTAAAGCATCACGAGTTGTGTTATACCATTCAATCTGGTCAGCATGAACATGGTCATAACCAAGCCATTTGCCGTTTTCATCATGAATGCTTCCGCCACTGTCAAAGCACCAAACGTTAAATGCAACCTTACTTCCGTCGCTTGAAAGAATTGGAACATTGTGTGTTGCACAACCGGAAAGAGCAGGATCTGCATCAAAAGCCATACACTCATCGTATTTCTGATATGCTGCAAGCTGATCTTCCTTAACCATACCACCTTCATCATCGTGGTTACCGAAAACAAAGGTAAAGGGAATATCTCTCTCATCAAGAGGTGCTATCATTTCATCAATTGCTCTTAAATCCTCGCCAACAACATTATCGCCAACGAAAACAACAAGGTCAGGTGCGCAGAAATCAAGAGCTTCACGGATAAACTGAAGCACTGCAGGTTCCATAGGATAATCGTCCTGAACGTCCGCAAGGCAAAGGATTTTAAATTTACCGTTTGCATTGAACTGAAGCTTTGCATCATCTTTGTAACCTGCAAAACTCATCGTTACAAGTGAGAAAAGCATTGTTATTGCAAGAACAACAGAAATTACTTTTTTCATTTTTATATCTCCTTTTTTGTTTTTTCTAAATATATAGTATATTCCTAAACTTTCATTTTGTCAAATTTTGTATTTCTGACTTATAGTGCTTACCCTTTTCTTCAAAGTTTTTGTAGTAGTTATAGCTTGCTGCTGCAGGTGAAAACAAACAGCTTTTACCCTTTTCGGTTATTTCGTTGCACCTTTTTACTGCATCTTCCATATTTTGTGCACAAACAAAATTTTTGTTTACGCCCATTTCTTTAAGCGTTTTAATAATGTTGTATCCCGTTTCGGGAAGACCAACAAGATTATTAATATCACTCTCCGACAAAAACTTTATAAATTCAGCATAATCTATACCTCTGTCAAGTCCGCCAAAGAGAAGGGTGTCAACATTACCAAGTGCTTTTACCGCACCCATAACTGCCGTAGGAATTGTTGCGATACTGTCGTTATACCAGTTTATGCCGTTTACAACTCCAACATACTCCATTCTGTGCTCAATTCCGCCAAATGATTTAATTGCATTTCTTACCGCATCATCGCTAACACCAAAAACTCTTGCAACCGCTAAAGCATAAGCAATATCTTGTCGGTTATGCTCGCCCTTAAGGTGTTCAGTAGAACGCCACAGTTCATTGACAAAAGCATCTTTTTTTGCATCAGTAAAGGTTACAGGTTTGCCTTTGCCTTTGAGAACTTTTTTCCAATCTACAATACCCTCCAGGTCTTGTTCGGGATTGTAAATAAGATAATCTGTCTCTTTCTGGTGAACTGCAATATTAAGTTTAGCTTCAACATAACCCTTAAACCCTGTTTTATAGTGGTCCAGATGTTCTTGATAAATATTAACAAGGACAGCCACATGAGGTGACGCTTTAGTAAATTCCAACTGATGAGATGACATTTCAACAACTGCCACCAGGCTTTCATCTTCATCTGCTTTTTCAAAAACAGGAACACCAATGTTACCTATAAGGCAAGTATTAAGTCCACCTGCTTTGAGCATTTCATAAATAAGAGTTGATGTGGTAGTTTTACCTTTTGAGCCCGTAATACCCACAACAGTTGGATTGCAAAAGCGAAGGAACATATCTGTCTGACAGGTAATTTCAGTTGTTTCAGGATAAACAACATCATCTAAAAAAGCAATACCGGGACTTTTAAAAACAATATCAAAATCTCCGAGCGATTTTAAATAATCTTCACCTGAAATAACAGTTATGTTTTTATCTTTGCTCTCAAATCCGTTTTTATCGGCAATTGTTAAATGCTTTTCGGGAAGATGTTTTCTTATATAAGAAAGAGTTGAGCGTCCCTCTCTTCCCATACCAAGAACTAGAACCTTTTTATCTTTTATATATTCAATTATTTGTGACATATATGAACTCACTCACTCTCAACAAATGCAAAACTGTTTTTTCCGTTTTTCTTTACGGAATACATTGCTTCGTCAGCATTTTCATAAAGTTCTGTATAATTTTTTCCGTTATTAGGATATCTTGCTATACCGATGCTGCATGAAACCTCTTTTTCAGGAGCAACATCCAGACGAACACTTTTACAAATATTTAATATTTGTTGCGCTTTTTCTTCGATATAGTGCATATTATCACCAATACCGCTTAAATAGAGAATAAACTCTTCTCCGCCCACTCTTCCCAAAATATCTGAAGTTCGGAAAGAACGTGAAAGTTTACTTGTAAACTCTTTAAGAAACGTATCACCAACATGGTGACCATATGTATCATTCAGCTTTTTGAAGTCATCAATATCGAAAAGGAATAACGCTCCCTCTTCTTCGTCATCTCTGATAATTTCATTTATTTTTAATGCAGTTGAAATTTTGTTCAGGAAACCTGTAAGCTGGTCAGTTTCCGCCTGAACAATAAGACGGGATTTTTCTTTTTTCTCTTTGTCTATGTCTGTAAGAGTACCTATAAACTGTGCTGCATTTCCATCTTCGTCATAAATTACGGTAAACTTGATTCTGTGCCACACACCGTCACCGCGATTATTAATGATTCTTGCATCAAAGCTGTTCTTTCTCTGTCCTGAAAGGGCATTACTTAATGCTCCGATAAATGCAGGAACATCTCTATGGTCAAGCATATCACCATAAGTTATGTTTTCAATTGCATTGTCAATTCTTGTACGTGTACCCAAAGAACGCAGCATTTTTGCAGATGTTTCAAAAACATCTTTTGCTACATCATAGTTAAAAATTATGTTATCTGAAAGCTCTTCTATAATTTCGTAACGAGTTTTTTCCTTTTGGAGTTGCATTTGAAGATTCTTGGTACTATCAATATCAACAATGTTGCAAATAAAAGTCTGATCATCCTTTTTAGCATTATGAGGCTTACGGGTTGTAATTAAAACCCATTTCTGTTCTCCGCCTTTTTTATTAATTCTGCATTCAAAGCGCACAACCTCACCGGGAGAATAGTCGGAATTTATTTTGGTAATGATATTCATAAAATCTTCCTGATTAAAAAGATTCAGTCTTACAATATCACCAACTTGTTCATATTCGTCACGGGTATAGCCAAAAATTTCAAAAAATCCATCATTTGTATAAATAAGTTTAACTCCATCAGGATGAGGCGACACAATTGCCACACCTGTTACGGACTCTTTAAGGACGGTTTCAAGAACCTCTCTTGGTAAAGTTTCTTCGTGTTCTCCGCCAAATCGTTGCATACACAAGCCTCCTAAAGATTTATTAAGATTAATATATCATACCCAGTAACATTTAACAAGGATTTTTCAAAAAGACTTGAATAAACACATAAAGTTGTATATAATTCTTAATTGATATAATATATAAATAAAATACTATGATTTTCGGAGAATATTATGCTCGAATTAAAAAATATCTCTTTTAATGTATCCGATGATTTGGGAGAAAAAGAAATTCTTACAGATGTTTCTCTCACTCTTGAGGATGGAAAATTCCTTGTAGTAACCGGTCCCAATGGTGGCGGTAAATCTACACTGGCAAAAATTATTATGGGTATCCAGAAGCCTACAGGTGGTAAAATCCTTTGGAATGGTGTTGACATTACAGATATGTCAATAACTGAGAGAGCAAAGCTCGGTATAGGCTATGCTTTCCAGCAACCTCCCCGCTTTAAAGGTCTTTCTGTACGCGACCTTCTGAGTCTTGCTCACGGAGAAGATTTACCCGAGGACCAATGTTGCGCTTATCTCACAAATGTTGGTCTTTGTTCAAAGGATTACCTTAATCGTGAGGTAGATGCTTCTCTTTCAGGTGGCGAAATAAAGCGAATTGAAATTGCAACTCTTATGGCAAGAGATTTAGAACTTGCAATTTATGACGAACCCGAAGCAGGTATTGACCTTTGGAGTTTCAATATGCTTGTCGAAAGTTTTAAAGGCATTTCAAAAAAACGCAAAGAAAGTATGATAATCATTTCCCATCAGGAAAGAATTATGAAAATAGCAGACGAAATTGCCGTTATTGCAAATGGTGTTGTTTCAAAAAAAGGTCCCGCGGAAGAAATTTTTCCGCAACTTATGTCTCAATTTGACAACACTTGCACATTCAGATAAAGGAACAATAAATCTATGAACAATACAGACAAAAGAATGCTTGAAGCGGTTGCGGATTTACACGAAATCCCCCAGGGTGCTTTCAGTTTGAGAAAAAATGGTGAAAGCGCAGAAAGGCGTTCAAGCGCAAATATTATAATTGAACCTAAAAAAGACAAACCCGGTATTGATATAACCGTAAAGGCAGGAACTAAAAATGAAAGCGTTCATATTCCTGTTATTATTACCGAAGCAGGCGTCAACGACCTTGTTTATAACGATTTTTATATTGAAGAGAATGCAGACGTATTGATTGTTGCAGGTTGCGGAATCCATAACTCCGGTGACAGCAACAGTGAACACGACGGTATTCACCGTTTCCACATCGGTAAAAACGCACGTATAAAATATGTTGAGAAGCATTACGGTGAGGGAGATGGCAAAGGAGAAAGAATCCTCAACCCCACAACCGAAATCTTTATGGAAGAAAACTCATTCTGTGAAATGGAAAGCGTTCAGATTAAGGGTGTTGACTCCACAAAGCGTGATACATTTGCAAAATTAGAAGCAGGTGCACGTCTTGTCATACTCGAAAAACTTATGACTCACGGAAATCAGATTGCACATTCCGATATGGTTATCGAGCTTAACGGCGAAGGTGCTTCTTCCCAGATTATTTCACGTTCTGTTGCTAAAGACAATTCCGAACAGGTTTTCTATCCACGTGCTGTAGGTAATGCTGAATGCAAAGCTCATGTTCAGTGTGACTCTATTATTATGGGTAATGCTCACATTCGTTCAATCCCCGAAATTGCTGCAAATCATTGTGAAGCGAACATTGTTCACGAAGCCGCTATCGGCAGAATAAATAACGACCAGCTTTTAAAACTTCAGACTCTCGGCAAAACAGAGGAAGAGGCAGAAGAGATTATTATTAATTGTTTCTTAAGGTGATATGTATGAAAAGAGTTCTCGCATTTGACTTTGGCGCATCAAGCGGCAGAGCGATTCTCGGTATATTTAACGGTGAAAAAATCGAACTCCAGGAAGTTCATCGTTTTTCAAATGACCCTGTTAAAATCAATGGCACTGTTTATTGGGATGTCCAAAGACTTTTCTTTGAAATCAAGCAGGGTATTCTTAAAGCAAAAGAAGCAGGTGGTTTTGACTCCATCGGTATTGATACATGGGGTGTGGACTTCGGTCTTCTTCGCAAAGACGGTACTTTGGTTGAAAATCCTGTTCATTATCGTGATGCACGAAATGACGGAATGGTCGAAAAAGCAACTGAATATATGTCCAAGGAAAGAATGTATGATATTACAGGAATTCAGTTTATGGATTTCAACACTATTTTTCAGCTTCTTTCCATTAAAGAAAACCGCCCCTACATATTAGAAGAAGCAGATAAACTTCTTTTTATGCCGGACCTTCTTAACTATATGCTTTCAGGGGTTAAATCAACAGAGTTTTCTATTGCTACCACATCACAGATGGTAGATTTAAAAACAAATGACTGGTCAGAAGAAATACTTGATACATTTGGTATCAACAAAAATCTTCTTACAGATATTGCACCCACAGGTGCGGTTATCGGTCAGCTTTCCGATGAAATCTGCGAAGAACTTGGCGTTTCTAAAGCAGATATTGTAAGCGTTGCGGCGCACGATACCCAGAGCGCAATTACCGCAACACCTTGCGAATTTGACGATTTTGCATTTATCAGTTGCGGAACATGGTCCTTATTCGGTACTGAGGTTAAAGAACCCATAATAAACGAAGCATCTAAAAAGCTTAATGTAACCAATGAGGGTGGCTATGATTATACAACCGCATTCTTAAAAAACATCTGTGGCCTTTGGCTTATTCAGGAAAGTCGCCGTCAATGGATAAGAGAGGGAAAAGAATATTCTTATGCAGAGCTTGAAAAACTTGCATTGGAATGTGAACCCTTTAAATGCTTTATTGACCCTGATGCACCCGAATTTGCGCCTATGGGTAATCTTCCCCGCAGAGTTAAAGAATACTGCGAAAAAACCGGTCAATATGTTCCCCAAACAGTAGGCGAAATCATTCGTTGTATTTACGAAAGTCTCGCTCTTAAATATCGTTACACCTTTGACGGCATTAAAGAATGCACAGGCAAAGACTATGACAGAATACATGTTATGGGTGGCGGAACAAAGGATAAGCTTCTTCTTCAGATGACTGCTCAAAGCTGTAATGTAAGTGTTTACGGTGGTCCTATTGAAGCTACTGCCTTGGGAAATGTGGCAATTCAGCTTATGTCAACGGGTGCTATCAAAAATATTAAAGAAGCACGAAAAATAATCGCCAAAGGTGAAAACCTTAAAATTTATGAACCCCAGGATAATTCAACCTGGGAAAAAGCATACGAAGATTTCAAAAACATTATTAATAAATAATTGGGGAGACTTCTTTTATGACGGCTTCACCAAAATTAGAAACTAAAAATGTTGACTATGTTCTTGATACGGCAGAGCTTGTTCTCAGTTCTTCAAAAGAACGCAGAGCAGGTTCTGTGGGAGAAGAACAAGCACAACATATTTTTATGAACGAACTAAAAAAGTTCTGCGATGAAACCCACCAGGAACAATTTAAAACACACCCGGGTGCAGGTACATTGGCAGAGAAAGTTTTGTGTGGACTTTTAACTGCTTGCGTTATTCTTTTTTACTCGGCAGTAAATACAGGCTCTGTTTTTAAAGCTTCAATTTCACTTTTAACAAGTCTGGTCATATTTTGTATTTTTTCATACAAATTTATTTTTGACGGCACAAAACTTGATTTTATCACCCCTGCTAAAATGAGTAAAAACCTTTTAGGTGTTCGTTACAGTCGCGGAGAAACATTAAACAGAGTTGTACTTGTTGCCCGTTCAGATGCGCCCCAGAGTATGCGTGCACATCTTAATGGCAATAAATCGCCCTTTATTTTAAGTGTCTGCTCTCTTATCGGTAACACTATTCTTTTTTGTAGCGGGCTTTTATTTTTATTTTCAGGCGCACCGCAACAAACAGGATTTTTCTCATTTTTATCTATTGTCTGCTTTGGATTTGTGCCTTTTTATGTAATGTCAATTTTCCTTATAAACAATTATAGAGTTGCATCGGGCATAAGTTCAAGCATTATTCCCTCTTCAATTCTTCTCAGCGTTATGAAGCAATTGCATGACAACTCCTTCAGATATGAAAAAACTGAAGTTTGTTGTCTTATAGCAGGAAGTGAGTATTCTTCACGTGCAGGTTCTTACTATTTTGCTAAAAAACACAAAAGACTTTACAAAGATATTCCCACAGTATTTATCCCTCTTGAAGAAATCACCACATCAAGAAAACTTGCTGTGTTTTTCAAAGATGGCAGCGGTACAAAAGGCAGTTCAGATGTTGCTTCTGTAATCGGCGAAGCGGCTGAAAATCTTGATATAAATATCCAAAAGGAAACATCACTTCTGGGTTCAAGTTCTTATACCCCTTTCTCAAAAAACGATTTTCCTGCTTGTTCTTTGGGTACATCAAAGAAACATACTTCAAAAACAATTTCCGCAAATGCAGATACTTTGCACACTGTTAGTAAAAAAGCAATTGCTGATGTTGGCGGACTTATTATTGAAACAATAAACTACTATGACGGATGAGGTGCTATTATGGCAAGAATTTTAAATTCAACAGTAAAAAATATTCCCTGGCAGGATAAACCCCAAAACTGCAAAGACCCTGTCTGGAGGTACACTGAAAATCCCATTATCGACCGTTCTTTTGTTAAAGAGGCTAACAGCATTTTCAACTCTGCAGTTGTGCCCTACGGCGACGGCTTTGCAGGTGTTTTCAGAATGGATGACATTACCCGTGAGCAGTACCTTGTAACAGGCTTCAGTGATGATGGTATCCATTGGAATTTAAACGATGAAAAAATCTTCAGAGGTTATGACCCTCGTCTTTGCGAAATTGATGGTAAGTATTATCTTTCCTGGGTTTGTCATACTGACAGAGGCACTTCAATCGGTATTGCCGCAACAACTGATTTTGAATCTTGGGAAAGATATGAAAACGCAGTTCTTCCTGTTTCAAGAAACGGTGTACTCTTCCCCAGAAAAGTTAACGGCGAATATATGATTTTCACCCGTCCTTGTGACAAAGGTCACACACCTTATGGTGATATTTTCTTAAGTCATAGCCCCGACCTCACTTACTGGGGAAAACATCGCTTTGTTATTAAACCTGAACAAAACTGGGAAATGACAAAGGTTGGCGCAGGTCCCACTCCCATTGAAACCGACGAAGGTTGGCTTTGCTTCTACCATGGCGTTATCACAAGCTGTAACGGCTTTTCTTACAGTATGGGTGCAATGATTACAGATATCAATGAACCCTGGAAAGTTCTTCACAGAGCAGATTGCTATCTTCTTTCTCCCCGTGAAACATATGAGTTTGTCGGTGATGTTCCTAATGTTGTATTCCCTTGCGCAGCTCTTGCAGACTCTGAAAGCGGTAAAATCGCAATTTACTATGGTGGCGCAGATACTGTTGTCGGACTTGCATTCACAACAGTTGACGAAACAATTAAGTTTATCAAGGAACACGATTTAATTAAATAATATGTCTATTTTCAAAAAATTTGTCGGGGACAAAGCGTTTTATAAAATGACTCTTACAGTCGCCGTCCCCATTATGATTCAAAATTTTATAACAAACTTTGTCAGTATGCTTGACAATTTGATGGTTGGTTCTCTCGGCACCGAACAGATGTCGGGAGTTTCAATTGTCAATCAGTTGATTTTTGTATTCGGTCTTGCAATTTTCGGTGCTTTAAGCGGTGCAGGAATTTTCACTGCCCAGTTTTACGGAAAAAATGACAATGACGGAATACGCTATACTCTACGATATAAACTGATAGCTTCAGTTTTACTTTTTGCGATAGCTTTGGTTGTTTTTATTTTGTTTGACGACAACTTAATCAACCTTTATCTTCACGAAAGCGATGACTCGGGCGATATTTCACTAACTTTAAACTATGCTAAAGATTATCTGAAAGTTATTCTTTGGGGGCTTCTCCCCTTTTGCATTGCACAGATTTTTTCAAGCACTCTTCGTGAAACGGGCGAAACTGTTGCGCCAATGGTAGCAGGGTTTATCGCAGTTTTGACCAACTGTGCTTTTAACTGGGTTCTCATTTTTGGCAAACTTGGTTTTCCTGCTTTGGGTGTTGTTGGTGCGGCTATTGCAACAGTGATTTCAAGATATGTTGAATGCGGAATAATTATTATTTATGTTGTTAAAAAGAAATATCGTTTCACCTACTTCAAAGGTGCATTCAGAAGTTTTTTAATCCCCAAAAAGATCTTCAAGGATATTACGTTGAAGGGTATGCCCCTGTTATTCAACGAGTTTTTCTGGTCCTTGGGAATGTCACTTTTAAGTATGGCATATAGTCTTTATGGCATTTCTGTTGTTGCCGGATACAGTATTTCATCAACTGTTATGAACCTTGCAAATATTGCCTTCATTTCTCTCGGAAGCAGTATAGGGATAATTGTAGGCAAGCAACTGGGTGCAAATAAGTTTAAAGAAGCAGTTGACACAGACCGTAAATTAATAACATTCTCCGCCTTTTTAAGCGCAGTCATCGGTATTGGTGTCTTCCTTGTCGGCGATAAAATTCCTCTTCTTTATAACACCACAGAGGAATCAAAAGAATTAGCAGGTTATTTCATAAAAGTATGTTCACTTTTCATTCCGGTGCATTCTTTTGCAAATGCAACCTATTTCACTATAAGAAGCGGTGGCAAAACTCTTGTTACCTTCCTTATGGACAGCGTGTTCATAATGTGCATCAGTGTACCAATAGCCTTTTCACTTTATTATGTCTTCAAATTGCCAATATGGACAACATTTTTTATTGTTCAATGCATTGATATTATAAAAGTTATAATCGGACTTCTCCTTGTTAAAAAGAAAGTATGGTTGAATAATATTGTTGAAACATAAAAAATTCCTCGAACTTTTCACTTTTCAGTTCGAGGAATTTTATTATTTCCTTACACTTAATTTTGTTGCACAAGGCATTTTCTTCACCCCGAAGCTGTATAAAAATACTGCGAGTGGGTGAAAAAATGACTAACCCCTGACTTATACAAGTCAGGGGTGTTGTGCACAAAATTAATTATTTAACAGCGTCTTTAAGAGCTGCACCTGCTTTGAAAGCGGGAACTTTAGAAGCAGCGATTGTGATTTTTTCGCCTGTTTTGGGGTTACGGCCTTCTTTAGCTGCTCTTTCGCGAACTTCAAATGTACCAAAGCCGATAAGCTGAACTTTGTCACCTTTTGCAAGAGCGCCTTCGATTGCACCAAAAACTGCTGCTACTGCTTTGTCTGCATCTTTCTTTGTGAAACCTGCAGCTGCAACTGCATTAATGAGATCTGTCTTATTCATTTTAAAATCCTCCAAAAAATATTTTTGTATTTCCAAACCTTTTTACAGGTTCAATTTGGACAAATTAATTTTGCTTTTTAGCTTCATCCCAGAGTTCATCAAGAACCTCTATGGAAGCCACTTTCATATCAATACCTTTTTCTGCCGCAAGTTTTTCAGTAACTGAAAAGCGTTTCATAAACTTCTGTGTTGCTTTTTCCAAGGCAGTTTCTGCATCACAACCGCAAAAGCGAGCGGTATTGACAACTGAGAAGAAAAGGTCACCCAACTCATCTTCGATTTTTTCTTTATTGCCTGTTGCAAGAACCTCCTGAAGTTCTTTGCTTTCTTCCGCAATTTTATCAAAAGCACCTTGAGAATCACGCCAGTCAAAACCAGCTTTTTTAGCTTTTTCCTGAACCTTTTGTGCTTTCATAAGAGCAGGATATGTGGCAGGGATTGCTGCCATTGCTTCGCTCTGGCTTTTTTGCTTTTTAGTCTGACGTTTTATATCGTCCCAGTTTTTAAGAACCTCGCCTGTGGAACTGACGGAAACATCACCGAAAACATGAGGGTGTCTGATAATAAGCTTCCGACAAATATCGTTGGCAACATCATCAATAGTAAACCAACCATCTGTTCTTGCCATATCGGAGTGCATAAGCACCTGCAAAAGCACGTCGCCTAATTCCTCTTGCATAAGCTCTTTGTTATTTGTATCAATGGCTTCAATAACCTCATAAGTTTCCTCAAGAAAATTTTCTCTTATGGATTGATGAGTTTGTTCCATATCCCAAGGGCAACCGCCCGGTTCACGAAGAATTCTCACAATATCAACAAGGTCATTAAACTGATACTTTTCTTTAAAATTAAAATCAACTGCCATAATTTACATCCTCTATTTTAACCGATAAGCTTATATTTTTCAAGTATTTTTGCCAATTTTTCTCCCTTTGGAAGCATTAAAATGTCATCTTTTACCAAAGTTTTCATTAAAAGTACACAAACTGCATACACAAGCACCGCAACGCCGATAGAAACAAGGCAAGCAAGAGATTGACCGTTAAGTCTTGAAGACATATCGCCAAAGGTTAAAACCTTGCATAAAACTGCGTAAGAACCGTACGCTGCACCACCGCAAAGTACCGCTGCAACAAGGGGCTTCACTATAACAGTTTTTATATCTATTCTCACACCTGTTTCTTTTCTCAATACTGAATAGTTATAGAAAATGCAAAGAAGATAGAAGAAGCCTGTACCGAAAACTGCACCCTTTACATTTATTTGTGGGATTCCGATAAGAATATAGTTCAGTCCGATTTTAAACACACAACCTAAAGCAAGGGATTTTGCAGGAACATCCGCTCTGCCGATCGCCTGAAGGATATTTGTTAAAGGAGCAGACAATGTCAGAATCGCCATCATAAGACCATACAAACCTAAAACGGGAGCGGCAATTGCAATACCGCTTTCTCCCTCTGTGCCTTTATAGAGCAAATTCATAATAGGCTCGGAAAGAGCAAAGAAACCTGCCCCCGCAGGAAGTGCAATAAGCATGGTTATTCTGAAAACAGTGTTTACCGTTCCGTTGACTGTTTTAAAATCCTTTTTAGCAATAGCAGCAGAAATGATAGGAATGGCGCTTACACCCAATGTCATCATAACCGTGGGAACAAGATTCTTGAAATCTAACGTTGTATCATAAGCACCATAAAGGAATGTATCAATATTTTCCTTTGCAATGCCTGCGGCGTTTATTGACTTTCCATAAATACCCATTATTATGTCATAATTTTTCTCAACGACACTTTCAAGTCGGCTCTGAATCATAAATGTATCAATAAAGTTTGTGACATTTAGAACCAACGAGCTGGCGGCTGTTGGTATTGCAATGGCTATTATTTCCTTGAGTGTTGTTTTTTTAGGAGATGCAATGGGCGAATTCACCATCATCTCCTTAGAAATGCCATCTTTTCTGATTCTGTGACGTAAGATGGTATAAATTGCACCTAAAACTGTGCCGAGAGTAACTCCTAAAATAGCACCGGCAGCCGCAAGAGCATACACAATTGCGCCATCCGCTTCCGTCTCAACCTTAAAGCCAAAAATAGAGCCGTTAAGAGCAATCTGGGCATTGGCATAATCAAGCATTGCATAAGAAAAAACAAGACCGAAGATAAGTTTACCCAAAGACTCAATAACCTGCGAAATAGCAGTCGGGTACATATTACTCAAGCCCTCATAATAGCCACGATATGTACTCATAATACAACAAAAAAGGATTGATGGAGCAATTGCAAAAACGCTGTAAATTGCAAGAGGTGAACCTACGGAATCAACATAAGGCTTTGCTGCCAGCAAAAGCACAGCAGTTCCAACAATACCTAACCCGAGGAAAAGCGGGAATGTAATTTTCAGAACTTGCTTAACATCACGATATTTTCCCAACGCAGCATTTTTTGAAACAATTGTGGAAACTGCTACAGGAAGACCTGCCATAGAAATAGCATAAATAGGGGTATAAATATTATATGCAGCACCAAAATAACCCCTACCCAATGAACCAATAATGCCTGTTACTGGTATTTTATAAACCGCACCAATAATTTTAACTAGAGCAGTTGCAACAACAAGCACCATTGCTCCGTTAAGAACATTTTGTTTTTTTACTGATTTATCAGACATTTCTTACTCCTTTCCGATAAATTCTCTTAAAAGAGAATCTTCAGGCACAAGTGACGAATCTATTTTCGGGAATTTATACAAGGACCGAATAAGTCTTTGTGACTCCTTATAAAACTCCGAATTTTTATTTACCTGCATCAGCAAATCCGCTGCCAAATCCTTTAAAATGCAAGTTTCATAAAGGTGAATTGTATTAATCTTTATATCTGCATTATCTTTAAACGGGAAAAGATATGCATCCTCACCATAACGGACGGTAATCCACATTTTAAAAGTATCTTCTACGGAATTACCCCGAAATTTATAATCCCTTACAAGTCGACGAACAAATCTCATATTACGCTTATTCAGAACAATATTCTGCTTTTTATCGTAAATTCTTGAAGATACGCTGATATAAATTTTTAAAAGTCTGTCTTTGGGAAGATGCTCTGTTATGACCGGATTCAAAGCGTGAAGTCCCTCAACGATAATAACATCATTCTTACCTAATTTAAGTTCGTTATATTTTTCTTTGCGGGTTCCCGTAAGAAAATCAAATTCCGGCATTAAAGCACAGCCTGTTTCAATGAGCTTTGCCATTGTTTTTTCAAAACAAGGTATATCCAAGGCTTCAACAGTTTCATAATCTGGCGTACCATCGGGAAAACGAGGGGAATCACAATTATTAAGATAAAAATCATCAAGTGAAACAGTATGACTCTTTACTCCTAAATCAAAAAGTGCCTGACACAACTTTTTAGCAGTTGTCGTTTTGCCGGAAGAACTTGGTCCCGCAAGCATAACAATCTCTGTTTTCTCGCTTTCGGCGATGTCCTTTGCGATTTTCTTTATTTTGTTGTTATATTTTTTCTCACATTCCGAAATAAATTTCTCAGGTTCAACCGCATTTTCAACAATATATTCCAAGGTGTTATTTACATTAGCCATTGTTTCACCGCCCTATTAATATATTATTTCTCAACATTTTAGTTATTCGTTAAAAAGTTAGGAGTGAGGAATGGGGAGTGAGGAGTGTTTGGTAAGCGTTGCTTCCAATCATTATAAAAGCTTCGCTGACTAATACTTTTTTCTGTACAATTTACTTTTTATTAGAGTGAAAATTCAAAAAAGCTAGAGCCGCGGTTAGAGTGTTGTTATTGCCGACCGCAAGTCCCGACATTCCTAACTCCTCACTCTTAACTCCTCACTATAAAAACTCTTCATACGTTCTTTTTTATCTATTATTTCATCAAATCTCGATATGTATTCAAATGGATATTTGAAATTGAAAATTCTTTCAATAACACTACCATCCTCGGTACGAAGTTTTGTTACCGCACCTGCACCGACGGAGAAAATGCTTTGATATTCTTCCATCATAAGAACATTGTAAAAGCATTCCTTATCTTTTTTGCACCAACCAACATTTTCCAGATTACCCAAAGACTTGCTCTGGCGATACATATAGTAAGGATAATAGCCATATTCTGTAAGTGTTTTTCCTGCGAAATCAAGCATTTCCCATATATCTCTGTCGGTAACGGAGTCGCTTTCATTTTCTGTAACAATGGTTGATGAGCGTTTCAAAGCCAAAGTATGAACAGTTATGTTATCCGCACCAAGTTCAATTGCTCTGTTTACGCTGTTTTTGAAACTTTCAACCGTATCAGTAGGAAGACCTGCAATTAAATCCATATTAATGGAATCAAAGCCAACCTCCTTAGCAAGAAGAAATTTTTCTTCTGTCTGGGCGGTTGTATGACGTCTGCCGATAGCATTTAAAACACTGTCTGAAAATGTCTGAGGATTTATACTTATTCTTCCTACATTATGTTTTTTGAGAACCTCTAATTTCTCTTTTGTAACAGTATCAGGACGACCTGCTTCCACTGTATATTCCAGGCAATCTGACAAATCAAAAACATTTTCTATATGAGTAAGGATTAAATCTAACTCTTCTTTTTCAAGGGTTGTAGGCGTGCCACCGCCCCAATAAACACTGGTAAGACGCAAATTATTCTGTTTTGCCGTTTCGGCAGTAAAGGTTAATTCCTTTAAAAGTTTTTCAATATAATCGGGAATAAGACTTCTTGCCTTTTCAGAATTAATCGAATGAGAAACAAAAGAACAATAGCTGCACCTTGTAGGGCAAAATGGAATACTGATATATAAACTAAATGAGTTTTCCCCTGCTTTTTCAATTATCTTAAGTTCGGTTTTTGCAACATTTATTGCAAGCTCGGTTTTTTCGGGGGAAACCTTGTAGGTATTAAGAAACCAATCTCTTGCATTTTCTTCTCCATAAAGCGAAAGGCGTTTTACTATAAGTTTAGATGGTCTTACACCTGTGAGTATTCCCCATTTTGGTGTAAAACAGCACATTTTACAGAGCAAATCAAATGCTAAAAGCAATAATTCAAGCTCAAGGTCTTCACATTCCGATTTATTTACTGTTTTCACTTTTCTCTCGGTTTTCCCGTTGAGCAAAAGCTCAGCGGTAAGAGTAAGCTTTTCCTCACCATCTATGCGTGTCAGAAGATATTCTTCTTTTGTTTCAGTAAATTCTGTATATTCAATTATTTTTCGGAGAGGGAAAAACAAGCGCAAAAGTTTTTCCGCCTCATATCTGTAATTATGATTAATATAATATAAATTCATCTTAAATATATATTAGTTCTTTTTTCGTGGCCTATTGTGGAACTTTCGCCATGACCTGTATATATCACATAATCTTCAGAAAATTGTTTTATCTCTCTTAATGTGGCTAAAAGTTCCATAGTGTTTCCGCCTTTAAAACTTGTTCTTCCTACACTTCCACAGAAGAGAGTATCTCCTGTAAATATAATTTTTTCATCCTCAAAAATATACAAAACGCCACCAGGGGTATGACCGGGAGCAGAA
Source organism: Acutalibacteraceae bacterium (assembly GCA_045576615.1). Taxonomy (GTDB): domain Bacteria; phylum Bacillota; class Clostridia; order Oscillospirales; family Acutalibacteraceae; genus DTU089. Next base: position 51,262 of record JAZNGU010000080.1, on the reverse strand, counting down.
TGAATTTTCACGTTTATATTCCCAATAGAAAAACAATCGCCATGAGAAAATTCCACATCGGGTTTGCAAGGCTCAAAATCTGCTTTAAAAATTGTTGCAAGAGAAAGATGCCCGTTTTCAAGATACGGTGCGTCCTCTTTACCTATGCATATCTTGGCATCCGGGTAATCGTTTTTTATTTTTGCAGCACCTGTAATATGGTCAAAATGACCATGGGTACAAAGGATATACCCGAGTTTTTCCATACCCGAATTTCTGATTGCATTTTTTATATTTTCTGTATATTCACCAGGGTCAATTACTGCGCCTACTTTAGTTGCTTCATCGCAAAGAACAAAGCAGTTGGCTTCAAGGTCGCCTACAGGTACACATTCAAGAAACATTATTTTCCACTCCAGATATCTGTATCAAAACAAATTGTAACAGGACCATCATTGATAAGAGAAACCTTCATATCAGCGGCAAAAATACCTTTTTCAACTTTTCTGACACCATTTTTTACAAGTTCGTCACAATAAAGCTCATAAAGACGATTTGCATTTCCTGGCTCTTCACTGTCCGTAAAGGATGGTCTGTTGCCTTTTTTACAATCGGCACAAAGGGTAAACTGAGAAATTGCAAGAATTTCACCATCTATATCAAGAACGGATTTATTCATTTTCCCATTTTCGTCCTCAAAAACTCTCAATGATGCGGTTTTTTTTGCAAGAAGCTCTGCTTCTTTTTCAGTATCTCCTTTAACAACACCTAAAAGAATCATATAGCCCTTGCCTGATTGACCTACTTTTTTTCCATCAACAGAAACTGAGCTTTCAAGTACTCTCTGGATAACGGCTCTCATTAGTTTTTACTCCTTGTAACATTTTCAACACCGCTGATTCCCTTTAATTTTGAAATAACAACATTAAGGAAGTCTGTGCTTTTTACTGTAATTGTAAGGTAAATAAATGTATTACCATTTTTTGCATCTCTTGTGTTAATAGCATTTATCATAACACGCATATCCGCAAGAACATTGGCAACATCAGCCATCATTGCAACACGGGATTCACATTCAACAGCAAGACTTGCCTTAAACTCTTTAACCTCTGTACCACTTTGCCAACGAGCGCTTAACCATCTGTTAGGTTCTTCGCAATTTGTTATATCAACAGGTACATTGGTACAGTCCCTTTTATGAACTGAAACACCATGGCCACGAGTTATAAATCCTATGATTTCATCGCCCGGAATAGGAGCACAACAACGAGAAAGCTTAATAAGGCAGTTGTCAATGCCATCAACAATTACACCCTCACCTGCAGAATGCTTCGTAGGCTTGTTATCTTCCGAAACTTTAATTTTTGCCGGTTGGCGAGAGGTAACAATGCGATGATATTCATCTCTGATAAAAGGAATTACTCTTGATATGGGAATACCACCATAACCGAGAGCCGCATAAAAATCATCAACAGTTGCACAATGTTGACGCTCCGAAAGAGTTTTTATAAGTGCTTCAAACTCTTCGTCAGTAAAGCGTATTTTATTTCGTCTGATTTCTCTTTCAAGCTCTGCTTTGCCTTCAACAATATTTTCTTCCCTACGCTCTTTTTTGAACCAGGAACGGATTTTTGTTTTTGCTGAGCTTGTTTTAACAATGTTCAGCCAATCCCTTGAAGGACCCTTACCCTGCTGGGAAGAGGTAAGAACTTCAACAATCTCACCAGTTTGTACTTTATAATCCAGAGGAACAATTCTACCGCCGACCTTTGCACCCACCATTTTAGTACCAACAGCAGAGTGAATAGCATAAGCAAAATCAATAACCGTTGCACCCATGGGAAGATTTATAACGTCACCTTTAGGTGTGAAAACAAACACTTCTTCAGGAACGAGGTCACTTTTGATTGTGGTAACAATATCTTTAACGTCATCTGCTTCTTTCTGTGTTTCAAGAAGCTGACGAATCCAAGCAAGACGTTCTTCGAAACGTTGGGTTCCGTTAAGACCCAATTTATATTTCCAGTGTGCCGCAATACCGAATTCTGCAGTATGGTGCATATCCCAGGTTCTTATCTGAACTTCAAAAGGAATACCCGCCTTGCCCAGCACAGTTGTATGCAATGATTGATACATATTGGGTTTGGGAGTGGATATATAGTCTTTAAATCTACCGGGAATGGGAGTAAACATATCGTGAATTATACCGAGACAGTCATAGCACTGAATGGTATTATCAACAATAATTCTTACAGCATAAATATCATAAATTTCATCAAAGTTTCTGTTCTGCATATACATTTTTCTATAAATGCCGTGAACACTTTTAATTCTGCCCTCAAGCTTTGCCTCAGGCACAACCTCGTGAACTCTGTCAGAAATCTGTTTTTTTATTGTTTCAAGAAACTCCTTATGGGATTTACCCTGACTTGAAAGGGCTTCTTCAATTTCCTTATATGCAATCGGGTCAAGGTAACTGATTGCCTTATCTTCAAGTTCCTCCTTAATTGCTCTGATACCTAAACGATGAGCAATGGGCGCATAAATTTCAAGGGTTTCCACCGCTTTATCTCTGCGCTTTTGTGGGGGCATAAAATTAAGTGTTCTTATATTATGAAGTCTGTCGGCAAGTTTGATGATAATAACTCTGATATCCTCCGACATGGCAAGAAGCATTTTTCGTATATTTTCTGCTTGTTGCTCTTCTTTATCTTTAATATCAAGAGGAACTTTACCTAATTTGGTAAGTCCGTCAACTAACGCACAGATTTCTGGACCGAACTCTTTTTTTACATCTTCAAGAGTCATATCGGTATCTTCAACAGTATCGTGAAGCATAGCAGCCGCAACAGACTGACAATCCATTCCGTATTCTAAAACAATTTTAGCAACGGCGACAGGATGGATGATATAGGGTTCACCTGATGAACGCTTTTGACCTTCATGATGAGCATTAGCGATTTCAAAGGCTTTATCAATAATTTTAGCATCATCTACACCAAAAATGGCTATTGCTTGTTCTTTAAGTTCATCATACATAAGTTCTACTGACATATTTTCATCCATTCAAGTCACCTCCTTTATTTCCTTAAATCATATTTAAATTACTATTTTTTGAAAAACCTTACTATTCTCCAAAGGATTTTTAACAGTTTGGGCAGGAATAGTATATTTTCCATCTTTCAAATTCAATATACCTAATTCTGTAAGAGCATCAAGAGAAATCTGACACGCGGCAATTTGTTTTGGGGAAAGCCCCAATCTGTAACAAAGCACCTCTGATGAAAAATTCCACCCATTATTTGCTTTTACAAATTTATAAACATTGCCACAAAAATCTCTGTTTATGCAAACATTATTTTTAAATTCCTGAGAAACAGTTTCTTGTGCGCAAAAATCTTCATAAGAGTGCATTGAGGCTATTGCCTCGTCATCATCAACACCGCTGAGCTTTATTGCCTTTGCCTGAATGCTCACCTGCACCTTACCCTGAAACTCATTTTCACTGAGCTTTACTGCCAAATCTACAGTGTCGCCTACTTTGTAAGGAAACTCTTCAAGAGTTACTGAGAACATAATAACAGTAATAACACTGTTCTTTCTTCTCACTGTTATTCTTAAATGCTTTCCTGAACCAACAGGCTGAATAGCAGTAATTTCCATATTATAAAGCCCGAATAAAGGTTGAGGGTTTTCTGCTCCGAAAGGTTCAAGCACCTGAAGAGAAGAAAGCATGTCAACATTTATGGAAGACGGGTTCAACTTACAGTCTATTTTAAGTGTGGGAACCGGGGCGCCAGCTTTAATCGCGTATTCATTTATTTTTTCTCTGAAAGCATCAATTTTACCGCTATCAACAGTTAAACCTGCTGCAAGAACATGGCCACCATATTGAACAAGTATATCACCGCAATATGAAAGTGCATCATAAAGACTGAAACCGTCAATACTTCTGCCACTACCCTTTGCCACATCTCCGTTTTTAGAAATGACGATACATGGTTTTCCGTATTTTTCAACAAGACGTGATGCTACTATACCGATAACCCCTTGATGCCAATCTTCACCATCAACCACAATCACTCTTTTGTACTTGATTTCAGGTGCATTTTCAATATATTCAATAGCACAAGCAGTTATTTCAGTTTCGGTTGCCTGACGCTGTGCGTTTGCATTTGAAACCTCTTCAGCAATTTCTTTTGCTTCAGTTACATCCTCTGTTAAAAGTAATTTTAATGCTCTTTCAGCAGACCCCATACGTCCTGCTGCATTAATTCGAGGCGCTATTCTGTAAGCAACGGAAGAAGAATCCAAAGTTCCTGTGGAACCACTTGCATCAAGAAGAGCTTTTAAACCGCTTCTTAAAGTACCATCTTCCAGAGCGGCATTCATAAAAGCAATTCCGCTTCTTACAATTATTCTGTTTTCACCTTTTAGAGAAACAATGTCTGCAACAGTACCCAAAGCAACGATATCACCATATTGCTCTAAAAGCTCATAACCCTCACTGTTATCAAGAGCACTTGCAAACTTAAATGCAACACCAACACCTGCCCAATCAGAAAACTCACAAAGAGAATCTTCTCTGTGAGGGTCAACGACTGCAACCGCATCGGGCAAAACCTCGCCTACTCGGTGATGGTCCGTAACAACAACATCAATACCTAAAGTTTTTGCATATGCAATTTCTTCAACAGCACTGATACCATTGTCAACTGTTATGATTATATTTGTTCCTCTGCTTTTTAAAAGGTCAATTGCACCCAAATTCATTCCGTACCCCTCAGCAGAACGGTCAGGAATATAATAATCTACATTTGCACCACGGGAAGAAAGATAGGAATATAAAAGAGCGGTCGATGTAACACCGTCACAATCATAGTCGCCAAAAACAGTAATTCTTTCACCATTTTCAAGAGCCAGATTCACTCTTTCAACTGCCTTTTCCATATCGGGCAATGTGTAGGGGTCAATTAAATCCGTATCATATAAAAAGCTTTCAATTTCAAATTCATCAGTCATTCCTCGGGAGCAAAGAAGAAATGCCGCAAGTGGCTCTACACCGCAGTTTTCTGCAATGGTTGCCGCCGCATCTCTATCGCAAGAGGAAACGACCCATTTCTTTCGATTCAAAAAATCACCCTATTTTATTTTTACACTTCATTGTAACACAAACCCCTTGATTTTGCAATGAAAATCAAGGGGTTTTACACTTATATAATACCAAAAAACTTTTTAACAACAGGTAAAATAAGAAAATCCGTCTTTTTAAATGCGGTACTGTGACCACCATTTAAAACCATTACCTCTTCTGCACCCTCAACTGCTTTGGTAATTTTTCTTGAATGTCTGCGTTTTATCATATCAAACTCACCGAAAACATTAAGAAACGGAACCTTAATTGCAGAGAGTTTTTTATAGTTCAGATGGGGTTGACCTACCATCATCCCTTCAATTTCTCGTCTTCTTATCATTTCCGGGTCTTTTGTGAGAGCAGCTTTAATGGCAAAAATTCTGTGGTCTTTTATAATTCCTAACTGGTCGCCTGTTTTAGTTCCTCTTGTGTTAAGATTTGAGCCAAAAACAGCAAGACGTTTAACATACTGAGGGTAAGTAATTGCAAAACACATACCAAGGTTTCCCCCATCAGAAAAACCGCAGAAATTAGCATTTTCAACCCCTAAATAATCAAGCAAAGCTTTCAGGTCATCACAAAAAAGCTCAAAAGTAAGCTTTTTATCTCCTAAAGGAGTTTTGCCCGTTCCTCTTGTGGAAAAACGGATTATTTTAAAATGTTCGGAAAGAGGTTTATATAAATCCCCCTCAAAGCAACGATAATCACCGCCATTACCATTTAACATAACTAAAGCTTCACCGTTTTCGTTACCACTTACATGATATTCAAAATCCAGACCATCATGGTTAAAAAAACCATAGTCTATAACTTTAACATTTTCCATAATACACCTCCGCAACTATATAAAAACATAATACTCCATATCTTTTAAAAGTGCAACTGTTGACGAAAAAGAAAGAATTTAGTAGAATATATTTTATAATATTTCACAGAGGTCTAAAATGGATTTATTAACTTGTTTTTCAAATATGTGCAGACAGTTGAGTGTTCACTTGAGAACCGAAAGCCCGGCTTTAAAAAATCTTGTTTCAAATAAAAAGAATAAAAGCAAAAACGGTGTTGTTGCACGATATAATTTCGGCGAATTCTTTATGGATATTTATTATATCGAAAATATGAAGGGGGGCGGGGTTCAGCAGGTTATCTGGCTTTCATTTTTCTTTGAAAGGGAGCCCTCCATAACCTTTTCTGTTTACGATATTTTATCGGTAACAAACCCTGAGAACTTTAACTGCTACACCTATTCTTTTGTTGACTCCAATGAGCTTATCAGAAAATGCTTTGAAGAAATTGAAGAGCTTTTAAAAAAACTTATTCCCGAACTTAGTCAAATAGCAGAAAACGGAGTAGAAAAGAACAGGCTTATTGAAAAACAAAAGCAGAAAATAAACGCTTATTTCGGAGATAATATTATTGAAGCAAGTCAGTTTTTAAAAGATTCTGCCGATAAAATTCTCTCAATGATGTTTTATAACTTTTTTCAATATCAGATTGATATCTATGTTTTAGGTTCACCCGCTCTTTTCTTCAAAGGCAAAGAAGAAAAAGCTTTGAAATCTCTAAAAAAAGCAAAATATCGTTCACTTTATGAAGATAACCTTCTCACTTATCTTGAAAATGGCGGAAAAGCGCCCAAACTCTCACAAACAGCAAACGATGCTTCTACAGAAAAAGGCACCGCTCGACAAGGAACAGATGCAAAGGGTTCCTTAAAAATTCTTTTGTACACCCTACTTTTTACTGTTCCTGTTTCCACGCTTATGATACTTCTGTTTTTGGGCTTAATATATTTAACCGCAACAGACAGTATTTTTATCTACGGTATAAAAGAAAATTTGATTTTTCTGCCGTTTTTCTCAACACTCCCTGCTGTTGCAATTGCTCTGAATATCTTTTTAAGAAAGAAAGCAAAAAATAAAGACGTTCATATTCCCGCAATGACTACAAAAGCAAAAACCGTTTTAAAATACTTTACAATTTTAGCAGAAAGTGTTGCAATAATTGCGCTTTTCACCTGTGTAAACTCAACTTTAGTACTTCGGGAAAATGATTTTTTTTATTCAACCGAAGATTTCCCTTTGTCGAGAACAAGTTGTGGATATAGTTCCATTGACTATGCCGCAGTTGTTGAAGGCTACACCTACAAAGGCAAATTTCAAGAGGATGAACACATTGTTTTCGTTACCAAAAGCGGTGCAACAATTGATGTTTACAATTCAACTTTCTTATCTGTCGAAAAATTCAAAAATGAAACAGAAAACTTTTTTAATGAAAAAGACATTGAAATTAAACGGTTAAAAACAACAGACCAAATTTTCTAAAATCCCATTGTAGTTTATGGTTATAAATGTTATAATTTTAAAAAATAAAGAATTGTTTCAGGAAGTGGCAAAATGGAAAATAAAATTTTCAGTATTAAAGGTACCTACACACTCCGTCAGATTGCAGGAGAATATTTAGCTGTTCCTATAAGTAATGAGGCTGGTGAAGATGCAAACATAGTCATTCTTAACCCTGTTAGCCATGTTATTTGGCAAAATCTTGAAAAGGGTGCAAGTTTCAATGAAATTCTTAACAGTGTTACAAGTGAGTTTAATGTAACCCAAGAAGACGCCACTGTAGATATCAAAGAATTTTTAGATGGTCTTGAGCAGGCTGGTTTATTGAAATAAAATATAAAAATCTAAAAACAAAACCGATTAGTTGAATTTAAACATTCAGCTAATCGGTTTAATCTTTTTCAAATAATTTAAGTTGGTTATAAAGCTCTGTTCTTTGCTTTGCTTCTGAAAGAACACTGTTCATATTTATTTTAGGTCTTTCCCCTTTTATTGAGCGAAAAACATATCTTCCGCCAAAATATATCCAACCAATTGGCAAAAGCATTTTTTTCTTTTCTGCGCTTCCCCAATTATTTTTAACGGCTTGATTCACATACTCAACAAATCTTTCAAAATTACTTTTCTCCTTATGTTCTTCGTTGCCATATTGGGGCAAAATCATGGCTTCATGGCTTCTGTCATCATTTTTTTGACCAAGATTGCCTCCCTCAAAAATATCTTTTGCTACAAAGTCTACCAAAGTGACATCAACTTCGCCCACCCATTTTTTCGCAGGACAGGAAAGATATTTTTCGCATACCTTTGTGAGAACACACGCAAAATTCCACAGACCTATATTTTTAAATTTTTCACAAAACAGCGCAAGAAATTCATCTTCAGAAAAAGAGTCTACAAAAACCGCCCAATCGCAAAGGTGACGAAGACCAACGCCCGAGCTTGTAAGATGATGGCATGTATGAAGAAGAATTATAAGTCCGTGGTGAAATTCAGATGGAACAGAAATCCCCCCAAAAAGAGTGTTTTTAAACTCTGATTTATCTAATATATCAGACAAATAATTCTTAACTATTTTACCTGCTTCACCCTTAGGCATGCCCGCAGGCTCTGTGTGAAGTTCATATCGACAACCACCATCTGTAAATACCAAATGGTCGCCGTGAGATTTTTCAGAAGCATTAAATCCATTTTCTACAAGCGCTTTGCATGTTCTTTCCAAATCTTTTTCACTTACAAGGAAATCCACATCACCCATAGAACGCAACAGAAAATCAGGATAATAAAGAGCAGATGCAAGACCTTTTAAAATCACATAAGGTATTTCTGCCTCAGTAAGAATTTTGTGTATCTTAAAATGACTTTTGTTTATTGCAAGATTATCAGATATTCTGCCTTGCAGATTTTTTCTTATTCCTGAAAAATCTGAAGATGCAGTTAACGCCTCAGGAAAATCTGCAAAAGCTGTCAGGGAAACCGCTTGCATATGGGATTCAAGCCAGACCAAGCGCCAATCCAGACCAACAGCATCAATAGACTTGCCTGCTTTAAATAAATTGTTAGCAAGCAAATCCAGAAGAACCTGTTCGGTTTTGTTCAAAATACATTCGGTCATATTTTTTCTCCGTCATAAACTTATAATTAATCCTCAACCTGCTCCACACATGGAAGAACGGCATAACCCCAATCTTTAAACCAATGTTTTAAGTGCAGCGAATTATCTGTATGTTCTATATTAAATTTTATACCTATACACTGATCATAATATTCCGCATTTCCATTTACATCATTTTTGTATAATTTTAAATGCATCGTATATCTACCGGGGATTAGAATTTTTGTATCGAACATGAAATCTTTTTGATTCTCACCTATTATAGTCTTCAAATCGCCACAGAAAGCAACCCCGACCGATTCTGTGTCAGTACCGGTTATTACCATTTTTAATTTTAATGGTTCATTTTCGATTTCACTAATCCATTTCATACGGAATTTAAATTTGTCACCATAACCAAAATGATTAGAATCAACATCTAACAATTGAAGGTTTTGTATTAAGAGCTTTTTATTACATTTTGCATTTCTAACTAATTTTGACGTATCAAAAAATGTTTTATCATCTGCATCGTCTTTCATATAAACGGCAATAGCCCTATCTGTATCCCCATCAAAAATTTTTTTACCTTGAGATAAAACTATGCATCTGTCACACAGCTTTTTAACCGATGCCATATTATGACTTACATAAAGAATAGTCTTACCTTCCGTTTCTGCAACTTTTTTCATTCTTTCGATGCATTTATTCTGAAAATTAACATCACCAACCGCAAGAACCTCATCCATAATCATAATTTCACTATTAAGGTGGGATGCAACTGCGAAAGCCAGTTTAACCTTCATACCACTGGAATATCTTTTAATAGGCGTATCAATAAATTGACCTATCTCAGAAAACTCAACAATTTCATCAAACTTTTTGTCAATTTCCGCCTTACTCATACCTAAAATTGCACCATTGAGGTATACATTTTCACGACCCGTGAGTTCGGGATGGAAGCCGGTTCCGACCTCAAGCATCGAGGTAATTCTTCCGTTTAAATATATATTTCCCTTTGTTGGCGTCGTAACTCTGCAAATAAGTTTTAAGATAGTGGATTTACCTGCGCCATTTCTACCAATAATACCTATAGTCTCACCTTTTTTTACCTCAAAGGACATACCATTGATAGCCATAAAGCGCTCGTTTTTTTTATGTGGTTTTTCACCAATTTTAAGGTTAGGGTCTTCTTTTTTACGAAATTTTGCAATTTTCGATTGTATTTCACCTTTTAAAGTCGCACCGCCAATGGCACCAAGGCGGTATTCTTTATATACATTTTCTACTTTAACTGCTAATTCTGCCATACCGCACCTCACACTGTATCCATAAAGGTTTTTTCGGACTTACTGAACATAAAAGCTCCGATTACTGCAACAAATACCGTTGTTACCCAGCTGATTGCATAAAAAATCCAATCAATTTCACCGCAACCCAAGAAAGCATAACGGAACAGGTTGATTGCGGGGGTTACGGGATTAAGCATATAAATATTATAAAGAACACTACCGGGCATAAGCTGTGACCGGCTGAACATATCATAAGCCACAGGCGAACAATAGCTCCAAAGACTTACACCAAAGCCAACAACCATTGCTAAATCCCTGTATTTTGTGGTCAAAGAAGAAATAATCATACCAAATCCCATACCAAGAATTGCCAACTGAATAAGTACCACAGGAGTTAAAATTATATATAACTTAGGAGTAACACCTTCATCTATTATGCAATAATAAACAAGGAAACAAAGCATAAAAGCGAACTGAATAAAGAAACCTATAAATTGGGAAATCGCCGTTGAAATAGGCATAACAAGGCGAGGGAAATAAACTTTACCCAAAATCCCAGAATTTCCGGTAAATGTATGAGAAGTTTCATTCAAACAATTTGCAAAAAGGGTCCAGACTATTGTACCCGAAAGATAGAAAATAAAGTTGGGAACACCTGAAGCACCAAGTCCCGCAATATTCCCAAAGAAAACGGAGTAAACAACCGTTGTGAAAAAAGGTTGAATGACTGCCCAAGCAGGTCCTAAAACAGTCTGTTTGTATTTTGCGACAAAGGTACGACGAACAAAAAGGAAAATCAAATCCTTACAGTTTTTGAGTCCTTTTATGTCCATATCCCAAAGTTTATTATCAGCTTTAACAACCGTCGTCCATTTTTGTTCCATTATACTTTATCTCCTGCGCTTTTTTGGTAATTGCATCCATGATCCAATAATCAGATCCCAATCTTCGGGTTTAAATGATGTAAACCCTGCTGAATCATATAACGTCAATTCGCCAAAATATAATTTTTTATTCCAATAATTAAAATCCACACGAACAAAAGGAATATCTTTAGACAAGATTTTAGAAATATCGTTTAATTCTTCAAAACAATCAGGTTTTGAAAATACATCCCCGGCAAAGGGACAATTTTCTTGTTGCAAGTCTAAATGATTCCAATTTGTATCATACGTATCAAATTTCACACCATTTTTTTCAAATCTACCGCTACAAACCAAAATCAACTTAGGAATCCCGTTAAAGCAATAGACTTTATATTCAATAGTTGATTTTTCGTCAAAATTTTCCATGTATTTCTCACAAATAATTTTTCTAGGTATGTTTTTGTAGCACCATTCTCTTTTATGTAAATAATAGTCATCTTTGAGTTGGAAATTAAGTTTTTCTTTAACTTTCGCTTCATCCAATATATTTTTATTAGTACAAATCACAACATCACTGTTATGGGTGCATTTCAACACAAATTTTTCAGGTAATTGAGAGAAGTCTATATCATCAGCACTATCCCAAACACCCAACAATGGAACCAAATACTCTTCTCCGATTTTTTCTGCAATATATTCTCTAACCGCATATTTATCTGCCATTATTGTATATTCCGGTCTACGGTCATAAAGTTTTAGCCAATTCATTTTTTCTGTAAATGTTTTTGGATTCCTTAAATCTAATTTATTCCCCAACCGTGCTTTATACGTTTTCTTAATGAAACTTTTATCAGATAAAATATACATTTCGTAATTTTCAATAGTGAAAAATTTATTATACAAATGAATACATTTACTCTTTAATTTATATAGGAATTCCCTCATAAACTTATCCCTTTTCATTCACTTTTTCAATAACTTCTAACCACTGTTCTGCTATTTTTTTAACAGACAATGTTTCTCTTACCAAAGCAGCATTTTCCCCGCATTTTTCTGCCAAGCCTTCTTCATTTGCCATTCTGTGCATAGCTTCATATAAAGCATCCACATCTCCAACAGGAACTAACAACCCGTTTTCTCCATCTCTTATCATTTCTCTTGCACCGCCACCTCTACAATCAGTGCAAACACAAGGAAGCCCCATTGCCATTGCCTCTATCATGGAATTTGATATACCTTCGTAATCCGAAGAAGATACAAACATAGCACAATCTTTTATAATATTATGAATATCCAATGATGAAGGCAGAATAAAAACTTTTTCTTTTAAATTATTCTCTTTGATATAAGTTGAGATATCATCCCGCAAATACACCTTACTTTTGCTAACTGTATCTGCATATATTTTTAAAACATATTCGGGATTTTGAATTATAAACTTTTCAAAAGCCTTTACCAGCAATAGCAAATTTTTTTGTGGTGACAATCTACAAAAATTAACAATCGTTTTCTCCCTATCACCTTTACATCTATCCGGCAAATTACTCTTTATAGGATTATGGATAACGCTTGCTTCAATATAATTTTGACACTTTAAAAACTTTCTCTGCTCTTCCGTCTGAAAAACCCATGCATCTGACTTTTCCAACAATCTGTGTGTGGCTTTGAAATTTAAATCATTAACAAATTTGTCAGAAGCATTGGTTTCTGCATAAACAATTTTAAAATCTAATCCTTTTGTAGCCCAATAAACTTTTTCGAAAATATTAAACCCAAAACTTACGATTGTAGCGTTTTGGTTTTCTACCAAGTACGTTCTTAAATCAAGCGCTTTCCGGATACCTCTAATATTGTCATTAATGTAATTATTAATGCATTTAATTGGAGTAAAAGCAAGCTGAACCCGCTTTAACCATTTTATTGTTCTTTTACTTTTTCTGGCTATCTGTTCAGCGGATGGCGTATTTTTATTCAAACAATAATAATCGGGTATAAGAACCATATCAATTCTATCGTCAAGATTATAATGATTCTCATTACAGTCAATTGAACCATCATTACCCAAAACAGCTAAAATCGTAACATTGTATCCTCTGTTAACGAATTCATTAGCGAGATTTATTGCTCTTCGCTGTGCTCCACCGATGCCGTAATAACCAAAGGCCATTATAATTCGATTTTTATTCATTAAAACTCTCACTTCACAAAAGAATAAACTTTTTCAACAAATATATTATTCATCAGTTTTTTTACAAAAGGTTTGTATTATTAACATAAAACAGATGTTGTTTATAATCTATCGTTTTTATATTTATTCATTACAAAAACTATGTATTTCACACGCTCGCACCACTTTCGTGTTTTGCTTTATATCAATGATCTGATTTTTCTGATTGTTTTAAGCATTATTTTCTTTTGCTTTTTCGGCCATTTTTTAATATTGTGCAATATTTCTCGCATGTTAAAATTTTGTTTTTCCGCACCCGTTTGCTTCACTTTTGGTGGATTGATCGCATCCTCATATAATGTGTAATTTATTCCCAAATTATCAAAGTTAACTTTAATACTATATTCATCAAACAATTCTTTGGTTTTGGGAAGCCATTGACCATGGGTTATACCTACACCATATTGCCAATCAATATCATAATTATACACACAACAACAATAACCTTCATTGTTGTTAATTTCTAACACTTGATTTTTATATCTTAGAGACCTTATACCTGCATACTGTTCAAATTCCCAAGGAGTTTCATGATTTCTAATTAACTTAATAAGCCATTTTCTGTTCCACATTGATGCAATCAACGGAACTCTTAGATTAACTGGTAATTCATCACGAGGAACAAATCTTCCTTCAGCCAGACAACCATTTTTGTATATTTTGTTTTCTTTATATTTTACACTTATATACCCTACATCCTCGTTTGAAAGCATAAAATTAACAACATTCAAAAATTCTTGATCATCAACTCTCGATTTCAGAAAAAAGTCTTCCATAAGAAAAAGCACTAATTCAGAATTGATTCTTCTCAAAACACTCTTCAATCGTTTTGACCATGTAATGCTTTTACCGCCACAAAAGGTCTCAACATCGAGAAAATCACAATTGTAAACTTTTGTTTCAGTGTTAAGTATTATTCTGTAATTCTCGCATTCTGGCCAATGAATTTTTAAAAGCCTGAAAAAAGGCTCCCAAGCATCTTCATATTTGTCACAAGAATTAACGAGGATTGTAACTTTGTTTTCATTTGACACCATTAGAAATCCTCACTTTATAAAAGAAAATAGCTTTTCTATTAATTTATTTTTCATCAGTTTTCTTGCAAAAGGTTTGTATTTATTAACATAAAACAAATGCTGTCGATATGCTTTGTAAACAGCAGCACCTGTTCCGCCTTTTAAACCCTTATAAATAGCTTGATAATATAAACTCAATTTATTTGTTTCGATATGGGGTAAGGCATTTTTTATTACCGCATCCCTTGCAATCTCATCTAATAATTCAATTTTCTTTTTGCGTGGAAAAGCACTTGTTTCGAACTCATTTTTGCAACCTGCCGCCGCAAAAAAGAATGCGCATAAATGCATATTGTATGATAAATCCTGTTTTTTATAATTCTCAACGTCATTATACAAGACATCAATTAAAGGTCTTATAAGTTTCCAATAATTTTTAGTGTACCCTCTGGAAAGTGATGTAGAATTATTTTCTGTTCTGTTATGATATAAATATTCATCATTTAATGATACATATTTCTGTGCATACAATGCCGTTTCAAATGTCAACTGCAAATCCTGACTTCTTCTGAAACCTCTTCCGAAAGCAATTCCGTTTTCCTCAATCAAGGAGCGCTTATATAAACGCAACCAATTGCACCAACGTATTACTGAATTTGTTCCTTTAGGGCTTATTCCCGAAAGAGAACGGGGAAGAATTTCTTTTTCTATTCGTTCTCTATCATAAACTCCGGGTTCAAGGTGAATCTTATCTTTCTCATTTTCATCTAAAAACGCATTACAAAAAACAACATCTGCATTTTCTTCTTTTGCAACAGAATACATTCGCTCGTACATATTAAGTTCAAGCCAGTCATCCGAATCTACAAAGCCTATGTACTCACCACTTGCTTTTTCCATACCATCCTGACGGGCTGCTGCAAGGCCTTCATTTTCTTTTTTGAAATATATAATTCTATCATCTTTTTCTGCATAACATTTGCAGATTTCGGAAGAACCATCTGTCGAACCGTCATCAACAAGAATTATTTCAACATCTTTCAGTGTTTGGTTAACAACACTATCAAGACATTTAACAAGATCTTTTTCAGCATTATAAACCGGAACTATTATACTAACAGCAATATTATCTTTTGACAAAAACCTCAGTCCTTTTTTGTTCTGATTTTTCTGATTCTTAAAAATTCTTTCCAATATTTAAACGGAATATTTTTTAATATTTTTATAATGTTTAATAGATTTCGTTCTTTTGCCAAAGCAAAATATGATGTTTCAACCCATTTTTTCCATAAAACTGCTTCTATCTTTTTCGAGTTGTATATTTTGAATTTTTTATTATGAGCAATAATTTTCTCTAACCAATATTTATATCGTAAATCATACGGCTGTCTTTTTAACAAGAAGTTACAATGAATTTCCTCGTACTCTGCTGTTAACTCAACACCTATTGTTGCAAGTTGTTCTCTCATATTCATAACAGCACAGGCGTATTGTTTATCTGTTCTGGCACTGGAAACTGCTCCGCCATGCACACGATAATAAAGCAAGGTTTCTTTTATATTAACACACTCACCATAATTACAACAGGTTGTCCACATATTATAATCCTGTGCAACAGGAAATCTCTCGTCATATTTTATATTGTTCTCAATAAGCAGTTTATTATTGAACATTGCGGATGGGTGAACTATATTAGGATAGTTGCCGAATAATAAGTATATTTTAAACAAATCTTTTTCGGGAATTTCACGACGGATTAATCTGTTGGAATGTCTTCCCTTCCAATCGCCTATAAGCTCAACACCGGTTCCGCAAACAATTACTTGCGGATTATTTTTGAGATACTCAACCTGAGTTTCAAATCGTTTAGGAAAACAAATGTCATCTGCATCCATTCGAGCCAGATACTCACCTTTTGCAATTTCCAAACCTAAGTTCAGAGATTTTGTTATACCAAGATTCTCTTTATTTTCTAATACAACAATTCTTTTATCTTTATAAGATTTTATAATTTCAAGAGAATTGTCGGTAGAGCAATCATCAATAATTATAAACTCAAAGTTGCTGTACGTCTGATTAAGGACACTTTCAATTGAGGCTCTCAAAAACTCTTCAGGCGTATTGTAATTACTCATAATTACAGAAACCAAGCCATCTTTTATTATCATAAGAACCTCCCTTTAAATTATTTTATAATTTTTCTTTTAATATCACGAATCTTTTTGTACACTATTCGACGGGTAAAAGTCATTCTTATTTTTAAGTATTCTTTATTTATGATACAATGCCATAATTTTTTGTTTGAATCCGAAATATTAGGGTTTTCGTAAAGTTTTTGTATATAACTTTCAGGTACAAAATCCGCCCAATTGTATTTAACAAGCTGTGAGCGTTGTTTATGGTCCTTTATATTTTCATAAAACTTAAAAAATGTGTATGTGGCGTTATTAAGGAAAATAGATTCTATTTTCTTTTGCCATTCAGGCGTATCCATCCCCCATTTTTCAAGATAACGTTCTTCAGCTTCACAAAGCAATTTCATATTGAATTTCTCTATTTGAGAAACCTCAAATTTCCGGGTAACACTTCCGTCAAAGAGACGATAGCAATAAAGTGTTTCTTCAATAAAAACTATTGTTTGTGCACGTGTTATACACTCTAATACCTGCAACCTATCTTCCGCACAACGTAACGACTTGTATTTCAAGAACTTATCTTCACAACCGATTAAGCATTCGCGTTTAATACACTTATTACACATACTGTTAAGCAATGCAGTTGATATTAATTTTTCGAAAATGCTTTTTTTTGACGCTTCGTCATAAACTTTATCATACACTAATGGTATATCACGATAGATTTTTTCCCCTGAAAATTTTACTTGCTCAAGCTTATATCCTATAATATCCGGATTTAAAAACTTATCAATTGCTTTTGATAAGGCCTCCAAACAATTTTCATAAATAATGTCATCCACATCAACGTAAATACAATATTCGCCCTGTGCTTCCTCTGCACCTCTGCAACGGCTGAGAAGCTGGCCTTTATTTTCTTGATGAACAACTTTTATTTTAGAATATTTCTCTCCCAAACAATTACAAATACTACCGCTTTTATCTGTTGAACCATCATCAATCAAAATAATCTCAAAATCATTATAGCTCTGCTTAAGAATGGAGTTCACACACTCTTCAATGTATTTTTCTGCATTATACACGGGAATTATAACGCTGAATTTCAAGTTGTTCACTCCTCTAAAAGTTTTTGCCATTGTGTTTTGTATTTGCTTAATTCCTGAGAATAGTCAATACTGCTTAAAGTCTTCTTTATTTTTTCATAAGTATTTTTTTGTTCTATTAGTTCTTCAACTGACACCGCAATTGATGAGGCAGTTATATCGCAAAGCAAACCATCAACGTAATTTTCAACTAATTTCCTGCCACCTACTGTATCAGTTGTCACCATAGGGATATTTAACCTTTTTGCTTCAATAAGGGTTAGTGGCATAGCCTCTTCGTAAGACGGCTGGACATATATATCACAAGAACTTATATACGGATATGGATTTTTTTGCATACCGGTTATTATAATTTCTTCCTGCAAATCATATTTTTCTATGAGATTTTCTATATTTGCTCTTTCTGGTCCATCACCAACAAAATACCAAAGGAAAGAAAATTTTTTTTCTTTTAAAATTTTTGCTGACTCAACAGCTAAATCAAAGCCTTTAACCGTTGCAAATCTTCCACAGGAACACAAAATAATTTTGTTTTCGGGTCGCTCTACTAAAAACTCTTTGCTTTGATCTTCAATCAAAGCCTTATTGCAGTAATTCTCAACAATTGTAATTCTGTCTGAAATTTCGGGGTACCATTGTTTTATTAACTCTTCTTGTTCACTATGTATTGCAACAATTTTTTGAAATTTATCTATAATCTTTTCGTGAACATTATGGAATTCATCCGCGCTTGTGTGGTAGAACATAAACTTTTTATCAGCATTAACACATTCTGCAACAAAAAAAGCTGTATACCCCTGAACATAAGCAATCGCAATATCGTATTTTTCGGAACTGAAAAAGCGTTTTTTTTCGTAATTCATCCCGTATTTTATGATAGTATTTCTAAGCTTTACGTTGAATTCTTCTTTTTTCTTTTTGCCTGAAACTTTAAAAATCGCAATTAAAATTTGCAACATAAGAGCATACGGTTTTCTGTAATAATGGTGCTTGTCATCATTGATTATTACATTTACTCTTTCATCCACAAAGGAAATCAAATCTGTTCTGTTTTTGCGAAGGTAAAGGGTAACATCAAATTTTTCATAATCAATCACCTTTAAAGCAGCAATCAGAGATTTTTGCGCCCCACCAATTGTAAGGTGATTTGCTACTATGAGAAGTTTTTTCTTTTTCAAAACAACTCCATCCATTCTCTTGCAATATTTGAAAGAGAAAGCTCTTCCTTAATTTTTACAGCATTTTCTGAAAGTTTTGCCGATAATTCTTTATCAGTAATAACTTTTTTTATCGCCTCTGCTAAACCATTAACATCGCCAACGTCAACAAGCAATCCGTTTTCACCGTTTTTTATAACCGCTGCCGCGCCACCTATAGGACAATCGGTACAAACTACGGGCATACCAATTGCCATTGCTTCCAGCATAGCATTGGACATACCTTCATAATCGGAAGAATTTACGTAAACCGCATCGCCAATTATTTCTTTATGCACATTCAATGAGAACGGCTCAAAATCAACAAAATCTGCAATCTTTAATTTATTAATTAAAGCTTTTATTTCTTTCAGGGATTTTTCATCATCTTCGTTCTGTGTATTTCCGATAATTCGAAGTCTGTAATCTTTATAATCTTTATGAACATCTGAAAACGCCTTAACAAGAACAGGCAAATTCTTCTGATATGAAATTCTGCAAAAAGTTGTTATGTTTTTATTTCTTTCTCCAATATATCTTGGTGGTAGATTTTCTTTTATAGGATTAAAAATTACTACACCTTTAGACGAAATATTGTGGGGATATGTATTTTTAGCATCCTCTGTCTGAAAAACTATTATATCAGCTCTTTTATAATATTTTTTTATAAAGTTATGACCATAACGGTGCTTCATTAATCTTTTGGGGTCACCACGTTCGGAAATAATTATTCTGTTTTTAGTTTTTCTCCCTGCCAAAAGCACCATAGGAATTGTTGGTTGCAAAAAACTTACAACTGTTGCATTTCCCTTCTCTTTTAAAACTTCTTTTAATGCCTTAATTTCTTTGTGGTAATTGGCAACAAAGGAGAGATATGAATAAAATGTTGGAACTTTCATGCCCATTTTCTCAAATGGTTTACACATTACAGATGTTGATATCTGTAAAATTTTATAAAAAATATCTGCAAAAGATTTTTTGAATGCTTCTCGTAATATTATTATAGGAATACGCTTATCTAAATCCCTACTTATAACCTCACTTCTTTCACAAGAGGTCAAAAGGAATTCGCAGTCATAGCCTTTTTTGTAAAATTCATTTGTAAGAATGGAAGCAACCCTTTCCGCTCCCCCACCCTTTAAAACGGGCATAACCATTAAAAATTTTTTATTCATACAAACAATCTTCCTACTGTTTTTTCAAAACCTTTATAAATGAACCAAAAAACTTTGCCGTAGCAACGCATTTTCAATGCTTTGTTGCCGTAGGCATTATCTTTCAAAATTATTTTTTTTATTTCATCTAATTGCTTCTTACAAATTATTTTATCTTCTATGCTTAGTTTTTCGTAATTATTAAACACATTAAATGCACATCGGGCAATATACTTTTGTGCTACATCGAGATTGAACTTGTTTTCATTTTTTGAAAATGATAAAACCTCTTCGTACACTCTACAAATGCTATCAAAATATCTTTTATTCTTTCCGGTTGTCATTATAGAGGCTTTTCTGTAACGTCTATGATAAAGTGACTTCGGACAATAAGCAACTCTTGAAGCCAACATAAAAATTTTATATGTAAATATTGTGTCCTCATAAAAAACCCCTAAAACAAAGTCAAGTTTTTGTTTCTTTAAAAATTCAGATTTTATAAAGCAAAGCGGTACAGAGCTATGAAATTCTTTGTTGTCAATTAAGGTTTTAAGAACTGTTTCACCTTTATTGGTATCATATTCTTTTTTTCTCTTATATCTTTGCGGAATTGTGAAGTCTTTATTATTATCTTCAAAAGAAAGTGCATCAAAAAAAACAAAATCAGAAGCATCTTTTCTTATAATTGTAACTAATTCTGCAAAACACTCCGGAACTATGTAATCATCACTATCAAGGAAATATATATATTCACCCTTAGCATATAATAAGCCTGTATTTCTTGCATCGGAAAGTCCGCCGTTTTCTTTATGAACAACAATAATTTTATGATATTTCTCAACGTATTCATCACAAATTTTGCCTGAATTATCTGTTGAACCGTCATCTACGAGAATTATTTCATAATTCTCATAGGTCTGGGAAAGAACGCTGTCTATGCATTCTCTCAAATATTCTTCAACATTATAAACAGGAATAATTACACTGATTAAACCGCTGTTTTCCATACGCTCAACCTTTTAACTTGCTTATTGCTACTATCATTGCGGTAGCAATAAACTTTTTTATATCTGAAACAAAACCGTAAGAATAATGGTTTTTCATTGTTTTCTGGATTTTTTTATTTAGTTCTACATCTATAATCTGAGGTTCTTTTATAGCTTTATTTAAATCAACAGCCATCTTCTCAGCATCTTCACTTTTACTGTGAACGCCGGATTCATCGCACCCGATATTTTTTATATACGAATATCTCGGGTAAACCGTTAACCAATCGTTTTTTACAAGATGTGCACCAAAACGCACTGACCAAGAGCTTCCATTACCTTTTGTCTGACGATAAAGTCTGATAAATCTGTCGTTACCATTAGAATTAAGTTTTTTAATAAGTTTCGGATTTTTACAAAACTCAGAAAACTCTTCAAGCTCCCAATCAATATTTTTCCATCGGTCTTTCCAAGTTCCCCATGACCAACTACATGAACGGTAACAGGTAAAAACATCATTTTTATAGTCTTCGGGAAAAGAAATTGACGGTGTATACCCTGAAATTGCTCCGATTTTTTTATTTTTCTCGTAAAAATCAAGGCATTTGTTCATATAGTTAAGAAAGCACGGCGAACAAACGCAATCGTCCTCTAAAACTATAATTCTTCCATATTTATCAAGAACTTTGGTAACTCCTTCAATAATTGATTCTGCAAGCCCTTTATTTTGCGGACTTTCAATTATTGTGATTTTGTTAAAATCTTTTCTATTTTGTATTTCTTTGGCAAAAGCACGAACTAACTCCACCTCACCAGCAGTTTTTTCATTTTTTACACCATCTGAAAAAACAATTAAATCAGTGTGTCTTGCTTCCTCACATTTTGACAAAGCTTCATAGGTTTCTTTAAAATGGTCTGCTCTGTTATAGACAAACATTGCCACAGGTGCATAGTTCATACTTTCACCACCTTTTATTTATTTCAAAATATCTTTATATACACTTACAAGTTGTTCTGCATTTTTCCCTGGATTATGTGTATCCTCTGCTTTCTTGTGTGCATTTTTTGAAAGTTCAAGTGCTAACTCATCATTATCAAAAATCTTCTTAATATTCCAAGCAAGTAATGACGGATCATCATTTCTGTAGAAAAGTGCTTCCTTGCCGTCCTCTGCCATATCAGAAACTCCGCCTACATAAGCGCTCACACAAGGCGTACCCACAAGCATCGCTTCGCCTAAAGTATTGGGACTGTTTTCAATAGTTGAGCAAAGCACATAGGCATTTACTTTGGAAAGTTTTTCTGCGACTTGCTGTGCTTTTAAAGGTCCTGTAAATTCAATATGAGCACCTACGCCCAAATCATCAATTAATTTCTTTAAGTAAGCGCCATAGCCCTTTTTAAAAAACGCTCTTTTGTCATTCTCTTTAAATGGCTTGTGACCTGCCACATAAACCTTTATATCCGGATATTCTTTTATAAGTTGAGGTAATGCCTCAACAACAAAATGAATTCCCTTCAAAGCGTTGTAACCGTTTCCAACGTATATTGAGTGTCTCTCAATTTTTTCTATACTCCATTTTTCCGAATAAAAAGGTGTCCGCAAAATTCTGTTGCAAGAGTAATACTTGGCAGACTGATTTATTGAATAGGAATGTGCCCTGTCCCAAGTTGTTCTTCCTAAAATGTATTTTGATTTTTCAATAACCTCTTTTTCGTGAGTCAATCTCTTTTTGTACCACTTTGTTTTTCTGAAATGTAACAAAAGTCCTGCAAAGATATCTGTTAAAGACTTTGAAAAAAGCAAATCATCCATTTGAAGTTGACCACATTGATAATTATAATAACCTTTTAAAATCCCCTGCATTGATGTAACAACCGGTATATTGAATTCTTCTGCAACTTCAAGTGCTGCTTTAGCATGTAAAAACTCCGTTCCTTCAATATGTATTAAATCCGGTTGGAACTTTTTCACAATCTCACAAAAACGATTTTGTATCTCTTTACATAAAGTTGAAGCGGTATATGTAACGCTATAATACAGCACCCCGTCTACAGTTTCTTCAAATATCTCTCCGTTTTCACATTTACATGCAACTGCCAATTCAATGTCGGAAAAGCCTTTCAACTCTTTCGCCATTGACTCTACCCACCCCCCTAAAACATCAGAAGACACTCCGATTTTGGAAGCAACATTTACAGGTATTAAATTAACTGTCCACAGTATTTTCATCCTCTATACCTTCCCATCTTATTACATCTTCAAAAATCAATGGCAAAACAAATAGAACCACACAATAAAAAGCATAGGTAACTGAATTTAAGAGCGACACTGTGATCAAGCAAACTAAGGTTGCATTACTCATACGCTTAACAAGTGAATTTTCATATTTAGATTTATAGTAATTGGGTGCAGAATAAAATGATTTTATAAAAAAATATCCGCCCCACAAACCATACTTAGCAAATACGTCCAGTAAACCTGAATGAGCGCCACCATTCCCGCGCCATAAAGCACCTATAATAGGATATTGAACAATTACTTTTAAGCTAGCCCCATATCTAACCATTCTGGCTTGTATGGAACCCTCTGCCTCACCTGATTCTTCCGTTGCCACAAGGTCATTTATTTTTTTTGCAACTGCCGTTCCGTCAAAAAATTCTAATAACCATTCT
Source organism: Acutalibacteraceae bacterium (assembly GCA_045576615.1). Lineage (GTDB taxonomy): Bacteria > Bacillota > Clostridia > Oscillospirales > Acutalibacteraceae > DTU089. The sequence goes on along the minus strand of JAZNGU010000080.1, from coordinate 27,565 downwards.
CTAAAATCATCTAAATACAGAATTGACAACATAAGAGCTGCAAAAATTATTCCTGCTACGGCAAATGCCTTTAAACCACTTTGACCATTATAAAAAAACAACAGAACTGCACCTGCTATGGTTGTAAAAATAGCAATTGAATATCCCGCTTTGGAAATCAACTGAACAAAACTTGAGAACCATATAAGACCTATAATAAAATAAACTTTGTTATACTTAAAAGCTCTTATCGCCCACATCAACCCTGCAGCAGCGATACATGCCTGCGGATATATAAGGCTATATCCACCAATGCCTTGTCGAAAATAAATATATATTGATTCATCGTTTCTGACAAGTCTTCTGGCAATGGTGGGGTCATCAATTAAAGCTAAAGTAGTTTTAGCGTTCCAAACTATAAACAAAATCATTATCAGCGGAACCAACCACCTAAGTTCACTCCAATGGTTCTTATAAAAGTTATTCATTATAAAGCAAACTACTAACATAAAGAAAGAAATTTGCTTTAATATGCCATTGAAATCTCCATCAGAAATAAAGGTTACTCCAATTACTGTAAACAAAAAAAGCATTGAAATCAGTTGGTTTTTATCAAGTACAATAGGGTTTTCCCGTACAACCCAAATACCTATCCAAATAACCGCAAATCCTAATGCTATTATTCTATAAATCGAATCGATTCCTAACGGTGGTGAAATTGACCAAATTGCAAGATAGGCTACGGCAATTGATTGAATTTTTCCTAAAGTCATATTATTCTGAGCCATAACCTACCCTCCTTTATTTTAGTTATTCGAAAAGATTTTTTGCCTCATTGATATGTTCTTCATAATGAAAGTTTGTTTTCAAAATTGGAGTTCTTACATTTTCCCCTTTTTTTATAACACTCACCATTGCTTCTTGAATGCTTTTTACATCACAATTTTCCAGCAAAACACTATTATCAGAAAAAGCTATATAATCCTTAATATCACTGACATTCGTGGTAATAATCGGAACACCGCATGTAAAGCTTTCTGCGAATTTAGTTGGAAAGCCTGCATTATTTCTTCTGTCAGATGGTCTTATAAATATGTAGCAATCGCAATTAAGAATATTTTTTATAGTATCTTTGTGGGATTGTTTCCCCAAAAATATTATATTTTTATTACCATGAGTTTCTGTACAGGGGTATAACTCGCAAAACTCCGGCAGAGTAATACCAACTATTTTTAATCTGATATTATCTTTATCAAGATTCTTAAATGCCTCAACAACTTTATCAAGACTTTCTTTATTACCACCGGGAAATCCTGCAAAACAGAAAGTAAAAGCATTCTCGTCCTTTTCAATTGATTGATGCCAAATTTCGTCTGTAATATCAACCATTGGCGGCAATTTCAACAGTTTTTTATGAGAACTATAATTTTTCTCCATCAGACTGCTTATCACAATCATTTTGTCTGCAACTTTATGAGCAAAATTTCTAATAAAAAATTCATCAATATATTTGAATATTCTTTTTAAAATTGAACCCTCTGTATATTGCGTCCACTCGGTACAATCATACGCTACTGAAATTCTTTTTTTACCAAAGCGTTTTTTGGCAATACAAAGCGTTACAAAAGGTACATTATAAAGAATTATTGTTTTAACCTCTTTATTTTGGTTTATTAAGCCTTTTAAATTTTTAAAAAACAAAATGCTTTCCAACCAATCCTTTAAAGATACGGGGTGTGCTTCCTGATACATATTCTCGGAAATTTTTTTTACTCCATCAAAATAATTTTCGTAATCAGCACCTAAAAAAACTGTCCTGTAACCTAAAGAATCAAATAATTTTCCATTTGAAACCACTCGATTTGCTGATGCACTTTTGTCAGGCAAAGCAAAGCCGCCATAGTAAATTATTGTGCCTTTCAAAATTAAATCTCCTTATATCATTAGATAATTATGTTAATTTCCTTCAGATATTCTGCGATAACGATATCTCTCGAAAAATTCTCTTTGATATAAGTCCTTCCTTTTTCACCCATTTCTTTTCTTTTTTCATTGGGCAAAGCAAGGAATTCTTCTATTTTCTCAACAAGCTCATCCACATTTCCACCGTGATACATAAATCCCGTTTCACCGTCAATGAATGTTTCCTTGCAACCCGGATTGTCTGTTGAAATAATGGGTCTTCCTGATGAGCCACTCTCAAGAAGAACATTACTCATACCTTCACCATATGTAGAGGGATGAATAATAGCATGAGAGTTTTTTATGAACGGTTTTGTATCTTTTTGACTTCCATGAAATTCAACTATGCCTTTTTCTTCAAGATTTTTCAAATCTTCATTGTAATGGGCTTCGGTTTCTTCTATGAACCCGAGCATATTAAACTCTGTCAGAGGATATTTCTTCTTGATTATCTTGGCTGCGGCTATATAATCTTCTACACCTTTATCCTCTAAAATTCTACCAACATAATTGAAAACAACTTTTCCCCCATCAATTCCGTTACCACCGTCCGGATATTCCTGCAATTGAAATTTTTCTGTATTTACGCCTGAACCGGGAATTAATTTAACATCACCTTTTACCATTTTGTTTTCAACAGCAAGCTTCATATTTGTATCATTTTGGAACATAACACATTTTGCACGTCTGTAAGAAAACTTAAAAAGTTGCATTACAATTCTTTGGATAAATCCGCTCTTTTTCAAAACACTGCCAAAGCCCGTAACATTTGCAATTACCGGTATTTTTAAAAAATATGCCGCCAAACCGCAGTAAACATTCGGCTTTGCAGTATATGTCAAAACAACCGATGGTTTGTGCTTCCTTAAAAGATTGAAATAATGCAAGAACAGTTTACCGTCTGCAACGATATTTGTGCCTCTTCTGTCAATATCAGGGTTATCATATATGTACTCGAGATGTTGCATAAGTTCAAATTTCTCTCCGTATGGACAAGAAATCAAAACATCATATCCTGCATCAACAATTGCCTCTATAAGCTCTTTCCTGAAGCAATATATATCGTCATCATTATTTGTAAATATGGCAACAAGCTTTTTGTCTTTCATTTTGACTCCGTCATTTCTTTTTTGTATGAATCTTCATTTGAGAAATCTTTACCTAAAACAGCAAAGAAAGTCATAAACAACAACTTTGCTTCATTAGTTATACCGAATTTTGCAATGCCTTCCAGGTTATATTCCATCTTTTGCGGTAAAATCACGTTCAAATACACATCACGCGGATTTTCAGCATTTTGTAAAAGTTCGCTTTCATCTTTATAAATAATACTGGCTTTTGAGGTGATTCCTGCAGGCAACAAAAGTGTTGCTAACATTTCATCGGTATACTCATTTACATATTCCATAACTTCGGGACGAGTCCCCACCAAAGTCATATTTCCAAACAAAACATCAATCAATTGACATAGTTCATCAATTTTGAATTTTCGTATTATTTTTCCTGTTCTTGTAATGCGCGAATCGTTTTTTGTTGTCAGATTTGCGCCGGTTGCAGAGTTGTTCACCATTGAACGAAACTTGAAAATTCTGAAAGTTTTACCATATTGTGTAATCCTTTCCTGTCTGTAAAAAACAGGTCCGGGGGTATCAAGTTTAATTGCAATGGCAGTTACCGCAAACAAGGGCGAAAAAAACACAAGACCAAAAAGAGAAACCAAAACATCAAATACTCTTTTAATACCAAGCTGTACTCTGTGCGTGTTCAACCTGTCATAATATGGTCTGACCGCATCAGTTTTCAGTTTCTCTGGAAGTTCTTCCCATTTACAAAGCATTAACACCCCTCCGTTTCTCAAATTTATTTCTTAATATGTCCTCAAAGCAATTACAAAATATATTCAAAACATTCGACTAAAAATTTGAAAAAACAAAAATAATTAAAACTCAGCAATTGAACAGATTTTCTGGCAATTGCTAACTTCACCTATATCAGGAGGACTAAAGGGAATTGTTCTCATAGAATCACCTATTCTTCATAGGCAACATCAAAGCCCTCGAATTCCGAGGATTTTGCTCCGTAGCCGTACTTTTTACCATAGTTATAACCATAGCCGTACTTTTTATAACCGTACCCATAGCCGTACCCATAGCCTATTGATGCACCAATTGCCCCGTTAAGAACACAGCCCGCAATTTTCACATCAGTTGAAAGCAAGTTGTTGAGGGAACTTTTAATTTTTGAAACTCCTACAACATCCTGATGTATTACATATATTGCCGCATCCGCTGCCTGAGCAATAAACATCGCATCGGAAACAAGTCCGCAAGGCGGTGTATCAACCAATATATAATCAAATTGATTTCTTAAATCATCAAAAACTTCTTTTGCAAACGAAGTTGAGACATAACCCTCTTTTTCTTGGTCGGGGAAAACAAATCTCAACACAGAAAGATTATAACTTTCCAAAAAAGCTATTTCATATTTGTCCGAAATGGTCTGATATTCCACTTCATCCATATTAATATCCAGCAACGGTGCTATGCTGGGATTTCTTAAATCTCCGTCAACAAGAAGCACCTTTTTATTCCTTTTAGCAATAGAAAGAGCGATATTTGTTATAATGGTTGTTTTTCCTTCGCCGGGAGCGGTGCTTGTAACCAAAACTACTTTTTCGTCTTCCTTTAAAGAATTTACAAGCACATTCCTGCAAACCCTTATGGCTTCGGAAAACGCCGTTGGTATTCTACTATCTGAAATCAAAAGTGCAGAAGCATCTTTTTCTCGTCTCTTCTTCAAAGCAACCTTGGGTACTGCTCCCAAAATGTTGCTGTTAAGCTCAGTTTTTATTTCTTCCTTTGTTCTGATAGTGTTTCTGAAAACAGCATAAAGGAAAATCAAAACCACACCTATAATTAAACCCAAAGTTGCTCCTGTAACAAAATTGTCCTTGTATTCGGGAGAGTTATATGGCTTTTGCGGAAAAACAGGAGATGTTATCATATCCATTTTTATATTGCCGATAACATGTTTTGCAACAGACGGATAATTATTAATAACCGAAATCAGTGTGTCATAAGTTTTCTGTGGATCTTTTCCGAATGTACTGAGTTTGAACATATTTGTGCCCGTAACCACATCAGCTGATACATTTGCCGGCATTCCGTTTTCTCCCAATTCTGTACAAACCATTTCCTGCAAAAGATTACTGCTTAAGATGTGGGGGAAAGTGGTAGCAAGCTGTTCTGCTGTTGTAGTATCGTAGGAATAAGAATATTTTGAAAGACCTGTGCTGGCACCGGAAACACTTTGCATACTTACAATAAAAGTTGCAGACGCCTTATATTTGGGTGTGTAATTCAAGCCACCGTGAATAGCAAATCCACCGCCAAACAACACAGCCAAGGCTATGCAAACCCACCACAATTTTTTGACGCCTTTAATTAAGTCCGTAAAATAAATTTTAAAATGAGCTTCAGACTTATTTGAATTTTTTTGTTCATTTGCCATATAATTTATTCCTCTGTAGTGTTACTGCGAACCGAATACTTGTTATATTCTGCATATTTTCCGTATTTGTTGTACTTTCCATATTTTCCATACTGATTACCGCCTTCATCAGCACCGGTCATTTTTGATAGTGCAAACTCGGGGTAGACATCATTTAAAATACAACCGGCAAAATTCACACCGACATTTTCCATCATTGCAATCGTGTCATTGAGCACATCTGTGCTTACAACATCTGTTTTAACAACGAGAATTGTTTTGTCAACAACACCTCTCATATCGGTAATTGTTGTATCCGCTGAAATTGGAGCTGTGTCTATAATAACAAAATCCATTTCTCTGCGAAGATATTGCATAAGGTTTTTACATTTCTCGCTGTCTAACCAATGGTTATAATTATCATAAACTCTTGTGTTAATAGCCAGATAAAGCGAACTCTTTTTAAAGCGTCTGAATTTATACTCACCTGTAAAATCATCGCTGAAATACAAACCCAATTCCGATTGCTCTGAAAACTTCTTGCCGAAGATTTTATAAAGTGCAGGTTTTTTTCCGTCAAAATCTACCAGCGCTACTTTATGTCCTCTGTTTGCAAGAGAAACAGCAATATTGGAAGCGATTGTTGATTTACCTTCATTTTCCGCCACACTTGTAATTGCGAAAACCTTTGCTTTATTTTTATAATTTTCTCTTTCCAACTTAGCAACAATTGTGTGAAACTGTTCGGTAAACTTAAGACTTATAAAAGCGTTACCTGAAATCAATAAGGACTTTTTCTTTTTTTGAAGCCTGTCTTTAAGAGTCATTCTTTTGTTTTCATGAGGCACTGTTCCCAAAAGTTTTGCATCAATCTTGTCTTCAAAAGATTTAACATTTTTCACCGTATCTCTTAAAACGGATAAAACCAAAATCGCAAATATCGCAATTGTTGCGATAGCAGTAATGATAATGTTTGTATTTGCAGTTGAAACTGCATTAGTTGCATTTTTAGGAACAGAGGGTGGCGTAAGCACATTAATAACCGCATTGTCAAAAATGTTATCCGAAATTTCGGGGTAAACCACAAGAACGGATTTTAACAATTCGTAGGATGCCTGGGGGTCACCACTTGTAACACTGATTTTTAAAAAGTTAGTGGATTCAAGAACAGTTGCAGAAATTTTACCCTTAAAATAATCATACCCTGCGTGTTCTGCGGCACGTTCTTTCATAATCGGTTCAACAAAAACATTTGTTAGAACATCTGCCATTTCCGAAGAAGTGGAAAAATAAGAAAAAGCGCTGTTTCCTGAACCCTTTGTGCTTACAACCAAAGTTGCACTTGAGGTGTATTCAGGTTCATACACCATTGTGTCAACAATGTATATTCCCATATACCCGATAAGCACACAAAGTACAACAATCCATGCATTTTTTATTAAATCTTTTAAAAGGCTGTGCCATTCAATGTAAATTTTGTTTTTTTCCATATAAATTACCTGACTACCACCACAAGTACGGAGTGACCTTTGTTGTCATTATCATCGACTGCGTAATAATGCACAAGGTAAGTACCTGCTTTTTTCATATTGATTTTCTTTTCGATTGTTACGTCATCCGTAATATCTTCATCTTCGCTGTCCGTTGCTTTTACAAGAAACTCTTCGAAATCTATCTCGTCGCCTTTATTTGCATATATGAGATATTCTTTTAATTCTATTTCAGGAGCTGACTCACTTCGTTCTTCCACAATAAGCGGTATATCGAGAGTGGCTGTATCACCTTTAGCTGTTGTTACCTTTGCATTAATATTAAAAACACCTGTAACAGATTTTGTATAATCTTCGCTTGTTAAAATCAGATCAGAGGTTATGTCACCCGAAAGACTGTCCGTAACTGTAACCACACCCTTAAGCTTTGGAGTTTCATAAACGGAGTAGCACAGAGACCTGTTAAGGTGGAATTTGGGAGATTCATAACCTTTATAACGAATTTTTCTTGTTGCAGAGGTTATGTTGTTATCCCCATCGCAAACCGCATAGGTAACGCGACTTACACCGGGCTCAACAAAGCGGGAAACAGATTCGATTATAATTTCATCTGTCAAATCTCCGTCCTTTTCGTCATAGGCTGAAACACCTGCCAACAACTCTTCGTCACTTGCTTTGAGACTTACATCTATAATTTCATCTTCAATTGTAATTTGGGGAATTGTTGTGTCCTTGGTAAGATTTTCTTTCAAAAAAACGAATGAAAATGCCGCAAAAACTATTACAAAAACCACCACAACCGAAATACGAAAAATGCGCATATTTAAACCTCTTTTAAAAACCATATCGTTACACGATACTTTACCTCATTATTAACCAAATTATATAATACAATAATATGCAAAAAAAAGCAACAAAACAAGACAAAAAAATCCTTGAAAACCAAAGGTTTTGAAGGATTTTTTTGCTGAAAGACGTATCGTTGGGTACAGGCGAGCCTGTACCTTACGTTGCTGTGTCTTAAGTAGTATCGTAACCGTAAGGTATGGGCTTGCCCATACCACAGACAGCAGTACGTTAGTGTCACCTCTATACGAGCGCTCTCTTTGGTACAGGCGAGCCTGTACCTTACGGTGCTTTGTACAAAGTAGTGCCACAACTGTAAGGTATGGGCTTGCTCATACCACAGACAGCAGTACGTTAGTGTCATCTCTATACGAGTGCTTTCTTTGGTACAGGAGAGCCTGTACCTTACGGTGCTTTGTACAAAGCAGTATCACAACTGTAAGGTATGGGCTTGCCCATACCACCACAGACTGCAGTATGTTAGTGTCACCTCTATGCGAGTGCTTTCTTTGGTACAGGCAAGCCTGTACCTTACGAAAAACAAAACAACACGGCAGTTGACCGAAATCAACTGCCGTGTTGCATATTTTTTATTATTTTTATGAACCGAGAACTTTTATTGCACCATCTTCTACAGCCGTGAATTTGCAATACATATCAATATCCAGCTTTATATCACAACCTGCTTCGGTTGGGCCTAATGCTTTATTAACATCTATTCCCCAACCACCAATAATATTGTTCAAATCGCCTGTTTTCATAGCGCAATCGCTACCTGTAGCAAGGGCAACAGGGAATAAGCCTGCAAGAGTAAATGTAGGTTTAATATAATCTTTCATTCTTAATTCCCTCCCTTAAATTGATTTACTGTTGTTAAAAGCGTTGAAAAGAATTTTTTCAATAAGTTTAATCAGCAACTCAATTAATGAGAAGATGCTGAATTCTTCTTTTTCACCGTTTTCAGTGTTTGTGCCGTCATTGGTATTATCGTTATCTGAACCTGTATTATCCCCGGGATTTTCTTCCTCTTCAACAACAGGAGTTACAACGCCGTTTTTAACAGTTGCCTGAACAGGTTCCATATCTGCATAATACTGCACAGTTTCAAGGTCATCCATGCTAAGCTCCATAAGACCTGCAGCTGCAAGAGTATTTGTAAGCTTTATGTTGTTTACTGAAAGAATTCCGGCACCTGTGTTAGTAATGGAAACTAACGCAGAACGAGCTGCAATTTCCGCATCCGTAAAGGTCTCTGTAATGTCATAATACATTTCAGTTGCACTGTTAACAGTAAATGTCTGGCCATTAATTGTTGCAGTAGCAGGACCGTTAACTGCACGAAGGCTTATCATAACTCTTCCGCCGGGTGCAACAGGTGTTTTGAAAGCAACACCCTGAGAGGCTCCGCCTTTAAGGTAAAGCTCATCTGAAGGACCGAATTTCTCATAGTTAGAGAAGCTGAGTGTTTCATTCTCACCGGGTGTACCTGCTACGAAAGCAATGTTACCACTTGCAAGGTCAACAGTTGCATCTTCAAGAGAACCGTTTGCAAGATTATTAAGCACATTTACATATTGTGCATCGCGTTCTTTTTCAATATAACAGCTTGTGTCTTCAAGAGGATTGTAAACACGGAAGCCATCAATGTAGTTTTCGAGATAGATGCCATCATTATTAGTTTTTGCTCTTTGTGCTTTCTTGTTTGCAGCAACACCTGTACCACCATTGAGAACAGAGTTATCATCGAACCAGATAAGTTCAACCTTATCCTTATCCCAGCCTTCTGCTTCAAGGATTTTCTCAATTTCTGCATTGGAGTCAAGCTCAGCAGTGTTCATTACAAGGCCTGTATCAATAAGGTTATTTTTAACACTACTTGTTTTATGGTTTTTAACTGCTCCGCCACCTGCAAGGTAATATGCCTTGGTTTCAACAGTATATGTGCCGTATTCTTTTCCTTCCCATTTTACAATAGGAACCTGATGTACAAGACTATTTGCATCAAGCAATTGGCTTGAAGTTTCATCATAATAGGTATCAACAATAAAGCCTTTTACAAATGAAGTAGTGCCATCATCGTTAACTTTTCTGAGAGAAACAACCTGAACACCTGTGTTAGGACCGCAAGCAGAAAGAAGGTCGAAACCATTACCTTTGAAGGTTACTGTTGCAGCATCACTGAACATATTATTCTTATTAACGGTTGTATAATAATGAGTACCGTTGGAGAAGCCGGTTGAAGAAACCAAGTGACTGTCGTAACCATAAACATCAGCTACAGTAGACAAATCCTGATAGGTTATCTGTGGACTACCTTTTTTGTTCCAATGGTAAACGTTGTTATCGGTTGGGTTGGTAACATTTAAAGCAGTCTCCTCATAAAGCACATTGGAAGCGGGAACAACCTTAATTTCAAACCAGTCATATTTTCCGCTGTCACGCTGAATGAGAACGAAACCGGAGTCGTCTGCATATGCAGGATTATGACGATAAATCAAATCCTGACTATTATTTGTAATTTCAACCATTCCGCTTTCTATGTCTCTTGAATATACTATATTTCCGTTAGCGTCTCTTGGTTGTCTATTAGGACCATTATCAAGAGCGAGCATTGTACCGTTAACATCACCGTCGTACATATCAAAGCCATAGTCAAGAACGTAAGTGTATTCAGGAATTGTAAAATATTCTGTAGGGAAAGATTTAAATGGGTCGCCCTTACCATTATTAGCAGTTAAATCAGCTTCAGTTTCATAGATTGCCGTTTTAGAAGCGTCATTAATAGATGTGTTGGTAATGTTAGCATCAGGGTTAGCTAAAAGACCGCTTAATGTCACCAAGAGCTTATTACCCTGTTCTTTTCCAACGGAAATACATTGTGCAGAATAATCGTAACCGGTAATATGGATAGCTTTCGTTCCGTCACTATTAGTTACAGTATCAACATTAACGTCATCCACACCCTCGATATCAGCAGAAGGTTCGCCAAAATGATAACTGCCTATTTTAGTGTACCAACCGGGAGCAAATTTGATATCTGTTTCATAGTTATCCGGTACAATAAACGCATTGCTCAACTGTTCACGAAGAACTGAATTTACATCAAGAGTTGCAAGACCTTTAGTGCTACTTGCATCAATTGAACTGAACATAGCGTTTGAAAAAGTTGTTAAATCTGTCATCGTAGCATCAGTATGATAAATCAAGCCATTAGGATTCTTATCACCTGATTCTGTCATGTGCTGAGCATAAATATATTCTGATGATACATAGTCAAGGTATCTGTCCATGCTGATTGCACCGAATGCAGAAGTACTGTTATCCCCTATCTGAGCAGTATAAATAGTTGCACCCTTGGCTTTTGCTTTGCAAGCTTCTCCAATAGCTAAGCTTGCGGTTTTATGTGCTTCAACTGCATTATCTTTACTATTTCCGGGTACACCATCGGTAATCATAACAATTGCAACATTTCGATTACCGTTAGTTAAATAATTATAGCCTGAGTTTTCAATAATACCCTGAGCCATTTCCAAACCGTGGTTTGAATATGTATCAGCATCTTTATCAGTGGGTGATTCGATATAGTCGATAACTCTATACTTAAGAGTATTGAATTTATCTGCTGTATAGAATACGTTTGCGTAATCACTGGCGGAAATTGAGCCTGTGCCGTTATATTGCACCATAGCTGTTGAGTCGTTTTTGTAAAGACCTGTATTATAATACTGCTCTCCTGCTGTGGAACCATACTGAACAACTGCAATTCTATGGTCAATGGTTCCTGTACATTCAGCTGCAATTTTATCAATAATCGCATCAACAGACTCTTTCATATAGTCAAGACGTGTGATTTTCTCTTTTGTATAGTGGGGACCAGTGTAGCAAGCATCATGGTAACGACCAGCGCCTGCTGTATCATTGTTTGTTTTTTCAGATTTACCTGTATTATCTTCTTCAGCCTCAAATTTAGCATATAATTGGTCCCAAGTATATCCTTCATCATCCTTACCGGCAATATAATATTTATCGCCATTTTGATAATACGCCCAGTATAATTGAGTGATCTCCGTTAACATGCCTAAAAAGGCTGAACGCTTAGTTGTATTTATTGCAAGATATAGTTGACAATACTGGCCATCACTTGTCTTATAATATTCAGGATTACTCGAACTTGTGAAACCATATTGAATTCCCTTTCCACCCGGATCTTTTGTAGCATTCTCGTTTTCATCTGTTATTGCCTTATTAGACAAAGTACATGTAGAACCATTCTTCTCTACACCCCAACGCTTGTAGCTTGTAATATCAAGAGTGTTACTTTGCATGGAAGATGATGCATCAAGAACGAAAATAAAGTCTGTAGGTCTTTTTTCAACCTTCTGGTATTGAGTAGGTGAAACAGCATAAGTTTCAAGATTTACGGTATATGTACCATCTTCTTGAAGTTCAGCATTCAAGTCTGTGTAAACACGGCTTTCTGCTGTTGAAGCATAGGGGTCAACAATCCTTTTATAAATCTGGAATCGACCATGTTCAAAGTTTTCTACACCATCACCGCCAAGAAGAGGAGAACCCAAACCATTTGCATGGAATGTTCCCTTTGTTTCTGTTAATCCGGCGTACATATCTGCTGTTTGGCTACTGTACCAATTGTTTATTTCTGCAGTATATTTTTCAGGTTCTTCATAACCATCGTTACACCAAAAGTAATTTCCGTTACAACTAAGATAGAATTCGTCTGTATAATCTTCGCCAACTATTGCTTCCTCAAATGTAAGAGCATCTGTACCATCGGATGACATTGAAATCATATTGTCACCGAAACAGAAATTGCTGTAACCTTTGAAATATGCAGTTCTGTTTTCGATTCGCAACTGTCCGTTGTTTGCCCCGGAAATATTCCAACGAATGTTTTCTATATCGTCACTATCTCTATCATATAAATATAAATTGCCATTTTCAATAGAATAGTCTGTAATGGGATAACCAACCATACCGGCATATCCGCGCATAGAAGCTATACTATCACTTTTTGTAATCTTGTTACCCTTATAACCACCGAAAGCATCCATAGCATAAAGTATCGACTTTTGTGTAACAGGGTCTTTTTCGGCAGATTCATAAACAATGAGATATTCTTCATTATCTTTAATCTGACTTTTTCGTGTTATTCTTTCGTAATAAACACTTCGTTCTTCACTGGGACGTTCTGCGCCTAAAAGCTTATATGTATCAACTTTCCAAATAACATCTATTGGGTAGTCACAGTTACCGGTCTTACTAACGCTTGAAGCCAAGTTACCAAAATCAACCGAGAATTCATATTCGTTGAGATACTTGTTCGAAGCACCTTCAAAAGATAGATAAAGGTCTCCATCAATAAAGCAAAGACCTTCTGACATAGGCATTAAATCATGGTTTATGGTTTTAGAACCTGCTATGTCAGGGTCAGCTATATAATGTGCATATATTGTTTTTTCCACACCATTTTTGTCCGGATATGTTATTGACTCAGTACCGGGAACGGAAAGGTCAATATCCGCAATTGTAAGAGTACTCATTTTGGGAAGACTGGCAATAGCACCGGAAATATTAGAACCACCCCAGTCATCATTTTCACCTGTACCCCAAGAACGGCTCATATAAACTCGACCATTGTCAACAACCGCATACTGAATATCTTCAATATTTGTGCTAACCGCTATAGCATATGAGGGAGAACCGGCACAATCACTTGTATTACCCTTGTTACCTGTTAAATAAGCCCACTCTTCTTCAGAACTTGAACCTTGAAGATTGTAGCCGTAAATCATTGAGTTACCGTAAATTACACCATTACCCTTGTCAATAACTGAACCCAATGCAGGTGAGTTATAGTTACCTGCACCTGTACCATCTTCATAGAAGTTACCTGCCCAAAGAACCCCTTCATCAAAGCAAACATAAGCAGTTGCTGTACCGCGCATTTCAGGAAGGTCAACGGCACCTTTAAGAACAACTTCGCAGAAGCCATCCCCGTCGGTATCTCTGGGATTATCAAAATATTCAAGAGGTGCATACGCAATCTGGTCTGCATCTCCCGGAACAGTATCATCGGCATCCTTATCACTATCGTCGCCTGAATAATAGAAGTTATATTTGGAGAATGCAAGTCCGCCACCGTGGTCCTTATTTTCAGTTCCATCTTGGTTTTGAAGTTCAAAAGCTTTTACGAACTCACCTGTTACTATGTCCATAGCCAAAAGCATACTTGGCAATAAATTATCGTTATGATATACGGAAACTATTATCCATTTTTTAGGAGCATAATAAGACAATCCCTGAACAACAAAATCATTGTAGTCCAAATCAGTTGTATTGTCTTGATAAGCAGCCTTTAAACCCGGAACAACAATTTCTGTAGGGTTGCTACTACCATTTAAAAAGTCAGCTGCATATTTTGCATATGTCGTAGCATAAGAACCGTCTGTACCAACAACACGTTCTTGTGTGATACCACCGATATTAGCTACCGCACTTGCATCCAATTTTAACATAGGCAAAGCAAAGCTGAAGGTGGTTGCAAGCATGATAGCCGCAAGGACTAACGACAATACCTTTTTACCTTTCATTTTTTTTGTGAATTTTTTCATAAACATTACCTCCAAATTTGTGGAATGAATTATTTATCTATATAAAAAAGCCGAAGCTTTTAATTTTTGTTGTTCTGTGCGAAGCCTATCATCCCTGTTCGGCTTTGCCGAATAGGGAGGGGGACCGCGTCAGCGGTGGTGGGTAGGCACGCTACCTCTTCCCTTTGTAAAAGTGAACCATCGGACCGCGTCAGCGGTGGTGGGTAGGCACGTCTTTGCTTTCCTTAGTAAAAGTAAAGATATGTTATTTAAAGCCTACGTCAATGCTCAGCCCCAATTCTTCCGCTCTTTCTCTGCAAGCATTAATAATTGTGTGTTCTGCTTCTCGTATGTGTTTGTTTATATCGCTGTTATAAAAATGCAGTAATTTATAACCTGAATTTTTAAGAAATTGTTCTCGCCTTTTTTCATATTCGGCGTTTTCTTCCCAAAAATGTTGTTCGCCATCAATCTCTATTATCAATTTCAGTTTAGGGCAATAGAAATCAACTATATAAAAACCGATAATCTTTTGTCTTACAAATCTCGGAGTTATATTCTTTAGTAAGATGTGCCACAGCTTGTTTTCTTCTTCTGTTGGTTCTTTGCGCATTTTACGGGCTCGGTCGACTAGTTCATGGGTTAGGTTGGTGTGTTTCATAATTGTTCTTTCTTTATGATATTGTAATGGCAAGGTTCCTACCCACCACCGCTGACGCGGTCCCCCTCCCTATTTCAACAAGTTGAAACAGGGATGATAGGCGTTGTTTTCACTAAAAAATTTTAGTGGCAAGGTTCCTACCCACCACCGCTGACGCGGTCCCCCTCCCTATTTCAACAAGTTGAAACAGGGATGATAGGTGTTGTTTTTACTAAAAAATTTTAGTGGCAAGGTTCCTACCCACCACCGCTGACGCGGTCCCCCTCCCTATTTCAACAAGTTGAAACAGGGATGATAAGCGTTGCTCTATCTTTACTTTTTAGATTGAATAAGCTTTGCATACGCTTTTGCTTTTTCGCAAACGTAGGTTGGCAAACCGTCAAACCTGCCGGTTTCTGCATAAGAAACTGCTGCGCAAATGTCGCAATGGACTTTATATTCACAATTGGTGCATTCGGGGGGAAGAAGAATTGCTTCTCTCTCTTTGCGGATTTTGTTCCAAGCCATTGTGAAATCGTCACCGATTTCTGCAACGGGCTTCACCATCATTCCGCAGGGGGTCATTTTACCGTCCCATGTAACCCAGAAGGTTGTGGACCCTGCTCTGCAACGGATTCTTTCGCCTTCTTTTTCACAGTCGTCAAAATAATCGGGTGTTTTTTTGTTTTTCTCCTTATATTCAAGGAATTTATCAAAATCATCGCCTAAACAATGCTTTTGAAGATTAACCAAAGTTTTTGCTGCTTCCTCAGGGGCGAGCCTTGTTGCCTTGCAACCGTTACATCGATTATCGATACGGTCAAGAGCAACTCCTACAGTATTTTGTTCTGTGGTACAGGCAAGCCCGTACCTTGCATTATCTTCGCAAGACCTCAACGGTGGGAAGAGGTAGGTAACCGTCTGAATCTGTACTCCCAGCTCCGCCGCCAGATCTGATGCGCTGAAAACATCATCTTTGTTGTAGGGCGTTACTGTGTAGTTGAGTTTTAAATTTATCCCCGCTTCTTTAAGGGCTTTTATCGCCCACAAAACCCTGTCAAATGCCTCAGGCACTCCGCAAAGGTTACCATAAGTCTCCCTTGACATTCCGTAAAGGGTTATGTTAATCCTCTGAGGTGGGTTTGCTTTTAAGAACTTGATTTTTTCTTCATCAATGAGGGTTGCATTGGTATTGATTGTAATCAGCAAGCCCATTTTTTTACAAGCGAGATAAATTTCTTCAAAATCTTTCCGGAGCATACATTCGCCACCGGTCAGAAGAAGGAGCAACATTCCCGATTGCTGTGCTTTTTTTGCAAGGTCAAGCCACCATTCAGTTGGTTTTTCCTTTTCTATCACAGTCAGGTCATTTGCTTTGTTATGTATATAACACATTTTGCAATCAAGTGTGCAACGTGGTGTTAACTCAAAAGTGCCCGAAAGAGGTGTTCCGCTTTCTGTGGCTTTATCAAAAAGTCGGGAAATGAATGCATCGTAACTAAGTTCCATTATCATTTCCTTTCTTTGTTGGTTGGTTTAGAGACATTTCTCTGCGGTACAGGCAAGCCTGTACCTTACGGTTTTGGGTAGTGCAGTAACTGTAAGGTATGGGCTTGCCCATACCACAGCAAGCAGTACGATAGCACATCACAGAGTTTTAAAGAACCTTTTCAAGTTCTATTATTGCTCTTTCGTCGGGGGTACATTGGAGTGAGAATACATTCACCTTTTCCAAAAGCTCAATTACAAAATCTATACACATCTGTTTCTCCGACGGAGCTAACAAATCAAGATATATGTTGTTAATTACTGCCTGCAAGGCTTCAAACCCTGTAAGGCGGTTAACGCGATTTTCTTTACCCTGACTTAAAAGCACAATTGCTTTTAAAGGCAAATCTTTATTGTGGCAGATTTTACTTGTTCCGCAGAAAGGTACACCACCTGCAAAAACAGTGCCGTCTTTAAAGTAGACACCTGCTTTATCGCCATTGAGAACCTCTGCATTCCTATGAACGCGCCAAAGCTCCGCCTGTGTACTTTTTCCTGTTCCGCAAGGTGCAGTAAAAAGCACCGCTGAACCATCAACGTTAATGTAAGAAGCGTGCATCAGCACTGCCTTTTTCGGCAGAAGAAGTTGCGCTAACGGAACAGATCCCCAGAAATAGCGTTCATCTGTTAAAACAGAAAAGCTTTGTGGAGTAAACCGGACCTGACAATCTGAACCACTGCTGAAATTATACTCTGCAACAGCACCTTCAATGCATCCCATATGACGTTTGCGAAAAACTTTTTGACCATTGGAAAAAACTTCAAAATCGCCCTGACATCCGCAAAGGACGCCTGAACATTCCGGAAGTGTTTCTTCCACCTTACAAATGATGGTAATATCGGGAGTGTTTTCTGTTGTCTCAAACAGCCGCCAATCCGCACTGTCATTAGGAAAACCCGGCATATCAATACGAATTTTTTGTTGGCAAATGGTATAGTTTTTAAACATAACGAGGACACTCTTCCACCCTAAAGATACACAATATAATAATACTGCTTAATTATTTTTTTGTCAAGGGGGAAAAAGTTTTTCAACACATAAAAAAACTGTAAGGTATGGGCTTGCCCATACCACAGCAAGCAGTACGATAGTGTTGTTGCCTTTCTCAATGTATCGCTTGGTACAGGCAAGCCTGCACCTTACGGTTTTGGGCAGTGCAGTAACTGCAAGGTATGGGCTTGCCCATACCACAGCAAGCAGTACGATAGTGTCATTGCCTTTGTCAATATCTCGCTTGGTACAGGCAAGCCTGTACCTTACGGTTTTGGGCAGTGCAGTAACTGTAAGGTATGGGCTTGCCCATACCACAGCAATCAGTGCGGTAGTGTCGTCGCCTTTCTCAATGTATCGCTTGGTATAGGCAAGCCTGTACCTTACGGGTAACAAAAAAAGAAAGGGATTTTACTCCCTTTCTCTGACTTTTAATGTTCCGTTTTCCTCAAGCTCATATATTCTGTGACAATATTTAAGCATACTGGGACGGTGGGTTGTTATTATGCAGGTTCGCTTACCATCGGACTCCATAAGGCCACGAAGAACCCGTTCTTCTGTATCACTGTCAAGAGCAGATGTTGCTTCATCCATTATAAGAAGCGGTGCATTGCAAAGAACCGCCCTTGCAATTGAAAGTCTTTGCACCTGACCCTCGGAGAAATTGACTCCCCTTTCGCCCACAGGTGTTGCAAGACCAAGCGGCAAAGCCTCAACAAAATCCAATGCATCTGCTATTTTCAAAGCATTTTTCAATTCTTCGTCAGTAGCGCTTGAATTGACAATTCTTAAATTTTCTGCAATTGTACCGGTAAAAATTGCATTTTCCTGAGGTACATAAGAGCAAAACTGCCTTGTGCTTGGTGAAATATCTATACTTTCACCGTTTGATACATTCAATTTCAAGCTACCCTGCGACTTTTGTACAAGACCAAGAAGAAGTCTTAAAATGGTTGTTTTACCTTCTCCCGAAGGCCCCACAAAAGCAATTGTTTCTCCCGGATGAGCAAAAAAGTTGATATTATTCAAAACATTTCTTTCGCTATCTGCATAAGAATATGTAACATTTTCCGCCACAACGCTTATACCACTCGTTTTTGCCTCGGAAAGCATTGCAGATACTTTTTCAAAATCATCAAGATTTTCTTTCGGAAGCTCGGTTATTTCTTTGATTCTTCCTGCCGCCGTTGCAACAGAAATAACACTTGGAATTGTTGAAACAATAGCAGAAAATGAAGATGTTAAACTGCCTGAAAGTTGCAAGAACAAGGTCATTGTACCAAAGGTTATTGCACCCGACCAAAGTCGGTAAACTCCCCAACCATAGCAGGAATAAGCCACGACAAGACCTATAAAAGAAAGCACCAGCGTTGTAAGAATTGTAAATTTGTCATGAGCAAGCCTCATATTACGATAGCCTGTAAGAATTACCTTGAATTTTTCGGAATATTCTTTCGTAAGACCAAAAGCTTTAACTGTCTGCAAATTCTGAATAGACTCTTCACTGAAGGACAAAACCTTACCGTTCATCTGTCGGCTTTCAAGATTATATTTTCGCATCATTTTAGTCATAAATCTTGAAGAGAAAAACAACACCGGTGCACTCATAAGGGCAAGAAATGCCAAAGTTACATCATAGTACAAAACGATTGCAAGACATCCGAAAAACTGCATAAACTTTGTGAACACACCCGGCAAAAATGTTACCACGTTATTGGAAACCGAACCGACATCACCTTCAAGACGGTTGATAAGGTCGCCTGAGTGATATTTGTTTATATCCTCCCAATTTGCAGTTGCCATTCCGTCATAAATTTCAGAACGGATTTCATTACTCACACGAGTACCCACACGAGAAGATACAAGTGAGCTTACGGCATTAACAACAATTTGAAAAACTGCAAGACCTATAACCAATGCACCTGCGGAAACGATGGTTTCATTGCTGTGACTGACCACCGCATCTATTAAATATTTTGAAGCTATACTCGCACCAAAACCCATAGCAATGCCAACCACACCCATAATGGTGTAGCCGACAATCTCCAGACGATAACGGCTCATAACCTTTAAAAGCCATTTCCACTCTGAACCGATATTTTTAAAAAGTGTACTGTATTCGCTTACCTTTTTCATTTAATGTTTTTTCTCCGCAAATAAATTATTTTTTCACTTTTTCAAAAAGCATATTCAAACCTTTATCAACAACAGGAAAAAGGAATTTTACAATCAACACTGCAACCAAAGCACAAATTATTCCCGAAACAACACCTGCAATAACATCCGTACAGTAATGAACCTCAACATAAATTCTCGAGAAGCCCATAAGAGCCGCAAAAGCTGTTACGGGAACACCTATTTTTCTGTTATGCCATAAAAGAGCAATGGCGGCAGCGAATGCAGATGCTGTATGACCCGATGGAAAAGAATAACTCGTGGGCTTGCTTATAAGTTCGGGAAAAACATAGTTTTTACCCCAGAACGCATATTTTTCCGGGTCTGTTTCCAAAAGGTTAAACGGACGCGGTCTTGCAAAAAATTCTTTAAGAAAAAGGTCGTTGCAAAGAAGCATCACAAGAAGTGCCACTATAACCGCAAGACCTGCTTTGCGGTGTTTTTTAGTAAACAAAAGCACCAAGCCGAGAGCTATAAAAATCGCTCCGCCGTTGCCGAGGGTTGTAACGCCCACCATAAGAGCATCAAGAAATTCATTCTGTATATTCTGAATCCATTGGAATACACTCAGATCAAAGGCTAAAAATGAATCAAAAATAGTCTGCATTTTTCTACTTCCTTTTATTTTATCTCATCAAGATTTGCGCCTTTTGTTTCTTTAACTTTAAGCGCAAATATAATTGCCGCAACTGAAACTGTTGGAATTGAAACCACAAGACACGCCCACCAAATAGGCATAGCTGTCATTCCGATAATTGTTGTCAAATAACCCACCGCAAGACCGATTATTACTAAAAGCCCTTCCGCACCAACAACAGAGGCCCGAATATCTGTGGGAACTTTTTCGGTCATCATAACATTCATATAGTCTCTGCCAATCCAATAAGAGCCTTGATACAGACCTGCGAGAGAGCCTATAAGATATGGATTCCAGTTATTGAGAATACCTACCACAAAAAGAACATACCCTGCAACACAGGTTATTGAGAAAAGCGTAACCGTTACTTTTCTTCCTGCTTTATCGGCAATAAAACCCGAAAGGAAGGTTATTGTGGCATAAATAACAGGCACCATAAACAATGCTTTCGTTATGTTACTTGTACTCATACCTGCACGATGCATTGAAGATTCAAAATACAAAGCAATTGCAGGCATTGCCGCATCAAAAATAATGTGGGAAATAATGAGCATTTTTGTATCTTTATTAGAAAAAATATATTTTACGCCATTAAACACGCCCGACTGATTTCTCTGGGCTTCCTTTTGTTGCTTTTTCAGAGTTTTTTCTGCTTGCCTTTGCTCATATGGACGAGAAAGATATTCTATTCTTTCATTAATGAATACTTTTGTGTCCTTGGCAAAAATGAGAACAAGACCTACTGCAATAAAACCAATAAGGGCGGGAACAAGAAATATTTCACGCCATTTTGTTGCATCGTCACCCATAAGAATATCACGAAGTGTGGGAATAAGAATAACACCTAAAATACCAAAGCTTTTAAGAAAGCTGTAAATCTTCGCTCTGTGCTTGTTGGGGGCTTCTTCAAGAATATAGATAATCTGAATATCGTGACCCATAAAAAAGCTGATAATTGCAAAACCAACAAGGAACATTATGTAGCTTGAGGATAAATGAATAACCAAAAGTCCCATCGCCATTCCCAAGGTCGAAAGCACAAAAAGCGGTTTTCTGCCCCATTTATCTGCAAGAGCTTTATAAAACGGGGTAAACAACCCAAGAACATAGGTAATAACACCTATGCCGGAATGGAAAGCAAGTCCGTCTTCATAGGTATAATATTTCCCCATAAAAGGATTACTAACGAAAAACTCTGTTACGAAAGAGGACTGCACGGTAACAGTCAGGTTACTTGTTACCTCATCAAGGATATTAACAATTGCAATAAGAAGAAGCAAAACAAAGAAATATTTGCTTCCGGAATTGCGATTTTTTGCTTTATTCAGCCTTGCAAGTTCGTTTTTCTCTCGTTGCAAGGTTTTACTTGTGTTTTTACCAGCCAAGAAAATCACCTTTTTGTTTAAATAATCTGATTATGCGAAAAGTTTTATTAAATATAAAATCAACATATGTACAGGGTAGAAGGCATAAAATCCATATTGCATAATTTTGCTTGATTTGCCTTTTTTACCCCCATAAAGCCAAATGGGAATAAGGGCGAAAACGGCAAAGCCCTGAGTTGGTATTTCAAAGGTTTTGCCAACAATTTCAAAAGGTATAACCTGTCCTTCAAAGAAAACAATATTAATAAGCACCATTCCAACCAATTGGGCAAGCCAAGCAAACGGGAAGTCTCTTAAAATATAAAACATTACAACCATCAGCATTCCCGAGAAACCATAATCCACGAAGCCGATAACCGAAGCTACACAAATTAAAGCCAACCACAACACCGAAAGGGCGATATTTTTTGCACTTCTGTTTTTCTTTGCAGTGTCAATTACATAAATTGCAAGCAAGCCTAAAAGAAGAGTAAACAATACATTCTGGTGATAGGGGTTAAACCAACGACTACTGTAAAAAAGGTTGAACGGTATTTCGGTAACCAACGCAAACCCCAATAATCTCAAAGCATATTTTTTGAAATTTGAGGTATGAACAAATCCCTCTGAAATTTGAAAAGCAAATATAGGAAAAGCCATTCTTCCGATATAGGTCATCCAGTTGCCAAAGCTCATATATGTTGCCCAGATATGGTCACTGAGCATAAGCAAAACCGCAATTGTTCTGAGCATATTTGAAGTTAACCCACCAAAAGGAAATTTAACCAATGGACTGTTTGTCGGAAGTTTGTTTTTTACTTTTTCATTCATATTGTTCACCCCTTTCTGTTTTTTCGATTCCATTATACCACAAACTATAAAATACAACAACTATTTTTAAAATTTGCACAAAGCAAACAAACGTATATTTTATTCACTTGGTTTTATCGACAATGTTGTTTTTAAAAACACTACCTATAACGTGGCAATGAAAAACAAATTCTATGCCACCAACGAAAATAACACAATGAATGTAACGGTTGGAAATGTTAACTTCAGGTTGATTTTTCAATCGTCTTATGTTACTATTATTTTAATATAGATTGAGTTTTTAATACAATTTTTAGTATGAAAGAGGCGTATTGAATGGTACCGGTTTTATATATTGTAATCCCCTGTTATAATGAGGAAAAAGTTTTACCTGTCACCGCTCCTGACTTTTTAAAGAAATTAAATAAACTTATCGAACGCGATAAAATAAGTCCGGAAAGCAAAATTTTATTTGTTGATGATGGTAGTAAGGATAACACTTGGAAAATAATTACCGGACTTTCAAAAGAAAACAACAAAATTGTCGGTATTTCTCAAAGCAGAAACAGAGGACACCAGAATGCTGTTCTTGCCGGTCTTATGGAAGCCAAAGATTTCTGCGATATAACAATTTCAATTGACTGTGATGGACAGGACGATATAAACGCTATGGACGATATGGTTGACGAGTACCTTAACGGCTACGAGGTTGTTTACGGTGTTCGCTCCAAAAGAGACACAGACACATTTTTCAAACGTTTTACAGCAGAAAGTTTCTATAAAATTATGAATTTTCTTGGCGCAGAGGTTGTGTTTAACCATGCAGATTATCGTTTGATTTCAACTAAAGTTTTAGAGGAATTCAAAAACTTTAAAGAAGTAAACATTTTCTTGAGAGGTATGGTTCCTCTTGTAGGTTTCAAGAGCACAAAGGTTTACTATGAAAGACATGAAAGAATTGCCGGAGAAAGTCACTATCCTTTAACAAAAATGCTTGCACTGGCATTTGATGGTGTTACTAGTTTAAGTGTTAAACCCATACGAATGATTACCGCTCTCGGCTTTTTCATTTCTTTTTTGAGCTTTATTGGTGTTATATGGTCTGTGGTTGTTAACCTTCTCGGAAAAACTGTTGCGGGATGGGCAAGTATGGTCTGTATTCTTTGCTTTATTTCAGGCATTCAACTTGTAAGTCTCGGCGTTATAGGCGAGTATATAGGCAAAATATATATGGAAGTAAAATCCAGACCACGATATATAATAGACGGACGCGTTGGAGATATATATGACAAAAGAGGTAACAAAAATGAAGGAGAATAAATTCCAACGCTTTATAGGAGAAGCAGCAAAATGGAGTGTTCTCACATTATTTTCAGGTATTATTGTTGTTTTGTTGATTGCAGCTCTTTTCAACACCTGCTCTGTTCCTCAAGCGACTGAGGTCATAGTGTATGCTAAGGATTTTCCGCTTAAGCATATAATTGCTATATTGTTTATGTTGGGCATAGGTGTTTTTTTAAAACGAGAAAAAGCACACAATCTTTTCAATGAAAAATTTCTTTTTGGAACTATATTCTTTGTAATTATCCTCTATGCAGTCTTTATTTTATCCACACAGTTTGAACTGATATCGGATCAAAAAAATTGCTTTGACACAGCAACACAATTTTTAAATGGTAATTATAACGCTTGGAATCCCGGTGGGTACGCAGGCAGATACCCGAACCAAAATGGCTTGATTCTGTTTTTTGCTCTTACTCAGTTTTTATTCGGTGTAGAAAACCATCTCATCCTTCAATTTATAAATCTTGCTTCAGCTGTGATTTCAGTTTTTTTTCTGACACGCATAGGCGAACTCGCCTTTGGGTTAAAAAACAAGTTCCATACAGCACTTTTGCTTTTGTTATATGCTCCTATGATGCTATATATTACCTTTACTTACGGAACCATGATAGGTCTTTGCCTTTCTGTTATGGGTATCTACTATCAGATAAAATTTCTGAAAGTCGGTAGTTGGCTGAACGCTTTAGCATCTGCCATTTGCATACCGTTAGCTGTATTTTTCAAATCAAATTATCTTATAGTTATGGTTGCCTCTGTATTGGTTTATATATTCTATGCAATTTATAAGAAGAAATTGTTTAATGTGGTAGCAGTAATTATGCTTGTATGTGTTTACACTTTTGTAAACTTCGGAATAACCTCAACAATCGAGAAAAAAACCGGAACAGAACTGCCAAAGGGCACGCCAACCATAGCATGGATAACAATGGGTGTATCTGAGTCTGTCAAAGGTCCCGGTTGGTGGTCCGGTTATAACACCAAATTATACGTTGATTCAGGCTTTGATTCTGAAAAAGCACATTTGCAAGGTGTTGAAGATTTAAAAGAGCGTGTAGAATATTTAAAAGATGATATTCCCTACACCGTTAATTTCTTCTCAAAAAAACTCATGTCAATGTGGAGTGAACCCAGTTTCCAGAGTCTCTGGATACAAATTGTAAAAAAACATCCCTTTGAGTTCCCCAAGAGCATATCTCAACTGTTCACTCCTGACAGCACCATAAACAGTCTTTATTATCAAATCTATGACATTTTCCAGACTGCAGTTTATTTCTTTACTTTAGTTTATCTTATTTTAAACAAAAAAGGATTAAAAATATATCAGTTATTGCCGGGAATTATACTGATTGGTGGTTTCTTTTTCCATCTTGTCTGGGAAGCTAAAGGGCAATATTCGGTTGTATATTTCTTCCTGATTATACCTTATGCTATAAGCGGATTTTCCGAACTTACACAGCTTATACACAACAAAATGCCACAACTAAAAGAAAAGAAACAAACAAAAACATCTGTTAAGAGCTTTTAATCAAACGCATCAATAAAACCCCACCGAGAATGGTGGGGTTTTAGTTTATACAAAAACTATTTTATCACTAATTATTTTTGAACTGCAGCCATTTCTATCGCCCTATCAATATTATCAGAAATAATTATTTCATCAAGAAGCTTAGCTTTTTCAAGGGTTTTCTTTGGCTGTTCATTAACATGCGAAAGAATAAGTGTTTTATTTTGTTTTTTACACAGTTTGATGATTGTTTCAAGACTTTGAAGACCCGTTGCATCAATAGCCGGAACGCTTCTCATTCTTAAGATAAGAACCTGCTTATTTGCGTTTTTGATAACATCAGCAATTTTCGTTGATGCACCGAAGAAAATCGGACCTGTAATTTCAAATACCATGGTATTTTCAGGAACTCTTTTAAGTCGTATATTTTCATCATCAGTATTTTCGTCAATTTCTTTCCAACCATAGGCATCTGTAACATCACTCATACGTTTCATAAACATAACCGTTGCGAGGATAATTCCCACTATAATTGCAACAACCAGGTCAAATACAACAGTGAGAACGAATGTAACAAGGAGAATAAGCGTATCACTCTTGGGTGATTTTTTGATAATTGCTACAAATTCACGCCACTCACTCATATTGTAAGCAACAATAAAGAGTATTGCCGCAATTGTCGGCATTGGAATATATGAAGCAAGTGGCATTAAAACAAGTAAAACTAAAAGAAGAACTACTGCGTGAACCATGCCGGCTATTGGTGTTCTACCACCGTTTTTAATATTCGCCGCAGTTCTTGCAATAGCACCCGTTGCAGGAATACCACCAAAAAGTGCAGAACCAATGTTACCAACACCCTGAGCAACTAATTCCATATTTGAGTTGTGTCTGCTACCAATCATACCATCTGCAACAACACAAGAAAGAAGTGATTCAATAGCGGCGAGAACTGCAATTGTAACTGCATCAGGGAAAACGGCTTTTATAGTTTCAAATGAAAATTCAGGGATTGATGGTGTTGGTGCTTTAGAAGAGATTTCATATAAATCACCAATTGTAAGCACGTCTAAATCTAAAAAGTGAACGAGTAATGCTGAAACGAGAATTGCAAAAATTGATGGTGGAACTTTTTTTATGATTTTTGGCATTATAATTAAAATTGCAAGAGAAATTACACCTATAACAGCTGCCATTGGGTTTATAGTAGTAATAGAGTGAGCAATTTCTTCAATTTTTTCTACTGTTTCAACAGGCGAGTTCTTAAATGTAAGACCCAAGAAGTCTTTTATCTGACCTATTAAAATTGTAACCGCAATACCTGAAGTAAAGCCTGTTGTAATTGTAAACGGAATAAATTTAATAAGACTACCAAATTTACAAACACCCATTATAATGAGCATTACACCAGCCATAAGTGTTGCAATAACAAGTCCTGAAAAACCGTTTGTTGCAATAATACCAGCAACAATTGAAGCAAATGCCGCAGTAGGACCAGCAATCTGAACACGGCTACCACCTAAGAATGAAATTAAAAAACCTGCTACAATAGCGGTGTAAAGACCTTGCTCTGGTGTTGCACCTGAAGCGAGTGCTAATGCAATAGAAAGCGGTAAAGCAATAATTGCAACAATAAGACCAGCAGTCAAGTCTTTTACAAATTGACCTTTGTTGTAGTTTTTAATTACCGAAAAAAGCTTCGGTTTTAACTTTGTCATAATACCCCGACCTATTTTAATATTTTTAACAAGGGGTATTATACACCCGTTTTTTTCAGTTTTCAACAAATTTTGACACCATAAAAAAATTCCTATGTATTCAACTAAAAAATGAAATACATAGGAATAATTTTATAGAAAATTACAATATTTTATATGTTTAAGTTGTAATTCCTTTTTCTTAAAGTGGTCATCATTCTCTGAAGTTCAATTTCAGTTCGTCTGTGCTCACTGAATGAAGCGGCGTTTCTTAATTGTTCTTTTTCCTGTTCTAAAAGTAACTGTGCCTTTGCTTCGTCAATATCTTCGGGCCACTCTAAAAGGTGGGTGAAAACTAAAACGTCATCTGGTCTTACTTCCATAAAGCCGTCACCAACGAATGCTTTTTTCCATTCACCATTTTGTTTTATTTTTATTTCACCCGGTGGTAAAGCAACAATCATTGGCTGGTGACCGT
>JAZNGU010000079.1:0-37150 GCA_045576615.1 Acutalibacteraceae bacterium | reverse complement strand
ATAAAAACCTTAGGTTTTGGATTTTATTTATTTTTTGACGTTCCAATATGTATTTTGATATTAATATTAAGTGTATCCTATATGTTTTTTATAAACAGAAACACAAAGGAAGACAAAAGCAAGAAAAAACATAATAAACCTGAAAAATAATTATATATAACAATAGAATTCCCTCTCGTAACTTTATAATCACATAGTAAAAACAACATTGGATAGTAATAACAGGAATTTATCAGCCTGTTTTTTAATAAGTTTATCGCTTCGGAACAAATCAACAATTGAGTTACGAGAAAAAATAAGCCTACTAACTTTCAAAACGTACATTTAATAACGGAGTGCTAAAGCTAAGATTATGAAAATTTCTTTAACAGAAAAACCGGATACACAAACAATCAAAGAAAAAAATAAAGAACCTGATATTATCAATAAAAGCAATATCAAAGAAAAATTGGAATACTATTTATCATTTATAGAAATTCATAAAAAAACTATATCTTGGCTCTGCCCTATTATCATCACTGTTTTTGCAACATTTTTGCGTTTCATTTGGTTCGTTGTTGAAAGTGGAAAACTACTTTTTTGGAATATAGATTCTTCTGCAATATCAATGTCAGAAAATTCTATGTACAATATAGTACTTTTGTTATTTTTCAGTGTGACACTTTTGGCCGGAATGTTGACACCGACAATAATTCTATTAACAAATCAGAAAAAAGTGGCAAAAGCATTTCAGTTCATTTTGATTTATATAACTTTTTTTGTTGTATTGGTCATTTTAACAAACATATGGGATTCTATTGGTGATAGTTGGATATCAATTTTGTGCTTTGCTATTATAGTTGTTGCCCCTATATATTTGGCACTAATATTACCCGGCATATTGATGTACCGGTTATTTAAACCAACTAAAAAAACGCAAAACAAAAAAGAGGGATCAATAAAAACATTTTGTTTCTCTATACTGATGTGGATAGTTGTTTTAATTCTTGGTTCATATTATATAGGTTACAGACATGCTTCAGAAATCAATATATTTAGAATCACAGAGGATGGATACGCAATTATTTATGAAAATGATGAATATTACTATCTTGCTCAATATGATCCTGTAAAAAATCAAGTAAACAAAGATAGCCAAAAGGTTGTAAAAAAAGATGGCGTGGAATATAGCTGGAAAAAATAATTTCTACAAAGGGAGCAGAATACCTGCTCTCTTTTCTTTTCGCTGATATTCAAAAATCTAACTGCATACTCAAAGAAAAGGAAAATTATTTTCGATATGGTTTTATTCTTAAAAAACTATCTCGGAAGTGTTTTTATATTCACACAACCAACATTCTCCGTGATGTAAAATGCGATGAAATTTTGAAAAATACTTTTTCTTTCGCCATTTTTCGCCAAACAAAAATGCGAAGATTATATATAATAATCAAAAAAAGTAAAAAAATCTTGCAAAAGCAAGTTGGACTTTATTATCACAGCATAATTGTTTTTGATGATGAACTATCAAGAAATTAAAAACAGAAATCAGGCCTTCGTTGTTGAAAATCACTCTTCAAAGTACGTCTTAATGTACCACTCATCAAGAATTTTTTCCAAAAAGCTGTTGACAATTCTATCGGGTGTGTTATAATCTATCGACAAGCAGAACATTTGTTCTTCGTGGTTTAGTGTTTTTATTTTGGAAAAGTCAGGAGTGGTTTGAGTGAATATTGGTCATGAAAATACGAGAAGAAGTCTTCCTTCTTTCGATTGTCCGAACCCTGTTTGCGATTGCAAACGGATATTATTTGCACCCAGCTCTGAAATAAAAAACCACTCCTCTCTCGTTTTGTTGCAAAGAGAATCTGATTTTGGTGAAGTGGATTTCGTTTTGATTTGTCCGAAATGCAAACAGAAAATCGGTGTTGTCTGTTCTAAAAAATACTCAAAAGCGTTGGCATAGTGATACATCCTCTCGTCCGTGAAAACGAGAACTCAGGGTAGATATCAAGTCCAGAATTGAAAGCTTGTTGCTTTCTTTTTATGACTTGGTGTCTGTCTTTTTTTATTTATAAATCAAAAATTTTATATGAAAGTGAGAAAGATTATGAAAGAAAGTCAATTCAAATCTTACGATGAACTGCCGTTGTTTTTGAATGCTCAGCACCTTTCAAGTGTGCTCGGAATAGGTCGTGCATCTGCTTATGAGCTGATGGATGAAAAAGGTTTTCCAACATTAAGAGTAGGCGGAAGAAAGGTTGTTTCAAAGGAAGCATTCATAAAATGGGTTACTGAAAATACAGGAAAATGAGCGATTTTCAACACAAAAATCCCGTCCGATTTCGTAGCAGGAATAAGTCCGTACGTCTTTTGAGCCGTTCGGACAACTCACAACAGACGGCGACGCCGACTGTGTAAGGGGTTGTAGCACTTTTGAGATTTACGTCTTTTCTAAACCCCTATACGGCAATTTAGAGCCAAAATCGGTATAAACCCACGTGTTTCAAGGTTTGTAGCGACGCCATTCATACCACCGGAGGTTAAAATGAAGAAAAAACAAGAAAAACAAAGATTTACATTCTGGACAAAACAAAAGACATTGGATGAGATTAATGATTGGTCTGAACGCATAGGTTCAAAAAGCAAATCAGAATTCATTGAAGATGCTATCCGCTTCTACATAGGCTATCTGGCAACAGAGGAAGCAGAAGGTTTCATGCCTGAATTTCTAAACAATCTTCTCAAAGCTCATCTTAGAAACTTTGAGGATAGAATTTGCAATGTTATATTTAAACTTGCTGTTGAAAACGGAATGATGTTTCACACATTCTGCGCATTAAACGATATTCCTGAAGAGGATATAGATTTACTGCGTGACGGAGTTGTCCGAGAGGTCAGGTCATTAAATGATATCGTGGAATTCAAAAGTGCTAACCGTTTGCAAAACAAGCGTAAATACGAAGACGATTAAATTTCTCTGGATATTCAAGCCCTTATGTGATATTGTGTTGGCTTAAGAAAGGAGTGATATGATGGCAAAGCGAAGACCGAGCGGTGACGGTATGGTGCGTAAGAAGGACGGCAAATGGGAAGCACGAATTGTTGTTGGTCATAAGAATGACGGCTCACCTATTTTCCGATATGTGTATGCTAAAACTCAGAAAGAGCTTAATGAAAAACTGCTTAAGAAAAAGAATGAGTATCACGGCATAGAGCTGACCGAAGACAGTAATATGACTGTTGGTGAATGGCTTGATAAGTGGCTTGAGAAATATGCAAGTCTTACCTTGCGAGAAAACACCTTGACCGGTTACCGAAGAATAGTTAACAACTATGTGAAGCCTAACATTGGTGACAAGCCTATTGCATTCATAACTGCAAACGACTTGCAAAAGCTTTATGTCAAACTAAAAAAACAGTGGTAGATTGCATTACCACCCTGAGTTCAAAAGAGAGCTTTCAAATGGTTCGGTTCTGCGAGTTCACACTATGCTGCATAAAGCATTTGACGATGCCATAAAGGAAGGTCTCATTCCTAAAAATCCAACACTCAATACAAACCCACCTAAGAAGAAAAAAACTGAAATGAAAGTTCTCAACGATGAGCAGCTCGAGAAATTCATGAAAGCCATTGAGCAAGACGAAATATGGTATGACTTCTTCTACACCGAGCTTACAACGGGACTTCGCAGAGGTGAAATCTGTGGTCTTAAATGGGAAGACTTTGATGAAAACGAAAACTCCGTTACTGTGAAAAGAAGCCTGACCACCGTAACTGACGGTAAGGTTATTCAGAGTGAACCGAAAACTGCTGACGGTAAAAGAAAAATATATCTGCCTGAAAGTACGGCAGAGCTTCTGAAAAAGAGAAAGCAAAGCTCAAACAGTGAATGGATATTTGAAAATCCACTTGACCCAAAGCTACCTGTGGTTCCCTACTCCGCATACCACAGATTAAAAACTATCCTGCGACATGAGGATTTACCGATTATCCGTTTTCACGACCTGCGTCACACCTTCGCAACTCACGCCTTGACAAGTGGTGTTGATGCAAAAACTCTATCGAGAATTCTGGGTCACACAAATGCTTCCTTCACTCTTGACACATACACTCATGTAACAACCGATATGCAGAAACGAGCATCTAAGGTTGTTGATAATTTCATAGAAGACCTGTTCGGAAAGGATTTTGAAAACCTTGGCTAAGAAAAGAAAAAGCGGAGAAGGAACACTCCGAAAAAGAGCAGACGGACGATGGGAAGGCAGAGTTGTTGTTGGCTACGATGAAAACAACAGAGCAATCACAAAATCCGTTACTGCCAAAGAACGATACAAATGCCTTGAAAAATTAGAGCAACTGAAATTAGAATGTGGCATTGCAAACCACAAGACAATAAACTCAAATATGCTCTTTGGTGAATGGATTGATTTCTGGTATCAGAACTATT
Organism: Acutalibacteraceae bacterium; assembly: GCA_045576615.1. Taxonomy (GTDB): domain Bacteria; phylum Bacillota; class Clostridia; order Oscillospirales; family Acutalibacteraceae; genus DTU089. The sequence continues at coordinate 32,720 of JAZNGU010000079.1, read as the reverse complement.
GCAAAATGCAGCTGAAGCCATCAACTCAGGCAGGTTATGAACGAAGAATTTATCAGCATATAATTACGTCCATCGGTAAGATACCGCTTAAAAGCTTAACTCAAAATGACTTACAGCAATTCTATTCAGACCTAAAAAAATCAGGCAGGTTACAATATACAGAGCTTAAAGGCGAAGGTGTTTCGGATATGCTTGTGAGAGCAATTCACGGCAACTGCAGGTCGGCACTTGAAAAAGCAGTTCAGGAAAACCTGATACTTGTAAATCCTGCAAACGGATGCAAGATACCGCCAAAGGTGAAACGAGAAATGCAGGTGCTCACACCTGATGAAATTCAGAGATTTCTCATACAAGCAAAATATGACGGATTATTTGAACTGCTCCTTGTTGCTCTGACGACAGGTATGCGAAGAGGTGAAATTCTCGGCTTACAATGGGATGACATAAATTTCAGAACAGGCGAACTGCATATACAACGGCAGGCTCAATGCGTTGATGAAAAGTTAGTTATCAGCGACCCGAAAACAGAAACCTCAAAGCGAACAATAATACTACCGAATTCCGTTCTAAAGGTTCTGTCGGAATTAAAAGAAAAAACGGATTCCAAATGGGTGTTCCCGTCCCCTGTTAATGAAGATATGCCGAGGAATCCGCAGACGGTCTATAAACGGATGCAACAGATACTTGAAAGAGCAGGTTGCAAGAAGGTCAGGTTCCACGATTTGCGACATACATTCGCTACAACTGCACTTGCAAACGGAATGGATGTTAAAACACTTTCCACTATGATAGGTCATGTTTCAGCGCAGACTACTCTTGACATATACTCTCACAGCACCGAGGAAATGAAACGGAATGCTGCTAAGAAAATTGAACGGACTATCGGCAGAAATGAGAGCATTACGGCAGAAGACGAGGAAACACCCGACCAGGCTCCTAAAAAGCCTGAAATGGCGAAATTTGAGCCAACCAAGGGCAAATACAGGAAGCCCGGAACAGGTTGCATAACAAAAATCAACGATAACCTTTATGAAGGGCGATATTCACCAAGACTGCCGAACGGAAAACGGCTTTCAAGAAACATTTACGCTAAAACAAAAGAAGATTGTGAAACACTCCTTGCAAAGCTAATAAAGGAAATGAAAGCCGAAATTCAGGCAGAAAGAGAACGAATAAAACAAGAGCAGAGTATGTAAAAAATTTGACTGCATAATACAAAGAAAGGGAATGATTGAACTAATACAACAAGCCATTATACTCTCTTACATAGTAAGAGAGTATAATGGCAAACAAACCTAAAGTTCAAAATAATATGAATTTCAAAATATTTGATTCGCTCATTTTCGCCAAATTTAGTAAATCTTTAATGCTATCATACAGATATATAACAAAAATCGAAAAAAATTATTGATTTTTCGAAATTTTTGAGTTAAAATAGCAAAGGAGGATTAGTTCGTGAAATCCGAACAAATAAATTACAGGAGACAAAATATGGTTGTTTTAGATATTTATTTGGATAACTTTTATGCATTTAAGAAATTTCATGCAAATTTTACTTATCCCAAAAAAATCGTAGGCTCAATTATTAAGGATGAACACTTAAAAGATAGACCAAACTTTCGTTACAAAAAAGTTAACATCATTATGGGTGCAAATGCATCCGGCAAAACAACTCTTGGTCATATAACTAGAATGATATTTAATTTTATAGACAAGAAGAACTATAAGATTATTACTAATTGTATTGGTGATCAAAAAAAAGAAGCATCTTTTAGAATAGATTTAGCATCTAATAACAATAATTTGTATCGTGTCAAATGTACAATTCCACCAAGTGATGATGGTGAATTTCTTATCGAGGACATCAATTTAGAAATACATCGTGAAAAGATTCTCGTTAATGATAGTTATGAATCTTGTGTAAAGAGATTGGAAACAAAAGAGTATATACAAGAAAACAGTTATTTAGAAGAGTTAGAAAAAATTGAAAAATTAGACTGGTTTTTTGAATATCCAAGAGATAATGATCGTAAAGTGGAACTTCCTTCTAAAGATGAAAAATTCAAATATGTACTTGAAAATATTTTGAAAGCCTTAGATCCAGCAATTCAAAAGATAGAAAAACTGGAAAGTGTAGATAACGCTTATGTAATCAGATTGCAAAATAAAGATATTATTTTGAAAGATGGCGAGAAATTTGACACTGAGTTTCTTTCTAGTGGAACTAAAGCCGGTGTTGAGGTTGCACGTGTAATATCAGATCTGATACAAGATAATTATACTTTTTATTACTGTGATGAAAAATTCTCTTATATTCATAGTGATATCGAAAAGGCGATTCTATCTCTTATGGCTGATTCTATTCAAAGTAACTCTCAATTATTTTTCACATCACACAACACTGACTTATTAAATATGAATTTCCCAAAACACACCTTCAGTTTTTTGAAAAAAGATGCTGATGATGAAGAATGTCCTATAAAATGTATTAGTGCATCTTCTTTATTAAAACGCAGCACTGATTCCCTTAAAAACGCAGTGGAAAACGACATGTTCTGTACTGCACCAGCAGTAGATCTTATATATGAGATTTTAGAAATTTAAAAGGGGTGCAGAAAATGAAACCTAAGTATGTACAATACTATGTCGAGGGCGATGATGAACTTAAACTCATTAACACCCTAAAAAAAGATTTGGCTGTTATATTGCCTGGCAAGGTACATAAACTCAATGTGGTTGAGCGTATAATTCCTGATGCACGTTTAATGACTATACCACCACAAACAATTGTTGTATTAGTTTTTGACACAGATACTAACCAAGTAAACATTTTAAATAGAAATATAGAAAAATTAAACAAGTGCTCCTATGTTTCTAAAGTTGTTACAATTCCTCAAATCAACAATTTGGAAGATGAATTAATTTGCAGTTGTGATATAAGGCAAATAAAAGATTTGTTGGGAAGCAAATCAAACTCAGAATTCAAAAGCGATTTAATACGTGTAACAAATTTAGCAAATAAATTACTTGCGCATCATTTTGATATCAAGAAATTCTGGAATGGAACACCTAAATCACCTTATCAAGATATTGAAAATCTATCACATTGTGTTAAACTAAAAAAATAATTGTGTTTACGTATAAAACAAGGTAAAGACACAACCCGTCACAAATCGTGACGGGTTGTTCTTCATAAATTGTTATTTTGCCTCTAAATAATAAACATTATGCTTATCTTTTGGATATTCAACTGAATATGGACAGTTATCTTTATCTCCCTTGTATAAAATCGTTGAACTTGTCGGAACATTTTTTATTACAAGTATATTCCCTCGCTTACCTATTGCACAAACATCGTTGTATACATCATAAATCGTTGGGTGCCAATGTGTAATTCCGCTATCAATTTTTCCAAATATTTTCTTAGAAACACCAATATAACAATCTCTTGGGTCGACACCGATTTCCACTTGAATATCATCATATAAATCCCAATAAATGTTACCTTTTTCTTTAATTTCAAATGTTCCGCAAATGTCTGGTGTTTGGCACATCATATCGTAAAGTTCTTCTGTAGTTTCTGGAACGATGAGTTTCAAAGGTGAATCCTCGTTTTCAAAAACTTTTTCATAACTCCAAGTAAGGAATATACATTCAGGTATATTCACATCAGTCAATTTGTGGCACAAAAACATATTCCTTTCCACAAGAAGCTTGACAGGCATATTTCTGTTGTTTTCTAACTTTGAAATAATATTTTGATATGAAGGTTCAAAATCTTTCCAATCACCATCATAATCTACTTCCCAACCCGATTCGTCTTCTTTCAAAGAAATTTGGTCAAAATCGGGAAACAGAAAGAGTGTATCTTGATACACAAAATATTCTAAACCATTTGATTCTTGTCTTATATATTCGATAGGTAATTTGCGTTTTTTTGCACTATTATAAAATCTGTATTGAGGTAAATAAAAACTATATTTTTTAAATGGTATCTGAAAATCTTTATAATATTGCGAATTTTTATAATCTTTCATATTTTTAGGCAAATTAAACAGATACACACCGAACCCAATCAAAAGACCAAACAAAATTATTGGTGAAAATACAATCACAAGTAAGGCAATTAAAATTTTAATATACCATTTCAAAATATCACCACCATTATTTATATTTTATAAATAAATCATATCACAAACTGATAACTAAAACAACATAAAAAAATAGCAGATAGACAAAAGCCTATCTGCTATTTTTGGTCGAGATGACGGGATTTGAACCCACAACCTCTACGTCCCGAACGTAGCGCTCTACCAAATTGAGCCACATCTCGTTATTAAATTTTTGTTTTTCTGTTTGTGGGATGTTATGTGGTCATTTCGTTTTTTTGAAGTATTTTTCAAAATTTCTGAAATGATGTAATCCCAAGTGTATCAAGGCTTGTAGCGGTTTTTGAGTTTTGGTCGAACCGTGGGAACTGCGTTTTCCCGAACGTGGCACTCAATAAAAATGCAAAGTGTAAAACGCAAAGTGCAAAAAGGATTATACATTATTAGATGAATAAAATCAAGAGTTTTGAAGACTTTATTTTTTCATTTCTCTATCATATTCCGTTTTTAAAAAACGGCTTACCCCAAAACTTGCCACTTGGCACTTTCAACTTGCCACTTGAAAATCTTGCACAGTTTTCGCATTGAAATTTCGGTAATATATAATAGTATAATTTTATTGCTTTATCCGGACAAAGTTATTATAATGTATATTGATTTATAATGGGTTAGAGGGGGCATTTTTTTGAACATTATTGTAGTTGGTATGGGAAAGGTTGGTTATACTGTTGCAGAGCAACTTTCTCAGGAAGAACATGATGTTACCATTATCGACACCGATGAAGATGTTATAAATGATACTCTTCAGGATATTGATGTCATCGGCATAATTGGTGATGGTGCAACACGCAGAACACTTCAGAATGCCGGTGTTGAAGAATGCGATTTACTTATTGCACTTACAGGTAGCGATGAGCTTAACATTTACTGTTGTCTTTTAGGTAAAAAGCTTGGTGCAAAAAGCACAATTGCTCGTGTTCGTGACCCTGAATACAGCAAGGATGTTGGTCTTTTGAAAGACAGTCTCGGACTTGCTCTTGCAATCAACCCTGAAAGAGAAGCGGCAGCGGAAATTCAACGCATTTTAAAATTTCCTACTGCAAGAAATGTTGACATTTTCGGTCACGGCAAGGTTGACCTTTTAAGCTTTGTTGCTCACGATAATTGTTTTTTAACCAACAAAGCAATTAAAGATTCTTTTGCAAAACTCAAAACCAAGGCTCTTGTTTGCGCTATTGAACGAGGTAAAGAGGTTTTCATTCCTACAGGTGACTTCGTTATTCAGGAAAATGACACAGTTGCGGTTCTCACCCCTGCAAAATCTGCTCCCGACTTTTTCAAGCAAATCGGCTACCGCACAAGCGATGTTAAAAATATTATGATCATCGGCGGTGGCAAAATTGCCCTTTATCTTGCAAAAGCCCTTAACCACCTTAACGTATGCACAACAATTATTGAGAAGGACCTTGATACTGCGCTCAACCTGAGCAGTACACTTAATAATATCAATGTTGTTCACGGTGACGGCACAAACCGTTCCCTGCTTCTTGAAGAAGGTCTTCTTGAAGCGGATGCTTTCTGTTGCCTGACAGGAATAGACGAAGAAAACATTGTTCTTTCTCTTTTTGCAAAAAGTGCCGCTCCCAGTATTAAAACGATTACTAAAGTAAACCACACTCTTTTCCGTGAGGTTATACAGACTCTTGATATAGACAGCGTTGTTTACCCCAAATTCACAACCGCAAGTATAATTCTCAAGTACGTTCGCGCAAAAACCGCCCGAGGTGGTGTAAGTGATGTTCAAAAAATCACAAGAATTATCAACAACAAGGTTGAAGCAATTGAGTTTAATGTAACTGCAGAAAGCCGATTGGTAGACCACCAAATTCAATATTTAGATTTAAGAAAAAATATTCTTTTAGGCTCAATCACCCGAAATGGTGAGGTAATCATTCCTCGCGGTACAGATGTTTTGAAAGAGGGCGACTCCGTAGTTGTTGTTACAACCTCCGAACGCCTTACCCGACTTGATGATATTTTGAAATAAGGTAATAAAAATGAACAGAAGAATGATAGCATATATACTTGGTATATTGCTTTTATGTGAAGCAGGCTTAATGCTACTGCCCACCATAGTTTCTCTTATATATGGCGAGGTAGTGTTAAAAAGTTTTCTCGTAACAATAGCACTTCTTGTGGCAGTTGGTTTAGTTCTTGTGGCAATGAAGCCGAAAAACAAAACAATTTACGCCCGTCACGGACTTGTAATTGTTGCTCTCGGCTGGATTTTAATGAGTCTTTTCGGAGCGTTGCCATTCTATTTCAGCGGTGAAATTCCCAGCTACCTTGATGCAGTTTTCGAAGCTGTTTCAGGCTTTACAACCACAGGTGCAAGCATTCTCACAGATATTGAAGCCCTTTCAAAATCGATGCTTTTCTGGAGAAGCTTTACCCATTGGATTGGCGGTATGGGTGTTCTTGTGTTTATGATGGCGGTTCTCCCCCTTGCCGGCGGCGGCGGTGACTTGCACCTAATGAGAGCAGAAAGTCCCGGACCCAATGTTTCAAAGCTCGTTCCCAAGTCAAGCAAAACCGCACGAATCCTCTACGGAATATATTTAGCTCTTACCGTGTTGGAAATATTTATTTTACTTTTTGGCGGTATGCCCCTTTTCGACAGTTTGACAATAACTTTCGGCACAGCGGGTACCGGCGGTTTCGGTGTTCTTAATTCAAGCATTGCCGAATACAACACTTTCTGCCAGGGTGTTATAACCGTATTTATGGCACTTTTCGGAATAAACTTCAATTTTTATTTCTTACTCCTTTGCAAAAGATTCAAGGATGCCCTGAAAAGCGAAGAAGTCTGGACATATCTTGCTATTATGTTCTCTGCAATTGTTGTTATTGCAATAAATGTAAAAGATATGTTTTCAAGCTTCGGTGAAGCTCTTCACCATTCTGCTTTTCAAGTGAGTTCCGTTATGACAACCACGGGGTACTCCACCGTTGACTTCAACCAATGGCCTGAGCTCAGCAAAATGATTATGCTTGCAGTTATGTGTGTGGGTGCTTGTGCAGGTAGTACCGGCGGTGGACTTAAAGTTTCCCGAGTGATTCTTCTTTTGAAGAGTGCAAGGCGAGAATTCCGCCGTATTTCTCACCCGAGAAGTGTTAAGATTATCACCTTTGACGGCAACAGAGTAAGTGACGAAACAATCCTCAACACTTTTGCTTATTTCTTCATTTATGCTATGATTTTTGCTGCTTCCGTGCTTGTTATTTCCCTTGATAACTTTGATTTCACAACAACCACTACATCTGTTATTGCAACTCTTAATAACATCGGTCCCGGTTTAAATATGGTGGGCGCAACGGGGAACTATTCAGACTTCAGTTTTCTATCAAAGCTTGTGTTAATTGCAGATATGCTTTTAGGAAGACTTGAAATATTCCCTCTTCTCTTCCTCTTTGCACCATCAAAGCAAAAAGTTAAAATATTCAGTAAAATAAGAAGCAAATTATAATTTATATTATCGAAAGGGTTTTAAAATGCGTATAGTTAAATGTATTAATGAAAACTGGCTTTTCACAATGGACGAAAAAGCGAATATTGATACTCTACCACAAAATGCCGACACACTCAATCTTCCCCACACATGGAACGGCAAAGATGGTCAGGATGGCGGTAACGATTATAAACGTCAGAAATGCTACTACTTTAAAGAAATTGCAAAAGCAGAGCTTACAGGCGAAGAAAACTATCTTGAATTTGATGCAGTAAACTCTTCCGCAGAAGTTTTCTGGAATGGTGTTTCGCTCCTTATTCACCACGGTGGTTATTCCAGATTCAGAGTAAAAATTCCTGCAGATAAAATCCAAGATAATAATATTCTCGCAGTTTCTGCAGATAACTCACCCAATGAGGAAATTTACCCTCAGACTGCTGACTTCACTTTCTACGGCGGTATTTACAGAGGCGTTAAAATCGTAAGCGTTCCCTCGGCACATTTTGATTTAGAATACTACGGTGCTCCCGGTGTGATGGTAACTCCTGCTGTAAAAGGCAACAACGCTGATGTTGAAGTTCAGGCATTTGTAAAAAATGCAGACGGTGCAACTATTACATACAAAATTCTTAACGGCGAAAATGTTGTTTGTGAAGCTGTCACAACAGATACAAGAGTAAATCTTACAATTGAAAATGTTCATCTTTGGAACGGAAGAAAAGACCCCCATCTTTATACACTTCAGGCAATTCTTTCTAAAGATGGCGAAATCCTTGACACAGTTGCAACACGTTTCGGTTGCAGAACCTTCAGCGTTGACCCTGAAAAAGGATTCATTCTCAACGGTGAGGAATATGCTCTTCGTGGTGTTTCTCGTCACCAGGACTACCCTGACAAAGGTAATGCCCTCACTCTTGAAGACCATAAAAGAGATATCGAACTTATTTGCGAGGTTGGTGCAACAACAATCCGCCTTGCTCACTATCAGCACGCTCAGGAATTCTATGACCTTTGTGATGAAAAAGGTCTTGTTATATGGGCAGAAATCCCCTATATTTCTCGCCATATGGAAGGCGGTTATAATAACACCATAAGCCAGATGAAAGAGCTTGTTTCTCAGAACTATAACCACGCTTCGATCTGCTTCTGGGGACTTTCCAACGAAATCACAATCGCAGGTGCGGATGACCCACACCTTATTAAAAACCATAAAGATTTGAACGACCTTGTTCACGAAATGGACAAAACAAGACTTACCACTATTGCAACAGTTACAATGTGCTCAATGGACAGCGAATATGTTCACATAAGCGATGTTCTTTCATACAACCACTATTTCGGTTGGTACGGTGGTACAACTGATATGAACGGCAAATGGTTCGATGATTTTCACAAGAAATACCCTAACAAAGCAATCGGTTTAAGTGAATATGGTTGTGAAGCACTTGACTGGCACACATCAACTCCCACTCAAGGTGACTATACCGAAGAATATCAGGCATATTACCACGAAGAGCTTATTAAACAAATCGCAGCTCGTCCTTATATCTGGGCAACTCATGTATGGAATATGTTTGACTTTGCCGCAGATGCTCGTGCAGAGGGTGGCGAAAACGGTATGAACCACAAAGGTCTTATTACCTTTGACCGCCAGTATAAAAAAGATTCTTTCTATGCTTATAAAGCATGGCTCAATCCTGAACCAATGGTTCATATCTGCTCCAAGAAGTATGTTGACAGAGTTGAAGACATAACAAAGGTTACTGTTTATTCAAACTGTGACGAGGTTGAGCTTTTCAGAAATGGTGAAAGTATAGGCAAACAGAAAAAAGGCGACCTCCCCTTCTTCTATTTTGAAGTTAAGAATGAGGGTACATCAACTCTTGAAGCTAAAGCTGGTGACCTTACCGACACCGCAACAATCAACAAGGTTGATACACCCAATGAAGACTACATTATGAAAGAAGAAAATCAGGTTATTAACTGGTTTGAAATCAACACTCCCGTTGGCTACTATTCAATCAATGATACCATAGGCGATATTATGAGCACCCTCAAGGGTAAAATCGCTATGGTTAAGCTTCTTTTACTTTTCAAGAATGTTATGTCCCAAGGCTCAAAGGACGGTAAACCCGAGGTTATGGGATTCAGCTTTGGTAAGATTAATAAAAGCATGATTCAGTCATTATTTGGTATGGTAAAAGGCTTTACAGTTAAACGCACATTCTCTATGACGGGAAACAAGTTCTCTAAAGAACAAATCCTCGAAGTAAACTCAATGCTTAATAAAATAAAGAAAAAATAAGGTGATTCTTTGGCAGAAATTCTTGCAACAGTAATGGCGGTGTTTGCCGTAATCGGTGCACTTGATAAAATCTTAGGTAACCGCCTTAAATTAGGTGACGAGTTCGAAAAGGGTATAATGACTTTAGGACCTCTATCCCTTTCAATGCTGGGTATGATGACAATTGCACCTGCACTTGCAGACTTGCTTTTACCCGTAATAACTCCCGTTGCAAATACTTTTGGCTTTGACCCAAGTGCTTTAGCCGGTATTCTTATTGCTAACGATATGGGCGGTGCCGCTTTGGCAGATTCAGTTGCAAAGGACTCCCTTTTAGGCTCTTTTCACGGGCTTTGCGTAGCCGCAATGCTTGGTGCTACCATTTCATTCACCATTCCCGTTGCTCTTCACTCATCAAAAAAAGAACACCATAACGATGTTCTTTTAGGACTTCTCTGCGGTATCAGTACAATTCCTGTAGGTTGTTTTGTTTCGGGAATTGTTATGGGTATTAATCCCTTTACCGTTTTAATTAACCTTGCACCTGCAATTCTTATTTCTGTTATTATCATAATCGGACTTCTGAAATTCCCCGAAATAACAATAAAAATCTTTTCAATTTTCGGTAAATTCATTTCAATTCTTATTACCTGCGGTCTTGCGTTGGGAATTTTCCAGACTCTTACGGGCAAAACAGTTCTCAAAAACACCGCACCTCTAATGGAAAGCGCCGCAACAGTATTTACAATTTGTATAACATTAGCAGGTACATTTCCACTTATTGCAATCATTTCAAAACTTCTCAAAAAGCCTCTTTCAGCTTTGGGTAAAAAATTAGACCTTGACGATACTTCCGTTGTTGGTCTTATTGCAACTCTTGCAAACTCAATTGCAACAATGGAAAGTGCCGACAAAATGAACAGAAAAGGCAGAGTTATGAACCTTGCCTTTGCGGTATCTGCCGCCTTCGTTTTCGGAGACCACTTAGCATTCACCCTCTCCTATAATGACGAGCATATCATTCCCGTTATAATAGGAAAGCTTGTTGCAGGTATAACAGCTTTGATAGCAGCAGTCGTGCTTGAAAAGAAGACTAAAAAATAATACATATTATACAAAACAACCTCGGAGCTTTCACTCCGAGGTTTTCTTTTTAAATCCCTATATTAAACAATTTCTCAAACAACTGCATAATAGCATTTATTAATCTTTCAAAAAAGCTCAAGGATTGTTCGTTGTCGTTCTTTTCCGTATGAGAATCTGTTCCCTTGTAGTTTCCTATACCCTCAACGGTGGTGATAACATCACCGTTTTCGTTAGTTTCTTTTGTAACAAGGTAATCCTTACCTTCTTTAAGAGCCACGCCCTCATAGGTAATTTTCACAGTATCTCCATATTCAATATCTGTGCTTGTAATAGACCTTCTTGAAACTTTATAGATAACATTAACAATTCCATTATAGTTTCCCATAAGAGATATTGCTATGTTATATTCACCTACATCTGTAAAAACTGGATTATCCAACATTTCGTAATCCTTGCCTTCAACAAGCAACCGGTTACCACTGAGCACATAAAGTTGAGGTTTAACTCCATCAGGGCTATATGTTGAGCCACTGCTGAGCACTCTCACATCTCCCGCATCTCTTGGCAAAATAGTGAAATTTGCAGTCGCTGCAAGATGCTTGAAATCCCCAAGACCCTTTGCAATAATTTTTGCTGTTCCTGCATTGATATTATTTTTATAAGAAACAGTAAATTCGGTATCTCGGGTTAATCTGCGATCGTTAGCAGAAGCATTAACTTCAGGTTTTATCTCTTTGCCTGTGTATGTCTGATTTTCTATAGGGTCAATAACAAGGGTTGTGTATTTAATATTATTCTTTGCAGCAAATTTCTCAGCATAAGAGCCTTCGTTACAGTAAATAACAACATCTTCATTTGATTCAAGAAACGCATCATCGCTGATTTCAGTAACATTACTAGGGATAATAACAGCTTCAAGAGCCGGGCAGCCTGCAAAAGCCTCTTCACCTATACTTTCAACCCCACCGCCAATAACAACGGTTTCCAGATAGTCACATTCACAGAAAATCTCATCTGACATATCGGCTAAATTTTCACTGATTACTGCTTTTTTTAACCCGCTGCACCTGAAAGCACCACGACCTATATGAGTTATGTTATCACCCAGACTTATGTGATTAATGCTTGTGTGAGCAAAAGCATAATCACCAATATATTCAACCGAATCAGGTAACTCTATACCATCATAAAGCCATGCCTGACAAAAAGCTTCTTTTTCTATACGCTTTAAAGAATTTCCTAAATGAACATTTCTGAAATCAGAGCATTTAAAAGCTCCTTCTTTTAAACATTCAACAGTATCAGGCAATGTAATCTCTCTACATCCACTGACGCTCCAAAATGCATCTTCGTTTATCTGAGTAAAATTCCCGTTGATTTCAATTTCATTAAATTTGAAATTATTAACAAAATCACTGGGAATATTTGATGTCTGGTTCGTCAGAACAATCTTTTTCAGACTTTCAGGATTATTAACCTGGTGTATATAATATTCATATCCAAAATAATTATACAAGCCTTTGTCAAAATTAACTGCTACAAGCTCTTCCATATCAGCCTGATACAAACAATGCTGTTCAAATTCAATATTGTTTGGAAATTCAAGTCTGCCGATTTTGGCTTTATAAAAGGCGTTTTTACCTACAGCCTCCACTGTATCAGGAGCGGTATAGTCACCAACCTTTTTTTGTGGATACCATAGTATCTTTGTAACATCTTTATTATATAAAACACCATCGATTGATTTATACAGAGGATTATTCTCTGAAACCTCAACCGCTTCAATATGAGATATATAGTCACTGGTGCGGTTTGGTATGCCTTTAACTCTATCGCAAATCACATAAGTTGTATCTGTTTTTTTATTCGGATATTCCACTAAATTTCCGGTACTACTATAAAGAACACCATCGCAGGAAAAATAATGCTCATTATTTTCATCTACAATAAAGCGCTCAATGTGGATGAATTGAGATTGTGCCTCAAGAGGTATTAATGTAACCCTGTCACTGATAAAAAATGTATTTGCTGTATTGCCGGAGGGATATGCAATCAATACACCGTCTTTATCATACAGAACTCCATCCTCATCAAAGAAATTCTCATTTTTATCGTCAACACAGATATATTCAAAATTCGAATCAACAAACGCTTTCTTTGAAATTTCTTCTACATTTTCAGGTATATAAATTTCTGAAAGATTGGAACATTTTGCAAATGCACTTCCATTGATTTTTTTCAATGTGCTCGGAAGCTCTACTGATGTAATTTCCATACCCTCAAAAGTACCGTCTATTTCTTCAAGGCCCTCATTTAATGTTATTGAGGTAATCGGATTAATCGTAAATGCCCTACCTATCTTTTTAATGCTTGCAGGCAAAACAACCTCTTTAACTGAATTTTTAGAAAAAGCAAAATCAGGTATTTCTTCAATTGTGCATAACGGGTCAAAACAGAGATTATCTATCCCTGCATTATAAAAAGCTGATGCTTCCAAGCCATCAACATTTGCCCCTAATGTCAGATTATCAATAAAAAAGTTTTTCAAGCACCAGGAGCGAATGATACTATCCGTAATAACAAGAGTTTTTAGTTTTTTAGGTTGATAAAAAATTCTGGTATACTTGTTGCTGTTATAATATTGGGTTCTCTTGACACAATATTCGCTGTTACATGTATTGCAGGTTTTGTTAGTTGTTTCATCAAACCAATAGCCAATAAGAGCTTCTTCCGTATCGGTCTTGACATCACGGTTTTTTCCTATAAACGGAATGGTAAGGCGCTCTAAATTGCACATACCGTCAAAAGCCTCTACATCTATTTCAACAACTGAATCAGGAACAACTAATTCCGTTATACCTAAGCAACCATAAAAGCTGTCTGATGAAATGTATTTTAAATCAGCAGGTAACTGAATGCTTAATATATCGCTTCTGTTTTCAAAAGCACAACAAATTCTTTTTACACCTTCGGGTATAATAACATTTGTATCTGTGCCATTGTATTTGACAAGAACACCATCACCCATAATAACAAATTCATCAGTTTGTTTTTCCCAAAATGGCGTGTTATCAAAAGCCCTCAGTCTTATATAAAAATCACCTGACGGCACAGTTACTGAAGACAGTGAAGTACACTCATTAAATGCATCTTCACCAATCCATTTAATTGAATCAGGTATGATAAAGCTTTCAAGTGCACTGCATTTCCAGAAAGCAGCAGCGCCAACACCACCGGTGAAATACTTCGCATTTGTAACAACACTTTTAAGAGAGGTGCAACCACATGCAAAATAATACGAATAACTATTTGATACTACGGTATCAGTAATTATTATTTCTTCAATTCCTATGCAATTATAAAAATTATATTGATATAAATTTTTTGTTATAGTAACACTTTTTAAGGAATAAGGTATATAGTAATTTTTTTTGCTGTCATATCTTGTTTTTACAGTATAAGTGTTATCCGCTTCTGTTATACCAAACATATGACCTAATTGATCTGTTTTGTTTGAAGCTGTGTTGTCAGGTCCGGCACCAACAAAGGGTGTTGTTAATTTTTCTATATTACAGCCTGCGAAAACAGCTTGAGAAACACAAGTTACGCTACTAGGTATAACAAACTCCTTTAATAATGTGCAATTTTCAAAAGCATAGGAAGAAATTGATTTTAGCGTATCCGGTAAATCAATGCCCTTAAGAGATTTACAGTTGCTAAAAGCCCGAACGCCAATATATGTTATAGGGGCTTCTATGGTAACAGTTTCAAGGCTTTCAAATCCATTGAATGCATTAGCCCCGATACTTGTCAGTTGGTCTGTAATAATAACGCACTTAGCGTTACTATATTGGCTCCAAGGGGCATTTCCTTTGGTATAAGCAGGCATTTCACCTGTTCCGACAAAAGTAAGTGTAGCGGTTTGCCAGCTCCAATAATAAGTACAATTATTCTTTGCCGCTTCAGCTTTGGGAGCAAAGTTAAAATCAATCTTCTCAACCGCTTTGCCAATATTTTTTACAACATTGTTGGCGGAGCTTTTCATTTCTTTTGCAACAGTATCGTTTATAGGCGCAATTGTAATTATAAGAATCGCAACCAGAATAGTTGAAAGTAATTTTAAAAATTTATTGTTTTTCATAGCCTTGCCTCCTTAATTCTCCGGTAAAAACTGAAAACTGCATCCGCCGTATTCAACTATTACAATATCCGCTTCAAAATCCTCGGAGTATACTATATTTACTGTATATTCTCCTTTTGGAATTTCCTTTTCCGTGCCGTCGCTGTAAACGGCGAAAACCTTCATACTCTCAACATTATAGCCACCATCAAAAGTGCCGTAAATGGAATTAAGCGTTACAGGATTTTTCTCTTCTTCGGCACGGATATTAACAAAAATGCTCGTATACATATTCTCATAAGTAATGGTGATTTTTGTTCTACCGTTTTTATCGGGTTTGCCGATTTCAACATCGCATTCATCAATTGAAACATTTTTAGCAGTATTATCAGAATAATGAACCCTTACTAAAAATCCGCTCAGGTCTATTTTTGATATATCGGAAAATTCTGCTCTGAAACCGGGTGGCGGACAAGCAACCACCTTGTATATATGAGGTATTGGTTTTGTGATATTGGGTGGTGTTATTTCCGTTATATGATTTTCTGTTGTTAAAGGAACGAAGCTTGTTATTTCATTGTTACCAAATGTTGTGTTTTCTTTTTCAGCTTCAGTCGTCTTCTCTTTTTGAGTAGTTTCTGTCTGAGTACTTGTTGCCGAATGCTCATAGATATTAAAGATATTATCTAAAAAGCTGTTGAGCTTCAATGAACCTTGAGCATTTTGGTTTGTAAGCTTTACTGATGTTACCGCACATAAAACTGCTACCGCCGCACAAGCAACTGAAGCACTATAAACGCTTCTTAATTTTCTATTGTGTTGCTTTATAATTCTTTCAACACCCAAAAAGGCTTCATATTTTTGACTCTCTTCACCTGTAAGGGCATTCTGCAGATTTTCAATTGCAACACAGCAATCGTCTATCAAATCTGCATTCATTTCTTCAATATCTTTAGAAAGCTCTTCTTTAATGATTTCTTCCAATTCACCTATAAGAGAAGAATAAAACAAATCGTCATTGATATTCTGTTTTGTAAGAAATTTTTCAACTGCAATTTTCATCTAAAATCTTCTCCTTTCATTTCTTCTGCTACCATTTCTTTTACCTTTTGCCTTAATCGTGACAAACGCTTTGCGGCGGCATCAAAAGAAATATTTAATTCTTCCGCAATTTCTGCAATGGATTTTTCATCGGTATATTTAAGCTTATAAATAAGCTGTTCTTTTTCATCAAGAATACTGATAATCTTTTCGGCAAAAGAATCAAAATCAATGTTACTGCAATCAATGACTTCTGTTGCAGAAAGACTTTCTGCCAACTCATCCAAAGATACAATATTATTAGCTTTTTTATCTTGTCGCCATTGAGTTTTTATCAGATTATCTGCGATTTTATAAAGGAAAGCACCTGTATTCCCGATTTCCTCACCACTTAAAATCCGTTTGTAATAAACCATAAAACATTCTTGAACGCAGTCCTCTGCTTCATTTCTGTTTTTCAGCTTAATATTGCAAAAACGTGCGATTTTTTCATAGTATGTATCATAGGATTGGCGGAGCAGCTCATCCGCCCGTTTTTTATTTTGCAATTAAATCATCCTTTGAAAAGCTTTTCACCCTTATGTGTCGCCAAAATGAAAACTTGACATAATTTTACAAAAAAATTTGAGAGGGTGTTGCCCTCTCAATATTACAAATAAAGATGTTTGTTGCGAAGCCTCTCCCTCTTTTTTGCTTTAGCAAAAAGGAGGGTTAGGCTTCGCTTTATCTTTACTTTATTCTTCTTTGTACATTTTCGCGAAGCCTAATTCCGCATTCAGCATTCTTAATACCTTCTCCGCCTCGTCTTTAGTAAACCCACCGGGTGTTTTATCAAAATTCTTGTTACCATTAACCCAACGTGAGCACCATTCTTTGATTTGCTCTTCTGTCATAGTAAGATTTTTAACATCAGTAAGTCTATTTATAATACCGATAATATTATCTTCGCTATCACCGAGAATTTCTAATAATTCACAATATCTGGCATTCTTATATTGCTTTGCCTTTTTAAGAAGATACGGCATAAATGCAGTACAGGCTTTGCCGTGAGGAATACCGAAATTCTCCGTTAAAACATAACCTACTGTATGAGGAAATGCCGCACCGCACACATTAAGTTCAAGTCCTGCATAAATTGAGCCAAAATACAAATCTGCTCTCAACTTTTCATTGGGTAACTCCCTTTTTTCATAAAGGTATTTAAGACCGTTATAAATGAGGGGTAAAGCCATTTTAGCGTATTGTGTGGGCAAATCGCTACACAATGGCGAAAACCAACCCTCAACTGCATGAGCAAAGGCATCAAGAGCAGTTGAAACTGTTACATCATAATTCATAGAATATGTGTATTTCGGGTCAAGAAAAGAAACTGCCGAGTAGCAATCTGCACCCGATATACTCTTTTTCATTCCGTCCTCGTCGTTGGTGAGAACACTTACTCCCGTTACCTCACTACCTGTTCCGCTTGTTGTTCCGACAAGAACAACAGGCAAAGACTTTGAGGGAATAGTTCTGCTGTAAAGTCCTTTTATATCATAACCAGGATTTTCTGCGCAGATTGCCACCGCCTTTGAAGCGTCAAGAGGCGACCCTCCACCTATACCTATAATAAACTGAGCACCGAATTCTCTCGCTTTCCCTCCTGCTTTAATAACAGCGGAAACAAGAGGGTTTTCTGTTATTTCATCAAATATTGAATAAGCAATATTTTCATTATTCAAAGCAGTTATAACATCATCTAAAGCTCCGCTCTTTTTAGCACTTGTTTTGCTTGTAACAACAAGGCATTTGGTTCCCAATTTTTTGAACTCATTACTGTTTTTTATTACACAATTTTCACCGCTTATTAAACGAGCGGGCATATAAATGTTAAAATCCATAAAAACACCTCTGCAATTTTATACATTATTATACCATAATATGTACCAAATTCCAATTGAAAAAACAAGTATTTTGTTGTATAATGTACTGGTTAAGTTATAAGTTGGAGGAATGTGTCTTGAAAAACATTTTCGGGCGAAATCTAATAAAACGCTCAGATGTTTTTGTTATTTTTTTAACACTTTTACTAATTTTTTCCTCATACCTCATTTTTTGTCACTCTTCCTCTGGGAATGCAGTTACCGTGGTAACCGTTAACGGAAAAGTGGAAAAAGAAATAAATTTAATTTTGCAAGAGGATTGCATAATTACTCTTGATACAGAGCCCGTTGTGACACTCGAAGTCAAAGACCATAAAATCCGTTTTATTGATTCAAAATGTCCTGACGGCACTTGTGAACAAATGGGTTTTTTAAGTAATGTTGGCGATACTGCCGCCTGCGTACCTGCAAAGACAATTGTAACTATAAAAGGGATGAACGATTCCGAAATTGATGCAATAGTAGGATAAATGCGGAATGCGGAGTTCGAAATGCGGAGTTCGGAATGCGGAATTAGCTTTGCAAATTTTTCATAATTGCCGTGCGCAGCACCCGACACTCCTCACTCCTCACTTAAAGAAAGGGTTGAATCTTCTGAATAAAAACAAAGCTCGCCTTGTCGCCCTTATGGGAATGTTTTGTGCTCTTGCTATGACACTTTCCTTTCTGGAATCATTAATCCCCCCTATTGCACCTGTTCCTGCCATAAAACCCGGCTTTTCAAATATAGTTACAATGTTCTGCGTCAGTTCATTAGGGGCGCCTTATGGACTTGCGGTAACTCTTTTCAAAGCCTTTTTTGCTTTACTGACGAGAGGGGCAACTGCATTTTTTATGAGTCTTTCAGGTGGACTTTTAAGCCTTCTTGTTATGGTTATAATTTTTAAACAATTCAAAAACACATTCGGTTATATCGGTATAGGCATTTTGTGTGCTCTTTTTCATAATATCGGGCAACTTTGCATATCCGTTGTAATATTAGGAAAAGCAATGCTTACTCTTATACCTTTGCTTCTTCTTTCGGGCTTGATTGCAGGTATTGTAACAGGCACTGTTTTCAAATACACTCTGCCCGCATTAAACAAGATTTTAAATCACTCACAAGGAGTAGATAAAAATGATTAAACATATTGCAGGTGTTCTTCACCCTGCCGCAAAAGGTCGTGGCGGTGTGAAAGTTCCCCACAACAAAAACACCGAAAACTGCAAAATCATAAGAATGCCCCCTCCTGAAAAGGTAGTTCTTCCTATGCAGCAGCACATCGGTGCACCCTGTTCCCCTACTGTCCAGGTAGGCGACACTGTTAAGGTAGGTCAGGTTATCGGTGATTCCGATAAATTCATTTCTGCACCCATCCACGCTTCAATTTCGGGTACTGTTACCAAAATTGCAGATACAGTTCTTGCCAACGGCAGACTTGCTCCTGCGGTAACAATTGAGTCCGATGGCGAAATGGCACTTTTCGATGAAATTGCTCCCCCGGTTATTAATAATATAGACGATTTCATAAAGGCAGTTCGTGATTCAGGTCTTGTAGGTCTTGGCGGTGCAGGCTTCCCAAGCCATGTTAAATTCCATCTTGACCCTAAAAAGCCAATAGACACAATTGTTGTTAATGCGGCAGAATGTGAGCCCTATATTACAGTTGACTACCGTGAATGTATAGATAACACTCTTTATATAATCCGCAGTTTAATGATTATAAAAGAATATCTCGGTATTCCCAAAGCAGTTATTGCCGTTGAAGACAACAAGCCTAAAGCGATTGAAGCTCTTCAGAAAATTGCCGATGAAATTGGTGACGGCTCAATTAAGGTTATGCAACTTAAATCCCGTTACCCTCAAGGTGCAGAAAAAATGATAGTTTACTCTGCAACAGGCAGAAAAATTCCTTTCGGTAAACTTCCTGCTGATGTTGGTTGCATTGTTATGAACGTTACAAGTACTGCTTTTATCGGCAGATATCTTGAAACAGGTAAACCTCTTGTAAGCCGCTCTCTTACTGTTGACGGTTCTGCAATTCTCAAGCCTCAGAATGTAAGAGTTCCTATCGGTACAAACCTTAACGAGCTTATCGATTTCTGCGGTGGCTTCAAGCCCGACCTTGATAAAGTTATTGCAGGCGGTCCTATGATGGGTACTGCCCTTGTAAGCACAGATGTTCCCGTTATTAAGAGCTACAACGCTGTTCTTGCATTCTCCAAAGGAACAATAAAAGACAAACCCGATAACGATTGCATCCGTTGCGGACGTTGCAGTCAGGTTTGTCCGATGGGTCTTATGCCCACCAATGTAATGCGTTCAGTTAAGGCAAAAGATATAGACGGACTTAAAGCAAGTAATGTTGTTGCTTGTATGCAGTGTGGTACTTGTGCTTATGCTTGTCCTGCCGGCAGACCCCTTGTTCAATACCTTGTACTTGCAAAAGATATGATCAGAGAGGACGGTGCTAAAAAATGAGTGAAAATGCTCTTATACAAAAAATAAAACCAACCGTTGCGGCATCTCCCCACGTAAAATCAGGTGAAACCTCACAGACAATGATGCGAGATGTTATAATAGCTCTCGTTCCGGCTTTGGCGGCTTCCGTATGGCTTTTCGGACCAAGGGCGCTTATAGTAAATATCGTCAGTGTCGTTTCTTGCATACTCTTTGAGTATATAACAAGAAAAATCCTTAAAAGGAGAAATACATTAAGCGATTTAAGTGCCGTTGTAACCGGTCTTTTACTTGCTTTCAACTTACCATCAACAATCCCCCTCTGGATGATTCCCATAGGCGCTTTTGTTGCAATAGTAGTTGTTAAACAATTCTTCGGTGGTATCGGTCAGAACTTTGTTAACCCAGCCTTAATGGGTAGAATTATTCTTATGGTTTCCTTCCCCGGTCCAATGTCTACCTGGACAGAAAACTATAAATGGGGCGAAACCGTTGATGCAGTAACCACTGCAACTCCCCTCTATGTTCTTCAAAATGTGGGCGAGAAATTTTCAATGGACGATATGCCCTCTTACCTCCAGATGTTCCTTGGTCAAAGAGCAGGTTGTTTGGGCGAAACCTGTGCCCTTGCTCTTATTGTAGGTGGTATCTATCTTTTGGCAAGAAAAGTTATCACCCCCTCAATTCCTGTTTCATTTATTGCCACAATGGGAGTTTTCATGGCAATCGCAGGCAAAGGCGACCTTGATTATATCGTATATAACCTTTTAGGTGGCGGACTTCTTATCGGTGCTATATTTATGGCACCCGACTATGCAACCTGCCCCCTTACTTCAAAGGGTAAGATTATTTATGGTATCGGTTGCGGTCTTGTAGCAGCAATTATCAGACAGTTCGGTAGCTACAACGAAGGCGTTTCTTTTGCAATTATCCTTATGAATCTCCTTGTCCCTCATATTGACAATTTAACAAAGCTTAAACCCTTTGGCTATATTAAAGAGAAAAAGCAAAAGGAGGCAAAAGCAGAATGAAAAATAAAAACTTCAAAGAAATTGCACTTCCTGCAATAATGCTTTTCCTCATTGCCGCAATTTGCACAGCACTTCTTGCAGGAACAAACCTTTTAACAAAAGACAAAATCGCTCAAATCGCAATAGAAGCTGAAAACGAAGCAAAGTCTGCAGTTATTGATGCGGCAAGCTTTTCCGATGCAAAACAAATTAACGACAATATTTATTACGAAGCACTTGACAAAAACGGCAATGTTTCAGGCTATGTTTTTAATGTAAGTGCAAAAAGCTATGGCGGTGTGCTTACCTGTATGGTAGGTATTTCCGCAGAAGAAAAAGTTACGGGTGTTGAAATCACCGCAATCAGTGACACTCCCGGTCTTGGTATGAAAGCCACCGCAAAGGATTGGCTCAATCAGTTTATCGGAAAAGAAAGCGGAATTAAGGTTAATAAAAACGCCTCTTCAGACACAGAAATCCAAGCAATTACAAGCGCAACAATCACTTCTCAGGCAGTAACCGATGCAGTAAACAGTGCATTTGATGTTTTATCACAAGTAAAAGGAGGTGCCGAAAATGGCTAAAAGTGAAAAATGCTCACTTCGCAAGGAGTTTACAAAAGGTCTTCTTCGTGAGAACCCTGTTTTAAGACTTGTTCTCGGCACTTGTCCCACTCTTGCAGTTTCAACCTCAATGGTAAATGCTATCGGTATGGGTATTGCCGCAACACTTGTCCTTATTTGCTCAAATATTGCTATTTCAGCTTTGAGAAAGATAATTCCAGATAAGGTAAGAATTCCTGCTTACATCGTTATTATTGCTTCATTTGTTACAATTGTTCAAATGATAGTAAAAGCCTTTGTACCAGCTCTTGACGAGGCTTTGGGAGTTTTCCTTCCCCTTATTGTTGTTAACTGTATCATCCTCGGCAGAGCAGAAGCTTTCGCAAACAAAAACCCCGTTATCGCTTCTGCGGTTGACGGTTTAGGTATGGGCATCGGTTTTACAGCTGCACTCTTCTGCATGGCTCTCGTAAGAGAATTCCTCGGTAACGGTACGCTCTTCTCCGATGCACAAAATCTTCTCGGTGTGTTCGGTGACAATGTTTTAGGTGGCTTCAATGGTGTTACAATTCTTAATACACCAATGACATTGTTCATTCTCCCTGCAGGCGGTTTCTTTGTGTTTGGTATTCTTATTGCCATCTCCAACAAAATCAGCGATAAGAAAAAACTTCCCCGGGCAGAGCTTCACGGATGCGAAAGTTGTCCTCTTGCTTCAACCTGCTCAAAAGTAGTTTCAGAAAGGGAGGATAAAATGATATGAATGCAACTCAGATTTTCTCAATAATCCTCACCGCTATTCTTACAGAAAACTTTGTCCTTTGTAAATTCCTTGGTATCTGTCCTTTCCTGGGAGTTTCCAAAAAGGTTAACACTGCCTTGGGTATGAGCGTTGCAGTTATATTTGTTATGCTCATTTCTACAGCAGTTACCTACCCCATTAACGCTCTTCTCAACCAATATGATTTAGGCTATTTGCAGACAATTGTTTGCATCCTCGTTATTGCCGCATTGGTTCAGTTAGTTGAAATTGTTCTTAAGAAATATATTAAGTCTCTTTACAATGCACTTGGCATTTATCTCCCATTGATCACTACTAACTGCGCAGTTCTTGGTGTTGTTCTTCTTAACTTCACTAACGGCTACACATTCGGTCTTTCAATGGTAAACTCTTTAGGTGCGGGTATCGGTTTCCTTGTAGCAATGCTTATTTTCGCAGGTGTCCGTTCAAGACTTGAAACCGCTGATATTCCCGAAGGTCTCAAAGGTCTTCCCTCAACACTTATCGCCGCTTCCTTAACATCTGTTTCCTTCCTTGGCTTCTCAGGTGTTGTTGAAGGCATATTCGGTTAAGGTAAGGAGGTAGAAAATAATGACAGAAATTATATTACCAATCCTCCTTGTTGCAGGCATCGGTCTTGTTTTAGGCTTAGGTCTTGCAATTGCTTCAAAGGTTATGGCAGTTCCTGTTGATGAAAAAGCTGAAGCTATTACGGAGGTTCTTCCCGGTGCTAACTGCGGTGCTTGCGGTTTCTCAGGTTGTGCGGGTTATGCGGCAGCTCTTTCATCCGGTAAAACAGACCAGACTAATCTCTGTGCCCCCGGTGGCACAAAAGCTGCAACAGAAATTGCAAACATTCTCGGCACAGCTCCCGCGACAGTACTGCCCACCACAGCAGTTGTTATGTGTATGGGCAACTCTTCTAACTCTCACGATAAAATGACTTATAAAGGTGTAAGCAGTTGCAGAATGGCTACTCAGCTTTTCGGCGGTGCTAAAGAATGTGCTTATGGTTGTTTAGGTCTTGGCGACTGTGTTGATGCTTGCGAATTTGATGCAATCCACATTTGTGATGGTGTTGCAAGAATTTCAACTATTGCTTGTCACAGCTGTAAAGCCTGTGTTAAGGCTTGTCCCAAAGGACTCATAACCATGCTTCCCCTTAACGTTACTCAGGCTGCAGTTCTTTGTAACAATAAAGAAAAAGGTGCAACCGCAAGAAAGCACTGTAAAGCCGCTTGTATCGGTTGCATGAAATGTGTTAAAGCATGTGAGCATGGTGCAGTTAAGGTTGAAAACTTCCTTGCAAGTGTTGACCCTGAAAAATGTATCGGTTGTGGCAAATGCCACGAGGTTTGCCCCGTTGGATGTATAGATTTGATAACACCTAAAGGATAAAATAAACAAATTAACATATAAAAAAGACTTCGGTTTAAAAGCCGAAGTCTTTTTTGTATCTCTATTTTTTCTTTTTAATCTTCAATAATCTTTTTATTGAGTTTCTTCTCAATAACAGGAACAACCTTGGGTACAAGAACCTTTGCAATAAGAAGATATGCAAGCAAACCACCAATCAAACCAACAATTGCACCTGCAATAACGTCTGTAGGATAATGAACATGAACATAAATTCTTGAGAAACCAATAAGGAATGAAAGAATTAATGTTGGAATACCAATTGCAAGATATTTCTTGTTTTTGAAGCATCCAAGGAACATTGCAAACGCCGCACCTATTGATGTTGAGGTGTGACCTGAGGGGAATGACCAACTACTGCTCTTCTTAATAAGGTCGGGCCATATGTACTTATAACCAGCCTCGGTCCAGACAGATGGGTCAATGTTATAAGGACGAGGTCTCTGAATAACATTTTTAAGTGCAACGTTATTGATAAGTGATGCAACTGCAAGACCACCAATAAGAAGAACACCAAGTTTTCTTGTTTTTCTGGGGATAAGTAAAATAATACCGATTACCCACCAGATAATACCGGGCGTATCACCAAGGTGAGTAATAAATGTCATAATGACATCTAAAACAGGATTCATAATACTGTCAACAAATTGATAAATAGCAACGTCAACATTAACTATGAAATCATTCAAAAAGAATTCTGCCATAACTGCCTCCTAAACATGTAAAATTATAAAGATATTTTACTATTTTATATGATAAAAGTCAATAGTTTATAAGTGAGGAATGAGGAGTGAGGAATGAGGAGTGAGTAGTTAGGAGTGAGGAATGTCGAGGAAGCTTCACTTCCGAACATTATAAGCTTCGTAAACCAAAACACATTTCAAAAATTTTTTAATATAAAAAATATTTAGAACAATATGGCTACTTATTCTATAACTTTTTAAAATTGCCGACCGCAGGTCCCAACACTCCTCACTCCTCACTCCTCACTCCTCACTCCTCACTCCTCATTCCTAACTAAAAAAGAGAGTGGCAAAAGCCACTCTCTTGGTATGGTTATAAAAATTATTCAATAATTTCTGTAACTGCACCTGAACCAACTGTTCTACCACCTTCACGGATAGCAAAACGAAGACCTTTTTCGATAGCGATGGGAGTGATGAGTTCAACGCCCATTTCAACGTTATCGCCGGGCATGCACATTTCTGTGCCTTCGGGAAGGTTGATTGTACCTGTAACGTCAGTTGTTCTGAAGAAGAACTGAGGTCTGTAGTTGTTGAAGAAAGGTGTATGACGGCCGCCTTCATCTTTAGAAAGAACGTAAACCTGACCTTTGAATTTTGTGTGGGGTTTGATTGAACCGGGTTTGCAAAGAACCTGACCACGTTCAATACCTTTTCTGTCAACACCACGAAGAAGAGCACCAATGTTGTCACCTGCTTCTGCATAGTCGAGAAGTTTGTGGAACATTTCAACACCTGTACAAACAGTTTTGCTGCTTTCTTCTTTAAGACCAACGATTTCGAGTTCGTCACCAACACGAAGCTGACCACGTTCAACTCTACCTGTTGCAACAGTACCACGACCTGTGATTGTGAATACGTCTTCAACGGGCATAAGGAAGGGAAGGTCTGCCATACGGTCGGGAGTGGGGATGTAGCTATCTACTGCATCCATGAGTTCGATAATGGGAGCATAAACAGGATCGCTGAGGTCTGTTGAAGCAGAATCAAGAGCCTGGAATGCAGAACCTTTGATGATGGGTGTATCATCGCCGGGGAATTCGTAAGAATCAAGAGTTTCACGAACTTCCATTTCAACGAGTTCGAGAAGTTCGGGGTCGTCTACGAGGTCGCATTTGTTAAGGAATACAACGATGTAGGGAACGCCAACCTGACGAGCAAGAAGAAGGTGTTCTTTTGTCTGAGCCATAGGACCATCAGTAGCAGCGATAACAAGGATAGCACCGTCCATCTGTGCAGCACCTGTGATCATGTTTTTGATATAGTCAGCGTGGCCGGGGCAGTCAACGTGAGCATAGTGACGGTTGTCTGTTTCATACTCAACGTGAGCTGTGTTAATTGTGATACCACGTTCTCTTTCTTCGGGAGCCTTGTCGATGTTTGCATAGTCTTCGAACTGTGCATAACCCTTAAGAGAAAGAGTTTTTGTGATAGCAGCTGTAAGAGTTGTTTTACCGTGGTCAACGTGGCCGATAGTACCAATGTTAACGTGGGGCTTAGTTCTTTCGAATTTCTGTTTAGCCATTGGAAATTTCCTCCTTTAATTTAAGCATAAATTGCACGATATAATTTTATCAAATATATCGCAATAATTCAATAGTTTTTTGAAAAATCTTACTGAAAGCCAAGGCACAAAGCCTATATTTTTAGTTTTTTGCTCTTTCGTCCATAATCTTTTCAGCAATATTTCTGGGAACTGCCTGATAGTGGCTGGGTTCCATAACGTACTGACCACGGCCCTGTGTTTTGGAACGAAGGTCTGTAGCGTAACCGAACATTTCTGAAAGCGGAACATGAGCAATGATTTCAGCAGCACCGTTTCTGTCTTCCTGACCCTGAGGAAGTCCACGACGAGAAGTAAGGTCGCCGAGAACATCACCGATGTAGTCATTGGGAACAACAACAGTAACTTTCATGATGGGCTCCATAAGAACGGGAGCAGCTTTTCTCATAGCTTCTTTGAAAGCCATAGAACCTGCAGTCTTGAAGGCAAGTTCTGATGAGTCAACTTCATGGTAAGAACCGTCATAAAGGGTAACTTTAACGTCAACAACGTTGTAACCTGCAAGAACACCGGAGAGCATAGCACCCTTGATACCTGCTTCAGCAGGACCGATGAATTCTTTCGGGATAGCACCGCCGACGATAGAGTTAACGAATTCGTAACCTTTGCCTTCGTTGGGCTCGATACGAATTTTAACATGACCGTACTGACCGTGACCACCGGACTGACGAGCAAACTTGGTGTCTGCTGCAGCTTCCTGAGTGATAGTTTCTCTGTAAGCAACCTGAGGTTTACCTACATTAGCTTCAACTCTGAATTCACGAAGAAGTCTGTCAACGATGATTTCAAGGTGAAGCTCACCCATACCAGCGATGATTGTCTGACCTGTTTCTTCGTCTGTGTAGCATTTGAATGTGGGATCTTCTTCTGCAAGTTTTGCAAGAGCGATACCCATTTTTTCCTGACCGGCTTTGGTCTTGGGTTCAATAGCAACACGGATAACGGGCTCGGGGAATTCCATAGATTCAAGAATAACGGGGTGATTCTTATCGCAAAGAGTGTCACCTGTTGTTGTTCTCTTGATACCAACAGCAGCAGCAATATCACCTGCATAACAGCAGTCGATATCTTTACGGTCGTTAGCATGCATCTGAAGAATTCTACCAACTCTTTCGTTATCATCTTTTACTGAGTTATAAACGGTAGAACCTGTTTCGATTTTACCTGAATAAACTCTGAAATAGCAAAGTTTACCAACAAAGGGGTCTGTTGCGATTTTGAAAGCAAGAGCTGCGAAAGGACCGTCATCGGTTGATTCGCGAACTTCTTCTTCGTCAGTATCAGGGTTTACACCTTTGATAGCTTCGATATCTGTGGGAGCAGGCATATAGTCTACAACCGCGTCAAGAAGCTTCTGAACACCCTTGTTTTTGTAAGATGTACCGCAAACAATCGGAACCATGTCGTTAGCAATAGTAGCTTTTCTGATGCAAGTTTTGATTTCGTCGATAGTGAGTTCTTCACCTTCGAAATACTTCATCATGAGCTCATCATCCTGCTCAGCAACATGCTCGATGAGTTCGGCACGATATTTTTCTGCAAGTTCCTTCATATCTTCGGGAATTTCTTCTACTCTGATGTCTTTACCAAGGTCATCATAGTACATAACCGCATTCATTTCAACGAGGTCAATAATTCCTTTGAAAGAAGATTCAACACCGATGGGAAGCTGAATCGGAACAGCGTTACATTTAAGTCTGTCTTTTACCATGTTAAGAACATTGTAGAAGTCAGCGCCCAAGATGTCCATCTTGTTAACGTAAATCATACGCGGAACCTTGTATTTATCAGCCTGTCTCCAAACAGTTTCTGACTGGGGCTCAACGCCACCTTTAGCACAAAGAACTGTAACAGAACCGTCAAGAACACGAAGTGAACGCTCAACTTCAACTGTGAAGTCAACGTGACCGGGAGTGTCGATGATGTTGATTCTGTTGCCGTTCCAGAAACAAGTTGTTGCAGCAGAAGTAATTGTAATACCTCTCTCCTGTTCCTGTGCCATCCAGTCCATTGTAGCAGCACCGTCATGTGTTTCACCTAATTTGTGGTTAACACCGGTATAGAAAAGGATACGCTCAGTTGTTGTGGTTTTACCAGCGTCAATGTGAGCCATAATACCGATATTTCTGGTCTGCTGTAAAGATACCTGTCTTGGCATAATATCCTCCGAATTATAGTTAGAATACTCAAACGGTTAAAATTACCATCTGAAATGTGCAAATGCTTTGTTTGCTTCTGCGTTTTTGTGCATGTCTTCTTTTTTCTTGAATGCAGCACCAACAGAATTTGTAGCGTCTAAAATTTCGTTAGCAAGTCTTTCTTTTGCAGTTCTTTCTGAACGCAAACGAGAATAAACTGTGATCCAACGGAGACCGAGTGTTTCACGTCTTTCGGGACGAACATCGATCGGAACCTGGTAAGTAGCACCGCCGATACGACGAGCCTTTACCTCGAGAACGGGCATAACATTTTCCATTGCAGCTTCGAAAACTTCAAGGGGATCTTTGCCTGTCTGTTCTCTGATGATATCGAATGCATCGTAAACAATTTTCTGTGCGACACCTTTCTTACCATCTAACATTACGTTGTTAATAAGCCTTGTAACAAGCTTTGAGTTGTAAAGCGGATCGGGCAAAACATCACGTTTTGCAATCTTGCCTCTTCTTGGCACTTCGCTTCCCTCCTTCATATAAATGATATCTTAGGTACTCGAGTGACTATGCTTCCCGTGGCGCCAATGGCTTTTACAACTCTGTATAGTCATAAAAATACTCACCATTGGTTGAATAAATTCAGCCTGCAAGAAGATTTGTCCTTGAATAATTAGTGTTTAGGTAAAATTATTTTTTACCTGCTTTGGGACGTTTTGCACCGTATTTTGAACGGCTCTGCATTCTGTTTGCAACGCCCTGGGCATCAAGTGTGCCTCGGATGATGTGGTAACGCACACCGGGAAGGTCTTTTACACGACCACCACGGATAAGAACCACGCTGTGCTCCTGAAGATTGTGACCCACGCCGGGAATGTAAGCAGAAACTTCGATTCCGTTTGTGAGACGAACTCTGGCGAGCTTTCTGAGAGCTGAGTTAGGTTTCTTAGGTGTATCAGTCTTAACAACTGTGCAAACACCACGTTTCTGAGGAGAATTGTTGTTAGTTAAAACATTCTTCTTAGAGTTGAGACCTTTACCGAGAGCAGGAGCTTTTGACTTCTTTTCAAGAGTTGATCTACCGCTGCGAACGAGCTGATTAAATGTTGGCAAGTATTTTCACCTCCGATATTAATATAGGTTATATACAGAACAGGGCATACCTGTCCCATACGCACCGAATAATAATTTACCATTTTACAAGCCTTTTGTCAACAGTTTTACCAAAGTTTTTTACAAAAATTCATTGATTTTCACAAAAAAAGATTTCTCATTCGCCTGATAAATCCGGCGAATGAGAAATAATAATTTTATTCCATAGGAATTTCTATTGAATTGAATGTTTCCTCGGGAACTTTTGTTGAAACAACATCAACATCGCTGTAGCATTTCATACCTGTACCTGAAGGAAGAAGTTTACCGATAATAACATTCTCTTTAAGACCGAGAAGCGGGTCAACCTTACCCTTGATAGCCGCATCTGTAAGAACCTTTGTGGTTTCCTGGAAGGATGCTGCTGAAAGGAATGATTCTGTTGCAAGTGATGCTTTTGTGATACCGAGAAGAACGGGTGAAGCTGTTGCAGGAATGAAAGGCATACCTTCTGCTTCACAACGAGCCTTTGCTTCAGCATTAGCATGGTTAAGTTCACGCTTTTCAATTGAAGTACCCTGAAGAAGTGTTGTTGAACCGGGGTCTTCGACCTTAACCTTTCTCATCATCTGACGAACGATAACTTCGATATGCTTGTCGTTGATGTCAACACCCTGCATACGATATGTCATCTGAACTTCTTTGATAAGATAGTTGTGAACAGCGTCAACACCAAGAACTGCAAGAACGTCATGGGGGTTAACTGCACCTTCTGTAAGATGCTGACCCTTCTTAACGTATGCACCCTCCTGGATTTCCTGACAAAGTCTTGCATCGAAAGGAATAAGATATTTCTTAACATCTTCGTCGTTAGTGATAACAACGTAGTTACTCTTCTTGATTTCTTCGAATGAAACTTTACCGTCAATTTCACTGAGCATTGCAAGTGTTTTGGGTTTTCTGCCTTCAAAGAGTTCTTCAACACGAGGAAGACCCTGTGTGATGTCGGCCTGAGAAGCAACACCACCGGTGTGGAAGGTTCTCATTGTAAGCTGTGTACCGGGTTCACCGATTGACTGAGCGGCAATAATACCAACTGCTTCACCAACTGTAACGGGACCTGCGGTTGCAAGGTTTGAACCATAACACTTGATACATACACCATGGTCACATTCACAAGTAAGAAGTGAACGGATTTTAATTTTTCTGTCTGCTTCGTTGGGACGAGCGTTAACCATTGCAGCAATTTTCTTTGCAAGCTCGTCATCAATCATTGTGTCTGTGTCACAGATTATTTCACCCGTCTGATCGTCACAGAAGTTTTCAAGAAGGTATCTGCCTGTAAGACGTTCGCTTAAGGGTTCGATAATATCGTTACCGTCTTTAATATCGTAAACCTCAAGGCCATCGCTACAATGGCAATCTTCATCGCGGATAATAACTTCCTGAGAAACGTCAACAAGACGTCTTGTAAGGTAACCTGAGTCAGCAGTACGAAGCGCTGTATCAGCAAGACCTTTACGAGCACCACGGGAAGAAATGAAATATTCGATAATATTAAGACCTTCACGGTAGTTAGCTCTGATGGGGATTTCGATAGTTTTACCTGCAGTATTGGCAATAAGACCACGCATACCTGCCAACTGACGAAGCTGTGAGTCAGAACCACGGGCACCGGAGTCAAGCATCATAAAGATGGGGTTGTAGGGATCCATTGCATTACGAAGTTCTGCAGAAACGTTCTTTGTACAGATTTCCCAAGCTTTGATTTTGCTACGTGAACGATCTTGTTCACTGAGAAGACCCATCTGGTAATCTTCTTCAATTGTATCAATAAGAGCTTCGGTTTCTGCAAGGAACTGCTTCTTCTTTTCGGGGATTGTTGCGTCGCAAACAGCAACTGTGATACCGCTTCGTGTTGAGTAATTGTAACCCTGTTTCTTGATGTTATCAAGAACAACTGAAGATTTTGCAGTACCATGAACTCTGATACAACGTTCAATAATCTTACCGAGAACTTTCTTGTTAACAAGCTCATTGATTTCAAGCTTGAACATATTTTCAGGTTTGCTTCTGTCAACAAATCCAAGGTCCTGAGGAACAGGAGCATTAAAGATAACTTTACCGAGAGTTGTTTCAAGAAGTTCTGTATAAACCTTGCCGTCAACCTCTTTTGACATACGGATTTTGATAGGTGCATGAAGGCCCAAATCGCCTTCTTCATAAGCCATCATAGCCTCGTCAACATTTCTGAACACCTTGCCGTTACCCTGTTCTTCGGGTTTAACAAGTGTAAGGTAGTAAGAACCGAGAATCATATCCTGTGTAGGAACAACAACAGGCTTACCATCAGAAGGTTTAAGAAGGTTGTTTGCAGCAAGCATAAGGAATCTTGCTTCAGATTGTGCTTCTGCAGAAAGCGGTACGTGAACAGCCATCTGGTCACCGTCGAAGTCGGCGTTGAAAGCTGTACATACAAGAGGATGAAGCTTAATAGCTCTACCTTCAACAAGTACGGGCTCGAAAGCCTGAATACCAAGTCTGTGAAGTGTGGGAGCACGGTTAAGGAATACCGGATGTTCTTTGATAACATCTTCGAGCATATCCCACACTTCAGGACGTACTCTTTCCACCATTCTTTTTGCACTCTTGATATTGTGGCAAAGACCGTCTTCAACAAGCTTTTTCATAACAAAGGGTTTGAAGAGTTCAAGTGCCATTTCTTTAGGAAGACCGCACTGATATATCTTAAGGTTAGGTCCTACAACAATAACCGAACGTCCCGAATAGTCAACACGCTTACCGAGAAGATTCTGACGGAAACGTCCCTGCTTACCCTTAAGCATATCTGAAAGTGACTTTAAAGCTCTGTTGTTAGGACCTGTAACTG
>JAZNGU010000078.1:0-4252 GCA_045576615.1 Acutalibacteraceae bacterium | reverse complement strand
CTTTTTGTTATTATGAACCTTTTAGCAAACGGTAAACTTCCGTCAAACCATGTTCTTGAATATTCGGGCAAGTTTGAGGAAACACGCTCCCATGCAATTTGGGAAATGATTATAAATATCGCAGTTTCAATAGTTTCAATTTTGAAATGGGGAATTTGCGGTGCAATAATCGGCACAATTGTTGCGCTTTTATACAGAAGTGCAATGATGATTTATTATTCAAACAAAAAAGTCCTTGACAGAGGAATGTTTAATACATATAAGCTTTGGATAGTAAACGGAGCGATTTTTGCTACCTTAATGGCAATCTTTTTTGTGGACAGTTTCAGCGGTCTTTCATTTATCGTGCTACTTATAAAAGGAATCATCCACTCTCTTTGGATAGTACCGTTATATATTGGAGTAAACTTTATATTTTTCAAAAGAGCATTCAAAAACTTAATTGAATTATGGAGGAATAAAGCATGAGTATTCCAAAAGTGATTCACTATTGTTGGTTTGGAAAAGGCGAAATGCCAAAACTTGCAAAAAAATGTATTAAAAGCTGGGAAAAATATTGTCCCGGATTTGAAATAATTTGTCATAATGAAGACAATTTCGACTTAATGCAAAATCGCTATATGCGTGAAGCTTATGACGCAAAGAAATGGGCGTTTGTCAGCGACTATGCAAGGCTTAAGATCATTTATGATAACGGCGGAATTTATTTAGATACCGATGTTGAGCTTATAAAGCCTATTGATGATTTGCTTGAAGGTAAAGGTTTTATGGGGTTTGATGAAAAAGGTATTGTTGCAACGGGACTTGGCTTTGGTGCAGAAAAAGGAAACGAGATAATCGGAGAGTTTTTAAAAGACTATGATGATATACCGTTTATCTTGGAAGATGGCAGTTTCGACCTTACGCCTTGTCCTGACCGAAATACAGATGCCTTGATGCGGCTTGGTATGGATATTAAAAATACAAACCAAACCTTTATGGATATGGTTTTTCTTCCAAGAGAGTATCTTTGCCCGATGGATTATTATACAGGGAAAAAGACTATAACTAAAAACACATATTCCATACATCATTACAGCGCTTCATGGACAAGCGATGTAACGAAAAGAACAACACGGATTAAAAGGATTATCGGTGTTAAGATGTATGACAAGCTGTATGGCAAGTTTTTGCATAAATTCAAGTGGTTGGAGTGGTAATATGCCTGAACAAATTATAAATAAAATAAAAAAGAGTATTTTGCCCCAGTGGAAAGTTTGCTTTATCTCTGCCCTTGTTATGGGACTTATTGCTCATTTATATAAAATTACAAATTGGCTTCCTAATTGGGACGGACTTGTTTTCAGATATGATGCACAGAATATGATTTCAATGGGAAGATGGTTTCTCCCGGTAGTGTGTGCTCCAAGCTCCTTCTATGATTTGCCCTTTATTACAGGTCTTATGGCAATAATCTTTCACGGACTTGGTGCTGTATGCATCTTAAAAATGTTTGGTGTCAGAAAAAATATAACAGCAGCACTTATAGGTGCATTAGTTGCCACGTTCCCTACGGTTACGTCTGTAATGATGTATAACTATGTAGCAGACGGTTATGCACTTGCATTCCTTTTTTCGTGTATTGCAGCACAGCTAATCACAAAGGATAAACCTTGCTATATTGGTTCTTTGGTATTGATAGCGCTCTCTGCAGGAATATATCAGGCTTACATAACAGTTACAATAATGCTTCTGCTTTTAAGTTTGATTTTGGAACTGATTTACAAGAATACAGATGTAAAAAAAGTAATATTTAAAAGCCTAAAGTTTTTACTGACAGGCGTTTTGGGTATGGCGCTGTATTATTTGGTGATGACAGTTCTTCTTAAATTGACGGGAACCACACTTTTAGAGTATCAGGGATTTGATAATGCAACCTCTTTGAAAGGCATTGATATAGCGGGGGCATTATATACCATCAAAGAGTCTTTTACCCATTATTTCTTTGATTTTTCTAAAGGACTGAATGTGTTTGGCATAACAAACTCTATTATATTTGTTCTGACTCTTGTCTTGTATTTGACAGATGTGATAAAAAACAAGTCAGGTTTCGCCAAAATCCTGATGCTGTGCATTTTTGTGATTTTGTTACCTATTGGTGCAAGTGTACTTGCTTTTATAAATAGTGGTATCGATTATCACAACCTGATGAAAATGGGATTTTTGGTATTTTATTTGTTTCTTATACTTCAATACGAAAAGTCAGAATTTAAAAACACAAAACTAAATGCCGTAAAGTCTTGGACGATACTTGGTATTGCAGTGTTGCTTGTCTTTAATCAGACAATCATTGCAAATGTCAGTTATCATAAACTGAATATGGCTTATGAAAAGTCTTATGGCACTTTAATCCGTATTGCAGACCGAATCGAACAGACCGAAGGTGCTATAGAATGTGATAGTATTTTAGTATTAGGCTATCTTCCCGAAAGTGAGGCTTACAGTGCAGAATTGCCGCCTGATATGACGGGAACAACAGATGGCTATATTTTGAGAGCAGATGATGAAATAGTTGGTCAAAGTGTTTTATGCAGTGCATTAAATGATTATTGCGGAAAAAATTATAAATTTATTTCAGGTGAAGAAAAATCAGAGCTCTTAAAAAGAATTGATACATACAGTTTAAATAACTGGCCTGCAAAAAATTCAATATCAGTCATTGATAATGTGATTGTAATAAAATTGGGAGATTAATATGATATATTTATGTGCAGACGATTATGGTATATCCGAGGGTGCAAACAGTCGCATAGAAAATTGTCTCAAAAATGGTGTTTTAAACAAGGTTAGTGTTTTGCCAAACGGCGAAATATCAGATTTTAAACAGCGTTTGTCAGGTACTAATACGCTACTTTCTTTACATATTAATTTGGTGGAGGGACGTCCGCTTTCAAAGCCGAATGATGCCAGCTTGCTGATATCTGATAAAGGATACTTTAAATATTCATTTATAGGTTTATTTTTTCTCTCCATCTCAAATAAAAGGAAGGAATTTGAAAAGCAAGTTTATAAAGAATTGCAAAGTCAGATTAAATTCTGGAAAAAGGCTATGGGCGAAAATATATCTATTTCGATTGATAGTCATCAGCACACCCATATGATACCGCTTATTTTAAAAACTCTGATGCGCGTAATTCGTGATGAAGGTTTGAATGTGTCAAGCATCCGTATTCCGGCAGAACCGATTTTGCCATACGTTTTTACACCATCGTTATATTTTGAATATAACCCCATAGGTTTGATGAAGCAATGGCTTTTAAAAATTCTTGCTTTTGCAAATCGAAAGGAACTTGCAAAATCAAAAATACAATCTGCATATTTTATGGGGATTTTGTTTTCAGGAAAATTAAACGAAGCAAGAATAAGAAAACTGCTTCCGCATTATCTGAAACTCGCAAAAAAACATAATAAAAATATTGAGATCGGATTTCATCCGGGATATATAAAAGACAAAGAGAAACTACTTGACGGAAGCAGACAAGATTTTAGTAAGTTTTATTTATCTCCTTGGCGTAACATTGAGCATGAAACACTTATAAATTTTAAGTTTTGAATAAAAGAGACGAAAGAAGGATTCAAAAATGCCCTACATTGATAGCGAAAAAGTTGATGAGAAAACAAGAGTAAAATTGGAAGCTTTAATCGAAAAGTCCTATTTGGGATATTGGAGAAAGAAAAGACTCTTTGATATATTCTTTGCGACGATAATTTTGATTGGCTTTCTTCCGCTTATGATAATCATTGCGATTGTTATATGTATTGATGATCCAAGTGCAGGACCATTCTTTAAACAAAAAAGAGTAGGACGACACGGAGAGGAATTTTATATGTATAAATTCCGCACAATGCGTCCTAATGCAGAAGCACTTTTGGAGCAGTTGAAAGAAAAAAACGAAATGGACGGACCTGTTTTTAAGATAAAAGAAGATCCGAGAATAACAAGAGTAGGAAAAATCCTCCGAAAACTATCTCTTGATGAATTGATGCAATTCTTTAACGTTTTCAAAGGTGATATGACTTTGGTAGGTCCAAGACCTCCTCTGCCGGGTGAAGTTCTACATTACACAGATTATCAGAAGCTTCGTCTGCACGTAACCCCCGGACTCACCTGCACATGGCAGATAAGTAAAAACAGAAACGACATTCCATTTGAACAGTGGGTTGAAATGGACCTTGATTACATACAAAACAGAACCTTCCCCGGTGATATACT
>JAZNGU010000077.1:0-81791 GCA_045576615.1 Acutalibacteraceae bacterium | reverse complement strand
GAAGCAAATGCGGAACAACTCTGGGGACAAAAAATCAACAGTTCAGGGTCAGGTCCTGTTTTTGACAAAATCGGTGAATACAAAGTTAAAGCAGTATTAAATACCGGGAATTATTCGTTGGTAAACATTGGTGACATTAATGAAAATGGCGATGTAGATACAAGCGACTATCAAGCTCTTGTAAATAACGTTCTTTCTGATAAAAAACTTGACTATAAAGATATGCTCAGTTCAGATATTGACGGCGATGGTTATCTTGATGTAATTGACTGCGCACTTATGCAGTTGATTACAAGCGGATTCTATAAGAAAGTTGATGTTTATTTAAAGGGTGACTATGATTGCGACGGAATCCCCTTTACTCAGGAAGATATAGCTGCTATTAAGAAAGGTCTTATAAATCAGAACAAATTAAACACAAGACAGAAATATGCATGTGACCTGAATTTTGATGGTGTTCTTGATATTAAAGACCGGGAAATCCTGACAGAGCAACAAGGCATAGTTTCTGGAATAAGCTATACAGATATTGAAGAAGTAATAGAGACACGAAGTAAAAAAGTAAATGTTATTATTCTTTGCGGTCAATCCAATGCTTATGGTGCAAGCCCCTTAACACAAGAAGTTCGTAATGCGGTTGGTAACACAGATTTTTCCAATGTGAAAATTAAGTATAATAACATTAATAGTGCCGATGGTACAAATTGGCAGACGTTTTTCTCAAATAATAAATTTGAGACTTTCCGATTGGGTATAGGTGGTCAGGGAGAATATTGGTTTGGCCCTGAAGTTGGTCTTTCCTACTATCTTGCAACGGATGATTCCACAAAAGATGAAGAATGGTATATTATTAAATATACAGCAGCAGGAACTTACCTTGGGGGTAACTGGTTGTTTGATAACACAGGAAAGTATCTTAATGCAGTGAATTCTCAAGGCGTTTATGATTCAATGGGCGGGTATTTTGCAGACAAAATGCTTGAATATGTCAACGCTGCCATCGATGAAATCCAAAGCACACATAATGCAGATAAAATCAACATACGCTCTTTTATGTGGATGCAGGGCGAAAGCGATTCATGTGTTAAAGAGTGGGCAGACCAATATGGTGCTTTACAAAACATTCTTGTAAACAATGTGCGTGCAGAGTTTGAAAAGAGAGATGCAGATTCCCATATAGGTTTTGTTGATGGCGCTATTGCGGCATATAACAGTGCGACATTTGTTAATCCTCAGGCTAATAACGCAACTCAGACATATAATAGTTGGGTTTATTCCGATACTGTTAACAAAGCTAAAGCCGACAATGCATCACTTTGGTATGTTCCTATGGCAACAACCCAAAATATTATAAATAAAACCTCTGTCGGTTGTTATTCAAACACAACAACTTCATCTACAAAGCTTGAAGACTCAATTTGGATTGACACATCGACTTGTAAATCCAAGTTGGAAAATGGAGTTGAAAATGGCGAATATGATGGAGCGCATTACTGCGGAGACTCTATGTTTAAAATAGGTCAATGGTTTGGCTACGGAATGACACAGGTTTCTGGTTTTTAAGTAGAAATAAAATAATCGTCTGAAAATCAAAAATTTTCAGACGATTATTTTTATCTTTTTTCTATTTCGTTGTTTATACGCGCTCTTAAATCAAGTAGCCATTCTTGCTCATGAGGATAAGTTTCAAAAGAGAGTGGAACATCCAAACCTTGCTCAATAAGATTTAAAACATATTTTCTTGACGTAAGACTTTCTAATAGTTTTAAAGCTCTTAAATCTTGAATAGCATCAAAGAAAACAATATGTCGAAGAGAGTTAAGTGGTTTGCCGTCTTTACCGGGATAAACCACGAAAGCATCACCCGAGGGGAAAGCACCATCGGCATCTGTAACTTTATAAGGGTCTATGGGGTATTTGGAATATTGAGAATACCAGAAATTGTGTCCCCATTGCAAAAAGCCTTTTGTTTCGTATTTATAAAGTAATACACCTAAAACTCTGTTGCGCTGTGAGGGTTGGGAGAACATTCTGTTAGGTAAGAATTTGTCTACCTGACAACAACAGTAATAAGTCCAGAAGTTTTTAACCTCGGCTTTGAATATATCTGCTTCGCTTTCGCAACAAACCGGTGTTTTTATAAGTCCATTGCGATAGTACTCAATGTCTGAAAGGGCATCAAATGTATTGAAACCAGGGAAAAATCTATGGAGTGTATCAGCAGCTTTTTTGTAATCCTTAATTTGTTCTTTATTTGGTTCATCGGAAACATGCAACCAACAACGGTCTTCGATGCCCAGGGATTTGACCTCTTTAATGAATGCTTTTGAAAAAGCTTCAAGAAAGTCAGTATAAGGTTTACCGCTTGCAGAGGTTTTCCAGCCAAAAATCTGTTTTTCTTTACCGTTAACTGTTGCTATAATTTTAGGAGCATGTTTTGCACCCCACTGGGTAAAGAAATGGGAAATTTCAAATGCTTCGATACCACAGTCAAGACAAAGCTTTATATATCTTCTGAAATTTTCAAAGTCAAAAGAATACTTGTTTTTTTCTTTTGTAACCTTTACCAGCTGAACTGTGGGACGTTCTCCGCCAACGGCGGTGTCAAGCGGTGGAGTGAAAACGGGAGTCAAAAGCATATTAACGCCGTGTTCAGCGGCATTTTTAATATAGTTTTCAACAATTCTCCAATAATCTTCCGAGAAAACATCAACGTCATAATATGTGCAAAGGCAATCATTATGGAACCAGTTTGTAAAAAGAAGTTCTTGTTTGGGGAGTTCTTTATCAACAATATTGAGGGTGAAAGTTCTTTCAAAAACACTTACGCTTGTTGTAAGTTTTATAGTAATTTCCTTTTCGCCTGTTATTGCTTTTTTGGGAGAATATTCTACCCATATTGAATTCCATTCGCCTTTTTTTACAGTAATTTTGTTATCAAGAGGCAAAAGCAAGTCAGGAAATGACTTTCTGTTAAGATCGTAATGGAAGGAATCGGAATTCTCGTAACCATTTTTGCCTGCAGGAATATCTTTAACAAGATAAAGCTTTAAATCTTCTGCCAATGGCGATTCGACGGAAACAGTTATTTTATTATCGTTTTTGTTTTCGGAAGAGAAAGCAAGCTGGAAAGAAAATTTTTCATTTTTTAAGCAGGAGAAAGAATCCAACTCCTTAAAGTTGGGTTCTTTTTCCTTAAAAATTTTAGTAAGTGAAGAAAGTAATAAAGTTTTCATAGTTAAGACCTCTTTAATATGTTGCTTTTATTACAATGAACAAGCTTGTGTTCCGGTGATAGTTTTATTATAGATATAAACACTTAAACTGTCAAGAAAGTTGCTGATGTATAAAATAGAAGAAAAAACCAATAATTTTTTTGGTAACGAAATTTTGAAAGGTTTACAAATTTCGGAATGTGTGATATTATTAGTAAGTTATGAGTTTTCATGAAAGGAGGTATTGCAGTTGGAGCATAAATTGGTTAGCTTTGCAGCAGATAAAGCATTATCAAGAATATTGAAATATATTGATAAAGCTCCTGAAGAAAATTTGTTGAAGATTTTAAAAGTTGCAGAAAAATATTTTACAATGTATCCTAAACAGAACTACGAAAAAATGCGTAGAGCAGTGGGCGATAAAGATAATGTTTATATGCAACTCGCCAAGAACATTCTTAAAGATGTTGACCGTGGTTTAGTAAAATCTTTGCTTATTTCTTTAGGTATTCATGCAGGTTATTTTGGCACAAAGACTGTTCGTGCTAAGAGAGATAAATATAATTGCAATATTCCTTTCATTCTTCTTTTTGACCCTACAAGTGCTTGTAACTTGAAGTGTAAGGGCTGTTGGGCAGCGGAATATGGTCACAGTTTCCAGCTGTCTCTTGACGAGATGAGAAGCATTGTTAATCAGGGAAAGGATTTAGGAACTCATTTTTACATGCTTACAGGTGGAGAACCGCTTATCAGAAAACATGATGTGGTTACTCTCGCTTCCGAAAATCCTGAATGTACTTTCCTTATTTATACAAATGCCACTCTTATTGACAAAAAACTTTGTGACGATATTAAGAAATGTGGCAATATAACTCTCGCCCTTTCCATTGAGGGTGATGAATGCAGTAATGATGACCGTCGCGGTCAGGGTGCGTATGAAAATACTATTGAGGCGATGAGGCTTCTTAAAAAAGAGAAGATTCTTTTCGGTATTTCTGTTTGTTATACAAGTAAAAATGTAAACGATGTAACAAGTGACGAGTTCCTTGATAAAATGGTTGATTTAGGCGTTAAATATGCTTTCTATTTTAACTTTATGCCCGTCGGTAAGGGCGCAGACAAGGATTTAATCCCAACACCATCTCAGAGAAAATATATGTATTATTGGCTCAAGAAAATGCGTAACGGTCACACAGGAAAACCTTTATTTGTTATGGATTTCCAGGATGATGGTGAATATGTTGGCGGTTGTATCGCAGGTGGCAGAAACTATTTCCACATCAATTCAAAAGGTGATATGGAACCGTGTGTGTTTGTTCACTATTCCGATTCAAATATTAAAACGGATACTCTTCTTGAAGCGCTCCAGAAGCCTCTTTTTATGGCTTACAGAAAAGGGCAACCCTTTAATGACAATCACTTAATGCCTTGCCCTATGCTTGAAAATCCCGATATGTTAAGAAAAATTATAAAAGATACAGGGGCTAAGAGTACGGATTTTGTGTCACAGGAAACAGTTGAAGAGCTTTGCTCAAAGTGTGACGATTTCAGTAAAGCATGGAAACCCGTTGCAACAGAGATTTGGGAAAACAATCCCCACCCCAAAACACATACACAGTATTACAGAGACCACAAATAAAAGAATGGGCAGCTATCCTTATATGAATGAACTGCCCCAAATTGTGCAGACAGCACAAAAACACCCCTATGGTGTTAAATATTAAATTTTAAGCAACAAACTGATTTCTTTTTTTAAGCGGAGTCAGTTTTGTTTTTAGTTGAATTCTTTCGTTGTTGTAGAAATGGATGTATTGACCTATGAGGAGGCGCGCCTCCTCATAGGTTTGCAATTTTGTTCGATAGATACATTCTGTTTTCAAAATAGAAAAGAAATTTTCAGCCATTGCATTGTCATAAGGATTTCCCTTTCTTGACATTTAAGGCGTAATATTGTAAGATTTTGTTAGCTTGAAATACTGATTGGAAGCGTATTGAAAGCCTTGTTCACTGTGGAGTTGCAGCTCAGCAGTGGCTTTTTGTTTTCGTTTAACTGCTCTGATTGTACTTAATACAAGATTTACGTTCTGCTCGGTTCCGGTTTTGTATGCAACGATACTGTTATCGTACAAACCCCTGATTATCGAAAGATACAATGTGCCTTGTCCAGTCTTTATGTATGAAATATCTGTTACCCACTTTTGGTTTATCTGCTTTGAAATTTCTATTAAACAGGTTATCGTAACGGTGGATACAACCACCATAATTGTGATATTTCTTTCTTCTAACTTCTGATAACAAGTTGTATTTCTGCATAACCCTTAATATTGTCTTTGGATTATAGTGTATGCCTTGTCTTTCAAGCCATATATGTACTCTACGATAACCGTAGGTTTTACCATGCTTTTCCTGACATTCTTTTATCTTCTCTGCTAATGGTAAATCTTTTGCAGGAATTTCCATTCTCTTTACATAATCATAGTAACCACTTCTTGATACATTAAAGAATTTGCACATTTCACTTATTGAATATTTATCTTTATGATGATAGATAACCATGAATTTTACTCTTGTTCTCACTTCCTTTCTGTTAGCGAGAGAAAATCCCGCATCAGTTCATTTTCCATTTCTAACGACTTTATCTTTGCTTCTTTTCGAGCAAGAATATATTTGAGTTCGGCAACCTTATCTTCTTCTCTAACTACGTAATCTTTGGGTGGTCTGCCTTTTTTCTTCAATGCTATTCCTGCTTGGACTTTTTATCGTAGGAGTAATTCACGGCTTGGTTCGTTGTATCTTTTTTGATAATAAGTATGTCCGTAAACGCAAAAGAAGATTTTAAAAATCCATCTTAAATTCTTAGCATAATTGAAGTTTCGGTCGTTCGAATCCACTTTGTCGCAAATTTCAGTGATATTCTGACGTTGGCGGAGTGATTTATTTTGCAAACGCCAAATGTAATATTTCTGCTACGCAGAAGTGATATTATATTCGCTTCTTAACTGCCTGAAGGACAATATTACTCGGCTTTAGCCGAATATCACTGCGTAGCAATCTCACTCGCCGAAAGGCGAATACAACTGAAAAAGACGATTGCAAAAGCAATCGTCTTTTCCTTGGCTGTTACGAACAATTTAGATGCTCACATAAATTTTAACAAATCAGAAAAGTCTGTTTTTAAAATTATTTTGTTTGATAAGTTCGGCTTTGTCAACACAAATGATATTCATTTAGTACACTTATATGTACTTCATTTTTCTATCGCGCCAATTATGTCGTGTTTTTTCGTTTGAGATACACTTTTTCGGACCCGAAAGTGAATCTCATTTGTTTTAGAAACAACCGAAACACTCTTCTTGGATTTTTTCTAGGGGAACAGGCGAATTCGATATGATTTTGTCTAAATCGAGTGCATTGATTAAATCTTCGGCTCTAGAACCTTCGTGATATGCACAACCAAGTTTCTTTGCTCGAAAAATTTTCTTCATCTTTGCTTTTCCCTTTGAGCCAGAGGGAATAGGTATTGGAGACATATCCAAAAATTTGAAAACACCATCTGCATCTACTAACATAATATCTTCAATGTCAGCTTGTGCTGCAAGATCTATTATAGAACACGACTTACGTTTTGAAATATTTTTTCGCAATTCTTTCCAGTCGTCCTCATAGAATTTACTGATATTGGGAGTGTAATTATCGGTATCATAGCACAAAAAAACCGTCCATGTTAAACTTTTATGTTGTCCATAGCAACGTTTTTCGAACCAACTACCTGAGTTTGTGATTTGCGAAATAGTTCCAACAACATTAAATTTAATCAATACGCTATGTTCTGCGTTTCCTATTGTATAAAATATCTCACCACTATTATTATCTGTTTGTTTATTAATAGATATTCCATTATATTTTCCACATAGGTGTTTTAAAAGAGTGAGATAAAAAACTTTCTCGGTATCGCCTTCCAAAATAAAGGCAACACCTTTTTCAAAACAATCTCCCATAGTTCATTCCTCCAAATAGAAGGATAATGTTTCGATGGAATCTTGATCTCCTGCCATTAATTCAAAGAGATACTCTCCAACTGCCATGCCATTATCTCTTGCAGTTTTAATAAGAGCCTTTATTCTAGAGGATTTTGTTTTTCTGAATTCTGCCGTGCCTTCCGTGTTCGGCATACCTACATATATCTTTTCTGCTTTAATATACTGGACCAAAAAGGGTGAATGGCTAGAAATAATCAACGAAGTATTGTCAAGTACTTCATCTAAAATTTCTAACAAACCTTTTAATAATCTTGGGTGTATACTTGTTTCTAATTCTTCTACACCTACAATACTCATGCCTTTCGCACTAGCAATAAAAACATTAGCTAACAACCAAAATATGCGCTTTGTTCCCGTGGACATCATAGAGATGTTTATTGCTTGATTAAGATTTTTATTAGTGATTATCACACGATACAGCTCATCTCTAATTTTGAAAGGAATATCCTTTTGTGCTTCTTCTAACGTAGTTGAAACAAGTTCACCCTCATCTGCTGATATTATTAAGTTAACTTTAGAGTTATCCACATTCAATGTATAAGACTGAATAGCTACATCTATAAATTCAGGAAAAAGACAATAAACAGCCTCTAAA
Source organism: Acutalibacteraceae bacterium (assembly GCA_045576615.1). Taxonomy (GTDB): domain Bacteria; phylum Bacillota; class Clostridia; order Oscillospirales; family Acutalibacteraceae; genus DTU089. The sequence continues at coordinate 73,941 of JAZNGU010000077.1, read as the reverse complement.
AAAAGTTCATATTTTTCAGGGTACTGTTCTTTTAATTGGAAAAGTGCTCTAGGAACATCTTTGTCATCAAATGCGATACAGCCATCTTCATGATCAACATACTCTATGGGAGTGGATTGAAAACGGTCTCCCAAATCAAGTGATGAACAAATATGATAATCAATATCCACTATAGCTTTGATTACTGGTTGTATTTCTATATCATCCATTGCTGCAAGCACATCAATCGCTAATTGGCTATCCTCTAAATTAATTTTTCTGAAAGAGTTTGTATCTTTCTCTTTTCTGTACTTACCTTCAGCCCGTTTCAAGAATGCAGTATAGCGAACACTTTCACTCGGTCGAGTTTCAATCCATTCATTGGTGATTTTCTGACCACTCCCGTCGTCACGAAACCACCTAAAAGTATACCCATATCTAATAAACTTGTATTCACCGAGGGATTCGTCTTCTAACTCAACTTCAAAAAAGAATTCGTCATTTTCGATAGTCTTGTTTATTGGTATGCCACGAATCCATTTCATCATAGTTTTTCTGTCTTTTGAATTGTAAGAAAGAAAATCAACACCAAAATCAATAGCTTCTAACAAGTTTGATTTTCCGTAGTTGTTAGGAGATATTACTGCTGTAATGTTTTCTAGCTGAATTGTAGACCGCTTCAAATTCTTGAATCCACCAACAGAGATGCTTTTTATTTTCATAGAAAATCCCCCTTTAAAATATACATTGAAATTATAACACACTTTTTCTTTGAGTTCAATAGAAAAGTGTGGTTTATTTAATAAAAATTGATTTTTCTCAAGAAATATGGCATTAAGTTAGAGATAAAGGTGCACCTTATTTTATGTTATTCAACAACGAAATATACCATTTACTTATAAATTATAAAACCATTTTTAATCTTTAATTAGATTTGGGTACGCTTTATCGTAAACTAATCGTTTCACAATATATTGAATTTGTTATGACAGAGCATTATTCATTACCATATAAATTTAAAGAAATGATCGAATCAAATTAAATCAATATTGTAAACACCTGTAAAATATGATAGAATGGTAAAAATTCAATAGGAGAGAAAAATATGATATTGTCAGATAAAACTTTAATGAAAATGCTTAAGGAAAAGACTTTAGCTGTTGAACCTATCGAGAAAGAACAGATTCAGCCTGCAAGTATTGATATCCGTTTGGGAAATACATTTAGTATTGTTGAAGATACTTCAACCGGCATTATAAATTTAGAAAACGAAATCAAGTATAAAACCATAACAACTGATTCATACATACTTTTACCTAATCAATTTGTTTTGGCTACAACAATGGAATATTTTGATTTACCTGATAATTTAACTGCATTTGTTGAAGGCAGAAGTTCTTTAGGCAGAATGGGTTTATTCATCCAAAATGCAGGTTGGGTTGACCCTGGATTTAAAGGTGAAATTACACTTGAACTTTATAATGCAAACAGATGTGCTATCGAATTAAAAGCCGGAAGACGTGTAGGACAGCTTGTGTTTGCAAAAATGGATGATACTGCGCTTAATCCATACAATGGTAAATACCAAGGGCAAAAATGTGCAACAGGCTCACGTGTGTTTTTGGATAAAGAGGTAAAATAACACTAAATTAAATATTATATTTCAAGGGGAACTCTTTCACGTGAGAGTTGTGCAACATGTTGCCCTAAAGCACATAAAAGTTAATTATAACAATATACCTCTTACTGCGGATTTCAAAACAATAAAAAATGGCTGGTTTTGCGAAAAAAACTCGTAAAACCAGCCATCAATCTTTACTTCGGTGGTTCGAATCCACCTTCACTATTGTTGGCATCTATAAAAATGACACTACAAATTCTAGCATAAAAAATGCGAGAAGCCTTGATTTATCAAGGCTTCTCGATACGGCATCTAAATTAACCGTAATACTTGGTGGGAGCGGGTGGATTCGAACCACCGAAGGCGGTGCCAACAGATTTACAGTCTGCCCCCTTTGGCCACTCGGGAACACTCCCATATACACTATTCAAAAAAATGGAGCTGGTGGACGGACTCGAACCCCCGACCTGCTGATTACAAATCAGCTGCTCTACCAACTGAGCTACACCAGCAACTTAATGCTTGACTACTATATCACAAAAGAATTTAGATGTCAAGAGAATTTTTCATTTTTTTAAAAAGTTTTTTTAAATGTTGTTTTGTCATAATTTTAGCATCAGATTTACCTTGCATTTATCCTGTATATATTATATATTATACCTAATTCTAATTTGTATGAATCGGTGTTAAATTATGAAAGTTAATTATCAAAAAATGCTTGATGATAAAATCGAGGAAATAAAAAAACAAAGCTTCAAACCCACTCTTTTACTTCACGCTTGTTGCGCGCCTTGTTCGAGTGCGGTTTTAGAATATTTATATGAGCATTTCAATATTACATTATTTTTTTACAACCCTAACATTTCACCTGAAAGTGAATTTAATTTCCGCCTCGAAGAATTAAAACGACTTATTGTTGAAATGAATTACAGTGATATTGAAATAGTTGTTCCGGATTATGACAATAATGAATTTAAAACTCTTGCAAAAGGGCTTGAAACTTTGCCTGAGGGCGACAAAAGATGCAAAAAGTGTTACAGATTGCGTCTTATGAAAACTGCGGAATATGCAAAAGAAAATGGATTTGACTATTTCACAACCACTCTTTCCGTAAGCCCTTATAAAAATGCACAATTGCTCAATGAAATCGGCGATGAGCTTGAAAATAAATATGGTGTAAATTACCTTTATTCCGATTTCAAAAAGAAAGAAGGCTACAAACGTTCTTGTGAGCTTTCAAAAAAATATAATCTTTACAGACAAAATTATTGCGGTTGCATATATTCTAAGCAAATTGCAGAAAAAACCGAGGAGAAAAACAATGACTGATTTAAAACCCGAAAGAGTATTTTATTATTTCAAACAGATAAGTGATGTTCCCCGTGGTTCAGGTAACTGCAGCGGTATGGCACGCTACTGCAAAAACTTTGCAATAAATCATAATTTAAAATATGTAAAAGACGAAGCAGACAATGTTGTTATTTTCAAAGACGGCACACCCGGTTATGAAAACACTGATCCTGTTATTCTTCAGGGCCATACAGATATGGTTTGTCAGAAAACTGAAGAAGCAACTACTGATTTTATAAATCGTGGCATAGAACTTTTCGTTGACGGTGATTTTCTTAAAGCGAAAGAGACAACTTTGGGTGCGGATAATGGTATTGCCGTTGCAATGATTCTTGCAATTCTTGAAAGTGATAATATCCCCCACCCGCCTATTGAGGCGGTTTTCACCACTGATGAGGAAATCGGTCTTATTGGTGCCGGAAAGCTTGATAAGAGCGTTCTCAGCGCTAAAAAAATGATTAATCTTGACTCCGAAGAGGATGACACTGTTACAGTTTCCTGTGCAGGTGGATGTCATTTTTTTGCAAAAACTGCTGTTAATTACCAAGAGAAAAATGGCACAAAAATTATAATTACTCTCAAAGGTCTTAAAGGCGGTCACTCAGGAGTTGAAATCAATAATAACCGAGTAAATGCGGATACTCTTGCAGGAAGATTTTTAAATCATATAAAAAACTCTTGTGATTTTGACATAATCAGCATCAATGGTGGAGATAAAGACAACGCTATTCCAAATAAATGCACAATTGAGCTTTGTGTTAATGATGTTGATTTGTTTATCGAGGATGCAGAAAAATATCTTGATATTATTAAGGCTGAAATTTCTGATAGAGAAAGTGAATTCACTTTCTCTTTTGATAAAGGCGAAAACTCTTCTTTTAATGTTTTGAGCAATGACATAAAAAACAAGCTGATTTTTGCTTTAACCTGTGTCCCCAACGGTGTTCTTGAAATGAGCGCAGAAATTACAGGCCTTGTTCAGACATCCTTGAATCTTGGTGTTCTCAAAATAGAAAACGATGTTTTATCTCTTCATTTTGGTTTAAGAAGCAACAAAAAGTCAGGTCTTTCCTTCCTCAGAGAAAAGCTTGTTGCCTTTTTTGATTCTGTTAACTGGGAAACTGCGACTAACGGTCACTATCCCCCTTGGGAATATAAGGAAGATTCCCAACTCCGTGAACTTTATAAAAATGTTTACAAAGAATATTTCGGAAAAGAGCCCAAGGTTGAGGCAATTCATGCAGGTCTTGAATGTGGTGTGTTTGCAGATGCAATTGACGGAATAGACTGTATTTCCATAGGTCCTGCCCTTTACGATGTTCACACAGTAAATGAAAAATTAAGCATTTCTTCAACAGAAAATGTATTCAACATTCTCTTGAAAATATTGGAGAATTTGAAATAATTATTATATTGTAATTATTAAAGTTTTATGATAGAATAAACCGATTATTTTGGTATGAGAATATTTTCTTTTGAAATGCTCATACAGATTGGAGAAAATATGGACAACAAATCAAACTTTAAGCCGTACATTCCGGCAGAAAAGGTAACCCCTGAAATTACAGTTACCTCCATTGTTATGGGTATTATTCTGGCGGTTGTTTTCGGTGCGGCAAATGCTTATCTCGGTCTGCGAGTTGGTATGACTGTTTCTGCATCAATCCCTGCGGCAGTTATTGCTATGGGCGTTATCCGAATTATTATGCGCAGAAACTCAATTCTTGAAAGCAATGTAGTACAAACTATTGGTTCTGCAGGTGAATCCCTTGCAGCAGGCGCAATTTTCACTCTTCCTGCTCTTTTCCTTTGGGCAGCAGAGGGCAAAATGGACAAGCCCGACCTTGTTGAAATCACTCTTATTGCCCTTATCGGCGGTCTTTTGGGTGTTTTCTTTATGATTCCCCTTCGTAATGCTCTTATTGTTAAAGAGCATGGCACACTTCCTTACCCCGAAGGAACTGCTTGTGCTGAGGTTCTTCTTGCAGGTGAAAAAGGCGGTGCAAATGCTTCAACTGTTTTCGCAGGTATGGGATTTGCGGCACTTTTCAAATTCATCATTGATGGCCTTAAGCTTGTATCAGGTGAAATTTCTTTCCGCGTTAAAGGCTTTGCAGGTGAAATCGGTACTCAGATTTATCCCGCTGTTATGAGCGTTGGTTATATCTGCGGTGCAAGAATTTCCTCCTACATGTTCGCAGGTGGCGTTGTAAGCTGGCTTGTTCTTATTCCCATGATTGTGCTGTTCGGTTCAGAAATGATTCTTTACCCCGGCACTGCTCCCATTGGTGAGCTTTTTGCAGAGGGTGGTGCAAGCGCTATCTGGAGCACATACATCCGTTATATCGGAGCGGGTGCTCTTGCAGCAGGCGGTATTATAAGTCTTGTTAAATCTCTTCCCCTTATAGTTAAAACATTTGCAGGTGCTATGAAGAGCATGAAGGGTGCCGGTGCAACCTCAACAGAACGTACTGCAAGAGATATCAATCTTAAGATAGTTATTATTGCTATTCTCGTTCTTACAATTCTCATCTGGCTCATACCCGCAATCCCTGTATCACTTCTTGGTGCATTTATCATTGTTATCTTCGGCTTCTTCTTTGCGACTGTTTCTTCAAGAATGGTTGGTCTTGTCGGCAGCAGTAACAACCCTGTTTCAGGTATGGCTATTGCAACACTTCTTATCGCAACTCTTATTCTTAAGGTTACAGGTGCTGATGGTGTTGAGGGAATGTGCAGTGCAATTGCAATCGGTTCAATTATCTGTATCGTTTCTGCTATTGCCGGTGACACATCTCAGGACCTTAAAACAGGTTATATTTTAGGTGCAACTCCTAAAAAACAGCAAACAGGTGAAATTGTTGGTGTTGTTGCATCTGCACTTGCTATTGGTGGCACGCTTTACCTTCTTGATTCCGCTTGGGGCTTCGGCTCAGACGAGCTTGGCGCTCCTCAGGCAACCTTAATGAAATTAATCGTTGAAGGCGTTATGGGTGGAGATTTGCCATGGGTTCTTGTATTTATCGGTGTGTTTATTGCAGTTGCAGTTGAGCTCATCGGTATACCCGTTCTTCCTTTCGCAATTGGTGTTTATCTCCCCGTTCAGCTTAATGCTTGTATTATGGTTGGTGGACTTATCAGACTTGCCCTTGATAAAATCAAAGGTAAAAAGGCAGAACACAAGGAAGGAATTGTTAACGATGGTATTCTCTTCTGCTCAGGTATGATTGCAGGTGAGGGGCTTGTTGGTATTGTTCTTGCTCTTCTTGCTGTATTCGGTATCGACAAAGCAATTAACCTTTCCGATAAGCTTGGTATCCCTGCTTCAGTTTCCGACTTTGGCGGATTACTTCTCTTCGCTTTGATTATTCTTACTGTTCTTAAATTCACAGTTTGGAAAAAGCGGGATAAAAAAGCATGAAAAAGAATACAAAAAACGAAAACTTTCTTGAAAAAAAGCCAATTTGTAAAGATGGTCTTAGCTGGTCCGCAGACGAAAACGGCAATGTCACTCTCGAAATGGAGAACAAAGGCGTTGCCAACAGAATAATGCAAAAACTTATCAAAAAACCCAAAATCAGTTATATTCACCTTGATGAAATGGGTAGCTTTATATGGCCCCTTATGGACGGTGAAAAAGATATTCTTGAAATCGGTAAATTTGTTGAGGAGCATTTCGGAGAAAAAGCAAATCCCCTTTATGAAAGACTTGCTCAATATTTCAAGACTTTGGAAAAGTATAATTTTATCAGTTGGAATTAAATAATACTATGAATAATATTGATTTTTTCAAAAATGCCGGCTACGGAATGATGATGCACTTCGGTCTTTATTCCCTTTTAGGTGGAGAATACAAGGGCAAATTCGGTGATAATTATGCTGAGTGGATCGGCTCTCACTTTGCAATTCCCATTAAAGAATATGAAAAATTGGCAACAGCATTTAACCCCATATATTTTAATGCGGATGAAATAATCAAGCTCGCAAAAGACTGCGGTATGAAATATTTTGTTGTTACTACAAAGCATCACGATGGTTTTGCACTTTTTCATTCCAAGGTTGATAAATACAACGTTGTTGATGCAACTCCCTACGGCAGAGATATAATAGAAGACCTTGCAAACGCTTGTGCTAAGCACGATATAAAGCTCGGGTTTTACTATTCACAAGACCTTGACTGGCACGAAAAACACGGCGGCGGTTATCTTTCAAATCACTTAGGTTGCTCAGGTGTTACATGGGACAATAGTTGGGATTTTTCAAATCCCGAAGAAAAGAATTTTGATATTTGCTTTGAAAATAAAATTCTTCCTCAAATCAAAGAAATAATGTCAAATTATGGTGATATTTTTCTTACTTGGTTTGATGTGCCTATGACTTTAAGTGATAAGCAAAGTAAGATTATTTACGATACCGTTAAATCTTTGCAACCCGACTGCCTTATAAACTCCCGTCTGGGTAATGGTATGTATGACTATGTTTCTTTGGGTGATAATGAAATCCCAGAAACAAAAGAGGAATGGGAAAAACTTTCAAAAGTCGACCCCAAAAATATTAATTACCAAAGTATTGACGGCTTTAAACCCAGTCCTTACGGCTTGTATGAATCTGCTTGCACCCTTAATAATTCCTGGGGATTTTCTTACAGAGACCATAATTGGAAATCTCCCGAAGAGCTATACAAGAACAAAAAGCATCTTAATGAACTGGGAATTAACTATCTCGTTAATGTGGGACCTGACCACCTTGGAAGAATCCCCGGTCCTTCAATTGAAATTTTAAGAAAAGCAGCAGAATGCGAAAAAATACTGTGAGTGAAAATCACTCACAGTATTTTTTATTTAGTCCTTAATCCCTTCGGATAATGGTTTTTGGCTCTGCCGTTTGAAACCTTTGCACCACCTAAGGCGCAGTCGTCAACCGTAACAACTGCCCAACCATTCGGGCAATCAACAGATATTTCTTCTCCGTGAAGATATTTTTTTACATCTTCACTGTCTGCGGTCAAGTTAATTTTTCTTTTAAAAACATTACCCATTGCCATAAAAAATTGGTGGTGGGGTTGAATATAGTTCTTTTTAATTTCACCGATTGTAACTCCAACGGAAAATGCCGTAACGTTTTTCACATCAAAATCCGGGGTGAAATAGATTGGTGTTCCCTTATGCATTAAAACATTGTCTTTTTTATATTCAGTTAATGTATCGTCGAGGAAATCGAAAACTGTTTTATCAATTTTATCAGGTTTCTTTTTCGGCTTTTCATAACTTCCGTAATAAGTATTTTGGTTATGAAGAACTGCCATAAACTGACCTTCTCCCCTGCTTTTATGGGGATAAAATCTGCGGGCATAAGAAATATTTTCGCATTTGCAACCCTCAAAGAAAATGCCATCCTCGGTATTTTCTTCCACAATCTTTTTCACCCTTACGATTTCAAATTCGGGATGGTCAGAAAGGAAAGAATCAACCATTATTTCGTTTTCTTCAAGAGAAAATGTGCAGGTGGCATAAACAATATAACCACCGTTTTTAAGGCATATTGCTGCATTTTCTAATATTTCTCTTTGCCTTTGGGCGCATTTCTGAACATTTTCGGTACTCCACTCTTCTATTGCAATATCTTCCTTTCGGAACATACCCTCTCCCGAACAAGGAGCGTCAACCATAATTAAATCAAAGGTATCCGGAAAGATTTTTGCAAGTTTTTCCGTATCGGTGCAGGTTGTAACTGTGTTTTTAAGACCTAATCTTTCAATATTTCCCGTAAGAATTTTGCATCTTGACGGTATGATTTCATTGGAAACAAGAACTCCTTTTTCCCCTAACTTGTTTCTTAACTGACTGCTTTTTCCACCGGGTGCGGAACACATATCAAGAACAGTCCAATCAGGGTGAATTTCAACACATTCTGCCGGTGCCATTGCGCCCGGTTCCTGAACGTAAATCATACCTGCGTGATGGTATGGGTGATTTCCGATTTTATCGTAATCAAAATAAAAGCCATTTTCCACATAGGGAATTTTTTCTTCTGAAAATGTATTAATTCTCTCAAAATCTTCAATACTTATTTTATCGGTATTAACTCTGAATGCTCTTATAGGTGTATCATTTACCGCTTTTTCATAATCTTTAAATTCATCGCCCAAAAGAGTTTTCATTCTTTGGGAAAATTCAAGGGGCAAGTTCTTCATTATTCTTCACCCAATTCCGTTTCTGCATAGAGCATACACATGGAAACCGCAGTTATTGCGGCAGTTTCTGTACGGAGAATTCTTTTGCCGAGAGAAATTGTTTTACCACCTGTTTCAATAGCAGTTTCAATTTCCTTTTCGTCAAATCCGCCCTCGGGACCAATGAATATACCAACACTCATACCGCTTTTCATTCCTGCAAGAGCTTCCTTGGTAGCTTTCATACCGTCTTTATTTTCATAAGGAACAAGAACAACATCAAGCTCTTCTGCCTTTTTCAAGGCATTTTTATAGGAAACAATATCCTGAATTTCGGGAATAATACTTCTTTTACTTTGCTTTGCGGCACTTTCGGCAATAGCCTGCCAACGAGAAACTTTATTTTTCTTTTTCTTTTCCTCAATTTTAACAACACATCTGTTCATTTCAACGGGAACAATGCTATCCACCCCAAGCTCAACGCATTTCTGGATTATAAGTTCCATTTTATCGCTTTTGGGAAGTCCCTGAAAAAGAACAATTTTTATAGGTAGGTTTGTATCCTGATAATTTTCTTTTATTATTTTTGCAACAACGCAATCACTGTTTATTGCCTCAATAAAACACAAATTGCTGACACCATCTTCACTGACAAGAAAACTATCACCTTTCTGCATACGTAATACATTGGTAATGTGGTTATAGTCAGAGTCAGTTATATAATAGCAGTCGCCCACTCTTTTTTCTTTATCAACAAAAAAATTAAACATTTGGTCACCTTTTAATTTCAATATTAAAAATATTTTAGCAAATGAAACACGTTTTTTCAACTATTAATACATTAATCGTTTTTCCTATACATATTTATTTATGATATCTGGAAAATGTCGGGAAAAATATGGATGAATTTACAAAAAAGTCTTGATTTGTTCACAAATAAGGGGTATTATATATTTAGCACTCGACAAACAAGAGTGCTAAAAAGTAATTAAATATCTTTATATACAGGAGGCTATAATATGACACTCAAACCTTTAGGCGACAGAGTTGTTCTCAAATTTTGCGAAGCAGAAGAAACCACAAAAGGCGGTATTATTCTTGCTGCCGCATCTCAGGAAAAACCCCAGACTGCAGAAATTCTTGCAGTTGGCCCCGGCGGAATTGTTGACGGCAAAGAAATTAAAATGGAAGTTAAAGTCGGCGACAAAGTAATTCTCAGCAAATACTCAGGCACAGAAGTTAAAATCGACGGCGAAACACTTATCGTTGTTCGTCAGGGCGATATTCTTGCTATTGTAGAATAATTTACATTTTCAGGAGGCTCTAATCATGGCTAAACAAATCATTTATGGCGAAGAAGCTCGCAGAGCTCTTCAGGCAGGTATCGACAAACTTTGTGATACCGTAAAAATCACACTCGGACCTAAAGGCAGAAACGTTGTTCTTGACAAAAAATACGGCGCACCTCTCATTACTAACGATGGTGTTACAATTGCAAAGGAAATTGAGCTTGATGACGCTTTTGAAAACATGGGTGCTCAGCTTGTTAAAGAAGTTTCCACAAAAACAAATGACGTTGCAGGTGACGGTACAACAACCGCTACTCTTCTCGCTCAGGCACTTGTTCGTGAAGGTATGAAAAACGTTGTTGCCGGTGCAAACCCAATGGTACTCAAAAGAGGTATCAAACTTGCTGTTGACAATGTTGTTGAAACAATCAAGGCAAATTCAAAACCTGTTGAAAACACAGATGACATCGCAAGAATTGCAACTGTTTCTTCTGCTGATGAAAATATCGGTTCTCTTATTGCAGAGGCAATGGAAAAAGTTACTGCAGACGGCGTTATCACCGTTGAGGAAAGTAAAACTGCAGAAACGAGCTGTGATGTTGTAGAAGGCATGCAGTTTGACCGCGGTTATATTTCTCCCTATATGGTAACAGATACTGATAAAATGGAAGCAGTAATTGATGACCCCTTTATTCTTATTACTGATAAAAAGATTTCTAATATTCAGGAAATCCTTCCCCTTCTTGAACAAATCGTTCAGGCAGGTAAAAAACTTGTTATCATTGCAGAAGATATCGAGGGCGAAGCCCTTGCAACTCTTCTTGTAAACAAACTCCGTGGTACATTCACCTGCGTTGGTGTTAAAGCTCCCGGTTTTGGCGACAGAAGAAAAGAAATGCTCCGTGATATCGCAATCCTCACAGGCGGTGAAGTTATCACAGAAGAACTTGGTCTTGACCTTAAGGATGCTGCAGTCACTCAGCTCGGTAGAGCTCGTCAGATTAAAATCTCTAAAGAAAACACAATCATTGTTGACGGCGCAGGCGATAACAACGAAATTGGTGCAAGAGTTCAGCAGATCAAGGCACAAATTGAAACAACAACATCTGATTTTGACAGAGAAAAACTTCAGGAAAGACTTGCAAAGCTTTCAGGTGGCGTTGCTGTTATCCGTGTTGGTGCAGCAACAGAAACAGAAATGAAAGAAATGAAGCTTCGTATTGAAGATGCTCTTGCAGCAACAAAAGCCGCTGTTGAAGAAGGCTATGTTGCAGGTGGCGGTGTTGCTCTTCTCAATGCAATTCCTGCTCTTGATGCTTACATCGCTTCTCTTGAAGATGCAGATGTAAAAACAGGTGCAAAAATCGTTCGTAAGGCTATTGAAGAACCCGTTCGTCAGATTGCTGCAAACGCAGGTCTTGAAGGCTCTGTTATTATTGATGGTATTCTTCGTTCAGAAAAAGTTGGTTACGGCTTTGACTTTGCAAAAGAAGAATACACTGATATGGCTAAAGCAGGTATTCTTGATCCCACAAAGGTTACCCGTTCAGCATTACAGAACGCTTCAAGCGTTGCGGCAATGGTTCTTACAACAGAGAGCCTTGTTACAGATAAACCCGACCCCGCAGCAGATGCAGCTAATGCAGCAGCAATGGCAGCAGCTCAAGGTGGCGGAATGTATTAATCTACAGAAAAAACCTCTTGCTTTGCGGAGCAAGAGGTTTTTTAGTGGCAAGTTGTAAGTGGCTAGCGACAAACTTCAGAACAATGTCAATTACATCTGTTCTCTTTTTGCGACAACCTGGTTATGAATATCTTCTTTTGTTTTTCCTGTGAGTTTATAGAAGAAGAATGGAACACCTGCAAGGAACATCATAATACCATGGAAAATGGTGTAGAAGAAGAGCATCATAATTTTTGTTCTGAGCATTTGTTCAGGCTCAGGGTTAAGGTCAGTAGGCTGAATGTACTGAATAATTGAATTTTCGCCATAAAGAATCTTGGGTGAAAGAGATGTTGCAACAGTACCGCTTATCATTGTACCAATACCGATAACAAAAGGAAGAGTTGCATCAAGCCGTTTACTTGTTTTAAGTTCTATAACCTCAAGAACATCCGCCTGGAACATTGAGGGAAGAAGGTTGGATGCACCGAACTGCAAACCAATAAGGAAAAGACAAGCGATAAAGAGTATCTGCAAAACATTTGATGGCGAATTGAAATATATGTAACCAATTATAAAGGCAATTGTGTTTGCTAATATAGAATAAATACCAGACGCTATATAAAGCTGTTTTGCATTGAATTTTTTGAGAAGTGCATTGATAATAAGCATACCAACCGCAGTACCGATACCTGTAGGAAGACCGAAAAGCAAAAATTTACTTGTGCTGCCAAGAAGCGCTGCTGCAAGGAAAACTCCCATATAGTTTGCGATTCCGCGGAAATTCTTGAGAGTTTCGCTAATGATAATTATCCATGCATATTTGTTTCTGAGAACGTCCGCAATACCAACAAGAGGATTTTTCTTCTCTTCACTGTATGCCATACGTTCTTTCATAAAGCGCATACCCATAAGGGTAATTATTGTACCTACAACGCTGATAACAGATGCACCGATTATATACTGCAAATACTCTTTGTTGGGATTATCGGGAGATGCTGCATCAATTATTGCTGCAATTACAAGAACAACAACCAAGGGTGCAGAGTTACCAACCGCACTTGAAATACTGCGGAAAGAAATTATTTTATCACGCTCTTTGTTGTTTGGCGTCATAACAAAGGATACAAGGTTAATTGCATTACCAAAACTACAACAAGCACCGTGAAGCATACCGATTGTTATAAGATAAATCATAAGAAGAGTTCCGGTAAGTCCATCAGGGGTATAGAAAAGAAGCATTGTTACAATACCCATGGGAATTGCTACTGCATTTACAATAGGTATGAATTTGCCTCGTTTTCCGATTTTGCGATTATCAATAATAAGCGCATAAACAAAGCTCATTAAAAATCCTGCAATACTCAAGAAGCCATTGTAGAATGAAACCTGATCTTCGCCCATTCTCAGAACATTAACAAGATATGCCTGACGATAAGAGCCAACCATACCGGTCATCATTGTGTAAAAGAAAATGGCGGCAAGGTAGAAAATCATTTCCTTATTTTTAATGTGATTTTGTTCTAATGGATTTTTGATTTTGTTTTCCAATACATCACAACCTTTTTAGTTATTTGTAACAAGTATAACCTCATAATACATTTTTTGCAATATCAGCACTCATTTTAGCATCTTTAGCATAAAAATCCGCGCCGATTTTTTCTGCGTATTCGGGAGTTAAAACAGCTCCGCCCACCATAATTTTGCAATCTGATTCCGCTTCTCTTAATGCTTTAACAGTAGTTTCCATAGCAGGAAGCGTTGTTGTCATAAGTGCAGAAAGTCCAACTAACTTTACATTATGCTCTTTCTGAGCCTTAACAACCTCCATGGGTTCAACATCTCTGCCCAAATCAATAACATCATAACCGTAATTTTCAAGAACAGTTTTAACAATGTTTTTTCCGATATCGTGAACATCACCTTTGACAGTTGCAAGAATAATTTTACCCTTGCTTTCAGTTTGAGAATTGTTCTTTTTCATTGTCTGTTTAATAACTTCAAAGCAAGCGCCTGCCGCATCAGCAGCACGCATAAGCTGAGGAAGGAACAATCTTCCGCTTTCGAACCCTGCACCCACATTATCAAGAGCAGGAATCAAAACATTATTTATAAGGTCTTGTGCATCGGTTTCTGTAAGAGCTTTTTCTGTAAGCTCTGCACCTTGATTTTTAAGCCCTTTTTCAATACATTCGCCCAAAGTCAGTTCTTTTTTCTCTTGACTCACCGTTTTTTCTCCTGAAAAGGCAGAAATATACTGAACAGAATCTTTATCAATAGATTTTAAAACTTTATACGCTCTTACCGCACCAATCATTGAAGCAGAATTAGGATTCATAATGGGCAAATCGAGTCCGTTTTGGAGCGCAAGGGTTACAAAAGCTGTGTTTACAACTTCTCTCTGAGGCAACCCAAAAGAAACATTTGAAACACCTAAGGTAGTTTTAACGCCAAATTTTTCTTTTACCTGCTTCATAGCCTCCAAAGTAGTCTGAGCCGCAGACTGCTTTGCACTGACTGTCATTGTAAGGCAATCAATAATAATATCTTCTTTCGGAATACCCATTTGAGTAGCGCGATTTATAATTTTTTCTGCTATTTCGACTCTTTTTTCTGCAGTTTCAGGGATACCACCCTCATCAAGAGTAAGTCCCACAATTGCGGCTCCGTATTTTTTTGCAAGAGGAAGAACGGAAGAAAGTGATTTTTCTTCACCGTTAACAGAGTTTATAATGGCTTTACCCGTATAAATTCTCAACGCCTTTTCAAGAACATCGGGAGATGTAGAATCTAATTGTAAAGGTAACCCGAGCGAACCCTGCAAAGATGTAACAACCTTTTGCATCATTTCTTTTTCATCAATTTCGCTGTGACCTACATTCACATCAAGTATATCTGCCCCTGCTTCTACTTGTAAAATACCTTCATTGAGAATGTAATCAAGGTCATTCCTTTCAAGAGCTTCCTTGAATTTCTTTTTGCCTGTGGGATTAATTCTTTCACCGATAACTCTCGGTTTATTAAGCTCAACCGCAGTTGTTGCTCCGCTGATTACACCTTTAACTGCTTCAGTTTTTTCTTTTGTTTGCGTTTTATCAAGCTCTTTTTTCAATTCGGCAATATATTCGGGCCTTGTTCCGCAGCAACCACCGAGAATCACTGCGCCTTTTTCATAAAACTTTGCCATAAGTGAAGAAAACTCTTCTGCAGCCATTGAATATTCTCCGGTTTTTAAATCGGGAAGACCTGCGTTTGGTTTTACAATAACAGGAACTGAAGAATATTTTAAGAACTCTTCAACAATACCGACTAATTTATCAGGACCCAAAGAACAGTTGAGGCCAACCGCATCGGCACCTGCGGCAATAAGAGTTACTGCAACACAAGATGCTGTACTACCGTTCATTGTAATCCCGTTCTCGTCAAATGAAAGTGTTACGGTAATGGGTAAATTTGTATTTTCTTTAGCAGCTAAAAGGGCAATTCTCGCCTCTCTTAAATCAGTAAAGGTTTCAAGGCAAATAAGGTCTGCCCCTGCCTTTTCACCACAAACGCAAACTTCTTTGTAACATTCATAGGCGCTTTCAAAGTTCAAATCCCCTGATGGTACAAGAAGCTTTCCGGTTGTACTCACATCAAGAGCAACAAGCGTTTCTGTTCCTTCTGCCGCTTCTTTGGCAAGTGAAATTGCTTTATTTATACATTCCGGGACGCTATGCTCTGAATTTTCTAATTTAAAAGCATTAGCACCGAAAGTATCTGCCAAAACAATATTGCTTCCTGCATCTATGTAGGCTTTGTGAATTTCTTTTACCCACTGAGGATGGTCAAAAACAGCATTAGCAGTATCTTCGCTGGGCAAAAGACCTTTTTTTATAAGTTCTGTTCCAAATCCACCGTCAAGGAGAATATATTTATTTTTCAACAACTGCTCAAATGTCATACAATCACTCTTTACTGAAAACACCGCGAAAAGACTCCGCGGTGTTCCTTTTATTTATGATACAATTTTTTACTTTCGTAATGAGGTTCGCATGTAAGATTAATTCCAAGTTTTCTGAACGTATCTCTGTCAACCTGAGAAAGAATAACTGTTGCGTGAGCCTCGCTACCTTTAAGAGCTTTGAGTGCATCAAAGGCTTTTTTTGCATCCGCGCTTTCAACTGCACTCATTGTAAGTGCAATAAGTACTTCATCCGTGTGAAGTCTTGGGTTGTGGTTTCCGAGAATGCTTGTTTTCAAATCCTGTATAGGTTCAATGATTTTTCTTTCTATAAGAAGTGCGCTATCGTCAATCCCCGCAACAACTTTTAAAGCATTGAGAAGTGCCGCAGAAGCAGAACCCAGAAGGTCACTTGTTTTACCTGTAACAATTGTTCCATCGGGAAGTTCAATTGCAACCGCAGGTCTATTGCCTGTTGTTTCACTTTTAAGAAGTGCGGCTTTAACTGTAGGACGCTCTGTTTCAACAGAAATACCGGCCTGATTCATAAGGCTTTCAAGTTTGGCAATTGCCTCATCATTTTTGTGACCCGTCTTCTTGTCACAAAGGGCGCTGAAATATCTTCTTACAATTTCTTCATAAGATGCTTTTCTGCAAACTAAATCGTCAGAAATACAATAACCTACCATATTAACACCCATATCAGTAGGTGATTTATAGGGACTTACACCCTCAATTTTCTCAAATATTGCATTAAGAACGGGGAAAACCTCAACATCACGATTGTAATTAACGGTAGTTTTGCCATATGCTTCAAGGTGATAGGGGTCAATCATATTAACATCGTTAAGGTCTGCCGTTGCCGCTTCATAAGCAAGGTTAACGGGATGCTTAAGGGGTAAATTCCAAATCGGGAATGTTTCAAATTTAGCATAACCGGCTTTGTTTCCCCTTGCATTTTCGTGATAAAGCTGTGAAAGGCAAGCAGACATTTTTCCGCTACCGGGACCGGGAGCAGTAATAACAACAAGAGGACGAGTGGTTTCAATATAATCGTTCTTTCCAAAGCCCTCATCACTTACAATTTTCTTGACGTTATAAGGGTAGCCATCAATAGTGTAGTGAACAAACGCTTTAATTCCGAGAGCTTCCAGTTTTTCTTTAAACTTAATTGCTGCAGGTTGACCGTTAAACTGGTTAATAACAACACTACCAACAAAAAGTCCTGCACTTGCAAAAGCATCCATAAGGCGCAAAACGTCACTATCATAGGTTATTCCGTAGTCGCCACGAATTTTGTTGCTTTCAATATCTCCTGCAGAGATAACAATTACAATTTCTGCATGGTCTTTAAGATTTAAAAGCATCTGCAATTTACTGTCAGGCTTAAAGCCGGGAAGAACGCGGGATGCGTGAAAATCGTCAAAAAGCTTACCGCCGAATTCAAGATAGAGCTTGCCGCCGAATTCATCAATACGCTTCATAATCTGTTCAGACTGTTTTTCGATATACATATCGTTGTCAAAACCGATTTTCTTTTGAAAAACCATAAATACCACCCTTTCACAAAATACAATTCTATCATTCCACTTCTGTTTTGTCAACGGAAAAACCTACTGATTTATTGACTTTAATTTGTATAAGTTGTATTATTATAATAGAGTATTTTGCACTGAATCTATTTTAAGGAGTATATATATGGAACAGTTTTTTGACAGATTTAAAATTGACTGCTCACCCGTAGCACACAAAAGTCATACATTGGTTCGTGATGGTGTAAGACTCACTGTACTTACCCCTTGCCTTTTGCGTGTTGAAACCCAAAGCAGAGGAAAATTCTGCGATGAACCCACCCAAAGTGTGTGGTTCAGAGATTTTCAAAAACCTGAATTCAAGGTTAATGAATCAAGTGGAACTATCGAAATTAAAACAACTAAAGCAAATTTCCTTTATAATCTCAAAACTAAAAAGATGGTCCGCATAAAACTTCGTGACGGCAGAGTTGTAACCAACTACAAAGCAGGTAACCTTAAAGGTACTTGCCGTACTCTTGATATTACCGCAGGAGTTATAACCCTTGGTGATGGTGTTTGTTCAAAAAATGGTGTTGCAATTCTTGATGACAGCAACACTCTCGTTCTTAAAGATGATGGTTCAATTCTTCCTCGTAAGCACAAAGAATCCGATGAATATTATTTCGCATACGGCAACGATTATATCGGTGCTACAACCGACCTTTATAAATTAACCGGCAAAGTTCCGCTTATTCCCCGTTATGCTCTTTCTAACTGGTGGAGCCGCTACAAAGCATATACTCAGACCGAATATTTAAACCTTATGGACCGCTTTAAAGAGGAAGAAATTCCCGTAACAGTTGCAACTGTTGATATGGACTGGCACTGGGTTGATATCAAGCAAAAATTCGGTAAAGACAGTCACAAAGTTTTCCCACATCAAAATTTTATGGAATATATTTATGATGTATGGTCTGCAGGTTGGACCGGTTATAGTTTTAATACAGACCTTTTCCCCGACCCTGCGGGATTCCTCAAAAAACTTAAAGATGACGGCTATAAAGTAACCTTCAATCTTCACCCCTCTCAAGGCGTTCGTTGGTTTGAGGACCAATATGAAGAAATGTGTCAGGCAATGGGACAGGATCCTTCAAAGAAGCAACCGGTTAAATTTGATATTACAGATAAAAAATTCACAGAAAACTACTTTAAAATTCTTCATCATCCTTATGAAAAAATGGGTGTTGATTTCTGGTGGATTGACTGGCAACAGGGTACAAAAACACCCGTCCCCGGTCTTGACCCTCTCTGGGCATTAAATCACTATCATTTCTATGATAATGCCAAAAATAATAACAGACCCCTTATTCTTTCCCGTTTTGCAGGTGCAGGCTCACAGCGTTATCCCTTAGGCTTTAGCGGTGACACAACTCAAACCTGGTCAGCCCTTGATTTCCAACCCGGTTTTACCGCAACAGCATCTAATATTGGTTATCCTTGGTGGAGCCACGACATCGGTGGTCACTGTATGGGTAAAAAGGATGATGAACTTTATATCCGTTGGGTACAGTTGGGTGTATTCAGCCCTATTATGCGACTTCATTCAACCAACAATGAGTTTGCAGGTAAAGAGCCTTGGAATTACAGCGGTCCCGTTGAAAAAACTGCAAAAAATTATCTCCGTCTTCGTCACAAACTTCTTCCCTATATTTACACAATGAACTATCGTACTCATACCGATTGCCGTGCAATATGTGAACCCATGTATTACGCATACCCCGAAAGAAAAAGCGCTTATGAATGTAAGAACCAGTTCTTTTTCGGTACAGAGCTTATTGTTGCACCAATTACAGAACACACTTCAACAGACAATAACATGGCAAGTGTTAATGTATGGATTCCCGAGGGAAGATACACCGATATTTTCACAGGCAGAATTTACTGCGGTAAACGTTTTGTCAGAATGTATCGCGATATTGAGAATATTCCCGTACTTGCAAAAGCCGGTGCAATTATTCCAATGAGCGCAAACGACAGAACGAACGACTGTTCAAACCCTGTTGAAATGGAACTTCTTATTTACAGAGGTAACAACACCTTTAAGCTCTATGAGGATGATGGTGAATCACTCTCTTATCAGAATGGTGCATTCTGCAAAACACCCTTTACAGTTAAAGAAAACGGCTCTTCTGTTTCCTTTACAATTGCTAAAGGTGAAGGCGATATCAGTGTTGTCCCTGAAAAGAGAAACTACAAACTCCTTTTCAAGGACATTGTAAATGCAGAAATCACACTTAAAGTCAACGGCAGAAAACGTGCTCTTAAAACCGAAAAAGGAAAAACTATCACTATTCTTCTTGATGGCATTGCGCCTACAGACACAGTTGAAATTGAGTTTCTTGATTGCGTATATCTTACCAACATTGATAAAAAGCAAGCTCTCACAGAAACAATTTCAAAGTACCAGATGGGTAATGATAAAAAAGGTATGCTCTTTACAGAATTCCTTAAAACTGAAAAACCCTTGCCCCCTATGGCAGATAATTTCTCAGGACCCATTGAAGAAATTCTTGCACTTTACAGAGGATGATTTAAAGTTGCAAAGCAGAAGTGGCAAGTCGCAGGACCTGCGGTCGGCATTGTAAAGTCGCCAGTCGCCTGTCACCGGATACCAGTTGCCAGTGTAGATGGTCTGCGACGCTATTATATTTAAAAGGATTCAAAACATGGCAATAGTAGATGTATTAAAAAAACATTGTTCTGATTATGGTATTGAAATTAATCAGGATTTGGCTGAAAAGCTTGAAATTTACGGCAGGCTTTTAAAAGAATGGAACGACAAAATAAACCTTACCGCTATTAAAGACGATGAGGGAATTGCAGTTAAACATTTTCTTGACTGCCTTCTTGTAAGCAGGGTCGCCGATTTCAAGGACGGAATGAATGTTATTGATGTTGGTACAGGCGCAGGTTTTCCCGGCCTTGTTATCGCCGCCGCCTATCCAAATGTTAAAGTAACGCTTCTTGATTCAACCGGCAAGAAACTGAAAGCTGTTGAAAATATGGCGCAAGAAATGGGTATTAAGAATGTAAAAATCGTTCATTCAAGAGCAGAAGAAGCAGGAAAAAATCCCGAATTCCGCGAGAAATACGATTTTGCAACTGCCCGTGCAGTTGCAGAGCTTCGTGTTCTTTTGGAATACACTTTACCTTTTGTAGAAAAAGAGGGCTACTTCCTTTCTCTAAAAGGTGCAACCGCAAAAGAGGAAATTGACGGCGCAGGCAACTCTTTAAAAACTCTCGGCGGTAAAATTGACAGTATAAATGACTTCACTTTGCCCGGAGGAGATAAAAGAGCCATAATAAAAGTAAAAAAGATTTCGCAATCTTCGCCAAAATACCCACGCCCTTCGGCACAAATCGCCAAAAAGCCTTTATAAACTTATCAAATTTAAGCATTTTCAGTCGAATCACCCCGACCGAAAATGCTTTCTTTTTTTATGTTTTGGTGGTATAGTGTTGTCAAAGAGAGACGGACAAGGCTTTGTGGATGAATGTATTTAAAGAAAGGAAATCCAATGATTAAATCATCAAAAAGCAAAGCAAACAACCAAATACAATTTATTCCTCACGACCTTATAAAACCAAATCCGCAACAGCCAAGAGTAAGGTTCGATTACAACGAGCTGGAAGGTTTGGCTTGTTCTATTCGTGCTAACGGATTACTGCAACCCATAAATGTGCGGACCTTAGAAAACAGCGAATTTGAACTGATTTCAGGTGAACGTCGCTTAAGAGCCGCAAGAATGATTGGTATGACAAAAATTCCTTGCATCGTGATGAATGTTTCTGACCAACAATCCGCCCTCTTTGCAATCATAGAAAATGTCCAAAGAGAAAATCTTGACTTTTTTGAAGAAGCAGTTGCTATTGAAAGACTTATGACAGAGTATGGTCTTTCCCAGGATGAAATTTCCGAAAAATTAGGAAAAGCACCCTCTACCCTTTCAAATAAACTACGTCTTTTAAGACTTCCTGATGAAATCCGCGATAAAATTTCTTATGCCGGACTTTCCGAACGCCACGCCAGAGCATTACTTACTTTGCCTGATAACAACACAAGAAAACGTGTTCTTGATATAGTAATTGAAAGGCATCTTACAGTTGCAGAAACAGAAAGACTTATTGCAGATGTTCACCGCAGGAGAAAAGGACCGCGAAAACCACAAACAAAAGCATATAAAGATATGAGAATTTTTCTTAACACTTTAAATCATGCGGTTGATATCATCAGAAAAGCAGGAATTGAAGCGGACACAGCCAAAAGTGAAACTGATGAATATTTTGAATATGTAATAAGAATTTCAAAGCCTGAAGAAGCTAATATGGTAGCTGTAACTACACAGGCGATTTAAGTTGCAAATTTTGGTATATTCTCCGAAAGGAGTTTATATAGTGGCGAAAGCCACAGCCATATCTTTCTCTTTCACACCCCACATCCACAGCGGAAAACCATCGTCGAAAGACGGTGGTTTTCTGCTTTTTGAATACTTATATTTTTGTACATATTTTTACATGTTCTTTTAGGTGCATTTTTGCACCCCAAAACTTGCTGATTGCCACTTGAAACTTACAACTTTTTCCCCATTATCTTATAATATTTATTTTTTCTGTAAAAAACTTACACCCTCGCCATATTGGGACAGTTTTCGACAAAGAGAATATGTATAATGTAGTTAAAGAGCGAAAAACCACAAGATATTGATTTTTCACTCTAATTTTAAAGAAAAGGAGACGCTGTTTTATGAAAAGCCTTAAACTGAAAATACTTGCCATTCTCATCGAATACCATTGGTGGCGCGTTGACTGTTTGCAAAAGAAGACCTGCCACGAAATCCACGCAAAAACACTTAACCGTGAAGACTTTCATAAATTCAGAGCAGAACAGTTAATGGTGCTCTATGAAATGTATCTCGGTTTACGTGATTACTGCGGAAACATTATTGCCTGAAAAATAACTGTTTCGTCTATTTGACCACTTTCGTACAATTGCGGAAGTGGTTTTTTATGTTGAAGAAAAAAGCATATTATGTTAAAATATTTCCCGGTGAGAACAATGTTGAATTTTAAAATTGATGACTTGTCCGTTTGGGAGAAACTTCAAAAAACAACTGAACCTATAATCATGTACGGTACCGGGAATGGTGCCGATAAGGTTATTGATATTTTTGAAAAACTTAACATCAGCCTTTCGGGCATTACCGCAAGTAGCGGTTTCGTAAGAGAGCGTTCTTTCAGAGGATTTCCCGTTAAACCATTAGAATATTTTGAGGAAAAATATGATAATTTCACCATTGTAATCACTTTCGGCACATCAATTCCGGATGTAATGAATAATATTTTTAACATAGCAAAAAAACACAGGGTTCTTGTGCCTTGTGTTCCGGTTATCGGTAGAGAAATTTTCGACAGAAACTTTTTGAGTGAACACAAAGATGAGATAAATCTTGCTCATTCTCTTTTGGCAGATGAATTTTCAAAAAAAGTTTTTGAAGGCTATGTTAATTTTCAGTTTGGCGGAAGAATAGAAATTTTAAAAGAAATTGAAACACCTGAAGACGAAATATACAGAGAAATTTTAACATTTAACAAAGAAGAAACCTTTGTTGATATTGGTGCATATCGTGGCGATACTGTAGAAAAATTTTCTAAACTCACAAACGGAATTTATGAAAAGATATTGGCCGCTGAGCCGGATTATAAAACATATCAGAAATTATTAAAATCTTGCGAAAATCTTCACGATTTCACTGGTTTTAATGCGGCAATTACAGATTTTGACGGAGAAATCGGTTTTTGCTCCCTTGCAGGAAGACAATCTTCCGTTGGGGGAGAAAATATGATAAAATCACTTTCTTTACCTACTCTTTGCAAAGGCTGTAAACCCACATTTATCAAAATTGACTCCGAGGGTTGCGAGTTTATAATTTTAAATGGCGGAGAAGAAATTTTGAAAGAAATCAAGCCTAAATTAAATGTTGCGGCATACCATAAAAGTGAGGATATTTTTAAACTGCCGATACTGATAAATTCTATAAATCCCGAGTATAAAATCCACTTACGCCATCACCCGTACATTCCGGCCTGGGACACACTGATGTATTGCATTTAACTTGATAATTTTCAGCACAAAATTTTCTTAAAATTTATTTTACAACAATTTTAAAAATATATTGACATTTTACTTAAATATATATATATTTAAATTGCAAATTAATATTTATACGTATTATATGTATAGCCTTTTTGAGCGAAAAACTCACCAATTTGAAGAATTATACTGAGAATTCTTTGGGTAGGTGATTTTTCTATTCTTAATTTGCGGAAAGGGGCTGCATAATTGTCCAACAACATTATTGATTTGAAAAATATCTCCGTAGCTTTTGACGGAGAAACAATTATTGATAATATGAATTTATATATCCGCGACAAAGAGTTTATCACCTTTTTAGGCCCCTCAGGTTGCGGCAAAACAACTACGCTCCGAATTATTGCAGGTTTCCAGGAACCAGATTCGGGCGATGTTATCTTTGATGGTAAAGTAATAAATGGTGTTCCTCCTCACAAAAGGCAATTGAACACCATTTTTCAGCGTTACGCTCTTTTCCCTCATTTAAATGTTTATGAGAATATCGCTTTCGGTTTGCGTCTTAAAAAGACTCCTGAAAAGGAAATTAAAGAAGCTGTTACCGAAATGCTTGCGCTTGTAAACCTTAAGGGCTTTGAGCGTAGAAATATATCTTCTCTTTCAGGCGGTCAGCAACAGCGCGTTGCAATTGCACGTGCGCTTGTTGTTAAACCCCGAGTTCTTCTTCTTGACGAGCCTTTAGGTGCTCTTGACCTAAAACTTCGCAAAGATATGCAGGTTGAACTCAAAAACATCCAAAAGCGTTTAGGCATCACATTTATTTATGTTACTCACGACCAGGAAGAAGCCCTTTCAATGTCCGATACAATTGTGGTTATGGATTCGGGCATTATTCAGCAAATCGGTACTCCTACAGATATTTACAACGAGCCTAAAAATGCTTTTGTTGCAGATTTCATTGGTGAAAGTAATATCATTGAAGGCGTTATGCGCGCCGATTTCTGGGTTGAAATGGCAGGTCATAAATTCAAATGTCTTGATAAAGGCTTCGGCGTTGATGAAGAAGTTGACGTTGTTGTGCGCCCTGAGGATGTTGATGTTGTACCCATAGAAGAAGCTATGATTTCAGGTGTTGTTACCTCAACAACCTTTAAAGGTGATTATTATGAAATTATCGTTGAAATCAAAGGCTTTAAATGGATGATTGAATCAACACATAATCAGACCGTTGGTTCTACAATCGGTCTTAACATCATTCCTGATGCTATCCACATTATGAAAAAATCCAAGTACTCCGGTCTTTACGGCGACTACAGTTCATTCAGTGAAGAGTTTGATGAACTTTCTGACGCCACTTACGAGGAAGAAGACGAATAAGAATTTCTCCCCATTTTTCTGAAAGGAGTGCTTGTAATGAAGAAAAAATCTTCTCTTATGACACGTTTAGCAGGTTCTCCCTACATTGTGTGGGCGATTCTTTTTATTATCGTGCCTCTTTGTATGGTTGCCTACTATGCTTTTACCGATAAAAGCGGTAATTTTACTTTCGACAATATTCTCAGTATTGGCAAATACACCGATACAATAATTCTCTCTATCTGGTTGGGGCTTTTGGCAACTGTCATAAGCCTTGTTATTGCGTACCCATTGGCAATGATTATGGCTTCGAAAGGTCCTGCAAAACAAAGCAGAATGACAATGCTCATTATGCTTCCTATGTGGATGAACTTTCTTTTGAGAACATATTCATGGATGACAATTTTAGAAGACAACGGTTTCCTCACAACCGGACTGAATTACATTGTAAGCAGCATTAATAATTTAGCAGGATTAAGCCTTGAACCTGTTCATCTTATAAACACCCGTGGTGCAGTTGTTCTCGGCATGGTATACAATTTCCTGCCCTATATGATTTTGCCTATTTATACCGTTATGCTTAAGGCTGACCATTCTCTTGTTGAAGCAGCTCAGGATTTAGGCGGAAATAAATTTGATGTTTTCAGACATGTTACCATTCCTTTGAGCGTTCCCGGTATTGTTTCAGGCTTTACAATGGTTTTTGTTCCCTCTGTAAGCACATTCTTTATTTCACAGAAATTGGGCGGAACAGGAACAACTCTTATCGGTGATATTATTGAAACTCAATTCCAGACTGCAAATAACTTTAACTTAGGTGCATCACTTTCCTTTGTTCTGATGATACTTATTTTCATTTGTCTTGCAGTTATGAATAAGTTTTCCGATGACGATGGAGGTGTTGTGATATGACAAAGAAAACCTCTTTCGGCGGTAAACTTTATACCGCTCTGGTATTCCTGTTCCTTTATGCACCTATTGCAGTTCTTATTCTTTTCAGCTTTAACTCCGGAAAAAGCACGGCAGTTTTTGAAGGCTTCTCTCTTCATTGGTATGAAGAGCTTTTCCGCGATGCCGCAACCCTTACCGCATTCAAAAACTCTTTGATTATTGCGGTAGTTTCCTCAATTATTTCAACTGTTATGGGTACAGCCGCCGCAACTGCAATTTTCGGCTATAAAAACAAGCTCGTAAAAAGCAGTGTTATGACTGTTACAAATATTCCTATGATGAACCCTGAAATTGTTACAGGTATTGCTATGATGCTTCTTTTCGTTTTCATCGGCGGAATATTCGGCAAAACAGGAACTCTCGGATTTGCCACACTTACAATAGCTCATGTAACCTTTGAGCTTCCTTATGTTATTCTTAATGTTCTTCCCAAGCTAAAACAAACTGATGCTCACCTTTCGGAAGCGGCACAGGATTTGGGTTGCACACCATTCCAGGCATTTTATAAGGTTGTTCTTCCTGCGATAATGCCCGGTATCATTTCCGGTCTTATGATGGCATTTACTCTTTCAATTGACGATTTCATCATAAGCTACTTCGTAAGCGGTACAAGTTCACAGACTTTGCCTATCAGAATTTTCTCTATGACAAAGCGCCGCGTTACACCTGACATGTATGCTCTTTCTACTCTTATTTTCCTTGCGATTCTTGTACTTCTGGTTGTTTCAAATGTTATTTCTTCAAGAGGAGATAAGAAAAATGCGAAAAAAGGCGGTGCGAAATGATGAAACGCTTTTTTTCAGTAATATTCAGCTTAATTCTTCTCGTACTAACTGTTCTACCCTGCTTCGCAGGTGAAAAAAAGGATTATTCCCATCTGAAAGGAACAACCCTTAATGTTTATAACTGGGGCGAATATATTTCTGATGGTTCAGAAGGCACCCTTGATGTTAACAAAGAGTTTGAGAAACGTTACGGAATAACAGTTAACTATTCAAACTATGAAAGCAACGAGAATATGTATAATAAGCTTCAATCAGGTGGTGCAAACTATGATGTTATAATCCCTTCGGATTATATGATTGCAAAGCTTATTGAAGAGGATATGTTGGCAGAGCTTGATTATTCCAATATTCCCAATTACAAATATGTGCTCGAAAAATATCGCGGACTTTATTATGACCCCCATAATAAATACACCGTACCTTATACAGTTGGTATGGTAGGGCTTATTTACAATACTAAAATTGTAAAAGAAGCTCCTGATAGCTGGGGCGTCCTTTGGGATGAACAATACGCAGGGGAAATACTTATGTTCAACAACCCCCGTGATGCCTTTGGTGTTGCTCAATGTTATTTGGGACAGAGTATAAACACCGAATCCGTTGAGGATTGGGATAAAGCTATTGAAGCCTTAAAGGCGCAAAACCATTTGGTTTCTTCCTATGTTATGGACGAAATTTTCAACAAAATGGAAAATGGTGAAGCTGCACTTGCACCTTATTATGCAGGTGATTTTCTTACAATGTATGATGTTAACCCTGACCTTGCTTTCGTTTACCCAAAAGAAGGTGTTAACTTCTTCGTGGATGCTATGTGCGTCCCGAAAAATGCAGAAAACAAGGAAGCTGCAGAGCTTTACATTAACTTTATGCTTGAAGAGGAAATTGCAGTTGCAAATGCAAACTACCTTTGCTATGCAACACCCCATTCCAATGTTCTTGAATCCGATGATTATGATTTAAAGGACAATCCTGTTCTTTACCCGGATAAAGAAAACACTCCCAGAACAGAAATGTTTGAGAACCTTGATTACGAAACCCAGAACTATATGAATATGCTCTGGAACGAGCTTAAAATTGAAGGCAACTCAAACCTTGATGCCTATATCGGACTTTCTGTTACTGCGGTTCTTATTGTCGTATATGCGGTTTATAAATTTATAAAGAAGAAAAAACGCGAAGCGATGTATTAAAAAAAGAACTCTTGCGCTGCAAGAGTTCTTTTTTAGTTGCAAGTTGGAAGTGGGAAGTTGCAAGTTTCGGGGCAAAGCCAATTATAATGTTTGGAAGCAACGCTTCCCCGAAATTTTCCATTTTCCACTTTCCATTTTCCACTATTTATTATAATAAATAGTACTTCCTGCTTCAACGGAATGTGTAAGCCATGTGTTACCGCCAATAACACAGTTATCACCAATTTTTGTGTTTCCACCGAGAATGGTTGCGTTTGCATATATAACAACATTATTGCCAATGTCGGGATGACGCTTAATATCTTTAACCGGTGCACCATTTTCATCAAGCTCAAAGCTTTTTGCACCCAAAGTAACGCCCTGATAAATTTTAACGTGGTTACCGATTGTGGTGGTTTCGCCAATAACAATACCTGTGCCGTGGTCGATAAAGAAATATTCGCCCACAGTTGCACCTGCGTGAATATCAATACCTGTTTTTTCGTGGGCATATTCTGTCATAACTCTGGGAATAAGCGGAATTTTCAATGTATAAAGTTCGTGAGCAAGGCGAAAAATTGAAATTGCATAAAATCCGGGATAGCATATAAGCACTTCTTCGTGGCATTTTGCCGCAGGGTCACCCTCATAAATCGCTTCAATATCTTTAATAAGGAATTGCTTTATTTTAGGCAATCTTTCAATAAACTCATTACAAAGCTCTTCAGGCGTTTTTTCCATAGGAGTCCCGTTGAAAGCATACGCACCCTTTATCTGTTCAATAAGTCGGTTATAAATATTAAGTAGCAATTCTGTCTGAGAAAGCACATTTTCGCTACCCTCACTATGTTTGAAATAGTTGGGGAATAAAAGTGATTGCAAATCTTTTATAACTTTAACAATTTCTTTTCTGTTAGGGATTAGCTCTTTATCTGCATCCTTTTTTAGAAAGCATTCTCCGTTTATTGCTTCAAGATTTTTAACCGTTCCCGTTATCAATCCTACTGACTCCAAAAATCTTTCCATGTGATTTACCTCATTTATAAAGTCGGGTTGAAAGATATCTTTCACCTGTATCTGTCAACACAACGACTATATTTTTATTTTTATTTTCGGGGCGTTTTGCAAGTTCAATTGCACCAAAAAGAGCCGCACCCGATGAAATACCAACTGCTATTCCCTCTTTTTGAGCCATTTTACGAGCGTAGCAAAAAGCATTTTCATTTGAAACATCAATTATTTCGTCATAAACATTTCTATCAAGATTTTCGGGAACAAAGTTTGCTCCTATACCCTGAATAGCGTGAGAACCTGAAACTCCCTTTGTAAGCAACGGTGAATTTAAAGGCTCTATGCCCACAACTTTAATATTGGGATTTTTCTCTTTAAGATATTTTCCCGTACCTGAAAGTGTTCCGCCCGTACCTATTCCAGCAACAAAAATATCAACCTTACCCTCTGTATCGTTCCATATTTCAGGTCCTGTTGTTTTATAATGAGCTTCGGGATTTTGTGGGTTATCAAACTGTGAGGGAATAAACGAATTTTCATATTTTTCTGCAAGTCTTTGAGCTTCCTCAATTGAGCCTTGCATGCCCTTTTTGCCATCGGTCAGTACTACCTCTGCACCATAGGCTTTCATAAGCATAATCCGTTCTTCACTCATAGTATCAGGCATAACAATTATAATCTTATAGCCTTTTGAGGCTCCGATTGCCGCAAGACCAATACCTGTATTACCGCTTGTGGGTTCAATAATTACGCTGTTTTCTTTAAGAACACCCTCTTTTTCCGCTTTTAAAATCATTTGAAGAGCAGGTCTGTCCTTCGCGCTTCCTGTTGGATTAAAGCACTCTAATTTTGCAAATATATTAGCTTGTAAATTTTCTTCTTTTATAATATTGGAAAGCTCCATAAGGGGCGTTTTACCTACTAATTCCTCTATATTTTTATAAATATTCATAATATCTACATCCTTACTGAATTATAATAACATAAAGATATTTTGTTTACAAGAGTATTACTCATTGTAAATATTCTCAAAAAAACTTTTACTACTCTTTCCGTAAGGACGATTAAAACGGGCTAATTCTTCAAGACTTCCGCCAACTGATATTTTATTCACTTCTTCGCGACAAGTAAGCGTAATTTCAAAACCTTTCTCTCTGACAATAGTTTTTAAAGTCTCGTTTTTTATTCCGTATGGATAGGCAATAATCTCGGCTGTCTTTCCCGTAATACGTTGAAAATTAATATTAAATTTTTCTATATCACTATATATTAGTTTTTTATATTCCTCTTCACTTTCTCCATAAATTTTACCCATACCTCTGCGACCGCTTAATGAATGGAGATTATAAGAATGGCAACCTAAAGAAACTAATTCATTTTTCGCCAATTTTTTTACGTCTTCTTCATTCAGATATGCATATCTGTCATCAGTATCACCATTTTTAGTATATAGCTCAACAAGAGAGCCCACTAAATTCATATTAGCAGGATAGTTATATTTTTCAATAAGCGGCAACACTTTTGTTATAAAACTTCTCTCTCCATCATCAAAAGTTATGATTATAGGCTTTTCAGGTAATTTTTCTCCCCTTTCCACATATTTTTTCAATCGGTCAAATGATATGGGGGTTATGTTGTGGTTTTTGATATATTGAAAATCCTCTTCTAAAACAGAAATGGGTATTACATAATCACCCCATATTGATTTATTCTCACTTATCTGGTGATACATGATTATAGGTACTTCTTCTGTATTTGCAGAAAACACCTCTACATAAGGTGATAAAGTGTTAAGAAATGAACCCAAAAGCATAATCAAGCATAGAAAAAATGATATTATTGCTATTTGCCTGAATGTGAAAATTTTGAACATACAACCTCTCCCATACAGAAAATTTGTTACTTTCTAAAAATATATGAAAAATTTTTCATTTTTTGCAAACAAATGTTTGCTTTTTTCAAATATATGTGTTATTATACATTTAGGAAACAGAAAATTTGTTCGGAAAGGTGATTTTATGGAACCTATTAACGAAACCCAAAAAAGAATATATGAATTTTTAGTAGAACGTTCTCAGGATGGTGTTCCTCCATCAGTAAGAGAAATCGGTGCCGCAGTTGGTCTTAAATCAACATCTTCTGTTCAGGCTAACCTTGATGCTCTGGAAAAAGCGGGTTACATTATGCGCGACCCACTCCTTAAAAGGTCAATCCGAATTCTCGGTCAGGCAGAAAATGTTACCCACGTTCCCCTTTTGGGTACTGTTACAGCGGGTATGCCCATTCTTGCAGTTGAACAGATTGAAGGATACATTCCTTATACAGGAAGAGTTTCCCGTGATAAACCACTCTTTGCTTTAAAAGTACGTGGCGAGAGTATGTTGTGGGCAGGTATTCTTAACGGCGATATTGTTATTGCGGAAAAGACACCCTATGCTTCCAATGGCGAAATTGTTGTGGCTATGATTGAAGATGAAGCAACTGTTAAGCGCTTTTATAAAGAGAACGGACATTTCCGTTTACAACCTGAAAACGACGAATTTGAACCAATCATCACAGATGAGGTTATAATTCTCGGTAAGGTAGTTGCTTTAATGAGATATTATTAAGAGATGAAAATTGCCCCCTTACAAATTCATTAAGAATTTGTAAGGGGGCA
This sequence comes from Acutalibacteraceae bacterium, assembly GCA_045576615.1. Classification (GTDB taxonomy): domain Bacteria; phylum Bacillota; class Clostridia; order Oscillospirales; family Acutalibacteraceae; genus DTU089. The sequence continues at coordinate 42,331 of JAZNGU010000077.1, read as the reverse complement.
AATCTTTTTGTTATTTATTCAGCGTCTTGTGCTTCTTTGATTACTTCGTCAGGCACTGCCTCACCGTGTTTTACAAACATAATGAGTATGATTGCAATAGCAAACATAATGGGGCTGTAATAGAACAAGGACATATATGTTCCTGCAAACATTCTTATGAAACCATAGATAATGGGAGATGCAATCTGAGCAGAGAATGTTGCTGTATAGTAGTAACCTGTGAAAGTACCAACTTTTTCAACACCACCGATTTCAAGAACAAGGGGAAGAGTATTAACGGTGATAAACATATTTGCCGCACCTGCAAGAACAAGAACGGGATAAATAAGAATCTGAAGAACTTTTGTAACGCTATCAACAGTCTGAGTTACTACTGTTAAAGCATTTGCAAAATCAGTTTCTCCGTTAACAAGAACTTCTTGAGCAACAGAAATTACTGCATCATAAATACCTTCACCTGCATTTTGGACAAGGTATTTATCAAATTCTGCATAGTGACCAGCAACATCTGTACCCTCTGTTTTATATGCAACATAACCTGACATATTAAGAACTTCATCGTCTGCAAGTTCTCTGCCTTCAGCTTCTGCAATGTCACTTACCTGAGCATTGTAGGCATTGATGTTATCGTCAATTGCGATATAAGCGTTATTTACTTTGACATAATTGTTAATCGTAAGATTTTTGCTTCCGAGCATACCAACAAACACACCAAAGAAAACAACGAATGCAGCAAGGAACACTGCAAGACCCGCCATAATGGTTTTCTTTCTGCCGACTTTTTTACCCATTTTTCCTGCAGGAAGAGCGGCAAGACCCGAGCAAACTGCAAAAATAAGCATAACGATTGTTGCTTTTGAGGTAATCATATGAAGGATTTCCTGAGCAAACAATGAGAAGAATGTTGTAATAGCATTTGCTGCGCAGAAAAGGAAGAAAAGAGTGCCAAGCATAAAGATAAGACTCTTTCTTTCCGCCTTTGAAAGCTTGATTGCTTTAAGAGCAGCTTTCTGAGCTTTTGCTTCTTCTTTAGCAGCTTTCTTTTTGGCTTTAGCGTCTGCATATTGATTTAATTCGCCTTTAAGCTTAATGCTTGTATCCTCTTCTTTAACAAAGAAAAGAAGAACGAGCATGCCGATAATCATAACAACAGAACCAACAATGAAAACATAGGGGAATGAAAGAGTTTCATCTGCTGTGATTTCTGCTTTGCTGTGACCTGTAAAAATTGTGCAGAGAATGATACCGAGAGTACCTGCAACCATACCAACTGCAGAACCAATACCACCCATAAGGTTAATAACTGCATTACCCTCTGAACGAAGTTCGGGAGGTGTAAGGTCGGGCATAAGAGCAACTACCGGCGCTCTCCACAAAGACATAGAGAACACAAATAAAATAACTGTTATCATAGTAAGGGGAAGTTGCATTGCACCTGTTGTATTAAGGGCAACTATAGGAATGAGTGCAAAAAGAAGTGCTGAAATAGGTGCACAAGTCACAATAAAGGGACGGCGTTTACCTAATTTTGAATGGCAGTTATCGGAAAGTTTACCGAATGTGGGCTGAAAAATAACACCAAAAATGTTATCAAAGGTCATAATGATACCGATAAACAATGGAACAAGTGTAAATCCGCCACCAAGGGAAACTGCATTACCCTGAGCTTCTGAAAATTCACCAATCCACGGAACTGCATCTGCAATAGCATTACTCAATCTGGTGATGAAATCACTTTCAGAAAGAATTTTGTTAAGAATTTTTGTTATGTATGGGTCATAAATAGCCCATGCAATTGATGTTGCAAGAAATCCGAAACCTGTAAGAATGGTCTTCTTATAGTTAAGTTTCATTTGTTTTTCTGCCAACTTTTTCTCCTCCTTTATGATTTCTGTGAAATCATTTTTATACATCATTGATTTTAGCATATAATTATGAAAAAGCCAACAAAATAAAGAGCCTGTATTATTTTTTGGAACATTCCATAAATAATACAGGCTTTTTTTGTTTATTTTATTGTGGGAATAATCATTGTTGTTTGCTACGATAGCTTTCTGCTTCCCAATTTACGATGAAATCTGTTAATTCTTGGCTCTGATGCCTTGCTCCGCCAAAGTTTTCAGCATAAACTGCAATCTTCATTGCATCATTGAAAAGTGCTGCCGCAGTTTCGCTTCCCTTTTCGGAATAATCAATTGCATAAAGGCCGCAATTTTTTACAAAGAAAATTTTAGGCAAGAAACCATTTTTATCTTTGTAATCCTTAACCGCATTTTTTATATCTTCTTTATTTTCGATATATACAGGGTAAGGCTTGCAATAAACTATCTGGTCAGGGTTAAATGGTTCATAAATTTTATTGAAACTTTCTTTGTCTTTTGCATATTCCAATGAAACTGCAGAGGGTTCGTATGTAATAACACTGTCCTCACCAAAAACATCACAAAACTCGTTAAAAATCTCTTGTGCTTTATCTCCGTCAAATTTTCCAACAGATAAATCCGCTTCTTTTTCTGCAACCGAACGGATTTTTGCCATCACGGAATACAGTTTTTCACCCAAACCATCAACAGTATTATCTGCAATAAAAATACCATGATTTGCAAGAAGAAGGAAATCTGCGTCTCTGCCAAAAATTTCTTTATATTCTTTTAATGTATCACAGCATTTTTTTGCAAGAGTGTAACCGGGTTTACAAGGCTCAATCCATAAAACACTGTCACCAAAAAGTTTTTTTGCAGCTTTTTCCCCATCAAGAGAACAAGTAATTCCGTTAACAAGTGCAGGATGCAAGTGCAAAACAAAGGTGTGAGGGAAAAGTGAGTGAAGTGTTGTTTCAACACTTGGTCTTTTATTTTCCTGTTCAGGAAGTTTTGCAGCCATTAAATCTGCAAGAGAAAGCGCTTCTCTTTCTTTATCATTATCGGGGTAAGTTTTAGTAAAAATTTCTGCAATTTTACTACGACTCATTTTAACAAAACCCTCTGCAGTAATATCTGCAAGGCGAGTACCGGAACCTTTTATATACATGATATCGCCGTCCTTTGCAGATGTGTTACCACCACCTGCAAGAACAAGCTCTTCATTACTACCGTAAAGGTTGGAAAAACCAACAAGTTCATCAATAATCATTTTTTCACCTCTTATATATGGTCGGGGTATCTTTCAACCCATATTTTACCGTCTTCAACGTGCATCTTCGCAATTCTTGCATTTCTTCTGTCGCCGTTAAGTCCGTCTGCCACAGTATTTCTTGCGTGGTAAACAATATAATACTGTCCGTCTTCTTTTATAACACTATTATGACCTGTTCCCTCTTCCCAATCATTACTGCGAAGAAGAGGAGCGTAAGTGTTATCATCGGGCATTTTATTGAATTTGACCTTTGTTAAATCCTGCTCTGTTGTTTTTGCAACCGCATAGCCTACAAAATAAGTCTCATCCTCATAGCGACCGCCACTGTACATAAGGTACTGCCATTCACCCTCTTGGAACCAATAAGCACCCTCAATTGTGTGCCAATGCTGACCCTCTTTATATCGATTACGGCAGAAAATTTCTTCATCAATGGAAGCCTTAACAACGGGAACAGGCTCACCTATAGGCGTATAGGGATCTGCCATTTTCTGAACTACAATATATGTACCTATTCTCTTACCCTCAAAAGTATTGGGAGAATAGAAAAGGAACAAACCCTCATCAGTTTTTACAATGTGAGAATCTATTGAAAATGGTGTTAAAATATTTTTAGCCTCTGAGAAAGGTCCTAAGGGATTTTCGCTTTCAATAACATGCATTGCCTGATGATGTCCGCCCTGGTCGGGCTCTACATCATAATATTCAAAAGAGAAATAAATATAGAATTTACCCTCATGGTAAATAGCAGATGGTGCCCAGAAATGATCCTTTCCCTCTATTGTAAAAATTCTTCCCTCAAACTTCCAATCTCCTAAAAGACTGTCGCAGGAATGGGCATAAAGACCATCATCGCCTGTGGTATAAATATAATATTTATCATTGTGCTTGAGAATAAATGGGTCTGCCTGACCGACATAATTCTCTTTATCTATTTTCAAGAGTTGCATTTTATCTCCTCTTTCCTTTTGAGGTGTTTCTACCGTTACCTCTTCGGCTTTGATTTTTATTATTTCTTGAAGCATTCTGCTTTTTCGCCTGTTCAACTCTATCTTTATAGGATGGTTTGACAAGACATTTTTTATCATAACCGATAAGGTCTTCTCTGTGACATTTTTTAAGAGCAATTCTCACTAAGTCCGCATTTTTGGGGTCCCCACATTGTAAAAGTGCTCTTTGCATACGCTTTTCTTCGGGAGTTTTGGGAACATAAACCTCTTTCATTGTAAAAGGGTCAATTCCCGTATAGAACATAACTGTTGAAGCAGTGCCCGGTGTAGGGTAAAAATCCTGCACCTGCTCGGGATTATAATTCCACCGCTTAATATATTCCGCCAGCTTCACTGCATCGGAAAGAGTACTTCCCGGGTGACTTGACATAAGATAAGGAACAAGATACTGCTCCATACCGAAGCTTTTTGTTAATTCAAAATATCTGTCTTTAAATTTTTCATATATCTTGAAATCGGGCTTTCCCATGAGTCGTAAAACATTACCCGAACAATGCTCGGGGGCAACCTTCAACTGACCACTCACATGGTCTTTTACAAGCTTTTTGAAAAAAGCGTTACCTGATGGCGTTTTATCCGCATTAAGATAATCATATCTGATACCCGAACGAATGAAAACTTTTTTAACTTTGGGTAATCTTTCGATTTGTGAAAGCAATTCAATATATTCACTGTGGTCTGCTTTTAAATTTTTGCATGGTTCGGGCGCAAGGCATTTTTTATCTGCACAAACACCGCTTTTGAGCTGCTTTTCACAAGCAGGATGACGGAAGTTTGCAGTAGGTCCGCCAACATCATTTATATAGCCTTTAAAATCTTTTCTTTCTGTTAAAAGTTTTGCCTCATTGACAACGCTTTCAATACTTCTTGAACGAACACTTCTGCCCTGATGGAAAGCGAGAGCACAGAAATTACATCCACCAAAGCAACCGCGATTATGAGTGAGAGAAAATTGCACCTCTGTAATTGCGGGAACGCCCCCCTGTTTTTCATAAGATGGGTGATAATCTCTCATAAAGGGCAAATCATAAACCGCATCAAGCTCTTCCCTTTCAAGTGGTGGCATAGGTGGGTTTTGCACGAGCATTTTATCTCCGTAATATTCTACCAACGCTTTTCCGTACGCGCTGTCCTGATTTTTATATTGAACAGAAAATGCTTTTGCATAATAATCTTTATCAGCTTTTAGTTTATTAAAATCCCACTCACCTGAATAATCAAAATGAATTTTATCATCACGATTACCAAGCCACACCGTACCTCTTACATCACGTATTTTGGAAACAGGCACGCCCTTGTCAAGAAGATATGCAATTTTTCTTATAATATTTTCTCCCATACCATATGTGAGAATATCTGCACCCGATGACACAAGGACGCTTTCAATAACCTCATCTTTCCAATAATCATAATGGGCAAATCTTCGAAGTGATGCTTCAAGACCGCCAATGATAATTGCCGTGTCCGGATATGCTTCTCTTATAAGGTGACAGTAAACATCTGTTGCCCTGTCGGGACGAAGACCCGTTTTACCCCCGGGAGAATAATAGTCATAGTTTCTTTTTCTTTTGGCAACTGTATAGTGAGCTACCATTGAATCTATATTACCAGCACTGACAAGAAAGCCTAAACGTGGCTTACCGAAACGTTTGAAATCTTCGCTGTTATTAAATTTGGGTTGGGCGAGAAAAGCCACATTAAACCCCTGCTCTTCAAGAACACGGGTAATTATAGCTGCACCGAAAGAGGGGTGGTCAACATAAGCATCGCCACAAACATATACAAAATCAACTTCTGCCCAGCCACGCTCTTCAACTTCCTTAGCGCTTATGGGTAAAAAGCTTGAACCCTTCATAAATTCTTACCTTTCGTTTAGTGTTTTTATCAGATTTGGTATTTCTTTTACTGTTTCAACCTGTAAATCGGGTTTTTCCACTTCCGGAAAAGTCCATGTACCTGTAGTTTTTACCCATACGGGTATGCAACCTGCATTTCTTGAACCATCGATATCATTTACGGGATGGTCTCCAATATAAAGCATTTCACAAGGTTTTATTCCCAGACTTCTTGCCATTAACTGAAAAATTCTTACATCCGGCTTTTCATAATTAGTTTCGCCGCTGATTATAATTTCATCAAAACAGTCCGTCATTCCCAAAGACATTATTTTAAAATTCTGAAGCTCCGGATTTCCGTTTGTTATAAGAGCAGTTTTAATTCCCATTTTTTTTATTTCTTTTAAAACAGGAATTGCAAAATCGTATTTAACCGTAGTTGTTTTAAAACTTTTCAAAACACATTGAACATATTCCTCATAGGTTGGAGCAACCCTGAACATATTTTTGTTCACAAGATATTCGTGAATTTTTTGCCAACCCTTATGAACAAACTGCTTGTCCGCATAAGTAAGTTCTTCTGCAAAAATTTCCGCAGTTACACCTTCTGCCACATTTAAAGAAGTAACAATTTGCGGTGCAATTTTTTTTATTGTTCCGTAGCGGTCAAACAGAGTATGGTCAAGGTCAAAAACCGCCGCTTTTATCATGTAGAATCACCCCAAAGCCAAAATTCCTACATTTTAATTGTAACATATTGAGATTGCTATTTCAATAAATTTAAATGTTATAATCACAAAAATAAAAGAGCGGGATTTACCCACTCCGAATTTATTTTTTAAATTTTCTTTTTATCATATTGAAACAATAGCATTTTCGTTCAACAACAATAACATTTTTATATTCTCCGCAATTTTCACACAAATCCAAGTTTTCAGAGAGTATATACTTCCTTTTGGTATATTTTTTGCCTGTCAATTCGTTCCAACAATCAAGACAAATTTCTGCCACCCTATCACCTTCAAATCCCCTCTCACCCACAATCGTTGGTATATTCTTGATTATAATTTTCTATACTAAATTTGTCAAGAACAATTGTAGGTGAAAGTTATGAAAAAAATTCTCTCAGACCGATTAAAACAATGCAGAAAAGAAAAGGGTTTAACACAATGCCAAGTTGCAATATATTGTGATATTACAGAAAAGACTTATCAAAACTATGAATTAATGACGAGAGAACCTAAACTTGAAATACTTATTAAAATTGCTGACCTCTTTGACGTTTCTTTAGACTATCTTGTTGGAAGAACATCAGTTAAGTAACCTTATATAGTTAAAAATCGCTGACATAAAAGTCAGCGATTTTTTATTTTCCTAATTCAAGTGTTCGTTCGTAAGCCTTTCTTATTGCCTCCATAGCACTTGCTCTGAATGCACCGTTTTCTAATGCTTTTACACCCTCAATAGTGCTTCCTGCAGGACTGCAAACCGCATCTTTAAGTTTACCGGGGTGCTCCCCTGTTTTTATAAGCATCTCGGCAGAGCCGATAAGAGTTTGTGCCGCATAAAGAAGCGCTTTATCACGAGGAAGACCACATTCAACTGCACCATCTGCAAGAGCTTCACAGAACATAAAAACAAATGCAGGGCCACAACCGGAAACACAGCTTGCCGCATCGATTTTTTCTTCCTCAATTTTATCAAGACGACCTGCATATTTCATAGCATCAATAAAACCATCAAGGTCTTCTTTGGAAACAAACTCGTTTGAAGTATAAAGAACCATACCTTCGCCAACGCTAACGGGCATATTAGGCATTATTCTTATTATGGGGCAGTCCACCTGTGCCATAGCATTAAGGGAAGTAAGCGAAACACCTGCTGCCATCGAAACAAGAACAAAATCTGTTGTTCTTTCTTCAATTACAGGTGACAGTTTCTCAAAAAGTACTTTGAGCATCTGAGGTTTAACTCCGAGAAAAATGTAATCACAATTAAGCACAATATATTCTGCATCTGCAATATTTACATCTGTTTCTTCAGAAAAATCCTTCGCTTTCTGAGAATCTATATCATACACGAAAATATTTTCTGCACCAACAGATTTAATTGCCGCTCTTGCAAGGGCTCCACCCATATTTCCGCAACCGATAAAGCCGATTTTTTTCATTAAAGTCATCCCTTTCAACGAATTTGTCCGTCGCCTTTTATAATAAATTTATATGTAGTTAACTCTTTTAATCCCATTGGTCCTCTTGCGTGAAGTTTCTGGGTTGAAATGCCCATTTCGCAGCCTAAACCAAATTCTCCGCCATCAGTAAAACGAGTTGAAGCATTTACATAAACTGCCGCACTATCTACACCGCGAGTAAATCTTTCTGTATTTTCACTGTTTTGTGTAACAATTGCTTCACTATGTCCTGTTGAATGAACAGAAATGTGTTCAATTGCTTCTTCAACACAGTCGACAATTTTAACCGCAAGAATATAATCAAGAAATTCTGTATCGAAATCATTTTCTCCTGCGCCTTTGCCGTCAATTATCTTTTCTGCTTTGTTATCAAGACGCAATTCAACGGGATTTTTACCCTCTTTTTCCCTGTTATCGACAATTCTTTCTTTCAAAAGTGGTAAAAAAGATTCTGCAATTTTACTGTTTACAATAAGAACTTCTGCTGCATTACAAACAGATGGTCTGCTTGTTTTTGCATTTTCAACTATATTAAGTGCCTTTTCTATATCGGCATTATCATCAATATAAATATGACAAATACCTGTTCCGGTCTGAATACAAGGAACTTTTGCATTTTCCGTAACAGCTTTAATAAGACCTGCACCACCGCGCGGGATAAGCAAATCTACATACCCTACCGCGTTCATAAGCTCGTTTGCACTCTGTCTTGTTGTATCCTGAACGAGATTTATAAGTGTTTCGGGAAGACCTAAAGATACAAGCCCTTTTCTCATGGCAGTTACAATAGCATCTGCAGAAAGGAAAGCTTCTTTGCCCCCACGAAGAACACAGACATTACCGCTTTTAAGAGCAAGTGCCGCCGCGTCTGATGTTACATTGGGACGACTTTCATAAATAATTGCTACAACACCCATAGGAACGGCAGTTTTTTCAACAATTATTCCGCTTGGTCTTTCAACTCTTGCAAGAATCTCACCAACAGGGTCGGGCAATTCCACAACCTCACGGATTCCGTCTGCCATACCTTTTATACGCTCTTTAGTAAGACAAAGTCTGTCAAGCATAACATCAGAAATTGTTCCCTTTGCCTTTTCCATATCTTTAGCATTTGCCTGAAGAATTGCATCGCAATTCTCTTCCAACGCATCCGCCATTTTCAAAAGTGCTTTATTTTTATCTTCTGTATTAAGAGAGCAAAGGACAGACTTAGCTGCCTTTGCTTCCTTTAAAATATCAAATGTTGATTTCATAAAAATCCCTTATTTCTTTGAAATAAATCTTGTTCCTACCTTTTTGCCATCCATAATATCATAAAGAACAGCAGGTGAAGAACCATTTGCAATAACAACATCTGTTCCTCTTGCAATACATTTTTTTGCAGCAGAAAGTTTTGTTGCCATACCGCCTGTGCCGAGATTTGTTCCGCTTTTTCCGCCCAAACCCTCAATTTCGGGAGTGATTTCTGTGATTTCGGAAAGAAGAATTGCATTTTTATCTTTCCTTGGGTCAGCAGTATAAAGTCCATCAATATCAGAAAGCATAACAAGTAAATCTGCGTGCATACTCACTGCTACAATTGCGCCTAAAGTATCGTTATCGCCAACTGAAATTTCATCAGTATTAACCGTGTCATTTTCGTTGATAATCGGGAGCACATTAAGTTCAAGAAGTCTGTTCATTGTATTCTTGATATTGTGATATCTTGTGGGGTCTTCCAAATCAAGACCGGTAAGAAGAATCTGTGCAACTGTGTGATTATATTCAGAAAAAAGTTTATCGTAGGCATACATCAACTCGCATTGCCCTACTGCTGCCGCTGCCTGTTTTGTGGGCATATCGGTGGGTTTCTCTTTAAGAGAGAGCTTACCGATTCCCATTCCGATAGCACCTGAAGAAACAAGAATTACTTCATTACCTGCATTTTTAAGGTCAGAAAGAACCTTGCAAAGCTCTTCAATATGGCGAATATTAAGGCAACCCGTACTGTGAGCAAGTGTCGATGTGCCAACTTTAACTACTATTCTCATAATAGCATCTCCATTTGATTAGTTTTCATTTGATTCTGTTGATGAATCGCCTGTTCTGCTCTTTAATTTTGCCGCTCTTGAAACTGCAAGGTCTTCCATCATCTGCGCTCTTACCTTTCCATCAACATTGAAGAAAGAAAGAGAAATTGCCTTACCGATTCGTCCGAAAGCGGGAGCAAGAGTAAATACTGCCCAGATTGCATTAAGCATACTCGGGTCTGTCTGAGGAATAACAACTCCGTAAGAGTTGATAAGGGGTTCATATTTAATTGCCGCAATAATAATACCGCTGAGAATTGTTGAAATATTGTTTGTAATAAGAGTGATATAACCCATAGCTGCACTCATCATACCCTCATTACGAATACCTGTTTTCCACTCAACATAATCATACAAATCGCCCTGAAGAGCTGTTCCGCAGAAACGCTGAACAGAGTTCATAGCACCTGCAAATGTAAGACCGACTACAATAATAATCAGGTTAATGATATTATTATCCGTAGGTTTATATCCGATAAAGTACATTATAAGATAAACAATACCGCAATAGCCATAAGCTAATACAGAAAGCTTTTTGACACCGATTTTTTTTGCCCATTTATTAGCAAAGGGTAAAACAAAATAGCTGGGAAGTCCTGTAAACAAGCCGGAAATTGCTGCATTGGAAAGCTTACCTGTACAGTTAAGCCAGAAATAGTTTGCAACGCTCTGACCTGTACCCTTACCCATACCACAGAAGTTCTTTGCCATAAGCGCCCACATAGGACGACAGGATGCAACCTGCTTAACAGACTTCCAGACGCTGGTGCTGTTCATTTCCTCACGGGAAGCAAGCGGAACTCTTTCACGGAGACTGAAGAAACCAAACACACGGAAAACAACAACAAGTGCCATAAAGATAAGCGCACCTACAAGATAAATGTTTCTTGTTGGTATTGTTCGTGGCAAATAGTCAACAAAGAACGGGAACAGTGATGGCAACCATACACCAAAAAGATCAACATAAGTATCTGCCGCAATGAGCTTGTTTCGTTCATTTACATTGGGAGTCAGGTTATAAAGAACCGCCTGATAAGCCGGTGTATAGAATGAGTTGGAAATTGAACCAACATATCTTATAACAAGAAAAAGACCCAAAAGTGTTGCCTGCGAAAGTCCGTCGGGCAAAATATAGGGCATAATTGCTGAAAAAAGCCAGAAAGGAAGTGTCAACACAAGATATGGACGAACTCGACCCCAACGGGTACGTGTTCTGTCAAGAATTGGTCCTGATATTGCATTATCAAAAGTATCAAGAATACTACAAAACGACTGTGCCACACTCAAGGTTATAGGGCTGACATGCTGGAATGTTGTGGTATAGAAAAACTCATTGTTACCGTTAAAGGTTTCCCAGTTTTTGTCACCAATACCTGAAATTATGTACGCAGCCATTTCACGAGGACCAAGGTATTCCTTTTCCTGCTGTCTTCTCTGTTTTTCAATGTCTTCTTCAGTTACTTGGGGTTCAACATAAACTTCTTTTGTTTTCTCTGCCAAAAAAAGCACCACCTTTACAACTTATTTTATCTTATAAAATTCTGAATCTCTCTTTTAAGTCTTGCAATCGGAAAACCTACAACATTATAGTAGTCGCCGTTTATACCTTTAACAAGCAATCCTGCTTTACCCTGGATACCGTAAGCTCCCGCTTTGTCATAGGGTTCAGAAGAGTTTATATATTCTTCAATTTCCTTTTCTGTCAAGTCATAAAACTCAACATCTGTTTTCTCGCTGAATGTTTTTGTTCTTCCGTTTAAAGAGAGCGTCACACCTGTATACACCTGATGGACCTTTCCGCTTAAAAGGGAAATCATTCTGCGGGCATCTTCTTTATCAACGGGTTTGCCGAGAATTTCATTATCAACTGCAACAACAGTATCAGCAGAAATGATTAAATTCTCTTTTTCCGTTAATTTTGCGGACGCCTCATTTTTTATTTGAGAAAGATATTCTACCGCTTCACGAGCACCGATTTCCACAGGAAGAGTCTCATCACAATCGGCAGGTAATATCTCAACACTATCAAAAATCAATTTTATAAGTTCTTGTCTTCTGGGAGAAGCAGAAGCGAGAATTACTTTTTTATCAAAATCAATCATACTTACCAATCTAAATAATTACAAATATTTTTAAGTGTATTAAGTCCCCATTTACAAGCGTTTTTGGCTTCCTCACAACCCTCAAATTCAAGGGTTATAAAACCATTATATCCGCTATCCTTTAAAATGCTCAAGGTCTGCAAAACGGGAACGTTTCCGTGACCTAAAACTGCCCCTCTTAAATAATTACCACCGCGGGTTTTAAAGAAGCAATCCTGTGGAGCAAACTCGCTACCACTTTTTATATGGAAGTCTTTTGTGTGAACATAAGATGCAAATGGTGCAAGTCTTGAAACGGCATTAACAGGATTTTCATCTGCACAAAGGAAATTACCTATATCAATAAGCGCTCCGAAATTTCTGTGAGAAACACCGGTTATAATTCTTTCAACTCTGTCACTGTCCTGACAGAAATAGCCATGATTTTCAATCATTGTCTTGATGCCCTTGGTTTCAGCATATTCAGTAACCGCTCTATAACCCTCAACTATTCTTGGTAAAGCCTGCTCAAAGCCTTTATATTTCTTTTCTTCACCACAAAAACCGCCTGTTGCATCGTGGCGCATACCCTGAACACCCAAAGCAACTGCAATATCAACCTCACCTTTAAGTCTTTCTGTTTCTTTTTGTAAATCCCCATTGGATCCATACAAAAAATCTGCACCAACAGAATACTGAACGGAAACAATTCCAACCTTTTCACATTCTGCTTTAAGCTCTTTTGCATATTCAAGTTTTGACATTCCGTCGGGAGTATGTATTTCTGCAAACTCAATTCCGTCAAAACCAAGCTCTTTTGCAATTGAAATTAACTCTTTTTCTGTTGCCTCACCTTTTGAAACGAGGGAACTTAAACTGTAACTGCTGACTGCAAATTTCATAAGAAAATTCCTTTCCAATATTTTATCATTGTAACCAAGCTGTTTGAGTATTATGATATTAGTACCACAACACATTGACTTTGGGGGGAAGAAAATGAAAATCGAATCCAACGGCGAAGAAAAAATCACTGTTACCTTATCGCAAACAGATATGAGTGACCTTGACATTACATACGACGAAATGGATTATTCAAATATTGAAACCCGCCGTGTTATATGGACAATTCTTGACAAAGCAAGAAAAACTTTAGGAAAATCCGTTGATACTGACGGCAAGCTTCTTATAGAAGTTGCACCTTCAGAGGATGGCGGGTGTATTCTGCATTTTACTAATTCGCCCTTTGCAGATTCCAAAAACAAAAAGCGACTTATTATGAAAAAAGAATCCGAACCCATTCTTTTTTGCCCTTGGGATGAAAACTCCTTCATCGACTGCCTGAAGATAGTTACAAAACTGACAGATTTTATAAAAAAGTCTGAACCCTATAAATACAAAAACTGTCTTTACATAATAATTCGTCCGAAATTAACCTTTTCGGAAAAAATCTTACATATTTTATGCGAATTCGGGAATGCAAACAGCAGTACCGAGTGGGAAATTTCAAAAATATATGAATACGGAACCTCTTTATCTTAAAGAATTAATAGCATTTTCTATATTTTCCGCACCAAAAATGTAACTGCCCGAAACAAGTACATCTGCACCTGCTTCAACACATAATTTTGCAGTTTCGGGAACAATTCCGCCATCAACCTGAATGAGCAAATCGGGATTTACCTGATTTGCTTTTTCTCTTATTGCTTTGATTTTTGGGAGCATATCGCTCATAAATGACTGACCGCCAAAACCGGGCTCAACTGTCATAACAAGAACCATTGCAAGTTTTTCTAAATAGGGGAAAACTGCCTCAGCAGGAGTTTTCGGCTTTATTACCAATGCAGGTTTAACCCCTGCATTTATTATCTTTTCTAAAGTTTTCTCCACATCGCTTTCACTTTCAATGTGGAAACCAATCAAATCTGCACCTGAAGCTGCAAAACTTTCAATATAATCGTAAGGATTGCTTATCATAAGGTGGCAGTCAAGAAACATATCGGTTGCTTTTCTTATAGATTTTACAACAGGTGGTCCAATTGAAATATTCGGTACAAAATGACCATCCATAACATCCACATGGAGCATATCTGCCCCGGCAACCTTTACTTTTTCTATTTCATTTTTTAAATCTGCATAATCTGCAGAAAGAATTGAGGGAGCTACTTTGATTTTGTTTTTAAAATTCATTTTGAAACTCCTTTTTAATGATTTCTGTTGCTTTTTCTCTGTCGGCAGAAATTCTTGCGCTTAATTCATCAAGGGATTTAAACGCCATTTCGCCTCTTAATTTTTCAACAAGAAATACTTCAATATTTTGTCCGTATAAATCACCGTCAAAGCCAACAATATTGGTTTCGCTTCGCTTTTCACTTTCACCCTCTATTGTGGGACGAACGCCAATATTGGTAACGGAAATATATTTTTTTCCGTTAACAATAGTAAATGAAGCATATACCCCATACTCGGCAACGGTAAAATTATCGCTAAAAAACTGATTGATTGTAGGTGAACCCAAAATTCTTCCACGAGCATCACCGTGAACAACCTTGAAATCATAGGAAAAATATCTTCCCAACATTTTATTGGCTGTTCTCACATCACCTTTTTTAAGGCATTCTCTTATTCTTGTTGAGCTGATGGGTGCATCGTCAAAATCAACCTCACTACAAACTGTAAGTTCAATTTCTCTTTCGGCACAAAGCTGTTTCAAAAGAGAAACGTCTCCTTTTGCTCCTGTGCCGAAACGATAATTAAACCCACAGCAAAGAGCTGTTGCGCTAAACTTTCCAACAAGAATTCTATCAACAAATTCTTCGGGAGAAAGATTTGAAATTTCACTGAAATCAAGGAATTCGGAAGAATATCCCCATTGTTTTAAAAGTTCATTTCGCTTTGTGTCGGTAATAAGTTCACCCGGTGCATCACCTGAAAGAGTTTTTTGAGGGTGCTCGGTAAACATCAAAGCGATTTTCTCATCATATTCAGTTGTATCGCTTAAAAGCACTTTTTTATGACCCAAATGAAGACCATCAAAAGTACCAAGTGCCACAAGCACCGTCTTTTTATCAAACATTGTTATAAACTCTTTTCACCAATAAATCTGTATCAGTAAGTTCTCCTAAACCTAAAAACTCACCATTACCATAAACTCGGTAAATTCCGTTTTCTTTTAAATTACGAAGTCTTTCTCTCATAAGACTTCCGCCGTTGGAAAATCTTTTTGCCTGATTTTCCGTAACCTGAATTTCAGGATATTCTAAAAGCAATTTCTCCAAAGGGATAACTGCTTTTTCAATGTCGCCGTTTCCTTTTAACTGAGTTAATTCTTCAATAGTAAAACACTCTGCAAATTCTATTCCGCAAGCAAATGTACGGCAAAGAGAAGTCATGGTTGCACCGCAACCCAACTTTTCACCAATATCATTTATAAGCGTTCTTATATATGTTCCTGCGGAGCACTCGCAATAAAGAGAATATTCGCCATTTTCAGCTTCGCTGACTGAAAGCTCATAAATCTCGCATTTTCTGGGAGTTCTTTCCACTTCAATTCCCTGTCGAGCAAGCTCATAAAGACGAACTCCGTCTCTTTTGATTGCTGAATACATAGGGGGCAATTGTTCTATTTCCCCTTTGAATTCAAAAGTCGTTTTTTCTATTTCCTCAAAGCTTACCTCTTTATTGAAAGTTTCTGTTACTGTGCCCCATATATCCAATGTATCAGTACAAAAACCTGTCTTAAAAGTTGCTTTGTAGGCTTTTTTATGCGTGGGCAGAAGTTCAATAAAGCGAGTTGCACCACCCATTGCTATGGGCAGCACCCCTGTTGCATTGGGGTCGAGTGTACCCGTATGACCGCACTTTTTCTCCCCAAGTATCCTTCTGACTTTATTTACTGCAAAAAAAGATGTAATATTTTCACCTTTTTTGAGAGGTATTATTCCCGTCATTGATTTAAACCATCCAATGCAGTTTTTATAACATTAAGTAATCGGGCTTTTCCCTCTTCGTAAGAACAGGAAAAGCTTGCACCTGCGGCACCCTTATGACCGCCGCCACCTAAATGACTACAAATTTCAGATGCATCCATCTCTCCCTCAGTACGAACAGAGATGCCGAATGTGCCATCTTCTTTCTCTTTAATAACAGCACCAACAAGTACTCCCTCAATCTGACGGGGGAGAGCAGTTATAGGATGACATTCATGCTCACTTGAACCACTTTCTTTATACATTGACTGCGTTAAAGTTATAATTGCGCACTTGCCATCAAAATGATATTCAAGAGTTTTTCTTGCCAGTAATTCCAACTCCAAAAAGCTTTTGGTTTTTGTTTCAAACATAAGCTTGTTTATTTTTTTGGAATCAATGCCTTTTTCCATAAGGTCAGCAGCAATTCTGAGAGTCTGGGGTGTTGTATTCTGATATCTGAAACAACCTGTATCTGTTGAAATGCCTGTATATATACATTCTCTCATATACAAATCAGGTTCAATCCCTAACTCTAACGCCAACTCATAAATAATTCCGCAAGCCGCAGCTCTGTCTTCAACAAAGGTGTTTTTTGCATAATATGTGTTGGAAACATGATGGTCAATACATAAATCGACCTTTCCACCATACAAGGATACCATATTGCCTAAAAGTTTTTCGTCTGCAACATCCACAGTAACGATATATGGATCAGTTACATCATCAGCAACATAGGAATCAGTCATATAGTAGAAATCCTTAGGGATTTTATCGCTACATTTCACAACTCGCTTTTTACCCATTGTTCTGAGTATCGCTGCAAGAGCAAAAGCAGACCCTAAAGTATCACCATCCGGGTGTTCGTGGGAAATAATGACAAATTCATTGTGTTCTCTGATAAGAGCTGCACATTGTTTTAAATCAATTACCATAAATTTTCCTCAATCATCGGTAAATTCGCTTGAAATCTCTTCAAGTTTTTTAACAATATTCATACCGTACTCAATAGAGTCATCGGCAACGAATTTAATTTCGGGGGTTTTGCGAAGACCGAGACGCTTACCAACCTCCCGGCGCACAAGTCCCGTAGCTCCTGTAAGGGCTTTGGTAGCACCTTTAGCTACCTCAATGCCCTCAACAGCGCTTACATATACTTTTACATAGGATAAATCGCCCGCAACATCTGCTCTTGCAACACTTATAAGATGGTCAGAAATTCTGGGGTCTTTAAGTTCTCTCACAATAGCGGCAATTTCGCGCTTTATATCCTCTGCTGTACGATTTTGTTTATAAGTTCCCATTTTAACTCCTAATTGTTAAAAATTTTTACTTAAACCTATATCCAAACACTTATCTGAAATTCAAAGATTTAGGTGCAGTGTGGCATTCCTTCTGACGAAGGAATATACAGATATTTCGAGTCAGAAAAATGCTACAATGTGCCTGAAGATTTGGATTTAGTCTTTATACTCCTCGGTGATATAACCTTCGAGAATATCTCCCTCTTTGATATCATTGAACTTCTGAAGACCTACGCCGCATTCGTAACCTGTTGCAACCTCTTTAACGTCATCTTTGAAACGTTTGAGTGAGGAAATTTCGTCCTCAAATACAACAATACCGTCACGAACAACACGGATTTTGCAGTTTCTTGTGATTTTACCATCAATGATATAGCAACCTGCAATTGTACCTGCACTTGAAAGTTTGAACACGCTTCTAACCTCTGCTTTACCCATTTCAACATCGCGGAATTTGGGAGCAAGCATACCTTTAATAGCTGCTTCAACTTCTTCAATACAATCGTAAATAACTCGGTACATTCTCATTTCAACCTTGTCACGCTCTGCATTTGCTTCTGCAACAGGGTCAGGACGAACGTTAAAGCCGACAATGAGAGCATTTGATGCATTAGCAAGCATAACGTCTGATTCGTTAACCGCACCAACACCACCATGAATAACTTTAACACGAACTTCTTCATTTGAAAGCTTTTCAAGGCTCTGACGAACTGCTTCAACTGAACCCTGAACATCCGCCTTAACAATAATGTTAAGGTCTTTAAGTGAACCTTCGTTGATAGAATCAAAGAGGTTATCAAGAGTAACCTTCTGCATTGAGCGGAATGCTTCCTCTTTCTGTGAGTTCTTTCTCTGTTCAACAAGTTCACGAGCAAGTCTTTCGTCACTTACGCAGTCGAAAGCGTCACCGCCAACGGGAACTTCTGCAAGACCTGTTATTTCAACAGGAACAGAAGGACCTGCTTCTGTAACTTTTCTGCCCTTATCATCTGTCATAACACGAACTCTACCAACTGCAGTACCTGCAACGATAATATCGCCTGATTTAAGTGTACCGTTCTGAACAAGAAGAGTTGCAACAGGACCGCGGCCCTTATCAAGTCTTGCTTCAATAACAATACCTTTACCTGCACGGTTGGGGTTGGCTTTAAGCTCTTTCATTTCTGCAACGAGAAGAACTGATTCAAGAAGAGTATCAATATTCATTTTTGTTTTTGCTGAAACGGGAACACAAATAACATCACCGCCCCATTCTTCAGGAATGAGCTCGTATTCAGTTAACTGCTGCATAATTCTATCGGGAGATGCATCAAGCTTATCCATTTTGTTAATAGCAACAACAATTGAAACACCTGCGGCTTTAGCATGGTTAATGGCCTCAACTGTCTGGGGCATAATGCCGTCATCTGCCGCAACAACAAGAATTGCAATATCAGTTGCCATCGCACCTCTTGCACGCATAGCCGTGAAAGCTGCATGACCGGGAGTGTCAAGGAATGTAATTTCCTGACCATTGGGGTTTACTCTGTAAGCACCAAGGTGCTGAGTAATACCACCTGCTTCTGTTTCTGTAACAGAAGTATTTTTAATAGCATCAAGAAGTGATGTTTTACCATGGTCAACGTGACCCATAACACAAACAACCGGACTTCTGGGAAGAAGGTCTTCTGCATTGTCTTCGTGGTCGTCGATAATTCTTTCTTCGATGGTAATAACAACCTCTTTTTTAACCTTTGCACCAAGCTCTGTTGCTACAATTTCTGCTGTATCATAGTCAATAACCTGGTTAACGGTTGCCATCATACCGAGAGAGAAGAGTTTTTTGATAACCTCTGCAGCTGTTCTTTTAAGCATTGCGGCAAGGTCACCAACAGTAATTTCTTCGGGTACTGTAATAACAAGAGTCTTTTTAGCACGTTCTGCTTCAATTCTCTTTAATCTTTCTGCTTCGCTCTCTTTTCTCTTTGAGCGCATACCCTGTTGTTTTCTGTACTGCTGACTCTTCTGTTTTAATTTCTGTTTAGTCTGAACATTGTCATTAATAGAATGAACAGGAGCAATATTTTCATATTTTTCATTGTACTTTTCAAGTTCAACGTTATCTGCTCTTGTGTCAATAGTACGCATTTCGCCCTTTGTTCTGGACTGCATGGGACCATCTTTTTTCTTTTCATTTTTCTTGAAAGGATTTGCATTGGACTGACCCTGAGGCTTCTTTTCTGCTTTTTCAGCAGGTTTCTTCTCGTCCTTTTTCTGAGGCTTGTCAGCTTTTTTATCCTCTTTTTTGGGAGCATTTTTCTGAACTTTTTCCTCTTTTTTAAGTTCTGCTTTTTTCTCCTCTTTTTTGAGAGCTGGCTTCTGCGCCTTTTCTTCTTTCTTTTCTTCACCCTTTTTCATTGCGAAATAAGAGTTGAAGTTTTCAACACTGTTTTCCTGTGTCAAAACATCAAAAAGAACGTCAAGTTCTTTTGTGTCAAGGGCTGTCTGCGCCTTTTTGGGTTCTTCGTAGAATTTGCCGAGAACCTCAATAATTTCTTTATTATTTAACCCAAGGTCTTTTGCAACCTCATTAACTTTATATTTTGTTATCATCTAATTCCTCCCCGAATTCTTGATGTAGTTTTTTAGCAAAACCGGTGTCTGTTACGGAAAAAACACCCGAACCTTTGCCGATAGCCTCGGCAAAATCTGCCATAGAATAAGAAGTACGTATAATTGGAATATTTTTACCGTTATAGGTACATGCGTGGGTCATTTCCCTCTCAAGTCTTTCGGAAGCATCCGACGAAAGAAAAACAAGTTCCGCAGTAGATTTTACGATGGATTCTTTCACAACATCGTGACCGCAACACAGTTTTCCTGCTTTTCGGCACAAACCGAGAAAACCCATAGTATCTTTTTTATTCAAATTTTGCCCAGTCCTTTCGGATTTAAGTAATTTTTACTTAAGTTCGTTTTCCATAGCGTCATAAACACTGTCGGGAATTGCGGTTTCAAGAGCTCTTTCAAGGCGTTTGCCTTTTCTCGCTTTCTGAAAACACGCTTTATTGGGGCATATATATGCTCCTCTGCCCGACTTTTTGCCTGTAAGGTCAAGACTTATTTCACCCTCGGGACTTTTGACTGCACGAATAAGCTCTCTTTTAGGCTTCATTTCGTTACAGCCAAGGCATTTCCTCATAGGTATCTTTTTTTCAGCCATAAAAACCTCACTTGCTCTGCGGAATATAGAATCCGCTTTCGGGCTTAATGTCTATTTTCCAACCTGTAAGTCTTGCAGCAAGGCTTACATTCTGACCTTTGTTACCTATAGCAAGAGAAAGCTGTGTATCAGGAACTGTTACATGACAAGCTTTTTCTCGCTCTTCATCAATTTCAACCTTAAGAACATCTGCGGGAGCAAGAGCAGCAGCAATAAACTTCGTGGGATCTTCATCATAAATTACAATGTCAATTTTTTCGCCACCAAGTGCTTCAACAATTGTACCTACACGAGCGCCCTTAGGACCGATACAAGCGCCGATGGGGTCAACATTCTCATCCTTGGAAATAACTGCAATTTTTGTTCTTGCGCCTGCTTCACGGGAAACTGCTTTAATTTCAACAATTCCGTCATAGATTTCGGGAACTTCTGTTTCAAAGAGTCTTCTTACAAGACCTGAATGAGTTCTTGAAATCATTGCTTTAGGACCTTTGGGAGTGTCCTTAACACCTTCAATATAAACTTTTACAAGCTGATTTTCTGTAAAGGTTTCGTTAGGAAGCTGTCTTGATTTAGGAAGAACAACTGTTGCCTTACCGATTTCAAGAGTAACGTTTCCTGTCTGGGGGTCAATGCTCTGAACCTTACCTGTCACAAGCTCTTTCTGCTTCGATTCGAACTCACGGAGCATAAGACCTCTTTCAGCATCGTGAATGTCACCTCTGATAACATTCTTTGCAGTTGTTGCAGCAATTCTGCCGAACTGCTTTGTTTCAAGAGGAATTTCAACAAAATCACCAACAAGTGCTTTTTTGTTATATTTAACTGCTTCTTCCTGAAGAATGTCTGTAAATTCGTTTTCAACCTCTTCAACAACCTGTTTTCTGAGATATACACGAAGCTTATATTCCTCGGGGTTGCAATCAACAAATACAACATCCTCGCCGCCGTATTCTCTTCTTACAGATGTTACGATAGCAGCGCAAACCTTTTCAAGAAGATAGTCTGCGGGGATTCCTCTTTCCTGTTCGAGCATAAGAATTGCTTCGAAGAATTCTTTGTTTTCATTTTTCTTAGTTGATTTTCTTGCCATTTTTCCTACCATTCCTTTCAATATATAAAACTAAATATTAACCTGATTAAAATGAGAAGTCGTCAAGTTTTACCCAAGCGATTTCTTTCTTTTCGGCAGTCATTGTGTTCTCCTCATCAAACTCAATTGTGACTGCACCATCTTCGGAGTAATCAATAAGAACTCCTTTAAATTCGCGCTGACCTTCAAAGGGGCGAATAAGCCTTAAAATAACTTTTTCCCCCATAAAATAATCGAAATGGAAATCTCTTGTAAGCTTTCTCTCAATACCTGGGGAAGAAACCTGCAAGTTATACTGACGGTCGATTAAGTCTGCTTCATCCAAGGGAGCATCCATAGCGTGACTCATATTGACGCAGTCTTCAATGCCAACGCCATCTTCCTTATCGATGAAAATTCTGAGATAATAGTTTGCACCTTCTTTTTCAAAGCAAACATCCCAAAGTATTAAACCCAATTCTTCTGCAATGGGTTCTGCGATTTCCCAAACCTGAGAAACTGTGTTCTTTGCCAAATCAGCACCTCTTTTAAATTTATTCTACAAACTTTTTAAAATTGTCGAAAACTTTTTCGGCAATAAATATGAGAGCAGGTTCCCCTGCTCTCACTCAAGTTCATATTCGTACACTCGTAATATACCATATAATATAAAAAAATGCAAGTATTTTTTATCATTTCCAAACAGCATAAAGGATAATATCTTCTGTTACTGTAATTATATCGCTATAATCAACATCTGCAACCTTTGCTTTTTCGTCAAAGGACCAACCCATAAAAATCTTATTGGCTTTTGTAGGCGTATGAGCACAAATCATAACTGTTTCGCCATCTTCAACAATCTTTTCGATTGGAGCATTTTCTCCACCGTTGGCGTTGTAGGTAACAGTATATTTCTGGGCTTCATCATATTCAATAATAAAGCCTGTTTTATATTTTTTATCGAAGGTTTTTGCCTTTTTGACTTCTGCTGAACCATCGTTAAGAAGTACTTTTGCAGAACCTTCTTTTTCAGATTCAATAAAATACTTTTTGCTGTCTTTAAGAAGAAGAGAAAGCATCTGAGCATTATCTTCATCAATTTCTGCAAGGGAACCACCCTTAGCTTCAGCAACTGCTTTTGCTTGCTCATAGTTTAAATGCACGTCAAAAATTTCATATTTAACACCATTTAAAACTGCACCGTTAACTGCTTCAACTTTATTTATGTTAATTTCACAGATAAATCCTGTTAAACTTCTTTTTTCACTTGATTCTGAAATCCCGTCTTCTGTAATTACAGAACAAACAGATTTTTTGTTTTCAAAATTTTTGCCGATGAAATATCTGCCGAAGCCATTTTCACTTGCAAGTTCTGAAACAATGTCAAGTTCTTTCTTTGAACCAATACCAACAAGATGACCGCCCATCTTTTTAGAAAGTTCTTTTGCCTGTTCATAATTTACTGCAACATCAAAAACAGAATATACGCTGTTACCAACTGTTTTTACAGTTGCTGCATCAGTAATATCTGCTACGGTTTTTGCATTATTTTCATACTGGGGTCTTGCAACATAGTTAATTCTTGCACGAAGGCGTGAAGAATAACCCGTACTTGCAGGATACTGACAAGCCTGAACATAGTCAGACATATTGCCCTCAACAGTATAAATTGTGTTTTCATCTACATCAACAACAAGGCCAACATGGTCAACACAACCATATCCACCTGAGCAGGTACAACAGAAAATAAGGTCGCCTGCCTGAAGTTTTCTGCCTGATGAGAAAGAGAAGCAATCTGCACCAACAGAGGGAAGTGTAGAAGAATAAGATGCACCAACACTTGTGAGTTTGGGATAAATAGAAGCGGGAATTCCTGCAACATAACCGCACCAGGATGCGAAAATATTGCACCAATAGCCCTGACGACCGTACCATCTGCCGTATTCGGTGATATTACCGCTACCGGTAGATGTACCGGAATAGTCAAAAAAGCTTGATTCGTGGTAGCCAACCTGACTTTTTGCAACATTGCAGAGGTCAGTAACCTGGTCACCTGTAAGCTTAACATTCATTAATCTTTCGTAATAAACGCTGTTTTTGTAAGAGGAGGAGGCGGAGTATTCGAGGCTTTTGGCAGCTGCACTTACGCTGAAAACGGAAGTTGCCATGAGAACAGTGGTGAAAAGAACAACCGCAATTCTTTTAATTCTGCTTTTTGTCATAGAATATTTTTTGCCTTTCGTAATTTTTATATCTGATAATATTTATTGCAAGTTTGTAACTAATTATTACAAGTTTGTAACCTTTTGTAACAACATTGGGCATTATAACATAATAAAAATCCTTTTTCAATGTGAAAAATGCACTATAAAACTCTCATCGATTTGTGAATTAATGCCACAGTATACAAAAAACCGAGTTTTTGCTCAAAAAACTGTTACATTTTGAAATTTTTGTGAACAAAAAAAATATCAAATATAATTGTAACAAAATGAATGATATGCTATATTTAATATATAATAGTATGAAAGAAATGAGGTGTTCTTATGGCACAGATTATTGTTGCAGGTGCAGGTCACGGCGGTTTAGTTGCCGCGATAAAGCTTGCACGATTGGGTTATGCGGTAACAATTTTTGAAAAATCGCAAAAATGCGATATGGGGTTACCCCAACAAGATGTATTTGATAAGGACACTTTCAATTATGTAGACTTACCTTCTCCTAAAAATATTACTATATGCAGAAATCAATTAACTCTTGTTCCTTTGGAAAGTGATATTTCTCCCCTTACTCTGCCTCAACCGGTCGACGAAGCAATTTTCATGGAAAGAAAGGTACTTATAAACCATCTTTTAAATCTTGCGGAGAAAAGCGGTGTTAAAATCCACTATAATTGCCCTGTAATTGAACCGATTATTTTAGGTAGCAGAGTTGCAGGTGTTAAAACCTTTGATGGAGATTTTTACGCAGATTTAGTTATTGATGCTTGCGGTGTAGATTCTCCCTTGAGAAATAATTTACCGAAATTTATGAATATAAATCGGGAAGTCAAAGATTTTGATATTATTTATACCTACCGCGCACATTTTGAAAAAAAACCAAATATTACTGACCCGGACACCAACTATGATATACTTATTAAAGAAGACGGAACCGTGGGCTTTTCCTGGGTAGTAACAGAAGATGATTTTGTTGATATTTTAATCTGCCGTTTCAAGCCATTAACACAAGACGAAGTTTTGATAGAATTACGAAAAATTTCGGAAGAGTACCCCCACATCAGCAAAAATTTTATTCGTGGCGGATTGTTTCTTAAAATTCCCGTTTGCCAACCCCTTGCAGTTTTAGTGGCAGATGGCTATGCCGCAGTTGGTGACAGCGCATTCATGACCTACCCCGTTAAAGGCTCAGGTATTTCCTATGCTATGAAAGCAGGAGCAATTCTCGCAGAAGCAATTGTAAACGACACCAATGCATTATATAACACTGAAACTCTTTGGGAATATCAAAGAAAGTTTTTCAAGGAAATCGGATTTTCTGCAGGTCGACTTGCTCTTATAAAAAATCTTTTAACATATTTTACAGCTCAGGAGATAAACGATATTTTCAAATCGGGCATTTTTACAACGGAAGATCTTTCGCAGATTATGACAAACAAGCTCGACAACCTTTTCGGTGCTACAGGCAGGGCATTAATTAAAGAAAAAATACGCCAATTAAGAGAAAACGTTATTCTAAAAGAAAAGTTTTCAGACTTTGCCGTTTGGATGGGAAAACTCGCCGTAACAGAAACCTATTTGCCTAATAAATATGACAGAAAAGATGTGCAAAAATGGGCGGATAGATATAATGAGTTTTTTGATGGGATAAGAAAGACGGTATAAATGCAAAGCGCAAAGTGCAAAACGCAAAGTATAGGGGCAAAGCCGATTATAAGCTTCGCAACGCTTCAAATAATTAATAATAAAAAGAATTCAGGACAGCAACAGTGTCTTGAATTCTTTTATATTTTATAATAGCGTCGCAGACCCGCCATTTTGCACTTTGCGTTTTGCATTAAATAAAAAACTTTTGGCGTTTTTTATTTCCCCATTAATTCAAGTGGTTCAACATTTTCTCCATTATAACTTAACTCAAAATGCAAGTGGCTTAATTCGGATTTTTCGCAAGGAATTGTGCCAAGATAACCTAAAAGAGAACCACTTTCAACAACTGCTCCCTTTTTAACTTCAAGAGTGTCTTTATTAAATCCGCAGTATTTTGCAGTTACTCCGTTTCCATGGTCAATAAGAACAACAGTACCCCAAAGTGCATCATCGTAAACATTTGTGACCGTACCATAGGAAATTGCTTTTACCTGTTCGCCCTCGGCGGCTTTGAAATCAATTCCCGAATGTGTTCTCCAATCACCCATTGTTGCGCTATAGGTTGGTTTATCGGGAGAATAATCCTTTAAAATATCTGTTCCCAAGGGCAAGGAATAATAATCCTGATATGGTGTTGCGTATTTATTGCTTTGTGTGGTTTCTTCTTTCGTTTCGTTTATTTCTTTTTCGGTTGGTGCTTCTGTTTCCTCTCTTGTATCAGGAACATCTTCCAGATTTTGTCTTACCTCAAAATCCGGCTCTGTAGTAAGAAAAGCACTGTCTTTGGTTGTCACTTTTTCGGTTGTAATTGTAACATAGTCGCTTTCTATTGGAGCGAGATTTCCCAAAGCTTTTTCTGTTGAAATTTTGGTAATAAGAGCAGTACCCAAAGCAAGAAGCAAAGCAAATGCATAAGCATATTTCATCTTTTTCATTGTTTTATCATTTTTTGTAGCTCTTATGGGTTTCGGCTGACCTGATGGTGTGTTTTCAGGAATTTCCAATGGATTTTTGTCTTTATCATTTCGGTTTCTGTCGCTCATAATACATCCTCCTGTTTTTTATATTATTTATTGACAGAAACAAGAATTTTATACAATTACCAATAATAAATGTCACTGTTTGAACAAATCAAACAGTGACATTTATTAAACATTTAATATTTTTTCTAAATTTGCAAAATCTTCCATTGTAAGCTTTTCAGCTCTTACCGTTCTTTCAAGACCTGCTTTTTCAAGTGCTTCGGCAACAATATTCTTGTTGATTCCAAGACCTGCACTGATGGAATTTTCTGCAGTTTTTCTTCTTTGAGAAAATGCGGCTTTAACCAATTTAAAGAAAAATTCTTCATTCTGAACCTTTACGGGTGGTTGTGTTCTTATAGTAAGCTGAATTACCTCACTGTTAACTTTCGGTGGGGGTAAAAATGAATCCCTTGGAACGAAAAACAATTTTTCACTCTCGGCATAATAAGAAACCGCAACAGTAACGGCCCCGCCGTCACGGGAGCCAACCTCTGCACAAAGTCTGTCCGCCGCTTCCTTTTGCACCATAACAGTTACAGATTTAATCGGCAATTTGCTTTCTAAAAGAAGCATTATTATAGGTGATGTAATATAATAAGGCAGGTTTGCGCAAACTGCAATTTCCATACCCTTACACTTTTCCTCAATGATTTTCGGCAAATCCGCTTTCATAACATCTTCGTTAATAATTTCAACATTATTGAAGTCCGAAAGTGTTTCATCAAGAACGGGCAAAAGACGCTTATCAACCTCAAAGCTTAAAACCTTACCTGCCCTTTTGGCAAGTTCTGCAGTCAGAACGCCTACACCGGGACCAATTTCAATAGCACAGGTATTTTCATCAAGACCCGCTGCCTCTGCCATAGAGGGACAAACCTCGGGGTCAACAAGAAAATTCTGACCCAGACCTTTGTTAAAGGTAACACCATGCTTTCCCATTACGGATTTTATAACATTTATATCGGAAAGATTTCTCATTTTTACCTCCGAAACTCTTGAAAAAGGAAATTAAGTAAGATAATATAATTATTATACAATTTCAATTTTCATTGTCAATACTGTAAGGTGCAGGCTTGCCTGTACCACACAATTATGTTCTTTAGAAAGGATGATATTATGCCAACTATCAAAGATGCAAAATTCATAAAAGAAACCTTTGATTTCGGTACTGTTGTTCCCGTTTTTAAAAAAATAATCTGGCTTGATAAAAAAATCAACAAGGCAACACTTTTCTGTTCCGCTCTCGGTTATTATGAAGCATACCTTAACAGTCAGAGAGTTGGCAAATTTATTTTTGCTCCCGGTTGGACTACCTACGGAAAACGCCTTCAATATCAGGAATATGATGTAACCTCTTTAATGGAAGAGTGCAACGTTCTTGAAATTGCAGTTGGTAACGGTATGCGTTTCCACGGCAACCCCCACGAAAATTACGAAAGCATTACTTGCAAAGAAACTGCTCTTATTGCAGCAGTAAAAATTGAATATCATGACGGAACTCAAAGCTTTATTCCTACTGACTCAACATGGGAATGTCAGAAAAGCAATATTCTTGATTCATCTGTATATAATGGTGAAACTGTTGATTTCACTTTTAATACCGATGAAACTTTCTCTGTTAAAGAACTTCCGGATATAAATAAAGATATTCTCATTGCTACTGAGGGTGAAGAGGTACGTGAAATGGCTCGCCTTGATGCACTCAAGCTTATCACAACTCCCAAAGGCGAAACTGTTATTGACTTCGGTCAGAACCTTACAGGTTATGTTGAATGGGTTGTGCCTCAGAGAAAAGGTGCAAAATTCACTCTTTATCATGCAGAAATTCTTGACAAAGACGGCAATTTTTATACAACTAATCTCCGTAGTGCAAAAGCACAAGTTCATGTTACATCTGACGGAAACGAAAGAGTTTATAAACCACATTTCTCTTTTATGGGCTTCAGATATATTAAACTTGAGGGCTTTAACAAGGATGAAATTAACCTTGATAATTTTAAAGCTGTTGTTGTTTTCTCAAATATGAAGAGAACCGGCTACTTCGCTTGCGGAAATGACCTCATTCAACAGCTTTATGAAAATATTGTGTGGGGTCAGAGAGGTAATTTCCTTGATGTTCCCACAGATTGCCCCCAGCGTGACGAAAGACTTGGCTGGACAGGTGATGCGCAGGTTTTCGCAAGAACTGCATCAACTACATACAGAACAGATAAATTCTTCAAAAAATGGCTTCACGACCTTGCAGCTGACCAGAGAGAAAACGGCGCCGTTACCGACGTTTGCCCCGACCTGATGAGATGGGAATCTCATGGTTCTTCCGCTTGGGCAGATGCAAGCGTTATCGTACCTTACTGGGTTTACAGAACTTATGGAGATACTCAGGTAATCAAAGACCAGTTTGACTCCATGAAAAAATGGATTCTCTTTATGGAAGCTAATGGTTCAGAAAGAGGACTATTTGACAAGCATCCGCACCATTTCGGCGACTGGCTCTCCCTTGATGCAGGTGACGAGGCAACAGGTGGTCTTACAGACAAAAATCTTATCGGCACAGCATATCTTGCATATTCAAACTCTCTCTTTATTGAAATGGGTAAGATTATCGGTGAGGATATGAGCTATTTTGAAGAGCTTTATGACCTTACAATTAAAAAATACCGAGAAAAATATATCGACACAGGAAAAACAGAGCACGAAACACAAACTGCAAATGTTCTCGCTCTTTACTTTAATCTTACTGACAAACCTGAAAGAGAAGCTCAAAAGCTCGTTAAAGATATTGAAAGTTGCGGTCACCTTAAAACAGGCTTTGTTGGTACTCCCTATCTTCTCCACACTTTAACTAAAATCGGCAGAACCGACCTTGCATATAAACTTCTTTACAGGAAAGAATTTCCATCATGGCTCTTCCCCGTTACAAGAGGTGCAACAACAATGTGGGAGCGTTGGGACGGTATGAAGAAAGACGGCTCTTTCGCTACTCCCGAAATGAACTCCTTTAACCACTATGCCTATGGTTCAGTTGGTGACTGGCTCTACACAACAGTTGCAGGTATTGACAGTGATTTCAATGAACCTGCATACAAGCACATTATTTTCCGCCCTCTTCCCTCCAAGGAATTAGGCTATGCAAAAGCCCGAATTCTTACTGAAAACGGTGAAATTATTTCCTCTTGGGAATACACAGGCAACGGTGACGAATGTAAATTCAGCTTCACAATTCCCAACGGCTCACACGCAACCCTTTATCTTGACGATGAAGAATATGAATTCGAAAGCGGAACATATAATACAGTGTTTGAGTATAAAGGTTTCTAAAAAGTTTATCAACCCATCACAAAAGTTTTGACTTTTGCGATGGGTTGATTTTTAATTCATGTACTTCTCCGCCTGGAGATTGAACATTTCGGCATATTTACCATTTAGCTTTATAAGTTCTTCGTGGCTTCCGCTTTCAATTATTTTTCCTTTTTCCATCATAAAAATTCTGTCCGCGTGTCGCGTTGTAGAAAGTCTGTGGGAAATGAAAATAACTGTTTTATCTGTTGCTCCCGTCATCATTGCGTGGTTAAGCTCGTATTCTGAAACAGGGTCAAGATTTGCAGAAGGTTCATCAAGAACAACATAGGGGCAATCCTTATAAAAAGCTCTTGCAATTGCAACCTTTTGCTGTTCACCACCTGAAAGCATTAAGCCCTCTTCATCAAATTCTCTTAAGAGAATTGTTTCAAGACCATTGGGAAGTTCTTTATCAAAACCTACTGCCTTAAGAGCTTTCCATACTCTTTCCTCGTCATAATCCTTTGAAAGAGCAACATTTTCTCCAACAGATGCAGAGAAAATCTGAAAATCCTGAAATACTGCGGCAAAGCGATCACGATGGGAGTCAACGGTTTCTTCGCGAATATCTCTTCCGCCGATTTTTATACTGCCGTCTTTTACATCATAAAGACGCAGCAAAAGGTTTGTTAAAGTGGTTTTTCCTGCACCATTGTAGCCAACAAGAGCCACCTTTTCATAAGGCTTTATTTCAAAGGAAATTCCGTCCAAAGAATTTTTGTCATTACCCTCGTAAGAAAATGTAATATGCTCAACAGAAATTTTTTCAGGCTTACCGCACTTGGCAATATGTGTGCCGTCGGTTATATTTTCTTTTTCTGCTAAAAATGCTCTGCATTTTTCAATCATTTTGGATTGTTCCGTAAAATTGCGCAAGCCATAAACGGTCAAATACAAAATACTTCCACCAATTAAAAGAGCACCATTAAAGGTAGCAACAAAATCACCTGCAGACATATTTCCTGTTACAATTGTCTGATAACCGATATATAAACCGAGAACAAGCACAAAACCAATTGCACGAATACCAATATCCTGAATGTAGAAAAGCTTATCCAGTTTTCCTACATACTTCTTTTGAGTATTAACAACCTCATCTGCACTTTCATTAAAACGCTTTCTTAAAAGTGGAAAAATTCCGCTTGTTCTTATCTCACCTGCATAATCCGGTAAATAGAAAACACGGGCAAAATAATCACCCTTACGGTGCTTCTCCGTAACTTCTTCACGACGTTTCATTTGCAAATTGCCTGTATATCTTCCCATAGGAATAAATACCACTACAAATAAAACAACTATAAGAAGGCAAATAGGGTCAATTGTAAGAACCACACCTGCAATTGCTGCAAAGGAAACAATTTCTCCTACATATCCTTTTACCATACTTAAAATATACTTTAAACTCTCTGATGAACTTTCTATTGCTAATATAAAATCACTGTAATAAGCAGGGTCATCATACTTATTTAAATCGAGCTCTGTTGCTTTTTTATAAAACATTGTTTGTATTCCGTAGTCGAGCTTCTCTCTTTCTCGATGAACAAAAAATTCAAAGAAAACAGAGGTTGAAACCTCTCCGAATACAAGAATACCTACCATCAGAACAATACCCAAAAGTATTTTTTTGCTGTCACCACCGTTTTGCACTTCATCTATCACAAATTTAAGACCGATAACAGAAACAAGCTTTCCGGGAAGAGTACTGAAAATATGTTGTACTATTTCTCCTACTACCAGAACAGGTGATATTTTGAACATAGTTTTCAGCATATAAAATATGTTTGAAATTGTGCTATGAGTAGTTTTTATTTTATCTCTGATTTTCATTACATTTCACCCTCCTTACCATCTTTATAGTTTGAGGCTTGAAGAGTAAACATTTCACAATAATCCTTACCACTTTGCATAAGCTCTTCGTGAGTTCCGCTTTCAATAACACTACCATTATCAAAAACATAAATCTTATCAGAAAGAACTGCGCTTGAAAGCCTATGAGAAATATAAATTACAGTCTTTTCTTTTGTAGCTCGAATAAGGCTTTCATACATTTTATATTCTGCTATGGGGTCAAGTGCTGATGAGGGTTCATCAAGAATTGCCAGATCAAAATCTTTTGCAAACATTCTTGCGGCTGCTATTTTTTGCTGTTCGCCACCTGAAAGACCTGTTCCCTTTTCGTCAAATTCACGGGTTAAAACTGTTTTTGCTTTTTGGGGAAGTCTTTCAACACAGGTTTCTGCACCACTGTTTTTAATAGCATTTTTTACAATTGCTTCGTCTTTATCATTTAATAACTCCCGACAAAGAACATTTTCGCCAATAGTTAATGCAAAAACCTTGTAATCCTGAAAAACAGTTGCAAGTCTTTGACGAAGAGAATTAATATCATATTCCTTGATATTAATGCCATTATATAAAATTTCGCCACTATCAGTATCATAAAATCTTAAAAGCAGCTTTACAAAAGTAGTTTTACCTGCTCCGTTTTTACCTACAACTGCAACAGTTTCTCCCTTATTGATTTTAAAGTTAAGATTTGTAAGAGATGCTTTTTCTGCCCCCGGATATGTAAATGAAACATTTTTAAATTCAAGGCTTTCTAATTCTTCTGCTTCTTTTGTTCCGTTGATTACCTTGCAATCATATTCTAGGAACTCTTTCAGGTTAGCAAAATATTCTGCTTCTCTACGAACATCAGAAACCGCTTCACCTACATCATTAAAAACATCTTTCAAATTGCTCATAGCAGTCATAATTACAGAAAAATCTGAAACTGCCAAATCACCTTTTACCGCAAAACGATATGCCGCATAAACATAAGTTGCCGCAACAGGCAACGCTTTACCGAAAAAGCCTGACATTGTTTCAAAAAATGCGATTTTCCAACCATATTTTTTAATAATTTCTCTGTTATTGTCTATGGCAGTTTTAAAACGAGCATGCATAACTTCAAAAATATTTGAAGTTCTCATATCTTTTGCGAACTCTTTTAAATAAACAGTCCTTTTAACATAAGCTTTTGACCTCTTGTGTTGTGTCATCTCTTTGTCTTTTTTAACAGCCAGCTTACCTTTGATTGTTTCAAAAGCTAAAACAAAAACAGACACAAGAAGAATCAGTAATATTTTCGGGTCAATGGAAATTACATAAAGCACAAGGAAAATGCCTGTTAAACCACCTGCAATAATATTTGAAAACTGCCAGGCAAAATATGCAACATGGTCTTCGGTTATAATTTCTGTTGCTCTTTTGTATTTGTCATAGAACTCAGGATTTTCATAACACTCCATATCCACCAAAACGGCTTTTTGAAATATTTTATCATTAAGATTCTTATAAAACTTTTTCCATTTTATTGAACCATAATAGTCTGAAAAGCAGTTTATTCCCGTTGCTATTAACTCAGAAGCAACGAGCATTAAAACAAGCAATGCATATTCCTTAAAGGTTCCGCCACTCATTATCAAATCCAACAAAACCTTTAAAAACAAAACATCTTTGATAAATCCTGTAAAAAACCAAAAAGATGTTTGCATTGAAATCTGTGCCACCATCATTCGTGGTGCACATTGGTGAATGATTTTCAATGCATAAAAAGTATTTTTAAACATTGAGAACTTTTCTTTTTTCGTTTCTTTCTTATTTTTTCTCATATTTCCTCCGTTTTAATTTACGATAAAATGTTAACGACGCATTTTACCTTTGTTACGGTTTCAAAAAACGTTTCCGGAGTTTGTGTACTGATTTCCGAGGTGAGAGGGACTCAAAAACCTTTCGTTTCCTGCATAACAAATTCAAGGCTTGCTTATTGATAAAATGTAAGGCACCGGCTTGCCTGTGCCATGCGATTATGTGTGATAAGACAAACCCTCACCGCTACTTTGTTCTGTGGTATGGGTAAGCCCATAACTTACGTTTGATATCATCAACTAACAAAAACGGTAACTGGCAAAAATAAAAAATCTCCGAAAAGCGTTAACTTTCCGGAGAATAGGCAAATTTATTGCAACTGTCAGCAGGAAGCGGACACAATAACCGGATTGTTTTTTATTCTTCTAACCATTTTCATCATCATGTCCAGCTCCTTTCTTAATAATTTTTTGGGTTAATTCTTTCGCACCGACACGGAGTGCTCTTTAAAGGTAGCACAGATTTATTTGTTTGTCAATGTTTTCCAATACAATTGACACTTTCTGTTTTAAATGTTATTCTCTTTTCAGGTGATAAATATGATTAAACTTAAAGAAAATGATGTTATTCTCTTTCAGGGAGATTCTATAACTGACGGTAACAGAGGCAGAAACTCTGATCTTAACCACGTTCACGGTCACAGCTATCAATATATGATAGCCGCGGAGCTTTCTACTGACAATTTAGATAAAAATGTAGAATTTATAAACAGAGGTATAAGCGGAAACAGAATTTGTGACCTTTACGGCAGATGGAAAGAGGATTGCCTTAATTTAAAGCCCACAGTTCTCAGTATTCTTATCGGTGTTAACGATATGATTTTTAATTGGGAACACAGTTCAGGCTCTGATGCGGAAAGATATGAAAAAATCTTCCGACTTCTTCTGGATGAGGTTTTAGAAGAAAATCCTGATACCCTCATTGTTATAATGGAGCCTTTCTTTGGTGACAAAACCGAAGAAGATCTTGATAAATTTTTTAAAGAGGGAATCGGTGCTTACCAGGAAAAAGCCAAAAAGATTGCAGAGGATTACAACGCTGTTTTTGTGCCTCTTCAGAATTTATTCGATTCTTACAGAGGTAAAACAGATATGTATAAGCTCCTTTGGGATGGTGTTCATCCCACAACAATCGGTCACGAGCTTATTGCAAGACGATGGAAAGAATGCGTCAAAGAAAGACTTGAGAACAGATAATTGAGAGGTTTTTATATGAAAACAGTTAATTGCAAAAACATAAAAATTACCGATGGCTTTTGGAAAGCAAAACAAGACATGGTAAATAATGTTACTCTTAATTCAGTTTATGACAGATTTAAGGAAACTCATCGCTTTGACGCTCTCAACTGCACCTGGAAAGAGGGCGAACCCGATATGCCCCATGTTTTCTGGGATTCCGATATAGCAAAATGGATTGAGGGTCTCGCCTATAGTCTTAATTATTCCGAAAATAAAGAACTGGAAAAAATCGCGGATAAATCCATAGAAAAGATAATAAAAAACAGAGATGAAAACGGCTATTTCAACAGCCATTTCCTTGTTACAGGTGAACGTTTTACTGACCGTACCGAACATGAACTTTACTGTGCAGGTCACCTTATGGAAGCGGCAGTTGCATACTACGAAGCGACGGGTAAAAAAGCTTTTCTTGATGCTATGTGTAAATATGCTGACTACATTGAAAAGGTTTTCGTTGAGGAAAAAAGTGCAAAGTTCATAACACCCGGTCACCCTGAAATCGAACTTGCTCTTGTAAAATTATATGAAGTAACAGGTGAAAAGCGTTATCTTGAGCTTTCAAAATTCTTTATTGATAATCATGGCGCTAACCCCAATGACCAGCCAATGTACAGAGGGTGCAACACTCTTTATAATCAGGATGATGTTCCTGTAAGAGAAAGAGAAACTGCAGACGGACATTGTGTAAGAGCGCTCTATCTTTTCTGCGCAATGGCAGACCTTGCATACCTCTATAATGACAAAGAGCTTTTTGACGCAGCAGAGCGCTGTTTTATAAACATTGTAGATAAAAGAATGTATATAACCGGTGCAACAGGAAGCACCTGCCATGGTGAATCCTTTACAATTGACTATGATTTACCCAATCGAGATGCTTATGCGGAAACATGCGCTTCAATAGCCCTTGCATTTTTTGCAAATCGAATGATTAAACTCAACCCCAACGGAAAATATGCTGATGCGGTTGAAAAAGTTATGTATAATGGTGCTCTTTCAGGTATTTCAATGGACGGCAAAGGCTTTTTCTATGAAAATCCCCTTGAAATAGATATTGATTTCAATAATGTAAACAAGTGTACTGATGGTGGTAAGCGTTTCCCCATAACCCAACGAAAAGAGGTTTTCGACTGCTCCTGCTGTCCTCCTAATGTAATAAGATTTATTACATCTATCGGTGAATATATTTATTCTCATACAGAGGATACACTTTTTGTTAACCAATACATTAATTCTATAGCAGAATTTGACGGAGTAAGGGTTACACAGATTACTGATTACCCCTCAACCGAAGAAATAAAAATTCAGCTGGAAAACAACAATAAAAAATATATTGCCTTGAGAATTCCCGTTTGGTGTAAGAACTTTGAAATTAACAAGGCTTACACACTCAAAGACGGCTACGCTTACATTAAAGCTAAAGAAAATGACGAAATATTTTTAAATCTTTCCATGCCTGTTACATTTATTTCTGCAAATAAAAAGGTTCACGATGTTGCAGGACGAGTGGCGGTTGTGAGAGGTCCCGTTGTTTACTGCCTTGAGGGTATTGACAACGGAAAAGATTTAAATTCTTTAAGGATTGATATTAAAGAAAAGCCTGAACTTTCCGAAAGAGACTTTTTGGTTCCCAATATTGTCCTTAAAGCATATAAAGAGCCTGAAAATGACAATCTTTATTTTGAAGCGACTGAAAACTATATTGAAACCCAGCTTAAATTTATCCCCTATTTTGCTTACGCAAATCGTGGTGAAACAGATATGCTTGTATGGATTTTGAAAAAATGATATTATCCCATACTGTTTTTATTTTACTAAAACAGTATGGGATAATTTTTAATTCAAGTGTTCTATAGTTTTCTCAATCATATCTGAAATTTTAACTGTTCCAACACCAAAAATTGATGTGTGAAGAGTATCATCAATGGGTTTTGTCCATTCCTCACCGATAGCAGAAATTCCATTTCTCATACCCAAGATAGAGCCTACAGTTGCACCGTTACAATCCGTATCAAAAGCAGGCTGAACTGCCATACAAATTGATTTCCCGAAATCACCCTCACCATAAAGGAGAGCAGCAGTAACTATCATTGCATTGGGAATTGTATGACACCAGCCGTAACCCGTATGCTCATCATAGAGGGTGTGAATATTCTTCACACAATCATCATAAGAAACACCATTTTTATAGTCATTTAAAATATTTGTTACAGCATCAAAAAGTCTTGATGTGTGAGGGATTTCTCCGAGGCCGCCAAGAATAATATCTTCAATATTATCTGTAACCGCGGCGCAGGATATCATAGCAGAAACCCACATTTCACCATAAATTCCGTTTTTAATATGAGAAATTGATGCATCTCGGAATGCCATTTCTGCGGCCTTCTCTGGTTCACCGGGATTTATGTAACCGAAATAATCTCCGCGAATCTGAGCGCCAATCCATTCTCTGTAGGGATTTTTATACATTGCAGAATATGGCGGTTCATAGCCTTTTATAAAATTATCGAAAGCAACTCTTTCTGCAGTAAAATATGCTTCTCTGCTTTGGTATTTAACCCAGGTCTTCAGAACATCGTGTGGTTTAAAATCTTTATCGTAATCTTCAATAATCTTCTGAGCTAAAACAACATAGTTTGTATCGTCATCAACAGGCATACCATGAACAGTATCTGCAAAGCATTTATTACGGAGATGAAAATCATATTTTTCATACATTTCTTCCGTAATATCGGAAGCTTTCATATATCTTGTTAAAGGGTAATTGCCCATTTCTTTAAGCATAGGATAAAACTCATTAGTCCTTATTCCCTCAACGGGCTTACCCAAAAGGCAACCACAAACTCTACCTGTCCAGGCACCTGCAATTTTATTTTTAAGAATTTCGCTATCAAAAATCTTTCTCTCAAAAACATGTTCTTTTCTTAAAGCTTTTATTCCTTCTAAATCCGATGGTTCATTGTATTTATAATCCTCACGAATAGGAACATTGCAAACTGCTTCAAAAAGTACATCGGAAATTTTCTTTCTTATTTCAGTTTTGGGTAAATTTTTCACTGTTGAAAAAATTTCTTTGTATTTTTCAATATCTAAACCTTCGTCAACGCATTGCTTATATTCGTGCTCAATATCGTTGCAGTAGAATTCCCATTCTCCCATATTCTCGTAATCAGGTTTTATTTTCATTTTTCTCACCTCTCTGTAAATTCTTCTTTTATTTTAACAGATATATAATTAAGTTCAAGATGTTGACTTAAAATATTGAAAATGGTATCTTAATATCAGAACTTAAAAGGAGATTGCTTATGAAAAAAATACTTAAAAGAATTTTTCTTGTTCTCTTAATTTTAATTGTTGCTGTAACTACAGTTTTTGCGCCTTATTTAATCAGTTTTGTTAAAACTGATGAAAGCTTTGATTTGGAAAACGGTGATGTGATTTTGAAAGAAAAAACTGAAATAGCTATCAGCAAAGGGTCTTTGACGAATACTGTTTTAGACCTTACCCAAAACGATTGTGGTTGGTTTAATTATTATGGTATTGAATACTCATCTGACTGCTACATAAAAGCAACCATCAATTATTCCGCAGGAATAAAAGAAAAAAGAGAAGATTTCTTTTTAGAGCCATCAAAAGAAAAAACTGTCTTTTATTCATTCGTTGATGATGCTTTAGAGGGAAAAAGAGGAAATAAAGTTAATTCAATCACCTTTGAAACACTTACCGAAGGAAAAGAAAATGTAAAAATTTATGGCTTCTCCGTCTTTAATCGAGAAATTCCCGAACAGGAAATTTTCATTCAGAATGATACCCACAAATTAGGAATTGATTTGCTTTGGGGTGGTGCTTTAAGCTACCTTGAGGATTTGGATTCCAATGTTCAGGCAGTTTCCGTTGACGGAAAAATCAAAGTCGATTCAAATGCAAGTGACCGCTACAATGCAGAAGCTGTTAACAACAATGTTAACCTTATAAACAGAAATGATACAGGTCGCCTTGTTCAGCAGTCTTATTACGGCACTATTGAATACGACCACGGGGTTTATATGGAAAATGACTGGCGATATAATCCCGTTCAGGGCGGTAATCAGTTCAATGATGCAAGTAAAATTGTTGATTTAAAGGTAACTGAAAACAGTATATATGTTAAATGCCGTCCTCTTGACTGGGCAAAGGAAAAAGAATATATTACCCCCTCATACATGGAAGCAACATATTCTTTAGAAAACGGTGCTGTTCACGCTAAATGCAGATTTGTTGATTTCTCAGGCTATCCCGAAGCTGAAGCCACTCAGGAAATCCCTGCTTTTTATTGTATTGAGCCTTTAAACAATTTCGTATACTACGGTGGCAAAAAACCCTGGACAAACGGTAAGCTCACAAATGAACCTGATTTGATTTTCTGGCCAGATGCAGGCTATCCGAATTTCTATTCAAAAGAAAACTGGTCAGCCTTTACAGGTGAATTCGAGGACAGCTTCGGAATCGGTGTTTATGTTAATAACGAAGAAGCCTTCCTGGCAGGCGTTTTTGAACGTGAAAAAACCACAAACGAAGACCCGTCAAAAGATGGTCCTACTTCTTATATCGCAATTGTGAAAAACAGAATTTTTAAAAGCTTTGATCCATACCAATATGAATATTACCTTGCAACAGGTAATACATCAGAAATCCGAGACACTTTCAAAAATATCGACACAAAATAAAAAATGTACCCTATTTGATTTCAAAATCAAATAGGGTACTAATCTTTTCTTATGGTTCAATATTCCAGCCATTTTCAGCAAGGTCGTAGTAATGTTGATCAACTCTCACATTACCTGTACCATTAACCGTAAGTGTTGTTCCGCCAATCATATCTTCTCTCCAATAACTGCCGAAACCTGACTTAACTGCATAAGCAAGGGTGATGCCTTCGTAATTAATGCAAAAATCGTTAACATGGTCGTGACCTACGAGCATTGTTTTGGTACTTCCAAGCTCTTTACAAAGATCAAAGAAGCCATTATTTACAGGAGAAAATCCGCCGTCCTCAAACTTTCTACCATATGCAATATCAGAATATTGAGGGTCAATTATACCAAATTCGTAACCTTCAGCTTCAATACTAACGCTTTCCCAGGCATCTAGATATTCTCGAACGGGAATGTGGGCAATAACTGTGCTTTCAACAACTCTACCTGCTATATCAGCTATTCCGTTAACAGCCCATTTATACCATTTCTGCTGATTGTCCCAAAGGTGGTCATAACCCTCAACCTCTGTGCCATCTTCAAGAATGAAAACATCGTCATTGTGAGTATCCATCATAAATAAAGTATGCACAATTTTGTCGTTTTCGGTAATATTGATAATGTAGTTACCATAACCCATATCTTTGGGACCACACTGGAAAAGGCAATTTTCTGCCTGAATGAAATTGTATGCAACCCAGAATTCACTGATACAACCCTGA
Organism: Acutalibacteraceae bacterium; assembly: GCA_045576615.1. Lineage (GTDB taxonomy): Bacteria > Bacillota > Clostridia > Oscillospirales > Acutalibacteraceae > DTU089. The sequence goes on along the minus strand of JAZNGU010000077.1, from coordinate 1,857 downwards.
CCATCATGGTTACCCATAACAGGTGCCCACGGAATACCGAAGCCATCTAAAAACTCAATAAGCTTAAGATATGCTGCTGTGTCCCAAGCATTGTCACCGGAAAGAGTGATGAGATCGGGTTGATTATCTGCAACAAGCTTTCTGATAAGGTCTTCTGAACAATCACCAAGCTCGCCATAAGCCTTTGCATCAGAAAGCTGAACGTCTGTAAGGTTGAGAATAACGAAATCTTCACCTTGCTGCTTTTGAATTTCAATATAATCGTCGCTATCAAAAGTATCATTTACAGACCAATCCGTGAAATATGATGCCTCTCCACCGGGTGTGAGTATAATTTGAACAGGGGCAAGAATCTGTGAAAGACACATAATGTAAGTAAGAATAAGTTTAATAATTCCCATAATAAACCCTCCGAAAACTTTTTTTATTATTATACGCTATTATCGAAAATTTTCAAGTAGTACAAAAATCGGCTTATTTTCTCTCTTTTATAACCTTTGCAGGTGTTCCTACTGCAACCGAATAAGGTGGAATAGGTTTAACAACGGTTGAACCGCAACCGATAACAGAACCTTCGCCGATATTACCTGAATACATAACCTTACAACCCATACCGATATAAACGTCTCTGCCGATTGTAACCTTTTCACAATGACCGCCCTGATGATAAATAATATCATTGGGGTCATCAAAAATATGTGAATATGGAGTAAGATTTATACCCTGAGCAAGAAGGCAATCCTCACCGATTTCAAGACCTCTGTGACCGAAAAGGGTTGTACCTGTGCCGATATATGTACCTCTGCCAACATTGATATAACCCTCTTCGCTTCTTTCGGTATCGAGGTAAACTCTATGCTGAAGTCTTACATTATCACCAAGAGTTATACCCTTGGGACCTCTTGCAACAAGGGTGCAACCGTCACAAATCTGAACATCATTACCAACTGAAATATACTCTGGATTTACAATGTTTACACCTTTACCAATTGTAACATTTTCACCCATTGATTTAAATTTTGTTCTGTAATATTCAACTCGGAGCTTTGCGGCATATTCAGAATCATCATTCATAAAAACAGTTTTATAAAAGCTTTCTCTTGCCTCATCATCCATATTGTTGAATGCGTTTGTAAAAAAGTTTTCCATTTTATCAATCTCCTAAAAGTCCGTGGAATCTTCCCATCCAATAAGGAAGAAGGAAGTTATAGGGCATAACTGCTCTCATACCTCTTGCACCATCACCTGAACCGGGAAGAGTGGAAGTACGGTTAACAACCTTGTTGTTTATATAAACAAATTCTTCTGCACCGCTATCGCATACGAACTGATTTCCGTCGTAGTTGCAGAATGCTCTCGCGGAATATTCAACAGGATATTTAAGCTGTGGAGGAATACCCATAGCTTCCTGCTCCGTATCCCAGACGATATCTTTTCTGTAGCTGTTATAAATGGGCCAGCAAATAAGGTCAAGGTTCATTTCAGAAAGAGATTTTGCAGCGTTTTCAACATCGCAATTATTGTTTGTCAAGGAACCGTAAACCATATTGAACATAGGTGAACGCTCAACTCTTTCATACTGCCAATGATGAGTAAGTCCCATTTTGAAAATTTCTTTCTGTGCATCACTATCAGTATAAACAAGCAAGGGGTAAATGTTGATGAAGTCAAGCTGGTCGTCAATATGTGCCACGTGACCGTCTTCAACCTTATACTGGATGCAGTTCATTGCATAGTGGTGCTTCTTTATAAGCATCTCATAAACCTTCTCATACTTCTCATCACCTGTTACGTGATATGTTGTCTTAAGGAATGAGAGGATTTCAAGAGAGTTTGTGCCGCGTTCATAATACCATC
>JAZNGU010000076.1:0-4544 GCA_045576615.1 Acutalibacteraceae bacterium | reverse complement strand
ATGCCGTCCAATCAACATTCTCACATGTGCCTGTATGGTCGCCGATGTCAGTATGCGCTGCACCGCAGATTGGATGTTTGTGTGGAGGTGCAGCACCATAAACGGGAACAAGGTAGTATTGCAGATCGTCTGATGTCACAAAATACTTAGATGAGAGTGTATAGTCAGCACTTTCTTCTGAAATTCTTTCGTTCCAAACAGTTCCGCTGTGATAACCACTCCAACCGGCACTCCATATATCCCATCCTTCAAGAGTTTTAGAAGAATCAATGACATCTATAACACTTGCCTGTTCTGAAACAGGTACACCTGTTGTAGCAGACACGACTTGGTAATCACCGACAAATTCATCTACTGCAACTTCATCCGCATCGGTATATATCGCAATCTGGCCACTATATATCGGCTCAAAAACATAATAGTCTCCAGTTGCATATTTCTCGACATCATCAGCTGATAGTGTCCAGTCTGTGTCCTTTGTCAGCAGTTTGTCAGTAATAACATAACCGCTGTTTATATTGTCAAATTCCCATAGGTTCCATCCTGTCAGCGTCACACCATCCCCGAGGGGTACCAACGAAGATAGCTGCGTGCCTTCGGACACTCCTTCACGAACATAAGGGTGCAACTCGTCATTTGCTTTCAACGGTTCTGTTCCGGCATATATGTATATTCTGTTGGACGGTAACGCCATAGCCGGAGTTGCCAGCGTACTAAACAGCATTACAAGAGCCAGCCACCAACTGATAAGTCCTTTCACTCGTTTTTTCATTTGTCATACCTCCAATTTTTAAAATTACTTTTATTAAACAATATAAATTTAAGATGTCTGAAGCCGTCTCTTACTGTGCGAAGATGAGACTTACCGGAGCGTCTGTCGCATCTTAATGGTGTTGGAACCTGCACAATTTTTTCTCCGCTTTGTGCAAACCTTGCAATCATTTCGGTTGCAAATTCCATACCGGGACAGACAAGATTTAGTTTTAATGCGGTTTCTCTGTCAAAGCCGCGTAGTCCGCAATGAAAATCACGGATGTCCGTCTTAAACCGCCAACGTGCAAGTGCCGAAAGAAACGGGATACCCCATTTGTGGCTGAAAGACATTGCGCCTTTTTCTATTCCGCCTTTGAAACGGTCTCCCATAACGAGCTTTGCTCCGCGTCTTAATTCCTGCACAAACAAATCGGGATGTGCAAAATCATAGCTTCCGTCACAATCGCCCATTATGATATATTTTCCTTTTGCAGCTTTAATACCGCCGATGAGTGCCGAGCCGTAACCTTTTATTTTCACATTTGCTACTCTTGCACCGTTTTTTATTGCAATTTCTGCCGAGTTATCAATTGAGCCGTTGTCGGCAATTAAAATCTCCGCATTGAGCTTTAATCTTTCTATGGCACTATTGGCTTCGTTTATTGCAAATTCCAATGTTTCCGATTCATTAAGGCACGGCATTAAGAATGTAAATTCCATCATTTCCGCCTCCGTTTCTTGTGAGGCAGTTCAATGTTCAGCCACATTGCCGCAAGCAGAGCAAATATAGGCGTTACAAGTGCCCTGTATGTAAAGAAGCAATGTAGGTATGAGTGATTGTTAAGTGCAAGACATCTTATCAGAACAACTGCACCGAGTACAATCAAAATTATTGTTGCCTCCGATTTTTTATCCTTGCCCCTGAACAGATACCATACAGACAGTAAAATCAGAACCAAAAATATAATTCCGAGTGCCGTCCGTCCTGCATCAACTCTAATTTCACTCCCAAATAGCATTGACAGATTTGCCGCAACGGCTGAAAGAATTGATTTTGGCTTATCGGCGTACATTTCCACTTTATTTCCCATACGCTCTGCGACAGAGGAAAGAGCCGTTTCAAATGCGTTGGTATTTGTTACCATACTTGCGATAAGCCATTTAACTATAAAGGCTCCGCCGTATGAAAGCACCCAACATATTCCGCATTTCAGGAGCAGAAGCAAATTTTCCTTTAAGCTGCCGAGCCTGTTTTCTTTTGTTCTGACTGCAATCACAAGAGCGAGAGGAATAAGTATCGTTACCGTTTCGGTTGTGAGAAAGTCGAAAAAGGCAACTGCCGTTCCGCTTACAACACTTAATATTGTCAGCCATTTATCATCTCTGCGTTCCAGAATGAGAAACAACGGAACAAGTACAAAAGCAAGGATAAAGCCGGGTTGATATTCCATACTGAGCCGGATATTCCAAATCTGCACCGCCGCAAGGGACAAAGCAAGTATTACAGCCAAATCCCAATGCCTTTTTCGGGCAAGTATAAAAATCGTCAGCCCAACAAGAAGCAGAAAGGCAATAAATCCGATTAGCTTCACGCCTTCAACATCGGTAATAAGATGTCCGAGCCGTATAAACATTACCGTTCCGTGCCAGTAACGTGTGTAGTCTTTGTTTGGCTCTGTGCCTTGTGTTACCGAAAGATACAGTCCTGCATTTACGCCAAGTTCTCCGCCATCATAATAATTTGTACGGATTGAAGATATAAGCGGATTGTCTTCACCCATATTCCACGAAACATTCAGCCATATAGAATCTGCATAGTGATCCGCTACGGAATTTAGCTTTTTACCATCTGTAAATTCAAAAGCAGTTCGCTCTTTATAGGAAAGCGCACTTTGTTCCATATTGTCCCGAATCATATCATTGGGGATCAGTGCAGAAAAAAACAGGAGCAGCCACAACAGAAACAACACGACAGCAAAAACTGCGGTATGCTTTGCAGCACTGCAAAAAATTTTTCTTATCAAACAACCACCCCCTAAAACAGATTATATATGTAAAGAAAAGCACATAACTATTTGTTTTATTTTACCATATTTATATATCTTTTTGTTGCCCTGCACTAATTTTGACACTTTTTGCACTAAATTTATTTGAGTGTGTAAAATTCTTTGCTTGGTTTTATTTCAAAAGTAACGAAATTCATTAAAATGATTGCTAAATATCGACAAAATGCGATTTTTATGTTACAATAATAAAAATGGCTGTGAGGTGATGGATTTGAAAATTGCTGTATGTGATGACGATATGATATGTCGATCACAAATTATTTCTCTCTTGAATGAGTACATAAAACAAAATTCCAGCAGAAATATTACTGTTTCAGAATTTGCCAATGCTGAAAATTTGCTTGACGCAATCAACAAAAGCTGTGAGTTTGATGTTTTTATACTTGATGTAGTTATGCCCGGTATGAATGGCATTGAGCTTGGTGTTGAATTACGCAGGCAAGGTGTCAAAGGAAAAATAATATATCTTACATCAAATGATGAATTTGCGATAGATTCCTACAAAGCAAAAGCTACGAACTATATCCTAAAACCCGTTGCAGAAAGCGAGCTTTTTAACACACTTGATGATATAGCCGAACACATTTCATCCAAAGAAAAAAGTTTTATAGTAAAAACTTCCGAAGGTATTACAAGACTTTCGTATGAAAAAATCGTCTATGCAGAGCTTGTCAGAAAAGCAATCGTATATCATCTTGCAGACGGAAGCACGTTAGAGAGCACAACTATCCGCACAGGATTTTCAAAAGCAGTAGAAGAACTGTTATGCGATAATTCTTTTTTCCTTTGCGGAAGCAGTATGTTGGTAAACTTGTATCATGTCAGTTCCGTAAAAAAAGATTCTTTGGTTTTTCGGAATGAAAACATTTTATTCCTGCCAAAGTCCGCCTGCCTTGATGTTCGCTCAGCGTGGATAGATTTTTGGTTTAAGGAGGAAAGCAGAATATGACAATATTTCGAGAATTATCTGTTATATGGTCTTTGGTTCATGTACTCATCCTGTTTATGTTTCTTTATGAGTCCAGATACCCGAAGAAAAAGGCTATGACGCTTACCATAATTGTAATGGTTCCGCTTGCTATATTTAATCTGGCTTGTTTTTTTATTCTCGGACCTGAAAAGTGCGGAGAGATAGTGCTTCTTACCTGTACGTTGCCGAGCCTTATATTCTTTTGGTTTCTTGCAAAATACCGTGACGGAAGGTTTTTGTTTACTTTCTGCGTAGTAGATACCATTTCGCTTGAAATCATATATATTACCTACATCTTAGATTATTATTTGCCCGGCGACAACTTTATTTTTATGTTTATATCAAGACTTATTGCGTTTCCTTTGCTTGAATGGTTTGTTGCAAAAAAATTCAGAACTGCTTTTTTGGAGATACAAAAGCATACGAAAAAAGGTTGGTACGCATTTGCTGCCATTGGAGGAGTATTTTATGTTGTACTGGTGCTTGTAATGAGCTTTCCGACTATTATTACAGACAGACCTGAATACTTACCGCTTGCAATTTTATTGTTTGTGTTAATGCCTGTTTTGTATATCAATATTTTCATAACGCTGAAGCATCAAGCAGAATTACATTTTGCTAATGAGCAGGAAAACATATTAAAACTCCAGATTTCAAATATGAGAGAACGTATTGCCGAAATAAATTTATCCGAAGAAGCTTTCCGCATAGAAAGACATAATTTCAGGCATAAAATAGACTCCATTGCAACAATG
>JAZNGU010000075.1:0-5722 GCA_045576615.1 Acutalibacteraceae bacterium | reverse complement strand
CTCCTTGGCTCACAGAACGACATGGCTACGATCCGACTTCATTACCCGTGACCGTTTGCATGCTCTCCGTGAAGCAGATGCAATCTTGCGTGAAGAATTTGACAACTGCGGTCTTGCAGGCAAGGTATGGCAGTATTTTGTGGCTGTGCCTGACTTTAAGAGCGTAGGCGTGAAAGACGACAAACGTTACGAAGGCTGGCCTGCAATTATCCGTGCAGTCAATACCGTTGACGCAATGACTGCAACAATCGAAGAAATTCCATACGAAGTTCTTCATAAAATTACAGACAGAATTACACACGAGGTAGACGGTATCAACCGTGTTCTCTATGACCTTACTCCAAAGCCAATTGGCACCATCGAATGGGAATAATATCTACTGGCTTACAAGTGCCCGAAAACCCTTTGAAACAAAGGGCTTTCGGGCATTTTATGTTTTAGTGAAAATGCCTTTGCAACACTTTTGCAACACACAGTGTGAAAATTATAAAAAGGAATGGTTGCAAGTGGCTATCAAGTTAAGTTCGGAGGAAGTAAATTACCTTAATGGTGTAGTTTCATCGAGAAATATAGTTGCAGGTCATCAAGCAGCGGCAATCTGGCAAAGCACCGGTCGCCGCTTTGTGATCTTGTTAAGTATTTTCTCAACCTATAAATATTTTTTAGAAATAGCCGCACATTTCATGCCCCTGATCCGTTAAACATTATGAAGGGAGGTTCAGTTTAATATGGATATTGAAGAACAATATGACAAAATATACCGATATTGCTATTTCAAGATGTATGATGATCAAATAGCACAGGAAATTACCCAAGAAACCTTTCTTCGTTTTTACAAGCAAGGATTAAATCTTGGCAGTGACAAAGCGCTGCCGTACTTATACACAATTGCAAAGAATTTGTGTATAGACCACTTTCGTAGGCGGACGACTGAAAGCTTAGAGGAAATAACAGAAGAAGTTATAGATGACCCAACCGAAGACCTGATAAGTAATTTAACATTAAGAATGATAATGTCAAAATTACCGGAAGATGAACAAGAATTGATTTTTTTGCGGTATGTAAACGAAATATCTATTACAGCGATTTGCAAAATCACTGGGTTATCCCGCTTTGCTGTTTATCGGAAATTATCTAAATCTTTGAAATGGTTGAAAGAGGAATTATTGAAGGAGGGATTTTCAAATGGATAATAAATTAAAACGGAACATTCAAAAGGCATTTGAAGCCCCACAACCAAACCGGCAGGAAAAGATACGATTTTTAAGAACATTACCTGGGTCAAGAATTAGTATGTTTCGCTTTATATTAGTACAGGCCACATACATGAGGAAAATTACATTGGCGCTTTCTGTCCTGTTGCTACTGCCTGCGGTGATCGGGGCTAATTATATCAGCGAAAATACATTATGGACTGTGTCTGCTTTTGTGCCGATTTTAGGACTTTTGGCAGTAGCGGAAAGCACTCGCTCCACAATATACGGAATGAGTGAATTTGAAATGTCTACCCGGTTTTCTTTGAAAAGTGTGGTTCTTGCAAGAATGAGCGTTTTAGGCGTACTTGATTTCATTGTTTTAGTCTGTGCCATTCCATTGTGTTACAGCGTGAGCGGATTTTCTTTATTGCAAACAGGACTATATCTGCTCGTACCATATATGTTGACAGTCAACATCAGCTTATGGCTTATTCGTCATTTACAAAGCCGAGAAACGATTTATGTATGTATGAGTGTTGCAGTATTGGTTAGCGGAGCTAATGTCGGGCTACATTTTGTCACAGATCTTATATACCAAAATTCCTATATTGTTTGGTGGCTTATTCTATCACTTTTTCTGTTAGTAGGAATGGCTTATGAAATATATTTAATAATAAAACAAACGGAGGAATATACATGGAACTTGTCATTGACAGACTAACAAAGCAATTTCAAAACAAAATAGCTGTAGACCGTGTCAGCCTGCGTTTGCATAACGGCGTTTTTGGCCTTTTAGGCACCAACGGCGCAGGAAAAACAACTCTAATGCGTATGCTCTGTGGCATCCTGCAGCCTACAAGCGGCACTATCACTTTTGATGGTATAGACGTGAGCGAGGAAGGGTATCGAGCAGTACTCGGGTATTTACCTCAGGATTTCGGTTATTATCCGGAATTTACTGCTATGGATTTTCTGATCTATATGGCGGCATTGAAGGGATTGCCCAAGCCGTCAGCTAAACGCAGAGCAAATGAGCTTCTGGAATTGGTCGGTCTTGAGGACATGGGGCGTAAAAAGATCAAAACGTTTTCGGGCGGTATGAAGCAGCGACTGGGGATCGCTCAAGCACTGCTGAACAACCCGAAGCTGCTGATCCTCGACGAACCCACCGCCGGATTGGACCCCAAAGAACGCGTGCGCTTCCGAAACCTTATCCAACAACTCGGTAAAGACAGCATCGTACTTCTGTCCACCCATATCGTTTCCGACATAGAGCATATTGCCGATGAGGTACTCATGATGAAAGATGGAACCTTGATTTATAACGGAACATGGGACGAACAAATGGGTGATTTAGAGAGATTCTATCTTGCACAATTCGAGGAGGGGAGCCATGAATAATCTGTTTACTCTATACGGCTATGAGCTTAAAAAGCTGATGCAGAAGAAGCTAGTTTGGATCGCTCTTTTTGTTTGTATGGCGGTCATTGCCTTTTCGATACTTTTTCCTTTAATGGGCAGTTATTCGGTAAACGGCACGTATGTAGGTACAAACTATGAAGAGCATCTAATCAATCAAGAATACCGCAAAGCACTTAGCGGCAAATCCATAGACCAAGCTCTACTGGAGGAAACCATTGCCGCCTACAAGGATTTGCCCATAGACACCAACTATGTTTTAACTGAAGAATACCAGACCTATGCCCGTCCGTACAGCGATATCTTCAATTTGATCAGGTCATGGACCGGTATGGACAAAGGAACCGCCCAGCAGTGGTCTCCTGATGAAGCTGCGTTATATGCTGCCATGAGAGAACGCTTTGAAGAATCGGCTGTTAAAAACTATCTGACTGAGGCTGAGATTTCATATTGGCAAAGTCATGCAGATAGTCTTGAAACTCCTGTTGTATATCAGTTCCACGAAGGATACGGATGCATCTTAGAAACCTTTCTCACCGTAGGCTTTATGATGCTGATTTATGTCGCTATCACCCTTTCAAGTAGCTTTCCCGATGAGCATACTCACCGAACTGATCAGCTTGTTTTATGCACCTCGAACGGTAAAAAACGGCTCTATTGGGTCAAGCTGCTTTCAGGAATCACAGTTGGCTGTGTGGGTGCATTGCTTATGGCATTGCTGACCTGGGTGCTGAGTCTGCGGGTATACGGTTCGGAGGGTTTTGATGCCGCAATACAGCTATTTTATACCGGCTACGCTGGCAATATCACTATAGGACAAGCATGTCTTGTTGCATACGGATGTCTGATTGTGACTGCGATTTTTATCAGCGTATTCGTCATGCTTTTGTCCGAGCTTTTTAGTAGCAGTATTGCCGCAATGTCAGTTACCACCGGCATGATCCTTGCAGGAATGATTATTCAGATACCGGCACAGTATCGCATATTGGGACAGTTATGGGATTATCTTCCTACCTGTTTTCTGTCCATGTGGAACACCTTTGATAGCCGTTTGATTTCTATGTTTGGAATGCACTTCACCTCATATCAAATCGTTCCTTTGATCTACGTTGTCGTCGCATCGCTGCTGGCATTCCTCGGAAGCCGTATCTATTGCCGCTGTCAGATCAGCGGAAGATAAACGCATACCTGTTATAACAAGCAGTTGCATCACAACCACCTGACACAATTCCGCAGGCGATTTTGCAACTTTTTCTGCAACAAAAATTTTGATAAATGAAATAATGGGTGGAAAAACAGGTTCAAAATTGCCGTTTAGGATAATATTTAGGGCATAAATAAGCCAAAGAAGAACCACGAAAATGAGTGGGAATAATAACAATACGCAGATTGAATGTTCAGTGTGATAAAGCACAGTTTTAAATGATTGAACAACCGAGAATCTCTTGTTTTATATAGAGTTTCTCGGTTGTTTTTTAGTTTAATTATGTTTTATGCTAAAATTACTTGAAAAAAGCATTGATTTTTATTATACTATGACAAGATTAAAAATCAAAAAAAAGGAGTCGTACAATGCCTAACTTCAAACGCACAAAGCTTGCGTGTTATACAGCATATTTTACAATGTCATCAATATTCAGTGTTCCACCGTTATTATTTATGACATTCCATAATTTATATAATATTTCTTATACGCTTTTAGGAACGCTTGTTTTAACAAACTTTTGCACACAGATGTTGGTTGATTTGGTGTTTACTCTTTTTTCAAAAAAGTTTAATGTAAAAAAAGTTGTTAGAGTAATGCCTTGTATTACCGCCTTTGGACTCTTTGCATACGCATTGATTCCTATGTTTTTCCCGCAAAATGCATATTTGGGTTTAGTTATAGGTACAATAATATTTTCAATTTCCGCAGGTCTTTCCGAAGTTCTTTTGAGTCCTGTAATTGCCGCAATTCCGTCAGATAATCCGCAAAAGGATATGAGCTTACTACATTCACTTTATGCTTTTGGCTTTTTCTTTATGGTAGTTACAAGCACACTATTTTTAAAAATATTCGGTAATGAAAATTGGGTGTATTTAATTTTCTTTTTAAGTGTATTACAATTTATTCCTGCTTTCATGTTTAAAATCTCACCGATTCCTGATATGACAACAGAAGAAAATAAAGCAGAAAATAAACAAAAGAACAAACAAAGAACAATTGGTTTAGCACTTTGTGTCGGTTGTATTTTCTTGGGTAGCTGTGCTGAAAACACAATGTCTAACTGGATTTCTACATATATGGAAAATGCGCTTAATATAGATAAAGCATTAGGCGATATTTTAGGTATGGCAATGTTTGCAATTCTTTTGGGTATTACAAGAATCACTTATGCAAAATATGGTAAAAACATTTCAAAATTCTTACTAATCAGTATGATTTGTGCTGCTCTTTGTTACTTAACGGTAAGTTTTTCAAATAATACAATTTTAAGTTTTGTCGGTTGTATTTTAACCGGTATTTTTACATCAATGCTCTGGCCCGGCACACTTATTCTTATGGAAGAAAAAGTAAAAGGTGTTGGTGTTGCCGCTTATGCTTTAATGGCTTCTGCAGGTGATTTTGGGGCATCCTTGGCACCACAGCTTATGGGTATTGTTATTGATAATGTTTCGGTAAGTGAATTTGCTTTAAATATGAGTAACACTTTAAATCTTACACCGGAACAAATCGGTTTAAAGGTTGGTATGTTAATAACTTCAATTTTCCCGATTCTTGGTGCAGGGTTAGTAGCATTTATTATAAGATATTTTAAGAAAAGTAAATCTCCGGAGATTTAAATGGAAAACATAACTTTTGAAGAATTTAATAATCTTGAATTCAAATTATATGACAATAATCCGATAATTAAAAATCCTTTGAATAGTTTTGTTATCGCAGACCCGAGTGTTTTAACACCAACTTGTTCACACGATAATAAATTTCATTTGTTTTGTCACACATTTTTTGGTGTTTATATGTATTCAAGCGATGACGGAATAAACTTTAAAAAAGTAAAAAAGGTTACTAACAGGGCGATGAGACCTAATATAAATTATATTGACGGTACATATTATTTGTTTTA
>JAZNGU010000074.1:0-20934 GCA_045576615.1 Acutalibacteraceae bacterium | reverse complement strand
TGCCATGGGTATTCCTAAAATATATAGAATAGTTAAGACTATACTATCATTAGTAATTATAAAATATGATAAAAATGATATAAAATAACCGATTATAGGAAGTAGAACTATTAAGTAGGAGCTTGCAAATAAATTCTTCTTTTTTTTCTTTTTTCCATAAATTGCTATGGCGATATTCCAAATAAGAAACAGTAACGGATAGATTATGCCTAATCCTGAATATGAATAATTAAAAATATCTTCCCCAAGAAACTTGCCAGAAAGAAAAATAGGTAAAGCCCAAATTGTTATTGAACAAATAGTACCTACTAATATTTCTGCATACTTTTTCTTAGACATACGATTCCCTCCTAATATAACCTATATCGACTGATTAAGCAAAACTATAAACAAAACATATCCAAGTGCCGTTGTTTGTAGAGCCTCATCATAACGGCTACCATATGTTTTAGCACCTTTCTCTACACAGTTCTCTTTGTCGGTTGCTCCTCTGTCATCGTTATCTGTCCATTCATAGTTTGCACTATCAACGCCAGTTATAGTAGCGTGACTTGCAAATGTCCGTTTGTTAACATCTATGTTGCCATGAGCCGATGCATCCTGGAGACAATGTAAGGCAAACCCTAGTTCTTCGTTTAGTGTACTAAAATCATTGTCTAAATATGCATTGACAGCATTTTTCATGTGCTCGGCGGCATAGTAACCCCTTGTATCATCACCACCTGCATCGTCAATGCGTATATGTCGATCAAAATGACGACCTTGTCTTGTGGGCATGGAAAAATAAATTACAGCGCTATATTTAGTGTCAGTATATGCGTTCCCATCTGCAATTTTATCTGCATCTAGATTGTAATCTAAATTTTCACTTCCTAACACCTCGAGTGTCATCTGCTTATGTAGAGATACTCCCCAATAACCTGTAGGATCTATTTTGTTTATAGGATCATTATCGCAATATATGTACATATTTGTCCCAAGTAAACCACTACCCGTATCAACATAAACATCTGCATTTAGAAATCTTCCCCATTCAGGATAATAATATCTAGATTGCAAGTAATAAAGTTCTGTTTCAGCATCATACATATAACCTCTATAATACAATTGATTGTATTTAGATGTTGATTCATTAGAAAACAATGTATAAAGCTTACCATATTCGTCGTAATGGTATTTTCCTACACACTTGCCGTCATTATAAACACCAACAATATCTCCCGATGCATTTTTATCATAAATATATACATCTTCACCATTAATTATATATGAATAAATATTCATATTATCGTCGTATTGATAAATAATGGTATCTGTATTAGGACATGCTTGTGTATAATCAGTTAAAGTGTACGCTATTACGAATCCGTCACCCCAATAGTAATTGTATTGATACATTATGCTGTCTGTTTTTTTGTTATATACAGTTTTAGTTTGACGGTATCCCATATCATTGTAGGTGTATTCAATTTTGTGAATTTCGTTCTCGAACTTCTCCAACTGACGACCATTATTCCATTTATAGGTGTTTCTTTTATAGGAAATCGGATTTCCTATTTCATCATACGTTATAAGATTGCCATTGTAAGAAGTTAATTGATCTTTCCATACTGTGTTATCATACAACAATAGAATGTTTTTTTAGTAGTGTTTTCTTTTAAGCTGCCATATCTCCTTGAAATGATATTGCCACCATTATCATATTCATACAAAGTTGAGATAGCTAAAATATAGTCATCTACTCGAGTTAACTGTCCTACGCTATCATATTCGTAATGAGCATAAATCTTATCATTTAAATAAATATTGTTTATTTTACCAGTATCATAGTAATCATACGACCATTTATTAGAATAAACAACACTATTTTTTGAGTATTCAGAAATAAATTCGCACGGAAGAGCAGTTTCATTTGTTTCGTGCTGTAAATAATTAATAAAAGTTTTAGCAGTATCTCCCGTTGAGTATTCAATTTGCGTGTTTTTTACTCTATCAAAGTAATCTTTTACAACAGAAATTTCTGAATGTAGATTTTCAAATATTATATTTAATTTCATCTTATATTCAGAATCCTCATTGATTGTGTATGAATCAATAGATAATCGTACTTCTTCGTTGCCAATATTCATAATAAGTGTATCTTCATCTTCTAAAGAGAAATGTACTAAAACTTCTCCTGTATTGATATCTGTAACTTTTAAAGAATCTGAAGAATAATTTTGGAGAATACCGGCATGATTATCAACTACTTGAAAGTCTGTACCATCATAATAGTATTCATAAAGCATACTATTACCTCCATCCAAACTTACCCCAGTAAGAGCATTGTTTGAATTGTAGTAATAATTCACGACTTGACCGTTACCAAATGTTTTTTGCTCACATAGTTCAGATTTACCATCTTTATATGAGTATTTGATATATGGTTGTCCTTGAATCTCTATACCAGTATTATTTCCCCATTCATCATATAAAAAACTATATTTTTGCCCATTTCGATTTATACTTTTTAGAACATCAGCTTCATAGGTGTACTCATTTTTTATTTCTTTTGTAATATGAGATACACTCGCTGACATTTCTATAATGTTATTTGCAAAATCCAAAACAACATCTGTTTCATCATTTGATAAATCATATAAAGAATTTGATGTTTTTACATCCTTATAATTATTTATTGAATTTTGAAAATTAACTTTTGATAAATCCTCTTTATCAGAATTAGTTTTTAATATTGTGCTAACAGTTTTTTCTGCAGAATTACATTTTCGTATATTATTAATATAATCATTTCCGACTTTTTTTATAGTTTCGGGAGTTATACCATTAAATGTTTTTTTTACCTTTGTATTATATTCATCTGTTAATAGAATACCGTCTTTTGTACTTTCTATTTCAAATAAAACTTTTTGATTATCATTGGATAACTGTTTTATATTTTTGGCTTTTACTCCATCATAGTTGATTTGATAAAATCTTCCATCAACATTTTTAATAGAAACTAAATTATCATTTTTGTATGCGTATTCTGCTATGTATCCGTCTGGGTATATAATATTTACTAAATTATTATTATCATAAATGTATTTGAATGTGCATGGTTGAGCTTTGTTGTTGTCTTCAAAAACAATTATTTTATTATTAGAATCAAAAACAGATATTTCATCAATATAATTAGATTTATTATAAGAAATATAGTATTGGTTTCCGATGCTATCAACTATTTTATAAATCCGATCGTTCTTATTATAGTACAAAAAGGTATTACTTCCATCTTTGTGTTCAATCAATGATAAATTTCCGATATCAGAGAAATACAATAATCCATCAAGTTTTGACACTAAAACAACATCAGAAAAACTATATTCACCTGTCGGAACCAATAAATAATCAATCAAGCCAAACTCCTCTGGAACAATCCACTTTTCTTTACCATCGATTATTTCACCAGTTGGTTCATATGTTGCTATACTACCGTCATTTTTAGTCATGACTATTTTATCATTTGAATTTTCTAAATAAATACAATAATTAAAATGCCATTTGTTTTTTGAAAATGACGAGTAATAAAAAGTAATATCTATAGGAAAAGAACAACCTTGCAATGAGATATCATTTCGCTCGATCATTACTTCTTGATTCTGCTGGTTAATATTTATTGTTCCTGCTCGTCCCATATCAATTGTTGAAAATGGGAAAATAGATGTAATTCCATCAGAAATATTGGGGTTAGAAGGAATATAAATAGCGTTTACAGGCAAAATTTGAAGAGCAAATAATACAGCTAAAAGTAGAGACAACAATTTTGTTTTGTTTCTAGGTTTCATAAGTTTTGCCCCCTTTGAAAAAGAATTAATAATTTGAAACAGCTTACGGATTAAAGATGGTTGGATTTACATTTGGAGATGCAAAAGTACTGTGTGTCAAATATCCGGATGTATCTGGATTCCATATCTTGGTAACCCCTTGGCAATAGTACGCTTCAGTAGTCTTTATTGTATAATGATACGTAGTATATTCAAAAAAAGATACACTTGAAGAACTATATTTGTATGGACTAGAATCCACCAATGCATCATCACTAGCTCTGTATACTCTGGCCTGAACACCTAGCCAACCACTATTAACTGCTTTATCAGCCTGAATTCGAGTTTTTCCTCTTACCCCATTTGTACAATCACTTATAGCTGATCTAATAGTACATGAATAATGTTTCTTGACATTTACAGTTTTTTCTGAACCATATATGTATTCAACAACTTCTCGCGATGCTGTGTTTTCTTTAATATCCAATGAAACAACAAATCGATCTATTACAGTTTCACCATCAGAACTATATAGGGGGATATAACTGACTGTATTAGTGTTGCTTAGATTTGCAACCTGTGTAGGAGTTTTTATATCGTCATCTAAATCGGTTGAACGAACATAACCAACTGTATTATTTTCTCCAACAGCAAGGATTAAATCCGCTTCATAACCAACTGATGCGGCCTGTGCAGCAGTTCCGTATGTTTCTCCGTTTTCATTTACCAAATATATTGATTTACGAATTTGACACTCACCAGCAACTGGTATTGTACAAAATGATATAAGAATTATTGCCATTATGATACATAAAAACTTTTTTGTTTTCATTATGTTTCCTCCTTACAGAAATCACCATATTGTTTTATAAATGTACTCTTATATTTCAGTAACAATTTCTCATTATATTACCATTGGAATCACCTTGCCTTTTTAAGATCTAATGTTTTTCAACAATATAGTCTTGATAAAAGGCGAATCTTACAAAGTCAAATTTACCAAATATTTTGTTATGCATTTGTTTATGTTGTTGCATCATAAAGCAAAAAGTCTCGTGCAATTCTAAAATGAAGAGCACGAGACTTTTTCTATGATGTTTTATATTATAATCAAAAAGCTAAAGATGATGTTACATTATAACTTGTTTCTGTATCCTTGAAAATTAGAAGTTTAGTTTTTTCTGCATAATGTTCACAAATTACACGGTAAGTATATCCCGTGGGGGCAGAGATGGTTTTTGAAAATGTTTTTGATGTTGATTCAGAATATTGATCATAATAGCAGTAAGTGGTATAGTCTGTCCAAGTGCCATTAATTAATCTCTGCAATTTAATATAAGTAAAACCACATTTTGTTACATCGGTGTCACCAATTGTAGTGGCGGTAATTATCAAACTACTTGTGGTTTTAGCTAATTTTAATGATTTGCTTACTATTAATCCCGTTGACATTATACTCATATTTGAATTATTATTCGTGTTGTATAATCCATATGCTTCTTCAATAACGTAATCTTCAATTATAAGTGTATCCTCACCAACTAAATCCACTGCGAAAGTATTTATTGATAGCGTACAGAAAATTGATAATAAAACTAAACATATTGATATAAATTTCTTCATGATAAACACTCCTTATTTTATAGTTTTTGCAAATTCTATTGCCTTATCTAAATTCAATGGAATTTGAATAAAATATATAGATAATCCGTCCCTATAAGTAATTGCTGTAGCATCATCTTGCATAAAACAGTATACAGTTGTATTACCTATTGTCAGTTCTTCAATATTACTTGTAACATTTAGAAATTCAACATCTGGCACAATTTCTTCCATAGAATATTTGCTTATGTTAATGCAACCACATTTGTTTTCATAATTAAAAGTTATATTTGCTGTTATAACGACTTCAGTAACATCATACTCCACTTTTTGAATTTCATAATATTCTGAGAAAAAAGCCTCAGGCAAGAGAACTGTATCAAATCCATTATCAGCAAGAACTTTTGCGAGTTCTGTGCCGAGAAGTTGATATTCATCAGCTTTATCGTCGGTTTTGTCAAAATTAATACGAATATAATCATTATAAAATTCAACAATACCACCAAACAAATTAACATTAAATACAACTGCAGATACTGATAATGTGCCAACTAGAAAAACTGCAATTGCGGCAGCAATAGCAATGACCTTTTTTAATTTAAGCTTTATGTGTTTACCATTGGAATCACCATTTCCTTTCTTTTCTTCTGTATCAGGTATTTCAGCTTCGAGTTTGCTTAATTTATCTAAACAATACTCAATAAGCTCTGTATCCATTTCTTCTTCGGACTTTTCCATCTCTTCATCAATTATTCTGTTAAGGTTTTCTTCTAATGAACCATCAAGTGATTTGTCGTTGATGAAGGATAAAAACTCTTTATCTGTAAGCATTATTTATTCTACCTCCAACTATATAGTCTAACATATTTAGATTTCTTACAAAAAAATATAAAATTTTTATTCGTTTAATACTCTTTGAATTAACATTTTTGTTTTTTGTTTTAATCTAAATAGCTTCTGATAAATATTATTCTCTGTAGTATTATGTTCTTTAGCAATTATGGGAATAGCCTTCTTTAATGTATATCTGTCATATAGTAATTGCTGTTCGTTATCATCAAGTAGATTAATAACCTTTTCTTTAAGAACCGGAATTTGCTCATCTTCAATTGGAAAATATTCATCATGTACGACACCTGAATATGTATTATCAAGATTTTGAGATTCAAAAGGAACGATTTTTTCCACTTCTTTTTTAGCTTGGGTATAAATATCTTTTATTTTATTGTTCGCCACTTTTGTTAACCAAGCTTTTGGATACTCTATAGTTTTTCCTTTGTTCAATGTATCAGATAAATCAAGGAAAACATCCTGAATACAATCGTCAACACACTCGGGTAAACTTTTAAGTTTGTAGGCACACAGTTTACGAATATAAGGTTCGTGTTCTTTCCATAGAGTGTCTACATAATTGTTGTAGTCCGTAGAATTCATTAATTTATATCCCTTTCGTAAAAAACGACAAAAAACAACTGTTTTTTTATAAAATATAATTTGTCTTGATATTTGTGATTTTATCAAAAACAACAATTTATAATTTATTTTTTATAAACAATGGTTTTGAGTCGAATATATATTTCTAAATAGAGTATGAAAATTATATATTTAAAATCTTTATAAGCATAAAACTCGAACTTTGTCAATAGCTTTTACCAAAATACGATGTTTTCGACACAAAAAAGGATATTTTGAGTAGATTCTATAATATAACAAATAATTTAACTAGTGAAAAATTATTTCTGTAAAATCTAGTATAGAGCATTCATGTTATAAAAAACTGTATGTTTTCGTAATTGATTTAAGTTAAGGTCGTAAGTTTATTAATAACGTTTTTGTCGATTTTCGTAGCATATTTGTTTGTTTTATTGATAGTTTGGGGATGTTGTGCTAATATTCAGCCGTATGTAGAATTTCAGTTTTTTCTCCTTTCATCAATAAATATAAAAAATATTTATCCGAAAAGCGAAATAATACATACCCCCCCTGGCAATAATCAGTAAGGATTTAATTCCTTGGCTGGTTATTGCCATTGTTTTTTGTTTTGAATTATTGTATAGAAATAGGAATTATACAAGTGAATGTGGCTGTACAAGTCGAAAAACAAACACTTTTGTCGAAAAACGGCACGATTTTGTAAAGTGTGTTGAGGGTATAATCAAATGGCAATATAGTATATTAGTATAATTATAACTATTTAAGAGGACTTTTATATTGATTTGGACAAAGATTGGCGGGTGAAATTTAATGGTAAGAGCAGTTAATGATGCAACACGCAACAAAGCAGGAGATGTTTATCAGTACTATATTGCGTTAAAAGATTGCTTTGAACTTAATGACGGTGATACTCTTCAAATTGAGACTAATGGTGATGTTAGTATCATTAATGCTGCGGGTGGGGTGTTTCAAAAAGAAGTAAAGCATCATTTTGGAAATAAAAATCTTTCCGATAGAGACATAGATTTTTGGAAGACGCTTGCAAATTGGTATATTGATTATGATCGGGTAAAGGATTTTTCACATTTTATACTTAGTACTACCGCCACAGTACAAGATGATTCTTTGTTTTTCAACTGGAATAATATAGATAAAGAAGAAAAATTGGAACGCTTAAACAGCATAGGTGCGGTAATAAAAGAAAAAGAAAAAACATTTAGAAATCAATACAACAAAATTTTCGGTGATTCCTATGACAAGAAGCGCCTTTTGAACATATTGGAAAAATTCACAATAGAAGCAGCTAAAACTCAGATATCAGGTATATCAAGTGAATTTTCTAAATATATCCGTTCAATACCTGAAGAAAACCGTGATGGGTATATTGATGCCTTGCTTGGACGAATAGAGGGCAAAATAGCTGTTCCACCACATGAATGGAGAGTCACAAAAACAGAATTTGATGAATTTTGTCAAATTGAAGCTATAGCTTATGGAATGAAAAATTATATACCACTACCTCGACAATATGCTGCATCTACTATCCCTAAAGAAAAATCGGAAGAACTCCAAAGTAAAAGATTTGTTGAAGCAATAAAAGAGATAGAATACTTTTCTGAAATTTCAGGAGCTATATCGGATTATTGGAAGACTAATTTGACTATTGTTAAGTATTTTTATGATAATTGTATGTATTTAGATAGCCTGAGACCTTATAGAGAAGAATTAGAACAAAAGTTAAATCGTCAAAAGCGAATCAGCGAACGTCATGCAAAAGGACTATCTTTAGATAAGAAACTCGATGAATCTCAGATGCTTTATGATACTGTAATGATGTGGGAGGCTGTTCCTTTTGGTTCAATAATCCATAACCAAGGATTTTTTCAACGTGGGGTTGTACATACCATAGTTGATGAAACTGATTTCAAATGGAAAGTAGGTGAGGAAAAAAATGAGTATAAATAATATAAAAAAACTTACAATGAACCCTCATTTTTATTCTTTACTAATACAGAGTTTCCTTTCCGGTTATGAAAAACCTTGTGAAATCAAATTGCCGTTTATGGCAATTCCTGTTTTGCTATACGCAGAGTCGCGAGAGAAATTGGCAAATGCAAACAAACGAAGTCGAATTGACACATTGTTTCAGTCTCCTCAAATCATAGATGATAGTAAAATTTCTGGTAAAACACGATTATCGGGTTTTATAGATAGATATAATTTCCTAAAACCATATTGTAAAGAGGCTATCATTATTTTGTTTTCTGAAGATAAAATAGTTATAAATAATTATAAGATAACACTTATCGAAAGAATTGATTATAAAAGTTTTGAAGGAATAATTAGAGATTGGATAAAATGTGCATTTTACCTAGGTGTTATATTTTCAAAAACTAATGAAGACCATCTATCTTTCTTTTTAGGAGTTGATACAAAATGAAAAGTTACATAAAAGCAATCATTATATTTGATGAGAACAACGAAAAAAGATCAGTTCCGCTTGAGCAAGGTGTAAATATAATAACTGGTGAATCAAAAACAGGAAAAAGTGCACTAGTAGAGATAATTGATTATTGTTTGTGTAGCACGCGATGTACAATACCAAAGGGCAAAATAACCGATTTCTCACATTTATACTCACTCGTAATATCCATAGGTGATAACACATATGTTGTTGCTCGGTATAATTGGAATAATGGCGGTAAAATGCATTTTTCTAAAGAATCCAAGGATTTTGATCCAAACACACTAAGTTTAGGTTGTTTTATTGAAAAACCATTATTGTCATGTAAAGAAGCACAAAAGGAAATCGAGTGTGCATTAGGTTTGTTTGTGACAAATATGGTTACTGAAATTGACCAACAAGGTAAAAAAGCATCATTAAGAAATATGGTTTCATATTTATTTCAACATCAAAATCTAATGGCAAGCAAATTTGCTTTGTTTTATAGATTTTCTGATTATTACAAAAGAAAAGATGTAATAGATCAATTTCCTGTTTTTGCAGGTATGATTAGTCAAGAATATTATAGTGATTTAATCCAGTTGAATACTCTAAAGGTTCAGTTAAAACAAAAATATAAAAAACAAAAAGCAAACGAAAAAAGTGTATCCTATATAAAAGATAATCTTTTACCACTATTAAAAGACTATTATGCATTGCTTAATCAAGAGTTTGATAGTCAGATGTCAGCACAAAAAATGCTGAAAATGGCATCCAACTTGCCAGAGTTTGATGACTCACAACTTTTTGGAGAAGACAAAATAGCACAACGTTATAGTGAATTGAATGCAGAGTTAGAAGATTTAAGAAATACAGAAAGAGATATTCTCCTGAAAATCAAAAATATAGATAATGTGTCAAATACTGGAGATGCATTCACTAAAATGTTAAATGACTTAAAAGAACAAACAAGCGTAGCTGAAATTACAACTACTAAATATACGTGTCCTCTTTGTGGTAACGATTGTAAAGAAATCAATGAAAAAGATAGTGAACTCATCGAGGCTACAGAGTGGCTAGATAATGAGTTGACGATAACTGAGAAATATACAGCAGATTTTTCAGAAGATATTAGAAAACTTAAACAAGCTCACTCAAATGTTGATGCTCAAATTAAAGCTGTGTGGGAGCAAAAAAAACATATCGAGGAAAAATATATCAAATCTAAAAGTTTGGCATCAAAAAGAGAAAAGGTCAACTACGCTAAGACACGAATTGCATTTTATGTTGAAATGAGTGATTCGGGAATTTTTGAATCCGTGGATGAAGATATTGAATATTTAAAAGAAAAAATACAGTTGCTTGAAGAAAAGATAAAAGGCTTCGATGTGGATACACAGAAAGCAAAAGCACAAACATTTCTATATGATAATATGAACCGATTATCAAAAACACTTGATTTTGAAGATGAATATCGTCCGGTTAATTTGAATTTTGGGTTGGTTGATGAAAGTTTCGATATATATTTGCATCAAAACAACAAAGATAAAATTCATCTTTATGAAATGGGAAGTGGTGCGAATTGGGTATCTTGTCATATAGCATTGTTTTTAAGTTTTCTTCGCTATTTTTCAACACAAGAAAATTCACCTATGCCATTAATAATGTTTTTTGATCAACCTAGTCAAGTTTATTTTCCACAAGGAGAAGATAATAGTGAGAACATCTCTCAGGCTGATTTAATGGCAGTTAATAAGATGTATAAAACCATTTTCGATGAGATCAATTCAATCGGTGAAGACACGGGCGTACTACCTCAGATAATTATTGTTGACCATGTGGATGGGAACAAATTAGAGTGTCGAGATGAATTTGTGAAATATATTCGTTGCAATTGGAGAAATGATAAAGCGCTTATTTGATCTTGAGAATGGATTAAGTCGGGAGGGTAAAGCATATACATTTTTTACACATAAAATATCGTGGACGCACAAATTAAGAGCTGTCTCAATATGTGTTTATGAGAAAACAACTACACGACATTGAAATTATATGTCGTGTGGTTGTTTAATGTAACACGCTTGTTTATATATTTGAGGAACAATCTTTTTAGTATGAAAGAGGAAAACTATGAAGAATACAAATGTTAGTTTTGTTAGACTTGGAGACTCAAAACCATTGTCTAAAGAAAAAGAAATATTAATACGCCGGGAGAAAAATCAGTTTTTTTCACAAGCAAGAAAAAATACCAAGCGAGAAGTTTGCTATTATTGCGGAGATGCGTGTACAAGCTTTTGTAATTCGCATTCAATACCCAAGTTCGCTTTAAATAAAATTGCTGATGCGGGAATGGTTTTTTCATTCTTAGAAAAGTCGGTTAATCCTTTGGGGGATAAAATAGGTGTTAAGAAAACAGGGACATTTCAATTAATATGCCAAAGATGTGACAATACGATATTTAGTGATTATGAAGATCCTAAAGGTTATGTTAATACACCTTCAATGATTATGCTATCTCAAATAGCTACAAAAAATTATTTGCATTTACTATGGAAGACGATAGTAGTTAATGAAGTTTATAAACTGGATATGAAATATGGCTATTCGTGTGTGGCTGAAGAAAAGTTGTTTTGGGGCAAAAAGGATTTAAATGCTTATTCAAAAGAATATTTATTTGCTAAACATTCGTTAATGAAAGAAGACAACTCATATTATGTGTGCTTCTTTGAAGAGTTGAACTATATTATTCCATATGCAGCACAAGCTGCAATCACTCTTGTTGGAGATTTAGAGGATAATTTAATTAATGATGTTTATAACTCTGATCCAAATTATGAAACCTCGCACATTCACATTATGGCACTACCATTAGAGGATACAAGTGTAGTATTAGCTTTTATAAAAGATGGTGACAAAAAATATAAGACATTTTATAAGCAGCTTAGGAAATTGCCCTTAAACGAACAATTAGCAACGATTAATTACATTTTGTTCAGTAGTACCGAAAATATTTTTATGAATCCTACAGTCGCAGAAAAGTTTATGAATGACGAGAGTTTGTTAGATGTTTGCAGAAAAACATGTGATTATGTTGCAACTCCATTTTATATTGATCCGATTGGGCAGGCCATAAAAGAATTTAGTTTATCACAGCGTAATAGCATCCCAAATTTTCTTAATCAAGAGTTTGCTTTGTAAATTAACATATCAAAAACTGTTATACAGTAATCAAAGATAAGACAAAAACATATTTTACACCCTGACTTATTGCCTTTGAAAGAGCAAATAAGTCAGGGTGTTTTATTTTTTTATCTAAAATTTCTATGATTAGGGTTCCTGCTTTTAAAGATTTTTGTCCGCTGACAAGTAAGAGAAATAAAAATATTTTTGACTATATACTTCCTATTTTTACTAAAAAATGTCCGTTTATAAGTGAAGGGTGTTTTAAGTTTTTTATATCAACACCCGCTCAAAGGTCAAAAAATTGTCCGTTGTCAAGTGAGAGGTGGTGATAGATTAATTGTAAATAATTTGTAAAAAAACGAGAAAAGGATGTTACATTTGCCTCAAAAATGTCCGTTATAATGAGCGTAGTTTATCGAAACGCTTATGCGTTTCGATAAACGCCGATTTTATTAGCTTTAAAAAATTGAATTTAAAAAATTCAATTTTTTTACTACGCTCATTGAAAGGATTATAGTCGAATTTTCAACGAAAATTCGCTACCAAATCAATGATTTGGTAACGAAACAGTGTAAAAATACACTGTTTCGACTAACTATAATCGTTATAAAGTAGAGGGGTATAAAAATAAAATAACGAAAGGAGGTTTATTTATGAAAGAATGTATATTTAAATCTTATGAAGAATTGCCATTGTTTTTGAATGCAGTTCTGGTGGGTCAGGTGCTTGGTATTGGTCGTTCTTCTGCATATGAATTGATGCATAAAAAGACTTTTCCTGCTCTTAAAATTGGTGGGAGAATGGTAGTTCCGAAAGACAAATTTGTTGATTGGGTGAATAAAAACACATCGATCTGAGGAGGTGATTACAGTGTTTATTAAAGGAATTAAAAACTTTTTTCCTGTGCCGAATCTCATATTTAGTTTAGGTTTGAGTGGTGCAGAAATGTCATTATATATGTACTTGATGTATCTTGAAGACAGAGAAAAGCATACTTGTCATCCAAGTTTTAAAACAATAGGTAAGGCTTTAAAGATGAGCAGAGGAACTGTAAAAAAATATGTTGACTCATTAGTTGGAAAGAAAATGATTTCTGTTGAGCAGACAAGCATTGTAACTAAGTCGGGTATTAAGCGTAACGGTACATTACTCTATACCATACTGCCAATTCAAAATGCTCTTGATTATTACAATGAACAACAGGCTATTATTGCTCAAAATCAGAATAAAAATCCGTCCGATTTTTATTGCAGGAATAAGCAAAGGGGTTGCTAACACCCCTTTTGCAGTTCACATCAGACGGCGATGCCGACTGTGTAAGGGGTTTCAAGGATTTTAAAAAGTGGACTCCTAAAAACAGCCAATTGACTCCTCTTTGAACAAAATACGGTTAAATGCCGTAGTTTCAAGGTTTGTTAAAGGGTTCCTGCTTTTGTTTCGAGAAAAAAGACAGTTGTTTGTAAAAGAAAAAGGTTGTCGCTCGAAAGCAACAACCTTTAAAAGTCACATTGAAAATGTTGGGTTTTCAGAAAAATCCTGATCGAAAAAGTCGGATATAATTTGCTGACCATTAAGGATGTAATCAATTATAATTTCTCGTTCAATATCTATACCTACATCATCAATACACTCGTTTATCATATCTACGGTAATAACTGGAATCTCCAATTCAGAGAAAAGCTCGGTTGCCTTCGGAACCTCTCTTAATAGGTCAAGGAAGAAATCGATGAGCTTATCATTTGCTCTGTTGGTTGATTTGGGATAACCTCTTGAAATGAGTGCAATATTGTTATCGTAGTTGGGTGCAAGAGAAATAATTGCACCTGAATTGATATCTCTCAAAACACCATAGTTTTTTGTATGTCGGTCAACATTGCAACAGATCGTATCAAGATAAATCATTCTTAAATAATCTGCAGCAATATCTTTTGAGATGCTATAAAACTTTTCAAAGTTCACATCATAGAATTCGTTATCACCAACTAATGATTCAGCAGATTCAAAATTGAATTGGTTACCATTAGTAAAATCAAGAGTGCGAACATAGTTTTCGTGTAGCTCATATCGAGCCATAGGGAAACCTAACTTTTCTGCTAATCGAGCAATGAAGAGCTCAGAGAAATACTCTAACTGGTTACCGGTTTTGTATAACCACCATTTGTTATCAATAAGGCGCCAGCATTTTTCAAAACTACCAATGTTAGTAAGTTCAGGTGTTCTTGAAACAGGGCGATTAAAGCTTTCAAAATCACCACAAAGAGCCAACTTATCGAAAAAGTTTTCTTTAAATCTTACATCTTCCCAAGTTAAATCTGAACCTGTTTCTTTAAACCAATAATTATCTGTAATGGTAACTGCGTTAACTGCTAAAACAGTATTTGCATCATCTTTGTTTGAAAGTCTGAGAGCTTTCTTTAAAAGTCTTGAATTAGTACGATGAGAGTCAATTGCTCTGCTTTCAAGCCAAGCTGTAAAGTCAAGAGAACGTGTGAAAAACAAGGGTGCCAATTCTTTATTAACACTCTTTACAATTCCATTTTCAACTTCTACTACAGGAATATTGGCTGACATTATCTGTCCTGAAATATCAAGCATTTTTCTCACCTCTCATTTAAGATTTTTATTAGTATAACATAAAAATATGCATTCTTCAAGATAAGTAAAAATTTATCTGGATATTCTCAAAAGCTTGTGGTATATGTTTGTGTTGCGAAAGGAGTGATTAGATGGCGAAGCGAAGAGCTGATGGCGAAGGTAATGTTCGTCAGAAACGACCAAATCTTTGGGAAGCCCGAATAGTTGCAGGTCACAAAAAAGATGGTTCACCAATATACAAATATGTAAGTGGCAGAACTCAAAAAGAAGCTTATGAAAAACTAAGAGAATTGATTACAGAATATCGTAATGTTGAACTGACAGAGGATAGTCAGATTACAGTTGAAGAATGGCTGCAAAAATGGATGGACGAATATATGATGTTCTCCATCAGAGAACAAACATGGAAATCATATGAATCGGTAATTCGATTGCACATTATTCCAAACTTGGGTAACAAGAAAGTTGCATCATTAACCACATCAGTAGTGCAAAAATTCTACAACAAATTATTGTCCGAAGGTAAGTCGGGTTCTTTGGTTCGGGATGCACATCTTATATTACATCAAGCAATGGATGTTGCTGTCAAAGAAAATCTCATTGCAAAGAATCCTACCGATGGTACAAAGATACCTAAAGTGCAATACAAGCCCAAGAACATACTTAACGAAACACAATTGGAAATGTTTATGGAAGCCATAAAGGAAGATGAGTTGTGGTATGACTTCTTCTATACAGAAATTACTACAGGACTTCGCAAAGGTGAATTATGCGGACTTAAGTGGTGTGATTTTAATGAAACTACAGGACAGTTAAATGTAGTGAGAAAAGTGACCACTAATAAAGGTGGTGGGTTGAAAACGGGTGAAACAAAAACAGAAAAAGGAACGAGAACAATATATTTACCACCGAGTACCGTAAAATTACTTTCAGAGAGAAAAACTAAAGTTTCAAGTGAGTGGATTTTTCCTAACTTCTACGATAACTCAAAACCAATAAGTCCATCCACAGCATATTTAAGACTGAAAGCTATACTTAAAAAGGCAGATTTGCCAAGTATAAGGTTTCATGACCTGCGACATACATTTGCGACACACGCTCTTTCTAATGGTGTGGATGCAAGAACTTTGTCAGGAATACTTGGTCACACAAATGCATCGTTCACCCTTGATACATACACTCATGTTACAAACGATATGCAGAAGAATGCATCTGTCATAGTCGGCAGATTTATGAAAGATATAACGGAGGTTAGTTAATGGCAAAAAAGAGAAGAGAAGCAGGTCAAGGTCTTCTTCGTAAAAGAAAAGATGGAAGATGGGAAGGCAGAATTGTAATTGATTACGATGAAAAAGGTCTTCCTATTACCAAGACGGTTACTTCAAAAAGCAAGACAGAGTGTCAAGCTAAAATGGAAAAGCTGAAGGAATCGTTAGGCAAAACCAATAATAAAATCAATTCAAAAATGCCGTTTGGAGAATGGCTTGACTATTGGTACAAGGTTTACTCAAAGCCATTTATAAAACCTAAAACACAAGAGGATTATGAGAACAGGATATATAACCACATAATCCCCGAAGTTGGTGAAATATCTATTGAAGATTTAACTCAAAGCGATTTGCAGAAATTCTATGCAAGGCTTAAAACTTCAGGTAGAAAGAATAATGTTGAGAAATGTGGTGAAGGTGTTTCAAACAGACTTGTACGAGGTTGTCATATAACCTGCAACAGTGCATTGGAAAAGGCTGTGCAAGAAGGTGTTATAAAACAGAATCCTGCTTCGGGTTGCAAGTTGCCTCCTAAAAAGAGTAAGGAAATGAAGATACTCACCAAAGAGGAAATGTATAGATTTCTTATACAAGCCAATGAATATGGTTTATATGAGTTGTTTGCATTAGAGCTTTCAACAGGTATGCGAAGAGGTGAAATACTTGCACTACAATGGAATGATTTGAACTTCAAAACAGGTGAGCTTAACATATCTCGTCAGGTATATACGGTTAATGGTGAGCTGATAGTTGATACACCCAAAACCAAGTCTTCCATAAGAACAATAGTGCTTCCATCTGATATTACAGAAATGCTGAAGGAATATAAAACTACGGTTGATTCAATCTGGATTTTTCCTTCACCTAAAGACAATACTAAACCACGTTGGCCGTCTGCAGTTAGAAATGCACTTTCGAGGATATTGGAAAGAGCCGAATGCAATAATATCCGATTCCATGACCTAAGACACACTTTCTCAACTATGGCGCTGGAATATGGTATGGATGTGAAAACCCTTTCAACTATAATCGGTCATACATCAGCGCACACTACACTTGATATATACTCTCATATTACTGATACAATGCAACTTCAGGCAGCTGCACGAATTGACAAAGGTATAGGCAAAAATGAGGATGCTTTAGAAGAAATAGAGAAAGTATCCGCTGATAGTGATAAGAAGCCTGTGTTCGCCAAATTTGAAGCAAAAAAGGGCAAACACAGAAAGCCAGGAACAGGTTGTGTGAGTAAGATAAACGATCACCTTTACGAAGGCAGATATTCACCAAGAGACGCTAACGGAAAACGAATCTCACGAAATGTTTATGCTAAAACAAGAGAAGAATGTGAAATACTGTTAGCAGAAATGATAAAAGAGATGAAAGCCGAAATTCAGGCAGAAAAGGAAAGACTAAAACAAGAACATAGTATGTAAAAAAATTGATACGCAGTAAACAAAGAGAAGATAATATGATAGGGCGACTTTAAAAAGTCGCCCTTAAAAATTGGTTTGTGCTATTATTTCAAGTCGTGATTTAATTCTTTGTTGAAATAATGTTTTCGTTTTATCCAAACAAAACCATCCCCTTTTGAAAGAATAGCAACATCTGTAGGACCGCCTACTGTTTGTTGCTTTCCATCAATTGCATAGGTTCTTTTTAGCGAAGTGATATTGACAAGATTTTCTGCTAAAGATGCCATCTCTGATAAGGGTATTAACTGAACACTATTTAATATCGGATCGACGTTCCTTATTTGCACTTGAGCATTAATTACATCGGAGAGGATATTAGAGAAATCTTCAAAATGTGTTTCTAAGAAAGCTTTTTGTTGCTCACTAAAAGAAGGTGGTAGAGTTTGGATTTTTGAACAAATGATTTCTGATGATTTTTGCGGAATATATTTTAAAAATTCATATGAGATTCCTTTGCAAAATGTTAAGATAACATCGTTTTGAGCTAAAGGTATTATTTTTGCACTGTTTTTGCTTTCGTCAAAAGATTCAATCAATTTATATTTTGCTTTTCCACCAATAACAGTATATAATTCAATATGAATATATTTTGGAAAAGCGTCATTTTTGCCGTATCCAGCGAAAAACAACCCTATTTGGTTATCAGTTTCCCTTTTTAGGGATAGATTAAAAAAAAGGCAAATCGAATCCCAAAATCTATCTTTAATGGCTTTGTATTTTTTGAGTTCGGGGACAACAATATTAAGTTGTAAATCGAAAAAACTAGCGTATGTAGTTTTGATGTAGGAACTAACATCAAACTTATCTACAACCAATGCTTCGCTTATCTCGTTATCAAATTCATCTAAAATACTATTTATTTTAATTTCAACATCTTTATCTTCTTCGAGGACTGTTTTAATTCTGTTTCCCCATTGTACCACGAGATCTTTTATCAATGAATTACAACTAATCTGTTCATCGATATTGAATTTATAATAGCTGTTTTTTGATTGAATAAATTCGTTGAATAGTTGTAAGATTTCAAAAAAATCATCTAAGCAATCCTGAGAATCTAAGTGAAATTTGAATTCTTTAAGTAGTTGGCTAATAGATACATTATAAAGTGAGGATGACCCATAAGTGATAGCACCATAGTTGTATTTTTCTGATAACGAGAATACTTTATTCATAGAATTGTAGAACATTTTATTGCCCGAAAATGTTCCAGCGCTGTCGGCAGCTAATGCAATGCCGTTTCGATTGATTAAACATACACCCACACTCATAATAACTCTCCGTTCTTTTGTTAAAATATATAATGTTAAAAATATTTATTACCTGAATCTTTTGAAAAATCATATCATAAATCCGTTTTTTTGGCAATGGCTTTTGTGTTCTGCAAGCAAATAAAAGCGACTTGAATGGGTGCCTCTCACGTGGGTCATATTTAGCAGAGAGTTGTATACAATTTGAAGTGTTTGGGTTTTAGTTGGCTTTGATTTATATAGGTTTTTGAACTGAAAGTGGGACAATATGTGGTCGTGAGGTGGTTTGAAGAGTTTTTGGAGAAAAGCAAAAACCCTCGTAAACCTAAGGTTTACAAGGATTTTTACGTGGTCGGAGTGAAGGGATTTGAACCCCCGACATCTTGCTCCCAAAGTCCGTGTTATACAGTCCATATAGTAATAACCACTACATATAGTGTTATTGTGTACGGAAAATCGTGATATTTAGTCCAATGAGTCCATTTTTTGCCTATAATGCGAGCGTGAAGTAGAAAACATATGGTCGTAAAAAAGGTACAAAAATTGCACTTTTTAAAAGTGAACAATATGTAAAAAATTTTACTGCATAATACAAAGAAAAGCAGAAATAAATGGTTTACCAAAAAAACAATGTTAAAAAATTATCAGAATTTTTTAAAAACGTATTGCAATGGTATATATTGGTATGTTATTATTGTATCAGTACAAAAATTGTACTTAAACAAAAAACAAAAATGTGTGGTTGGAGGTTTTTGTTTTGGCAAGGCATAAATCAATTGGAACTAAACTCGAAATTGTTCAAACAACAACTCGATTGATTTGGGAAAAAGGATATTCTGATATGTCCACCAAAATGGTAGCAGCTGAACTTAATATGAGTCCCGGTAATATAACATATTATTATCCTTCAAAGGATGATTTGTTAAGTATTCTTGTTAATTCACTTTGCAAATTTCAACGAAAGCTCATAGAGGATGAAGCAGAGGACGGAATAAGCTCGGTAATGGCAGTTTGCCTTGAGCTTATGACAATGGCATCGGCTTGTGAAAGCAATCCTATTGCAAAGGATTTCTTTATTTCTTCCTACCAAAGTCCTGTAACACTAAAAATAATTCGTGAAAACGATACTGAACGCTCAAAAGAGGTTTATAAAGAATATTGCAAACGCTGGACGGACGAACAATTCGCAGAAGCGGAAGTTTTAGTTTCGGGCATAGAATATGCAACTCTTATGAGTCTTGATGAGGATATTCCTCTTGAAACACGAATAGCAGAAGCTCTTGATAAAATATTATATGTATATAATGTTCCGAAAAAAATTCGTGAAACCAAAATCAAAAAAGCATTAAGCTATGATTATAAACATATCGGAGAACGAATTTTCAAAGAGTTTAAAGAATATGTTGATAAAACAACAGAGGAAACCTTTGAACAAATGCTCATAGATGCGAAAGGAGATTCAGTATGAAAATAAAAAATATTATATCGGTATTGTTGTCAATTACATTAATTTTTACAATGGCTGTTTCTGCTTCAGCAATGCAGATATATGTAAAAACATTAACAGGTGAAAATATAGCACTTGAAGTTGAAAGCAGCGATACTGTTGAAGAACTAAAACAAAAAATTCAAGATAAAGAGGGAATACCAACCCAACAGCAACGCTTGATTTTTGGTGGTAAAGCACTTGAAGATGGCAGAACCCTTGCAGATTATTCCATAGAAAAGGACAGCACCATCCATCTTGTTTTGAGATTAGGTCCGGATTATACGGAATTAGAGAATATTGCTGCGGAACTACAGAAACTCAAAAATACAGATGGACTCATAAAATCAGCAAGAGAAGAAATAGAGAATGCTTTAGAAAAATATAATAAAGAG
>JAZNGU010000073.1:0-4388 GCA_045576615.1 Acutalibacteraceae bacterium | reverse complement strand
AAGGCGTACAAAGGTACGTCGAGTGGCGAAGTTTGTTTGTAGCATAAAACATAATTTTTTCTATTTTTTTCAGTTTTTTTGATATTTTTATGGGATTCTGTAGGAATATTTAACTATCGAACCCCTTGATTTATCTTGTTTCATGCGGTCTGCGCTTTTTTTACATCCCCTTTATAGAGCTATTTCGAAAATGTTTTCACCTTGGACGAGAGCAGTGTCTTTGTTTTTACAACGGAAAACTGCTTTTGTTTTTTGGGGGATTGTGATTTTGAAGTTTATTTTTTCGCTATTGTTTTCGTAACTGACAGCAACAACTCCTTGAGGTGTTGTTATACTTCCACTCATTCTGCCGAACCTTGTAATTCCTTGTGGCTCAATGATAAGTGATGTGTAACCTGCTGAGCCTTCTTCTTGCTTAATACCTAAAAGGTATTCAAAAAGATATGCAACGGGCGCACCAAACATTGGGTGGGAGTGGGAACGGCTGCGATTAGAGTCCCAGTATTCATGGAAGGTGGTAGCACCATTCTTCCGCCAGTGCTCGTATCCTTGGTCACCATCGTGAGTTAAAAGATCTATAGCTAAATCACTGTCGCCATTCTGGAAAAGAACTCGCGTTACAATATCGGTTGCAAAAATACCGGTATCATAATATCCCAGCTTTTTATAATAGCTAACCATATTTTTGTAGGTGTTTTCGTTGCCAAGACCTAAATCAACCGCAAAGGAGTTAGCCCCTTGAACATTCATGATGAAGTTATCATCAAAGGTATTGAAATATGCAGCAGTTATTGCGCCCTTGCGGTATTGGATTTTTTTCTCGTATTCAGGTATATCTTGATTTTTACCGATAATTTTGGCAATTTCACACATCTGCTTTAAAGATTTAACCATAAAATATGTGTTAACCATTGGGGCAGGAAGCACAACCTGCTGATTGTGGGAGGTTATATCTCTGTCAGGATAAAGTATATTTGGTCCGCACCAGTCACCAAGACACCAGTTACCTGCCTTGTCGCTTGTAACAAGTCCATAATCTGAATGTGTTTCAAGGTAGTCTATATAACGCCTCATATTGTGATAATACTTAATGAGTATTTCTTTATTACCATAATGCTTGTATAACTGATAGGGTACTTCAACAATAGCACAACCCCATCCACCGGGACCACCACCGCTATGAAGGTAAGGTGCGGTATATTGAATATGACCGCTTAAAACATCCTGACAGTCACCGATATCTTGCATCCATTTTTCATAAAATGCTCTTGCATCAAAGGCGGTTAAAACTGCATGGCAGGTAAGCTGACCGTCACCTGTGTAACCTCGTCTTTCAAGGTGGGGGCAGTCAGACGGATGACCCGTATGCATATTGCAAAGCATTGTATGGGTAAAGGTTTTATAAATCCAGTTAAGCGTTTCATTATCACAGTCGAATGTGGAAGAGACGGGCACATCTGCAAAAATAACCTTAACACATTTTGGAACGGCGTTGCCGCTAACCTCGAAATATCTGAAGCCAAACCAAGTGAATTCGGGTTGGGCAAAAGTGGTTTTACCATCAGAAACTATAGAAAACTCCTGTCCTTGCTTGTGTTCAGGATCTAAAGTGCCGTCGGGCAATAGTTCTTCGGAGAAATTAACAACAACCTTTTCGCCCTTGGGGGCATTGATTTCTAAAAGAGGATAACCTGTTGTATTTTTACCGCAGTCATAGATAACGGAGTTTTCAGTTTCTTTTATAATCTTAACTGAACGTTCTTCAAAAAGTTTGTCTTCAGGACAATCTGTGATGCAGTATTCAGTGTTAAGTTCCTCTGTTAAAATTGCATTTTCCCAAAGTGAATCGTCAAAATTCTCATCAAAGCAATTTTCGTAATCAAGAAAATTATGATGTTCACCAAAGGTGAAAGCATATTCTTCAACAAAGCTTTTTCCAATTTTACAATTTTCGTCAGATACAAAATCTTCAATTCCGTTATAAGTTTCTGCGGTAATACAGTAAATTGCTTTAGGTGAACCGAATGTTCGATTTTCAAAGGTGTACCAACCACCGCCAAAGTGAATCACAATTGTGTTATTACCATTCTTTACAAAAGGTGTAATATCAAACTGCGGAACATAAATTCTGTGGGCAGAGATAACCTCGTCAACAGGGTCGCACCCTGCTTCAAAATCGGAAGAAAGGGGCAAAAATGTATCAGGATTGATACATTTTCCGTTTATGTAGCATTTGAAAAATCCAAGCCCCAATACATTAAGGTTAACTTTGTTGAAATCTTCGACCTTAAATTTTCCTCTTAAAACAGAAAAAGTTTTGGTAGTGCGTTTTTTTGCTCCGACCCATCTGGCGTTTTTAAAATAGTATTCCTGTGTCATTTTCAACGCTCCTCTATATAAACAGGGGACGGAATAATCCGTCCCAACAATTTATTTTTCTTCGTGATACTCTTTCTCAGTGTTAATGTTCCAGATGTTATCTTTTTTTGTTTCACCTGAAAGAATATTTTTAACCGCTTCAAAAGATGTGCACATACTGTGGTCGATATTGTTATAGCGGTGCTGACCATTTCTTCCTACACAAAAAAGATTAGGGATAGTGTTAAGAAATTCTCTTAAATCATCCATTTTTTCATAAGTGTCAAAATATGCAGGGTAAGCCTTTTTGACCCTTTCAATATGGGTGTCAAGAACATCATTTTCGTTGTCAATCAAGCCCATAGTAACTATTTCTTTAACAGCGGATTCAGCGAATTGTTCATCTGTCTGTGACCACATTTCGTCACCCTCGTTGCAGAAGTATTCCAAGCCCAACCAAATGGTGTTCTGCAGGTCTTTAACCATATATGGTGACCAGTTGTTATAAATCTGGAAGCGCCCCATTTTTACGTTTTTATCGTGAACATAAACCCAGTTATCAGGAACAATATTTCCGATAGTTTTGATCTTTGTTTCGTTTTTCAGGTTGAGTTTGGGAACAAGAACACCAACCGTCATATAGTCACGGTAGGGGAGACCATCTGCAATTTTTCTGTACACTTCAGGTACATCATTCATACCGAGAACTAAGTCTTTAACAGGCATCGATGAGATTATATAATCGCCATTAACCGTAACTTTTTCCCCATTTTTTTCATAAACAAGACCAGTAATTATGTTATCAGAATTTTTTGTAATCTCGGTAACTTTAGCATTTTTAATAATCTTTCCGCCAATTTTCTCAAACTCAGCGGCAGTCAATTCCCAAAGCTGACCGGGGCCTAACTTTGGATATGCAAATTCTTCAATAAGAGAGGTTTCAACAGTTCTGTTTTTCTTGTTAAAAATCTTACCGAAAATATCTTTGAGAACCGCCATAATGGAAAGTCCCTTAACCCTTTGAGCACCCCATTCGGGAGAAATCTCCGAAGGATGTCTGCCCCAAAGGTTTTCAGTGTAGTTTTCAAAGAACATAGAATAAAGCTTTTTACCGAAACGATTAATATAAAAATCTTCAAGGGATTTTTCTTCTCGTTTATAGAAAAAAGTTTTCAGATAACTGAAACCAACAATAACAGTTGTTGCAAGTCCCATATTTTTTATGGTGTTAAATTTCATACTTACAGGGTAATCAAAGAATTTGTTTTTAAAGTAAATTCTTGAAAGGCGGTTTCGCCTTAACATAACTCTATCAGTTTTTTCCGGGTCAGGACCGCCAACAACCGTTGTGGACTCTCTGCCTAAAGTAATATCGTCAAAAGGCTTGCAGCCTTGGGTGGGAAGCATTTTCTCCCACCATTCATTTACTTCAGGAACTTTAGAGAAAAAACGGTGACCGCCCATATCCATTCGGTTGCCGTTATAATTAACAGTTTTGGAAATACCGCCAAAATCACCGCTTTCTTCAAAAACGGTGATTTCAAAATCTTTTGACTTTTCTGCTAATTCATAAGCCGCAGTAAGCCCTGCAGGCCCTGCGCCAATAATTAAAACTTTCTTCATAAGGTTTAAAAAACCGAGTTAACGGCATGCTCCTTGTATTAAAACGAAATTAACGTTATGTAAAAATAATTCCCTTAATTTTTCAGTATATTTAAAATAATATACTAAAATGAGATAAATATCAATGTTTTTTTGCTATGTAACTTGTTAAGAAGCTATTAAGAATTTTAATTTTTTATTAATGTATAAAAAACACTTGACAACATATAATTATAATGTTATAATACTCAAGCACTCAAGAGAGGGCGTAAGTAAATATCGCGGAGTAGAGCAGCCTGGTAGCTCGTCGGGCTCATAACCCGGAGGCCGTGTGGTTCAAATCCCACCTCCGCAACCAGAAAACAAAAGAACACCAAAAGGTGTTCTTTTGTTTTTTTATTATGAAGTGCTGAACCACACGGACGACG
>JAZNGU010000072.1:0-15105 GCA_045576615.1 Acutalibacteraceae bacterium | reverse complement strand
CTCGGTGCTCTTCATAAAAATATGATTCTCCATATTCTTGATAGTTTTTTAGCCAATTTCGCACATTGTGGTTATCTATATCGTTTTGTCTTGCTATTTCTTTTATTCCAATATGCTCTTCCGTTACTTTCTTTACAATTTCTATTTTAAATTCTGCTGTATATCTTTTATTTTTTCTCATTTTATCACTCCTTTGTTTTACTATATCACAAAAAGAAAAAGTAGACACTTTTGGGTGTCTACTTTTAGTTTACTCTTTCACTCGTTCCGAGGAGTTTTTTACCTCTTCACTCTTCACTAATCTCTGCAAGGGAATTTTTTTGGAGGTAATAAGTAAGAATGAATAGTGAAGCTGTTTTCGATAAGGCTTTGTCTTGTGCTTTTTACTTTTTGGTAGTATAATAATTTCAATAACTGTAGCAGAAAGGAAATGATTATGACACAAGAACAATATTTGAAAAATCTATCAGTTCCACAGGGGGAAATTGATGTTGTGTTGGATACAGATGCATACAACGAGATTGACGATCAGTTTGCTATCGGTTATATGCTGAAATCTTCAGATAAACTTTGTGTTAAAGGCATTTGTGCCGCACCTTTTTTGAATACAAGGTCTGAAACTGCTGCTGAAGGAATGAATAAGAGCTATAATGAAATTATAAATTTACTTAAATTAACCAAAAGAGAGGATTTGCAGTCGCTAGTTTTCAAAGGTTCAGAAAACTTTTTGCCTGACGAAACAACGCCAATAGAATCTCAGGCAGCAGATTTTATGGCAGATTTAGCTGACAAATATTCATCGGAAAATCCTCTTTATATTATTGCAATCGGTGCTATTACCAATGTTGCATCAGCTATATTAAAAAATCCTAAGATGAAAGAAAATTGTGTGGTGGTCTGGCTTGGCGGTCACGCAACTTGGGAAGAGTACGGAGCAACTGAATTCAATATGAAGCAGGATATTGCTGCCGCAAGAGTGGTTCTGGGTTGTGGCATACCGGTGGTGCAGCTACCCTGCAAAGGTGTTGTTGACCATTTTGCAACCTCTAAATATGAGCTACAGCATTGGCTCAAAGGAAAAAATGAGTTGTGTGATTATTTATATAAAAACACAGTGGATGAAGCTGATTCTTATGCAAAGGGAAAGCCCTGGACCAGAGTAATCTGGGATGTTACCGCAGTTGCCTGGATTTTAAATGATAATAACAGATTTATGAATGCAAAACTTATTCCAAGTCCTGTCCCTGAATATGACGGCAAATATAGCTATAACGAAAACAGCCATTTTATTAAATTTGTTAATGACATCAATCGGGATGCCTTGTTTGAGGATTTGTTCAGAGTGTTAGGAGAATAAAAATTCCTTGTTTTATGTAAATTTTCTATTTACAAACTAAAACTCTGTGATAAAATGGTATGTGGAATTATTTACCTACGGAGGTATTATTATGGAAAAGATTAAATTCGGTATATTTGGTTTAGGTCGCGGTAGCGGTTTCTATGATGGCGTTTCTGCCAACAACGGTGAGGTTGTTGCCGTTTGCGATTTTGATGAGAAAAAGCTCGCTAAAGCAAAAGCAGACCATCCTGATGTTACTACATACACCGATTTCGATGAATTTATAAACCATGAGGGATTAGAGGCGGTTTTCCTCTGCAACTATTTCCACGAGCATACTCCTTATGCTATTAAAGCATTGGAGAAAAACATTCACGTTTTAAGTGAATGTACCTCTAACATTTCAATGGGTGAGGGTGTTCAACTTGTAAGAGCAGTTGAAAAAAGTGACGCTTTCTATATGATTGCTGAGAACTATCCCTTTATGAAATTCAATCAGGAAATGCGTAAGGTTTATCAGTCAGGTGTACTTGGTAAAGCCTTGTTCTGCGAGGGCGAATATAACCACCCCATTATTTCTCAAAAGGAAATTGCTCATTATTGCCCCACCTCAAAGCATTGGAGATACCATATTCCGAGAATTTACTATATCACTCACTCTCTCGGACCGCTTATGTATATCACCGGTGCGTTCCCCAAAAGAGTTACTGCAATGCCTGTTTTCGGACCACTCAATGAAGAAAACGGTGGTGGCGACCTTTATTGGCGTTTGCCCGACAGAAGTGCTGTTGTTACCTGCCTTAATGATGATGATTCCGTTTTCCGTGTAACAGGTTGGTCACATTTCGGTGGTCACGCTAATACTTATCGTGTTTGCGGTGAGCTTGGTCAGATTGAAAATCTTCGTGCAGAAGACGGTAAGGTTCTTCTTTCCTTTAATGAACAGCACACTCCCGAAGGTATGGAAAGAGTTACTGCTTATGAAGCAGACTTTGAGCCCGATGCAAAAGAAGCTGCAGAAAAAGCTGGTCACGGTGGTGGCGATTTCTTCATTGTAAGAGAATTCTTTAACTCTATCAGAGAAAACAGAAAGCCCGTAATGGACGAATTTTTTGCAACAACAATGGCTTCTGTTGCGATTCTTGGTCACAGAAGTGCTATGGAATACGGTAAGCCCTATGACATTCCCGATTTCCGTAAGGAAGAGGACAGAAAGCTCTGGGAAAACGATTTCCTTACTCCTTGCTTCGATTCAAAGGGCAATCCTCCCACAATTGCTAACACAGAAAGAGCAGAATATCTTCCCACAGAAGAGTCTATGAAGGCTTATGATGATGCAGTTGCCGCTTACAGAACAGCTCATCCTGATGAGGACTGATATGGATTGGGAAAAATTGTTATACGACCTTGATGAAAAACCTCTTGAAAGGTTAGTGGATGGGTATAGCTATACATCAATTTTCAGGACTATCGCTTTTATTGGCGATAGTCTTTCCTCAGGTGAATTTGAATCTTGTGACGAGCAGGGTAACAAAAGCTATCACGATATGTTCGATTATTCCTGGGGACAATTTATTGCAAGAAAAAATGGTCTTAAAGCCTATAATTTCTCCCGTGGGGGAATGACTGCAAGAGAATATCTTGATTCCTTTGCAGAAGAAAACGGCTTTTGGGATGAGGATAAAAAGTGTCAGGCTTATGTTATCGCTTTAGGGGTGAATGATGTTTACAATGGCGGTTTAGAAGTTGGTAGTGTTGATGATATTGACTTTGATAATTATAAGAACAATAAACCTACCTTTATCGGCAATTATGCTCAGATTATAAGCCGTTATAAAGAAATCAGTCCTGATGCAAAGTTTTTCTTTGTAACATTTCCCAATGACAATGTTCGAGGAACAGCGGAACAAACAAAAGAAACCATAAAAGCTCTCTATGATTTAACAAAGGTTTTCAGTAATTCCTATGTTATTGACCTTTATAAATATGGTCCTGTTTATGATGAACGATTCAGAGAAAAGTTTTACCTTTTCGGTCATATGAATCCAATGGGTTATCTTTTTACTGCAAAATTAGTCGATTCTTATATTGATTACATTGTCCGTAAAAATCCCGAGGATTTTAAAAATATAGCTTTTATTAATGCGGATATTAAATATAGCTTTTAGAAAGAAGTTAAAAAATGTCTTTATCTGTTGTTTCAGAAAAAATTATCAGATTTATTAAAAAGAATACTGTGACCGTAGTTGCCTTTGCAGCCGCGGTCATTACCTGTTTTTTTGTGCCGATTGATAAGGAATACATAGGTTATTTCGATTTTAAAACTTTAACCTGCCTTTTCTGCGTTTTGGCGGTGGTTTGTGCTTTAAGAAACATCCGTTTCTTTTATACTTTGGCAAAAGCAATAGTGCAGATTTTTAAAAACGCCCGATTGAGTGTTTTAGCCCTTGTGTATATAACCTTTATCGGTTCAATGCTTATTGCAAACGATATGGCACTTTTGACATTTCTGCCATTAGGTTATTATGTTCTTCGTAAAACCAGAAAAGAAAAATATATGGCATTCACTTTTGTAATGCAGAATATTGCCGCCAATTTAGGTGGTATGCTTACACCTTTCGGAAACCCTCAGAACCTTTATCTGTACTCAAAATTCAATATAGATAACCTTGAATTTGTCAAAATAATGGCACCGCCATTTATTCTTGCAATTACTTTAATAACAATTTGTTGCATTGTTTTTATTAAACCCGAACCTCTTGAAATTAAAGAAGCCTACACCAAGTTACCACCACTCAGAGTTGCCGTGTATCTCCTTCTTTTTGCTTTGGCAATTGCCATTGTTTTCAGGGGTATTCCTTATTGGATTGGTCTTATTATAATTCCTTTTGTTCTTCTTTTTGCTGATAAAACTGCTTTGAAAAAGGTTGACTATCCCTTGCTTTTAACTTTTGTCTTCTTTTTCATTTTCGCAGGCAATATGGCAAGAATTGATATTGTGAGAGAGTTTTTCTCTTTCCTTTTGGAAAAGAATACGCTTTTATTCAGCATTCTTTCCTGTCAGTTTATAAGTAATGTTCCCTCGGCAATTCTTCTTTCTCAGTTTACTGAAAATTACAAGGATTTATTGGTTGGAGTTAATATCGGTGGCGTGGGAACCTTGATTTCCTCACTTGCAAGCTTGATAACATTCAGAGAATATACCAAACGGAATCCTATGATGACAGGGCATTTTATGAAGCATTTTACTCTTCTTAACCTTTTGTTCCTGGTAGTGCTGACAGGTTTTGTGTTGGTTTTGAAGATTTTTTGAGCATATTAATAAAAGTATTATAAGGAGTGACAACTATGAAAATCGCTTTTTTTGATGCAAAGTCTTATGATAAGCCGTCTTTTGAAAAATACGGCAGTGAAAAGGGTATAAAGTTTAAATATTTTGAAACAAAGCTTAATGAAGATACTGTTGATTTGGCGAAAGGTTTTGATGGTGTCTGTGCTTTTGTTAATGATACAATAAATGATGTTGTAATTGATAAGCTTAACGAAATGGGCGTAAATGTTTTAGCTCTTCGTTGCGCGGGATTTAATAATGTTGATATGAAACACGCTTTCGGAAAGCTCCACGTGTTAAGAGTTCCTGCATATTCGCCATATGCCGTAGCAGAGCATACAATGGCTCTTCTTTTAACCTCAATCCGCAGAATTCATAAAGCGTATATTCGTTCAAGGGATTATAATTTCAGCCTTGCAAATCTTACAGGCTTTGATTTGTATGGGAAAACTGTTGGTGTTATCGGCACAGGACGAATCGGCAGAGTGTTTATTGATATCTGTCGTGGTTTCGGTATGAAGGTTTTAGCTTATGATAAATTCAGAGCAGAGGGCCTTGATAATGGTGACACTATAAGATATGTTGAGCTTGATGAGCTTTTTGAGAAAAGTGATATTATTTCACTCCATTGTCCTTTAACAGAGGAAACTAACCATATTATTGATGAAAAAGCTCTTGGAAAGTGTAAAAAAGGTGTTGTTATTCTCAATACCTCAAGAGGCGGTCTTGTGGATGCAGAGGCACTTCTTATGGGTATCAAATCCCGTAAGGTCGGTGCAGCCTGCCTTGATGTTTATGAGGAAGAATCCGATATTTTCTTTGAAGATAATTCCGGTCATATTATGGAAGATGATACTTTGGCAAGGCTTATTTCCATGCCCAATGTTATTGTTACTTCCCATCAGGCATTTTTAACAGAAGAAGCGCTTGAAAATATTGCAGAAACAACTGTTAATAACCTTGTAAGTTTCTTTGAAACAAACCAATGCCCCAATGAACTTTGTTATCGTTGCGGTAATACCCAGGATTGTAAAGACGGAAAGTGCTTTTAAAGGGTGGCAATTATGGAAAAAATTAAAATTGGTATATTGGGCGCAGGCAGAGGAATTGATATTGCACAGAATTTAATGCTTTTTGAAGATTGTGAAGTTGTTGCTCTTTGTGATTTTAATGAGAAAAGGCTTAACGAGGGTCTTAAAAAGCTTGACAAAGATGTTATGGGCTTCGCAAGCTTTGATGATTTTATTGAAAGCGGAATGGATGCGGTTGTTCTTGCGAACTATTTCCATGAGCACACCCCTTACGCCATAAAATGTTTTGAAAAA
Organism: Acutalibacteraceae bacterium; assembly: GCA_045576615.1. Classification (GTDB taxonomy): domain Bacteria; phylum Bacillota; class Clostridia; order Oscillospirales; family Acutalibacteraceae; genus DTU089. Next base: position 9,110 of record JAZNGU010000072.1, on the reverse strand, counting down.
GGACTTCACGTTTTCTGTGAATGTATCAGTAATGGTACAATGGCAGAAGGCGTTGAGCTTATAAGAGCTTATGAAAAAAGCGATTCAATTTTTATGTTGGCAGAAAATTACCCTCAAATGATTTTTAACCGCGAAATTAAGAGAGTTTGTGACGGAGGTTCCTTGGGTAAAATTCTTTATGCTGAGGGTGAATATAACCATCCTCTTAATCCGGATGACTATGATTTTTATAAAGGTTTTGTGTATTTTCCTGAGCATTGGAGAAATTATTTGCCCCGTTCATATTATGTGACTCATTCTCTTGCACCGCTTATGTGGTCAACAGGTGCAACACCCAAAAAGGTTTGCGCTTACGGAGTATTCTCTCCTATGGAGGAATATGGCACAACTCGATATGTTGGCGACAGTGCAACAGTTATGCTTACTCAAAATGATGATGGTTCTGTTTTTAAATTTACAGGCTGCGGTGCTTTCGGTGCTCACCACAACGCATACCGTATCTGCGGAAAAAACGGACAGATTGAAAATCCTCGCGGTATGGGTAGCAAGGTAATGCTTCGTTACAACGATTGGTCAATTCCCGAGGGTAAAGAGGAAGTGAACCTCTACGAGCCTACCTGGAATGATAAGGATGAAGTTTTCATAAATCAGGCCGGTCACGGCGGTGGTGATTACATTGTTGCGAGAATGTTTCTGGAATGTATCAGAGAGGGTAAACAACCTGAACACCCTTATGATATTCATTCTGCAGTAACAATGGCATCTGTTGCAATTCTTGCTCATCGTTCAGTTCTGAATGGCGGAAAACCTTATGATATTCCCGATTTTCATAATGAAGAATGTAGGAAAGAATATGAAAATGACAAGTTGACACCGTTCTATTATACAGACGGCAGAGAACCAAATATTCCTTGTTGCTCTGTAACGGATTATAAACCTACCGAAGAGCAAATTGAAAAATATTTTGAAATTTTAAACTCATAAACTGAAAGGAAGTGTGGCGAAAATGAAAACAAAAGCACCTGTCAGTACAGAAAAATACATAGCTTTTAATAATCATATTTTGCCATATTCCTTTAGTGTTTGTTTCGGTTTTTTGCTTATTTCATTTGGATTGTGGATAGATGAAACCATTTTTACTGTGTTTGGTATTTTAATTGCATTGGTTTTCATAGTGCTTATATTTATTTCGCCTGTTTATTACGTTTTCTTAAACGAAAGTGTTGTGATTTGTCACCCTTTTAAACGCAGAGAAACAATTTGCTGGGAAGATATTCGCAGTATAAGCAGATATGGTAGCTGGTCTAATCCAAAGTTTATGGGCTTGCCTCATTACAAAATCTATTACCGCCATGAAAAAGAAGTTTTGTTTTTGAATGGCGAAATCTGCAGAAGCAGAAAAACAAAACGACTTTTACAAAAATTTTATAAAGGAAATGTAGAATAGGAAATGCTTTATTACATACTTGTTTTCGGTGCAACAATTTTATTCGCCTTGCAGTTTTTATTTAATCAAAGGTTTGAAGAGAGCAGGGGAAGTGATTTAAAATCTGCTCTTGAATTTACTCTCTATAAAAGCGTTGTGATTGTTGTTATGATGCTTTTAATAAGCGGATTTAAGATTATCATAACCCCATTCAGTATGGCTCTGGCAACTGTTTATGCAGTGGCTTGTATTCTTATGACCTATTTCAGCTTAAAAGCATTTACAATAGCAAATCTGTCTGTTTATTCCGTTTTTTCAATGCTTGGCGGTATGCTTTTGCCATTCCTTTTAGGTGTGGGCTTCTACGATGAAAAATTAACAATATTTAAAATTATTTGTTGCGGTTTAATTGTTGTTTCTGTGCTTTTGAACCTTAAAGGCGGAAAACAAAGCAAGAAAGCTTTTTTGTACTATATGGCGGTTTTTGTCCTCAATGGTGGTGTTGGTGTGATTTCAAAAATCCATCAATCCTCGGAAGTACCCCATACGGACAGTACAGGTTTTATGTTCCTTTCATCATTGGCTTGTATCCTAATCTGCGGAATATGGCTTCTTATTAAATATAAGCAAATCCCCATTATTAAAGGTAAACCACTTTTATTTGCAGGTGGTTACGGAATTTTCAATGGCGTTGGTAACTGGTTTTTGCTCATTTCACTTATTCATTTACCCGCGTCTGTTCAGTATCCTTTGGTAACCGGGGGAGTTATGGTTTTCTCAACCATAATCAGTGCAGTAAGAAAAGAAAAATTAACAAAAATTGACTACATAGCCGCAGCAATTTCCTTTGTGGCATCGGTGTTGATGGCGTTTTAATAAAAGTTGCAAGTTGATAGTCGCAAGTGGCAGGTTTCGGGGCGCAAAAATGCGCCGTAGGGAAATAAAGTTGATGGTGGTCCACGCCTCTCTTCGAAGAGAGGGGGACCGCCTTTTGATTTGCGAAGGTTATAAATATAGTTTTTAGCGTGCTTAATAATAAATAACAGAAATTAAGTTGGCCGGGTGGTGGAGAGTTCTTGACGCGAACAATTGAGCGTCTTTGAAGCGTAAGCTTCAATTATCATATATTGTTGTTTTGTTTGTCTTGCCACAAAAACACTATGAAACTTTGTTTGTTGTGATAGTCGAATTTTGTTGAAAGCAGTATTTTTATATGGTACAATTACAGATGAAAGTATTATTCTTTCAGGAGGATTATAATGAGAAACTTAACAATTAAAAGAGAAAAAAGCTTTGTTGCTTGCTTAGCGAAAGCAAATGTTTATGTTCACGATGAACTTACAGGCGACACTAAAATCAATGGTGATAAATGCTATAAACTTGGTTCGTTAAAAAATGGTGAAGAAAAGACTTTTACTATCGGTGATGAAGAAACAAAGATTTATGTTGTTGCAGACAAGCTTTCAATGAAGCTGACAAATGAAGTTTGCTATATTCCTGCCGGATATGAAAATGTTTATCTTATGGGTGAATGTAAATACAATCCCATTGGTGGTAACAATTTCCGTTTCCATGGAATGACAGACCCGAGAGTTCTTGCTAACCGTAAAAAATCAACAAGAAAATTTGGTGTGTTTTTTGCTCTTTGCATTATTGTTGGTATCGTTTTAGGCTTTTGGAGTGGTTATGATGCTCCGGTTTACGGAAAAGATGGCGAACCATGCGAATTTGTTGATGAATCAGGTGTGGTAATTACTTTAACAGATTCATTCGAAAAAATAGATACCGAGGCTGGTTTTACATATGGTACAAATGATGCTGTTGTTTTTGGTGGTGAAACTGAGTTTTCAGCTATGGAAGGCTTGGAAGACTATTCACTTAAAGAGTATGGCGAATTATTAATTGAAAAAAACGGATGGGATACTGATGTAAAAAAAGAAAATGGTATAACTTATTATCTGTATGAGGTTTATGTTGAAAATGAAGGTGCGAACTATCTCTACATGGCAACCCTTTATAAAACCGAAGATTCATTCTGGACAATTACTTTTGCTATTGATGAAGCACAGTATGAAGAATATAAACCCTTATTCTTCGAATGGGCAAAGAGTGTTCAGTTTGTTGAAGAATAATATATAAATAGATGAAAACACAAGTTCACAAAATGGACTTGTGTTTTTTGATGTTTTATATAACTAAATAAGTAATAAAATACTGTTATTTGTTGTAAATTTTAATTGACTTTATTATTTGACTATGATATATTATTAGCAACCGATAGAGGTGCATTTTGTTAAGAGTAGCCGTGGCACAAAAAGTTTGCCGAAACTGCCAGGGTGAAAGGAGCAGATGCCGAAGTCAACTTATGGCAAAAAGTTGGTCTGGCAGTACGGAATAATATCTTTACTGTTGTCACCGTTCCGGTGGAGAGCTATCTGACATAATATTATACTCAGTATAAATGGAGTATTTTTGTGTGGGTAGTTGCTTTTCGGCAACTATTATTTTTTTGTGAGGTAAAAATTATGAAAAACACAGTTTTTACAGGTGTTGCAACAGCCCTGGTAACCCCGATGAATGCAAACGGCGTTGATTATGATGCGTTTGGCAGACTTATTGAATGGCAGATTGAAGAGGGCATTAATGCTCTCGTAATTGCAGGTACAAGCGGTGAGGGCTCAACTCTTTCCGATGAGGAGCACAGAGAGGTTCTCCGTTTCTCTGTTGAAAAGGTTGCAGGCAGAGTTCCCGTTATTGCAGGTACAGGTTCAAACGATACCGCTTATGCTATCGATCTTACCAAATTTGCAAGTGAAATCGGTTGCGATGCAATGCTTCTTGTTACACCTTACTATAACAAAGCAACTCAGAAAGGTCTTATTGAATCCTTCAAAGCAATTGCAGACGCTTCAACAAAACCCTGTATACTTTATAACGTTCCCTCAAGAACAGGTTGCAACCTTACTCCTGCTTCCTGTGCAATTCTTGCAGAGCATCCCAACATCGTTGGTATTAAAGAAGCTTCAGGTAATATTTCTCAGATTGCAGAAATTGCAGCTCTTACTAAAGGCGAATTTGATATTTATTCAGGTAACGATGACCAGATAGTTCCTCTTATGTCATTAGGTGGTAAGGGTGTTATCTCCGTTGTTTCAAACATTCTTCCCAAGAAAACAGTTGAACTTTGTGATAAATTCTTTGCAGGAGATTTAGAGGGTAGCCGTGATATTCAGCTTGAACTTCTTCCTCTTATTAACTCTCTTTTCTGTGAGGTTAACCCCATTCCTGCAAAAGCAGCAGTTTCCGCTATTGGTTTCGGTGAAAACTGTGTAAGACTTCCTCTTACAACAATGGAACCTGAAAACGAAGCAAAAATGCGCGCACTTATGAGAGAACAAGGACTTAATGTCTGATTCGGTATCAGTTGCAGGTAATGATTATTATGATAGCTAATAATTTGTATATAGAGAATGATACCTTATATTTTGCAGGCAAAAGCACAGTTGACCTTGCGAAAAAATACGGTTCACCCATTTATGTAATGGATGAACAGAAGATAAGAGAAAATTGCCGTAAATATGTTAACGGTATGAAAAACTATTTCGGCGATAATGCAAAGCCATTTTATGCAAGTAAGGCTTGTAGCTTTAAAAAGATTTATAATATTGTCGAGTCAGAGGGTATGGGCGTTGATGTGGTTTCTGTTGGTGAAATCTATACCGCTTTCAAATCCGGCTACAATATGAAAAATGTGTGCTTCCATTCCAACAGCAAAAATGATTACGATATTAATTTTGCTATGGACTGCGGTGTTGGTTGCTTCGTTGTTGATAATATCGAAGAGCTTGACGCTGTTAACCGCTTTGCAGGAGAAAGAGGCATTAAACAAAAAATCCTTTTCCGTGTAACACCCGGTATTGATACCCATACTTATGAAGCTGTTAATACAGGTAAGGTTGACTCCAAATTCGGTTTTCCCATTGAAACGGGTGCCGCTATGGAAATTACAAAATATGCTCTCACAAAAGAGAATATTGACCTTGCAGGCTTCCATTGTCATGTAGGCTCTCAGCTTTTTGAGTCTTCCGTTTTCATCCGTTCTGCAGAAATTATGCTCCAGTTTATTGCAGAAGTAAAAAGCACCTTAGGCTATGAAGCAAGGGAGCTGGACCTTGGTGGCGGTTATGGTGTCAGATACACCGAAAATGACCCTACAATTGATATTGAAGATAATATTCGTCAGGTTGCAGAGTATTTCAAAAAGAAATGCAAAGAGCTTAATATAAATGAGCCTGCTGTTAGTATGGAGCCGGGCAGAAGCATTGTTGCAGATGCAGGTATCACTCTTTACAGAGTCGGTAACGTAAAGAGAATTGAAGGTTATAAAAATTATGTTGCCATTGATGGCGGTATGACCGATAACCCAAGATATGCCCTTTATGAGTCTGAATATACCGTTATAGCCGCAGATAAGGCAGAAGAGAGTTGCAATTTCCTTTGCGACCTTGTGGGCAAATGCTGCGAAAGCGGAGATATCATTCAACCGAAAGTAATGCTCCCCGAAAGCATTACAAGAGGCGACCTGGTAGCAGTCCTTACAACAGGTGCATACAATTTCTCAATGGCATCCAACTACAACAGAATCCCTCGTCTTCCCATTATTATGGTAAACGGCGACGAAGATTATATCGCAGTAAAAGGCGAAACATTAGATGATATAATTAAAAACGATATGTAAAACAAACAACCGATTAAGAAAATTCAGGTTTTCTTAATCGGTTGTAATTTTTATTTCTTCTCCGCAATAAACGCTCTGAATAGTGGCAGGCAGGCGCTGAAAAAGGCTTTATAGCTTTCGCAATAGTTTCTGTCTTCTTTAGAACGTTTGCAGCCACCTGCACGGCATAGCGGATAAAATCTACATTTCTTGCATTCTTCGGGTACAGCGATGCTCTCTCTTAAAAACTCAATAGCCTTTTCACAATGCGCGAGAGTATCAAAGTTTTCTGTTGGTGTATTAATGTTACCTAAAAGCCATTCATCTGTACAGTAAAAGTCGCAAGGGTAAATATTTCCGTTACCCTCAACAACAAACTGATGCATACAGTGACCGCACATACCGCATTGTTCTGTGGGATTGCCGAGATATAAATGAACAAGGTTATCAAAATATCTTATGCTTGTGTAGTTACCCTGAACATAGTCTTTAACATAAGCATTAAAGCCGTGAATAAGAAAGTGCTTGTACTGTTCAACTGTCATATAAAGCTCACTTTCAGTTTTATCACCAAAGGGGCGAAGGCAGGGGATGAACTGCAAATATCTGAATCCACGTTTTTTAAAATATCGAAGAATATCATCAATATTCTCTGCGCATTTTCCCGTAAGAACAGTTAATATATTAAACTGAACACCGATTTTCGTGAAAATATCAGCAGCTTTAATAATCCTGTAAAAAGCATTCTGATTATCAGCATCAATTCGGAATGAGTTGTTATCAAAATTTCCGTCAAGACTAAGACCGATAAGGAAATCCTTTTCCTTGAAGAATTTTGCCCATTCTTCATCAATAAGTGTTCCGTTAGTCTGGAGTCCGTAAAAGATTTTACTTTTCTTTATGTTAAGCTCATCAACCTTGTTGCAGAAATACTTGAAATATTCAATACCTCTTAAAGTCGGCTCACCACCCTGAAAAGCAAAAGCAACACTTTCGCCATTGGCAAAATCCAATGCTTTTTCTATTAAATTATCCGTTGTTTCCTCTGAAATCATACCAAAGCTTTTAACATCTCGGTGGTCTGTAACATCGTGATAGAAGCAATATTTGCAACGCATATTGCATAAAGCAGATGCAGGCTTAATCATTATAGAAAGTGGGGGCATAATTTTCACCGTTTCTGTAACATTAAACCTCGGAGATTTTCCGAGGTTTAATGTTACTTGTTTTATTTATAATATTCTTCGTTCATACCACGTCTGTCAGATTTGAAGTTTTTCATAATCTCATCCATTTTTGCATTCATTTCTTCTGCAACTGTGGGATAAACTGATGAGCGGTTAAGGTTTTCACCTCTGTCATCGCTTAAAATATGTAACCAATTCTTTCTGTATTTATCAAAGAAAGCGGAGTTATCATTCTGAATTCTCTTGAAATATTTGAAGGTAATGTTTTCATTATCTGTGAGAACATCATATTTATAATCTTTATATTCTTCCTGTGAAAGAATATCTTTTGTGGGAACTGTGTATTGAATTGCCTTAAGGCTTTCTCTCTTCATATGAAGAATGGGGTGATCTTTTGTGTGAATAACTGTGTCATTCTTAAGAAGCGGAACGATTGAAACGCCGTCAATATCTCTGTCGAAGGGAAGGTAATTCTTTTCTCCGCCGTTTCCGGTGATACCGCAAAGCTCAACGAGTGTGGGCATCATATCAACAAGAGTTGCGCTGCTATGCCTTTCTTCGCCCTCTTTCCAAAGACCGCCGTTGTTACCCCAACGAATCATAAAGGGAACCTTCTGACCGCCTTCATAAGCGAGATATTTACCGCCACGAAGTCCACCGACAGAGCCTTCAAGAGCAGGACCGTTATCACTTGTGAAAACTATGATAGTATCGTCCATAACGCCCAAATCTTCAAGAGTTGTGAAAAGCTCACCAAGGTAATAGTCAAACTCGGTTACGCAGTCTGCATATTTACCCATACCTGTTTCACCGTCAAATTTATCACCAACAAAAATAGGTGCATGGGGCCAAGGTGTAGCATAATAGGCGAAGAAAGGTTCATCTGAATTTTCAACTTTATCTGTAATCCAATCGGTAATTTCTTCATGTATCCATTCGGAAAGCTGGCGCTGGTCCTTTTTACCATTTTCGTCACGAAGCTCTTCAACACCGTGAACTATTTCAAATTCACCATTTTCTTCTGCTACGTGGTAGAAGGGCGCCATATCATTAACATGGTGGCTACCATAGAAATAGTCGAAGCCCTGATTTGTGGGAAGGTATTCGCCATAGTCACCTAAATGCCATTTACCGAAGGCACCTGTGTTGTAGCCGGCTGCCTGGAAAGTTTCTGCAAGTGTGATTTCATCACCGAGCATACCATCGCAGTTGTTACCCATTTCAATTGAGTTGAAAATACGGGTCTGTGCAAACGGTGAGAATGTATCATAAGTGGGATAAATAACATTATCAGCATAACCTCTGAAGGGGTATCTGCCTGTCATAAGAGCAAATCTTGCAGGGGAGCAAACTGAATAGCTTGAATAGAAGTTGTCAAAGTTAAGACCCTCTTCACCGATTCTGTCCATATTAGGTGTTTCGTAAATCGCACCATTGAGAGAGGTGTCGCCGTAACCCATATCATCCATAAGAATGAAAAGCACATTGGGGCTTTTGGATTTTGCTTTATCAACACCATCAAGGTAATCGTCATGACCTTCCCAAAGTCTGTCAACATTAGGCTCTGCTCGAAGATTCATTGTAAGCACATAAATAACGCTTGTACCTGCAAGAATAATGCTTAAAGCTGATGTTAAAAGCTTATGCACGCAAGCTTTTCTGAAGCTTTTCTTTGCAATAAGAACAAGAGCTATAACTGCCAGAGCGCAGGGGAGAACCAGAAGAATATTACCGCCAAGCCTTGTGAGGAATGAGCCCTCAAGTCGGAGGCCAAGCGGTC
>JAZNGU010000071.1:0-89739 GCA_045576615.1 Acutalibacteraceae bacterium | reverse complement strand
TCCCAATCATTACCGCCTAAACGGGAAAGTTTGAGAGTTTTTGTATCGTCTTTTGGACCTATATATTTTGAAACAAGGTCAAGCTGAGTTACGGGGACGTACAAAGCATCACCTTTAGCATAGGTGATTTTTATGAAATCCTTTGTAAGTCCTGAAACTTCTAATTTCTGAATACCATCAAAAATTCCGATACCGTGAACGGAATGAACAACATAATCGCCCCTTGAAAGCTCTTCAAGGCTTTGGATTGCATCGGCAGCTTTGTAGTTCTTTTTGCGCTTTTGTGTGGATTTGTGAACACCTTTGCCGTAAGAAATAATGTTAAATTTTTCGGTCGGGTAACGGAAACCTCCCGATAAACCACCTGATAAAACACTTACTGTGTTTTTGGGGAATTGTGCAGGAGGAACGGGGAAAAACATAGCTTTGATATCTTCTGTTTCTAAAGCCTCAACCAATGAATTTGCGCTTTTTTCTGTGCCTGCAAGAATAATGCAGGTTTCTTTTTTTGAAAGTGATGGCTTTAAGTCATCAAGGAGCACCTCTAATGAGCCGTTCCAGAGTGGGTTTTGTTGAACATTAAATGTTGTAAGACTTTTTACGGGAGTGTCAAAGCTTCCGCGCGTAAAGTTATCTATATATATTGCTTTTTTCTTTTCATAGATTAAAAGCAGTTCAGGGAACGTTAAAGAAAATCTGTCAAGTCCTTTTGTAAGAACACCGTTTTCGAACTGTGCTTTTATTTCCTGCAAAAGAAGTTTTGTAGAATTCTGGACTTTTTCTTTAACACTTGCACTTTCGCAAACAAAAAGAAAGGCGTCATCCATATATTCAAAAATTGAAGCAGGAGTTTTGTAGGCAAGAGAAAGATATTTATCAATGGATTGTAGTTTAACACCCGAATTCAACATTTCTAAATCTTTATTTAACTGCTCTTTTGCCTTTTTTGAGCCTTTGCCCGAAACTGTGGAAATAAAAGTTTCGATTTTATTTTTTAATTCTTCTTCATTATTGAAAATAATTTCGGTTGATGGGGTGATTTCGCAAAAATCAAGTTTTTCTGTTCTTCTTTGAGTGGAAACATCAAAAAGTGAAATCGTGTCCACTTCATCGCCCCAAAGCTCAATCCTTACAGGTTGAGGTGAATCGGGTGGGAAAAAGTCAATAATACCGCCTCTTACGGCAAACTGACCTACACCCTCAACACTTTCCGCTCTTTTAAAGCCTGCACTAATGAGTGTTTCAGTAACGTTTTCAGTGGAAATTTCTGTGTTGAAATCAATTTTAAATGTACGCTTTTTTAGTTCTTCAGGCGGAATTGTCAGTTGTAAAGCTGATTCTGCAGAACAAACAACAATTTTGCACTCATCTTTTAAAATCGAACATAAGGTTTTAATTCTTAATTGCTCATATTCTCTTGATTGGCCTTGTGAAGAGTTAAAAGAAAAATCTCTTGCAGGATAAAATCCTGCAATTTCTTTGTTATCGTTTAATTCGTTTATGTCTGTGGTGAATTTTCGAGCACTGCTTTCGTCGGGCAAAACAACAATAGCTCTGCGAGAAAATTCCTCGCAAAGCGAAAATACAAGATGTGCTTTTGGTGCAGGGGGTAAACCTACAATCCCCGAGGGACACATATCTGCACCGATATATCGTACAACATCCTGATATTGAGTTGAATTCTGAAGAAGTTGTTTATAGCCTGACATAAAAACCTCAGAGTGGGTAAAGTATATCCGAATCAGATTTCGGGATAGTCTTTTCCACTCATATTTCGTTAAAATACTCGCCAATCTGTCAGGATTAGCTGCGTTTTTGCCTCACCTGAGTGAAAATACTTAATCACAAAATTCTTCGACCTTAAACGGATGAGGTTTCGAGGAATTTTGGTCGCATTTGACTGCAGACAGGCTGTCGCCTTTCAAAGGCAAATCGGGCAAAAGTACCGAAACCACGCCGTTTAAGGCTGGTTTGGATACACTTTACCCACTCTAACCGTTATATTTTGACATTGCACCCTCAAAATCACCTTTTACAAGCATTTCGAGAGCATTTGCACCGTCTTCGATAGCATTTTTTACGGAGGGAATATCCTTTTTGGGGAAGTTTGCAAGCACCCAATCGGCTAAATCATATTCGGGGTGGGGCTTTGCACCAACACCTATTTTGATTCTGGGGAAATTCTCTGAGCCTAAATGAGCAATAATACTTTTAATTCCGTTGTGACCGCCGGCAGAACCTTTTCTTCTTATGCGGAGTTTACCCGGTTCCAAAGAAATGTCATCAAAAACAACAATGATGTTTTCTGCAGGGATTTTATAAAACTTTGCACATTCTGCCACAGCAGTACCGCTGTTGTTCATCATTGTCTGGGGTTTCATAAAAAGAATTTTGCAGTTGCCGATTTTAGCATCGCCTATAAGCGCGTGGAATTTCAATTTCTTTGCTTTGAAATTCAACTTATCTTCAAGGTGTGTGATGAAAAGAAAACCTGCATTATGTCTTGTGGTTTCGTATTTTGAACCCGGATTTCCAAGACCTACAACTAAAAAATCGTAGGTTGAATTGCCACTGTCTTTTTTTAATTTGTTGAACATTATTTTCTCCGTTTATTTCTGATGTTGTCTTTTATAGGGCTTTTTAATATTAACCCAATCTTCTTTAACAGTCTGTTTGCTTCTTGCAACTGCAAGGGAATTATCCGGAACATCCTCTGTTATTGTTGAACCGGCGGCGGTAAAGGCATTTTCACCAATCGTTACCGGTGCTACAAGATTTGTGTTGCAACCGATGAATGCACCGTCCTTAACTTTTGTTCGGGATTTATTTCTTCCGTCATAGTTAACTGTTACGCAACCACAACCGAAGTTAACATCTTTACCAACATCCGAATCGCCAACATAGAGAAGGTGGGGGAGCTTACTGCCTTCATCAACTGTTGAGTTCTTAACTTCAACAAAGTTACCGATATGAACATTATCTGCAATTTTGCAATTGGGACGAATGTGGACAAAAGGACCTGCGGTTACACCTGAGCCGATTTGAGAATCAAAGCTTTGAGTGTTGTTAAGTTTTGTGTTGTCGCCGATAATTGTATCGCAGATATATGAATTAGGACCGATAATACAATCTTTTCCGATTTCAGTTTCGCCCATTATAACTGTGTTGGGTAAAATAAGAGTTCCTTTACCGATTTTTATATTTTCTTCAATGATAACTCCGTCAGGACAGGGGATTTCAACACCTGTGCCAAGTAATTTTTCAATAATCGCGGTTCTTTGAGCATTGTTAATCATAAATACTATTCTCCTTTGCGATATTTCTCTAATTTAATATCTTATCATATATTATGTGGATTTTCAAGAATATATAAAAGTGAATGAAGGTGAAATTTCTTGATTTATTTCTTGGTAGTGGTATAATTAATTCAGGTGATAATAATGAAATATGCTTTTATGATATTGGTCTTAGCTTTTTTGATTTTTATTTGCATTTTACTTTTCAACGCTTTGAAAGTAAAAATCAAATCCCGTAAGTTAACCAATGAAATTATTCATAAAACCAAAGAAGAGCAGACAGAATATGCTCAGAAATTAGGTGAGATGATTCGTTGTGAAACTATTTCAAAAAAAGATGAGTATGATGATACAGAATTCAAAAATTTAAGAGAAACCGTTGAAAAACTTTTTCCTTTGGTTCACGAAAAATGTGAAAGAATGATTTTTTCTGATGACTGCTGGATTTATAAGCTGAAAGGCAAGGATGAAAGCAGAAACATTATGGTAATGTCCCACCATGATGTTGTTGAAGCTAAAGGTGAATGGACTCATCCCGGCTTTTGTGGCGAAATATTTGATGATGCTTTGTGGGGGAGAGGTACTGTTGATACAAAAACCCCTCTTTTTGCAGAATTTCAAGCTCTTGAAGAGTTGTTGAATGAGGGCTTTTTGCCTGAAACAAACCTTTACATAGGCTCTTCTCATAATGAAGAAATATCAGGTGACGGAATACCTACCGCTCTTAAATACTTTGAAGAACAAGGAATAACCTTTGAAACAATTCTTGACGAGGGTGGTGCAATAATTGACCCGCCACTTGCAGGAATGAAATGCAAATGCGCCATGATGGCAGTTCACGAAAAAGGCATTCACCGACTTATCTGTACCGCAAGAGAGGGCAATGCTCACACAGGTCTTGCGGCAAATGTTAATACCCCCGTTGCAAGAATGTCCGCTTTTATTGCAGAAGTTAATTCAAAGAATATTTTTATTCGTCGTCTTTATCCTGAGGTAAAAGCGATGTTTGAAAATCTTTGCCCATACACACCATTTATTATGACAATTCTTTTCAGTAACCTTTGGTGCTTTGGCGGACTTCTTAAATGGGCAATGCCTAAAATTAATGCACAAGCAGGAGCTATGATAGGAACATCTTGTTCATTTAATGAAATTTCAGGCTCGAGAGATGATAATAAATGCACCTCAAAAGCAATGCTCAGATGCGTTAATGATGAAGATTTGAAAAAAGATATTGAGGCAATTAAGAAAATTGCAGACAAATATGGAGTAGAAATCCAAGACGGAGAAAATAACGAATATCACAAGCCTGCAGATATGTCAAAACCTGCATTTGCATACACAAGAAACTGTGTAGCAGAGATTTTCCCCGGTGTCGCAAATGCGGCGTATATTCTCCCTGCAGGTACAGACGCAAGGCATTTAAGTGATATATGTGACTGTGTTATAAGATTCGCCCCAATTGAAATGAATTCACAGCAATTTGCAAGTGTTCACAGCGAAAATGAAAATATATCATTGAAATCTATTGGGAATGCAGTGGTTTTTTATAAATACTATATGAAAAATTATAAATGATGAATATGGTTAAGGGTCTGTTGGGTATATATCCGGCAGACTTTTGCTGTTCTCGCAAAAGTTTCGCTAATTTCACAAAAGCATATTGATTTATTCACAGTGTTAATATATAATTATTAATATATTAGAAGAAAGGGGAGAGTGGCTTGACAGATAAATTCAAACGAAATCTTATAGTCTTTCTTTCTGTACTTCTTATGATAGTAACGGAATTATCTCTTCCTTTTTTTTCAACATTTCTGCCGGATTTAATAAATAAAGTTAATGTGAAATCGGCAATGGCAGATGTTGGTAAATATCACTTGGATAATGGTGATTTTGTATATTTATCAGGCGAATGGGAGTTTTTCTGGGGTCAACATATAGTTTCTGATGATGTGAAAAATCCTGAAGTGGATGCGTATGTTCCTGTTCCGTCTTCCTGGACAACCTACAGTATTAACGATAAGGAACTTACAAATGGCGGTATAGCAAGTTATCGCATTAATTTAAACGGAATAAATACAACAAAACCATTTGTGGTAAGCGTACCCAATCTTTCAGGTGAATGTAAGGTTTTCATTAATGGTGAGTGCGTTTTTTCAAATCGCAGTATTCCGGGTACAGAATATTCTACCGTAGTTGAATCCTATGCTGTTCCATATAGTTTTGAAAAAAACGACGAGAAAAATTGTGAAATTGTAATTGAAATGACCTGTGATTTTTCCAGTGGTTTGACGGCAGTTCCAACACTTTCTACTTACGAAAGTTTCCGTTCAAGAGAAATGGGAACCCTTGCTCAGAGATATTTTTATATAGGTATCGTAATTTTTATAGCTATAGCAGTAATCCTGCTCGGCATACTGAATAAGGATATTGACGGTCAATTCTGGCTATTTGTTCTTTGTGGTGCTTTCGCATTCAGAATGCTTATAACTAATGAGGGTTATATGGTCTCTCACGGTCTTTTCGGGGATTTGAATTATGAGATAATGACATCTCTTGTATATGTTTCAACGTACATAATAAAGCTATCAATGCTGATGCATCTGATAAATGTTCTTGGTATAAAAATAAAGCATAGCAGTCTTGTTGGCATAGCAACTTTGTTTTTGGTTTGTGCATTTGTGCCATACGTTTTATACGACTATATTTACATGGCTACATCATATATGTGGCTTCAGTCTGCTACATATCTGCTTGATTTTATTCTTATATGTAAAATTTCCGAAAAAATTGTTGTACGAAAAAAATTCTCTGTATTGTATCTTATGGTTTATTGTCTGACCTCGGCGGGAATTGTAATCGATAATTTCTACATTAATGGCTATATTTCCCATAATGTTTCTTATATTATGCCTATGGCGTGTGTAGTGTTTATATCCAGTGTTGTGCTTGTTCACTTTGGTGATACTGTTGAAGCTTTCAAACAAGCAAGAATGACTGCTGAATTACAAAAAGAATTGGGCGATATGAATATGACCCTTATGTTAAGTCAGATTCAACCTCATTTCCTTTATAATGCACTTAATACAATAAAATATCTTACAAAAAAAGACCCGAAATCAGCGGAAACTGCAATAGTAAAGTTTTCAAGCTATTTAAGGGCAAATATGGATTCCCTTACGCAAAAGGAACCGATTCCGTTTAAAAAAGAAATGGAGCACGTTCAGAACTATATTTACATCGAATGTCTGCGTTTTGGAGACAGATTAAAAGTAGAGTATGACATTGAATACGATGATTTTCTTATTCCGCCTTTGACAATTCAACCAATTGCAGAAAATGCCATAAAGCACGGAATAAATCAGAGGGTTAATGGCGGGACACTCAAAATATCAACTTACGAAAAAGAAAATGAAATTTATATATTAGTGGAAGACGATGGTGTCGGTTTTGATATAAATGAACAGAAAAACGATGGCCGCTCACATGTTGGTATGGACAATATAAAAACCCGACTAAAAGAAACATTAAATGCTCGGGTTGACTTTTCAAGCACCATTGGTGTGGGTACAAAGGTAACAATAGTAATTCCCAAGGAGGATAAAAAAGAATGAGAATAATGGCAGTGGATGACGAAATTCTTGCTCTTGAGGATTTTGAAGATACTTGCAGAGCTTTAGGGATAACAGATGAAATTATAAAATTCAACAACCCCCTTGATGCCTTGGGCTTTGTTGCTACAAACAAGATTGATATTGCATTTCTTGATATAGAAATGCCTGTTATAAAGGGTATTGAGCTTGCAAAGAGAATTAAAGCGATAAATCCAAATATTCGTGTGATTTTTGCTACAAGTTACGGTAACTATGCTTTGGAAGCGTTCGGGGTTGATGCGGTTGACTATGTTATGAAACCATATGAACCTGAAGATATCAAAAAAGCTTATGAAAAAGCTCTTCTTGTTAGAGATGCTGTAACAGAAAACAGAGTATTTATAAAAACTTTTGGATATTTTGATGTTTTTGTTGACGGGAAATCCGTTTCATTCCCAAGTGCCAAAAGCAAGGAACTTCTTGCAATTCTTATAGACAGAAATGGTGGTGTGGTTAATACCGAACAAGCTATTTCAATTCTCTGGGAAGGCAGAAAATATGATGAGACAGTTCAGTCCCTTTTCAGAAAGGTATTAAAATCTTTAAGGATATCACTTGAAGAAGCAGGAATTATTGATATTCTCGTTGATAACAGAAATCAAAGAAGTATTGATAAAAGTAAATTTGTCTGCGATTACTATGATTTTCTTGAAAACGGAAAGAATGAAAATACCAAATATTTCGGCAAATATATGGAACAGTATGAATGGGCAAAAGAAACCGAAAAACAGATTAATGAGATGATGTAAAAAACTCGGGAGCAAATCTCCCGAGTTTTTTAGTTGAAAGTTGTGAATAGCAGGTTAAGGGGCAAAGCTTCCAAACATTATATAGCAACCAGCAAATAGCTAACTGCTAATTGCTAAGAACTGACCGCAGGTCCCGAAACTTGTCACTATTTAAGAGCCGTAATAACTCTAAGCACATGCTTTGCTGTTTCCTGCATTTCTCCAAGGGTTATGCCATCTTTTTTGCCGTAGGTTTTAAGAAGTGTTCCGTCAGGCTTTTTCTTTCCGGTTCTTTTGCCGCCGGGCATAAGCACATCAACACCTGCTCTTACACGGTAGCCGTTATCTTTGATTTCGGGGAACTCAGGACTGTTGGTGTATTGCATCCACCAGTCTGTCATAACAAGGCCGCTGAAGTTCCATTCATTTCTTAAAACTCTTGTGCAAAGATCGTAATGGTAATGACCCCATACACCGTTAATTTTGTTATAAGATGTCATTATGGAAAGCGGTTTAGCCTCTTTAACGCAAATTTCAAAGCCTTTAAGATAAATTTCTCTCAATGCCCTTTCGGAGAGTCTTGAGTCTGTGCGGTTGCGGTTGGTTTCCTGACTGTTACAAGCAAAATGCTTGGGACAAGCGGAAACGCCCTCACTCTGCACACCTTTAACAACTGCGGCAGCAGTTTTACCTGTTACAAACGGGTCTTCTGAGAAGTATTCAAAGTTTCTTCCGCAAAGAGGACTTCTGTGAATGTTCATGCCCGGTGCAAGAAGAATATCTGAGCCTTTGCTCTTCATTTCTCCACCGATTTTTTTATACATTTCGTAAGCTAAATCTGTGTTCCACATTGCCGCAACGGATGCACCGATAGGAAGAAGAGAGCAACAAGCCTTTATACGAATACCCGAAGGACCGTCGGTTGTGGTAAGTGGTGCAACACCCTTATCACGCAAGGATTTTGTTACACCACCCAGAACACCTGCATTACCCTCGTTACCGAGAGAGCTGTTCATTGTGTAGTCACCGCGGGAAATAGCTTCAAGCTCATCCAGAGAAAGCTGGGCAACAAATTCATCAAGTGTGCATTTGCCCGATTTTACATCCTGAAGCTTTAAGCCTTTATTACCTGTTTGTCCGCAATCTTCAGGAAGATTTTTGAGAATTATTTCTCTTAAATTATCGGTTGAAACATATACATTTTCTTCTTTTGAAACTATGTTTCCGTTTTCTTCTTTTGCAACAAGTCTTTCAAAGTTTTCTTTTGGTGCGCAAACCTCTTTGAGTGTTTCCAAAATAATTGTTTCGGGAATTTCAAATGAAAATACTTTTTCTGCAGAGCGTACATCTGCACCAAGATAGAAATTATATGTACCTTTTTCAAGAATGTAGCAGGATTTATAACCGCTTATGCCACTGTCATCGTAAGAAGCAAAGGTGTAGAAAGGAATGTTGAATTCAAATTCTTCTTTTTCGCAATTTGCAAGTGCTTTTGTTTTTTTGAAATCGCAAAGAACTCTTGAAGGTTTACCAAGAGTGCCTTGAGGAGCTTCTGCATAAATTTGCAAAACATCTTTACCGCAGAAATTGCCGGTATTTTCTGTTGATACTTTAAGATTTATAGTATTATCCTTAACCTCACCGCTTATAAAAGTCCTTTTGTATTCTGAATAACCAAGACCAAAACCAAATGGGTAGAGAACTTTGTCTTTTGCAAAGGTTTCAAAATATCTGTAGCCAACAAAAATATCTTCGGTGTAATTATTATATTCTTTTTCACCGAAATTCTTTGCACAAGGGTAATCGAAATAGCTTTTTGCAATAGTGTCGGTCAATTTGCCTGATGGCTCTTTTTTTCCTAAAAGCACATCTGCAAGGGCGTTACCGCTTTCCATACCGCCTTGCCAAGGGATAAGAATTGCACTATCGTTTTTGAGCAAATCCTCTTCCCAGCTCATATCAATAATACTGCCGATGTTGAGCACAATAACTGTTTTTTTGAAAACAGAATTAACTCTCTTGATAAGGGATTTTTCATCATCTGTGAGATAATAACTACCCGCATCAAGTTTATTTTCTCTGTCTTCACCTGCGGAACGACCGATTACAATAACTGCACAGTCAC
Organism: Acutalibacteraceae bacterium; assembly: GCA_045576615.1. GTDB lineage: Bacteria > Bacillota > Clostridia > Oscillospirales > Acutalibacteraceae > DTU089. The sequence continues at coordinate 79,934 of JAZNGU010000071.1, read as the reverse complement.
TTTTTTTAGCCGCGCTTTCAATGATGCTTGTTTCGATGGGCATTTCTTCATAGTAAAGAGGCCAATGCCCCCAGAAACCATGGTCGGGTGGGTTTTTCTTGCACCATTTTTCATAAATGTCTGCAAGCTCGGTGTTGATTTTTGCACCTGCGTTTTTAAGACCCTCCATCAGATTTACGGTATATGGCTTTATAACATCTCCGCCTGAGCCATAACCCACAAACATATAGTCATACTGCACCCTTCCAAAAACAGAAATGGTTTCATGGTGGGAAAGTGGGAGGACATTGTCATTTCTTAAAAGAACAGTTCCCTCTGCAGCGGCGGTTCTTAAAAGCTCAGGCATACCTTGGGTGACGGTTCTGTCAAGGTTATCGGTATTTTGTGCCTCGTTCTGACCAACCTTATTAACCACAAGACCAATCAGATTAAAGGTTTTTCTCTTGATTTTTTCAAATGATTTCATAAGCTCACCTCAAGAAACTCAATTTAATAAAATTATACAAGTTTTTTAGAGTGCGGTCAATAGCATTTCAATTGACAAAAGTTTGTCTGAATGGTATAGTTGAAGAGACAATACGAAAGGAATGCACAATTTTTTGTGTGTGGAGAAAATGAGTTTTAAAGATTTTTTAAAAGCTACATTAAATAAACCGCTTCCTGAGGATAAGGTTGAGTATTTTAAACTAAGAAGCCGGGTTTCTGGATATATTCTCACAAAGGCACAACAAAATTCTCCCACCTGCGGATACAATTACGAAGCAGATATAACAAAATTATGGGAAGAGTTCCAAAAATTAAAAGAAAACTGTGGTTACGAGCTTTCTTTCAATACTCTCATGATGAAAATTCTCTCAGAGGGTCTCAAAGCCGCACCGAAGTTGAATTCACATATTAATTTCAATACAACAAACTCCTGTGGTACTCTTATTATGAAGAAGCATATTGATATTGCTATGCCGGTTTTGTTGGAAAATGGTGAAACTTTTCCGATAAAAGTAAGAGAAACAGAAAACAAGAGCTTAAAAGAACTTTCTGAGCAGATTGCAGAGCTTTTTGAGAGATTAAAAACCACAGATTTAGACAAGGTTATGTTTGATGTTGTTACCCAGAGAACAATCGGTCTTTTGTTAAAGGGTGATATTAAAGCAACAATTGCACAGACTGTTACAGGTTATGTAGGTAAACACAAAGTTGCAAAACTTGACGGACGCTTGAAACCTGCTCCTCGTGATGGTTCAATGTTGCTTATTGAGGAATTGAATGAAGGCTCTGTTTGTATGACGAACTGGGGTGTTTTGTATGACGGTTTAAACGGTAATGTGACTTACACACCTCTTCTTTATCCTCAGGTTTTCCTTTTTGCTATGGGCGTAGTTAAAGACACTGACTATGCTTTCAGAAATGAAAACGGCGAGGTGGATATTGCAACTAAAAAGACTTTGCCAATCACACTTATGTTTGACCACAGAATTGGTGCGTTCAATGATGTAATGCCCTTTATTAAAAAACTTGATGAGATTTTTCAAAATCCAAGTGTTATAAATGAATGGTAACCAAAAAACCTTTGGCTCAGAAGAGTCAAAGGTTTTTTAATTTGCAATTTGTTTTATTTGCCGTGTCGTTTGTTTTTTATTGTGAGAGTTACAAAGAAAAAAACATAAAAAGCTGCCACACCTAAAATAATTCCGATTAAATCAACTACTAAATCTACTAATTGACAAGCTCGTCCGGGGACGAAAAATTGATGGATTTCATCTGTCCAGGCGTAACCCCATGAAATAAGAATACATATTAGTGGTGTTACTTTATCTTTTATTGCAAAGTACAGGTTAGAAATCAAAAATCCAAAAAGACCATACTCGCAAAAATGGGCAAGCGTTCTGATTAAACCCTGTTTTGGAGCTTTACCAAAAATGGAAAAAATCACATTTATAAAAAAACCGCTTGTGCCCTCGGATTTTGTTGCGCTTTGGGCAGATAAATAAAAAATTATTGATGCAACTGTTAAAACAAGAATTGCAGATATAGCTATATAAACTTTTCTTCCTTTTGAATAATTCATTTTAACCTCATTTGTTTTTTGACTGATAATATTTGCATACGCTGTTGAGACAACATTCATTACATTTTGGACGTCTTGCAATGCAGACTGCTCGTCCGTGAAGAACAATTCTGTGACAAAAATCGTTACTCTCTTCAGGTAGCAAAATCTTTTTCAACTGCATTTCTACTGCTTTCGGGTCTTTTGAATCAGTTAGACCTAAAAGATTAGTGATTCTTATAACGTGAGTATCCGCAACAACCGCAGGTTTTTTGTATACATCACCAACTATGAGGTTAGCGGTTTTTCTGCCAACGCCGGGAAGTCCGGTTAATTCCTCAATGGTGTCGGGGAGAATGCCATTGTAAACGTCTCTTACCTTTTTAGCCATTCCGACCAAGTCTTTTGCTTTTGCTCTGTAAAAACCGCAGGAATGAATGAGATTTTCAACATCTTCAATTTCTGCCTCGGCAAGTTCGTTTTCTGATGGGTATTTTTTAAATAACGCAGGTGTCACAAGATTTACTCTTGCATCGGTGCATTGTGCAGAAAGGCGGGTTGCAACAAGAAGCTGAAAAGGCGTGTCAGCGTTAAGTTGACAAATTGCATCAGGGTAATCAATCTTTAATAATTCGCAGATTTTATTAGCCCTCTCTTTTTTAGTCACAAAACCACCTCACAAGATAAAGATGGTTATATTTTAGCATTGAATGTCTTTTATTTCAACACCTTTATAATAATGCTTTAAAATCTCCTCGTATGTACTGCCTTGACGCGCCATAAAATCCGCACCATATTGGCTCATTCCAACTCCGTGACCATAGCCTGTAACATTAAATGTAACTGTTTTATTGGTGGTTTCGACAGAAAAAACAGAGCTTTTTAATGAAAATGCTTTTCGTATTTCTTCTCCTGATAATTCTTTTTTGTTAAGTAACACTTTGAGAACTGTTCCTGCTTTGGATTTTTCCTTTATTTCTATTATATTTTTCAGGTTCTTTATACTTTTGGTGCCTGTTAAATCCTTTGCGATTCGGATAAATTCGTCTTTTTCAAAAACCACAACGGAAGAATATTGCGGAGAAAGATTATCGCCACTGCTTTTTACACTCGTAAGATATGAAACCTTTTTACCCCATATGTTTTCGGCGTTTTCGGTTTTACCGGAGGAAATAGCGTGAAAAGCGGCTACACAAAGCTCATTGTTGCAGTAAATTGCCAGGTTTTCTACTTCTTTTACTACGCTTTCCAGCTTTGATTCATATTTTTCAAAATCTTCGCCCCATTTTTCTTTTCTCTGTTCTTTACTCAAATACCCCTGATGAACGCTGCTGTCATCGGTGATATGGTAGGTTGCGTTGCTTTCTGAGGCGTTTTTTAGTCGCAAAGCGTTGGTGTAGCAGGCAATAGCTTGTGCTTTTAATGCCTCTTCGTGATATGAGAGTGGCATTTCCGCCGCAACACTTCCACAGATATATTCAAAAAAATCTATTTCAAGGTTGTCTTGTTTAACAGAACGAAAAACGGTTATCGTATTTGCTTTTATTGTGGGTTCGGTAGTGGTTGTTTCGGTAGTAACTGTGTTTTCTGTAAATGTCAAAGTTTCTTTCAGAAGAGCAACAGGAAAAACTATTACAACTATAGCAGACAGAAGAATTAAAGTTAAAAATTTTTTCATAAAAATTTAATCATTCCTTTGTTTTGATATTATTGACAATATAGCCAATATGTTATAAAATAATATGAATTATTATTTAAAAGTATGATTAGAATTAGTATCGAAATTGAAAAGGAGTGAGATGTTTGCCAACATATATTGAACCTATAAAAAGTGCAGATTTAAAATCACTTTGCGATGAACTTAAAGAATCCAGTGCTATGCCTCAGGAATATTTTGATAGATTTGAGGTTAAGAGAGGCTTAAGAAACCGTGACGGTAGCGGTGTTATGGCAGGTCTTACAAAGGTATGCTCTGTTGAGGGCTATTACATAGAAGATGGTGAAAGAAGACCCATTGAGGGTAAGCTTAAATACAGAGGTCTTGATATCAATCAACTTGTTGATGCATGCGTTGCGGAAAATCGTTTTGGTTATGAAGAGGTTGCATGGCTTCTTCTTTTCGGTACACTTCCCACAAAAAATCAGTTAAAGCTGTTCAATAAAGTTCTTGGCGAATGCAGAGAGCTCCCTGAGGATTTCATAGAAGATATGATTATGAAAGCTCCCTCGCCCAATATTATGAATAAATTGGAACGTTCGGTTCTTTCTCTGTATTCCTACGATTCAAATCCTGATGATATTTCCATTGAAAATGTCTTGCGTCAGAGTATTCAGCTTATCGCACAGCTTCCGATGATTATGACCTATGCTTATCAGGTTAAAAGAAGACACTATCTCAAAAAGAGCATGTATCTTCATCCGGTAAAAGAAGGTCTTACAACTGCGGAAACTGTTCTTTACACAACTCGTTCAGATAGAAAGTTTACAGACAAAGAAGCAAAGCTTCTTGACCTTTGTATGATGCTCCATGCAGAGCATGGTGGCGGTAACAACTCTGCTTTTGCAACCCGAGTTCTCTCTTCCAGCGGAACTGATACATATTCTGCAATTTCAGCGGGTATCGGCGCTCTTAAAGGGCCTCGTCATGGTGGTGCAAACCTTAAGGTTGCAGAAATGATAAAGTATCTTAAAGAGGATGTAGAAGATATTACCAATGAAGGACAGGTTGCGGATTTCCTCAAAAAGATTATCAATCGTGAAGCAGGCGACAGGAGTGGTCTTGTTTACGGTATGGGCCACGCGGTTTATACACTTTCGGATCCCCGACAAGTTATTCTTAAACGTGAAGCAAGAAAGATTGCTGAAGAAAAAGGTTATGGTGCGGATTTCAAAGCGCTTGAGCTTATTGAAAAACTTACTCCTGAAATTTTTGCAAGTGAGAAAAACAATAATAAAAAGATTTGTGCCAATGTTGACCTTTATTCAGGTCTTATATATGAAATGCTTGGTATTCCCATGGATTTATACACACCACTTTTTGCGGTTGCCCGCGTAGCAGGTTGGTCTGCACACAGAATTGAAGAGCTCATCACTGGTAACAGAGTTATAAGACCTGCATATAAAAATGTCGCAGTTCCAAAGGAATATGCGCCAATTGATGAAAGAATTTCTAACTTTAAGCGTCAGACACAATACATTCCTCTTGATGAGAGATAAGTTTAAGTTGTTGATGATAATTGAAAGGACTGTAAGTAAATGAATAAAATCAAAGGTTCTTCAAGTGCGGTGAAAATGAAATATCTTCTTTTTGTTTTTGCTGCTGCGGTATTGGTAGCATTGCCAACAAGAGTTTATCAACTATTGGCTCTTGTAGATGCATCAAACGGATTTTTTAAAGAAAACGATGTAACCGTTCCTGTGCTTTATGCAGTTGTGGTTGTTTTTTGTCTTCTTTTTTTGGTGCTCAGTTTTATAAGTAAAGAAGTTCCATCACCAAAACTTCCCACAGGCAAAAACCCAATTCTTGGTGTTGTCTCTTTTGTTATGACTGCAGGACTTGGTTGGGATATGTTTGGAACACTTCGTGACATCATTCCCGTCAATCAGGGGAATTCCGCAATATTTATGGGGTTGTTAAAAACAAACCTTTCTCAGAATGGCGGAACATTTGCTATTCTTGAATTTGTTTTTGCATTTTTTGCAATAATATATTTCATAGTTTTTGGTATCAGTCACCTTAACGGAAAGGCATCTTACAAGGAATTCAAGCTTCTCGCACTTTCACCGTTGTGCTGGTCTATGACTGTGCTTATCACAAAGCTTATGAATCCTATCAGTTTTATAAAGGTTTCCGAACTTCTTTTTGAAATCTTTATGTTTGTATTTGTGATGCTTTTCTTCATAACTTTTGCTCGTATCTCTTCAGGCGTATTTACAGAAGACAGCATGTGGGGAATTTATGGTTATGGTCTTACAGCAACTCTTTTAGGTGCAATTGTAACAATTCCAAGAATTGTTATTGCACTTGTGGGTCTTGATGCTGTTGAGGGTTATTCTTTTGACTTTTCTCATTTGGCAGTTTTAGCATTTATATTGGCTTATGTTTTCGCATCTCTCGGAGTTGGCTTCAAAGACGGTCTTAAGAATAGACGTGCAGTTAATGACATTGACCTTCCCGATGATTTTGAAGTTGTTACTAAGAAAGATGATTTAAACGACTTCTTTACAGAAGAGTCTGAAGAACTTGAGGATATTGAAGAGCCTGAAACAGATGAATTTGAAGATGTTGTTGATATTGAGAACGAAACAGCAGATACTGTTAAAGGCTTTGAAATTACAATTGATGAATCGGATTTTGATAAAATTGAAGAAGATATTGAAGAGGTATCAGTTGAGGTAACAGAAGAAATCGTCGAAGAAAAGGAAGAAGAAATTTCCGAAGAGCAAGTTGAAGAAACTGTTGTACAAGAAACAGAAATTGCTGCAGTAGAACCGGTTGAGGAAGTTACGCAAGAACAGGTGGAAGAAACAGCAGAAGAAATTCAGGAGACAGAAGAAGTTGCCCAAGAAATTTCTAAAAAAACTGATACTGAAGAATTAAAAATAGTTTCTCTTGCAGATTTGAAAAAACAGAAAGAACAAGAGTGAACATAAAGAATTGTATTGTGTGGTAGGAGGAATAAAATGTTTTTAACAAATATGACAATGGCCGCACAACAGGTTATTATACTGTATTTATTGGTTGCGGTCGGCTTTATTGCCGACCGTTTGCATGTTTTCGGTCAGGAAACTGCAAAACGTTCAAACGATTTGCTTTTTTATATCATCACTCCTGTAGTTATTGTTCAGTCATTTATGAATATGGATTTTGATATCAAAACCGCAAAAACGCTTCTGATAGCGTTTGTTTGTATGACCGGAACACTTACTGTGGGAATTTTTCTTGCGTTACCTTTTTTTAATAACAAAAATAACAAAAACGCATCTGTTTTCAAGTATGCGGTAAGTTATGGTAATATGGGATATATGGCATTGCCCCTTTGTAATGCTATTTTAGGCAGCGAAGGCGTTTTCTATTGCTCTGCAGGCGTGGTGGCGTTCAATATTCTTTCTTTTACTCATGGTATCTGGTGCATTAATAAAGGTGAGGGTAAAACCAAATTTGAGCTGAAACGGTTGGTTTTAAATCCCGGTGTTATATCGGTTTTAGTTGGTTTACCTTTGTTCGTCTTTGATATTGAATTACCTGATGTTATTAATTCCGCAGTGGGTCATATTTCAAATTTGAATACACCTCTTGCAATGATATTTTTGGGAACATATATCGCAAATACAGATTTGAAAACAATGTTTAAAGAGAAGAATAATTATCTTGTTATTTTCTTGAAAACAATCGTTTTGCCCTTGATAATGTTCTGTATTTTCAAACTTTTCGGTATATCAGGTGCGCTTCTTACAGCGTGTATGATTTCTGCCTCTGTTCCAAGTGCCAACAATACGGTTATGTTTTCGGCAAAATACGGAAAAGATACAGGAGTTGCTTCAAAGGTTGTTGCAATGTGTTCACTTGTTTCCGTTTTCACAATGCCTGTTATGATAGCTTTAAGCAAGATATAAATATTTAGTTGTAAATGCATAAAAAATAAACTATAATATGAATATAAATAAAAAATGAAGGGGTGACAGTTTATGAAACTTGTTATCGGTATAATTAACAGCGATGATGCTAATGACCTCCTTGCAGAGATTACAAAAGCATCTTTTCAGGCCACTAAACTTTCTACATCAGGTGGCTTTCTTAAAATGGGAAATGTAACTGTTCTTGTTGGTGTTGAGGATGAGAGGGTTGACGATGTTGTTGAAATTTTCAGAAACTGTTGCTCTCGCAGAACACAGATGATTCCCACTACACCACCATATTTGGGAGAGGGCTTTGTTAGTGCCGCGCCCGTTCAGGTTACAATCGGCGGAGCAACTCTTTTTATAATTGATGTGGATAAAATGATAAAGTTATGATTGAAAACAGCAAAGTTTCAGAGAATGTTTTAAAAAATCTCGATACTTTTTTCGCTGATGGCAGATGCCCTCACGCCCTTCTTATTGATGGTGCAAGTCAGGAACAAAGAAGGTCTGTTGCACTTCTTGCCGCAAGAATGATTGTTTGTGAGAACAAGACTATGACTCCTTGCGGAGAATGTGAGCATTGCCGAAAAGCAAAAGAAAACATTCATCCGGATATAATTACAGTGAAAAAGCCCGATGATAAGAAGCATTTCGTAAAAGATGATGTGAAAAAAATGGTGGCGGATGCTCATCTTACACCTAATGAGGCAGATAAAAAGGTTTTTATCATTGAAGAATTACAGCAAATGACTGAAGAGAGTCAGAATTTGCTTCTTAAAATATTGGAAGAACCACCACGATATACCGCGTTTGTACTTACAAGTGATACGTCAAACGCAGTAATCGGAACTGTGCTTTCCCGTGTTGTCCGTTTAAGAATGGGTGAAACTGTTTCAACGGAATATAGCGAAAAAGCAGTTGATATTGTAAAACGACTTGTGGATGCGGTTTTGTCGCCGTACGAATATAACCGCATAGAAGCTACTGCACTTATGGACGGAAACAAAGCTCTTACTGCAGAGGTGCTTGAACTTTTTATAAGTGTTTTACGTGATGCAGTTGCTCTTAAGTCAAATGGAAAAATCTTGCTTGAAGATATGAAGAGTAAGTCGGGTTTGCTTTCAGAAACTCTTACATTGGGGAAAATTCTCGATATGTATGAGACTGTTGATGGTTTGTTAAAATCTTTGGAAAATAACCCTAATTACACATTGCTATCGGCAGTGTTGTGTGCAAAACTATAAAATTTATTTGGAGTTTATAAATATATGGCAGAAGTTGTAGGTATTCGCTTTAAAGAAAATGGAAAGGTTTATTATTTTGACCCTGACGGCAAATCATTTTCTAAAGGTGAAAGAGTTATAGTAGAAACTGTTCGGGGCATAGAATGTGGGGAGGTTTCTGCTACAAATCATAAGGTCAATGATTCCGAGATTATTCACCCCTTGAAGAAAATTTTAAGAGCGGCGAACAAGGAAGACATTAAAATTGTAGAACAAAACAGAAAAAAAGAAGATGAAGCCTTTGCTTTTTGTCAGAAAAAAGTGGAACAGCTTGGTCTTGATATGAGTCTTGTGGAAGTTGAATGTGCCTTTGACGGCAGTAAAATGATATTCTATTTCACCTCTGATGACAGAGTAGATTTCAGAGAACTTGTAAAAATTCTTGCAGGTAATTTCAGAACAAGAATTGAAATGCGTCAGATTGGTGTGCGAGATGTGTCAAAAATGCTTGGCGGTTTGGGCATTTGCGGCAGACCTTTCTGTTGTTCTCAGTTTTTGGACGATTTCCATCCCGTTTCAATAAAAATGGCGAAGGAACAAGGTCTTTCTCTTAATCCATCTAAGATTAGCGGTACTTGCGGAAGACTTTTGTGCTGTCTTAAATATGAGCAGGAAAGCTATGAATATCTTGCGAAAATAACACCCCGTGTCGGTTCTGTGGTTGATACAAGAGAGGGTAGAGGCACTGTTGTTGATAACAGTCTTCTTACAGGTAAAATCAAGGTTCAGCTTGACAGACGCCCTGAAGCGTTGCCGGAAGAATTTCACAGAAAAGAAGTAAGAATAGTAAAAGGCGCCAAACCTCAGAAGGAAGATAATGATTCTGAGGAATGATATAAAAAAATTGTAAATTCATATTTTCCTATTGATTTTAGAAAAATATGTGCTACAATAAGAGCAGATTTGAACCGGATAAGGTTCGAACCCACTTACTCTAAAAAAAGCAAGGAGGTCAGAAAAATGGCATATAAGATTACTGATGATTGCATCTCATGTGGTGCTTGTGCAGCAGATTGCCCCGTTGAAGCAATTTCTGAAGGCGATGGCATTTATGTTATCGACGCAGACACTTGCATTGATTGCGGTGCTTGTGCAGGTTCTTGCCCCGTAGGCGCTCCTGTTGAAGACTAATTAATTACTTATTTTAGCAACTTACCGCTCACCTTTTGGTGGGCGGTTTTGCTATTGTCAGTTGTTTTGTAAAAAATATTAAAATTTTCAATAAACTATTTGTTTTTGTATAAATAATATGATATACTTATACGGATAATGGATACGTGCCACTAAAATACGGAAGGATGTGCGGATTATGTCAATGGAACGTTTTTTAGATATTACTGATTTTTCAAGAGAAGGCTTGAGAGAAGCTCTCAATGTTATGTCCTTTATTAAAGATAACAAAAACGCCTATTCAAAAGATTTGGAAAAGAAAAACGTAATTACTGCGTTTGGCTCCGATGACAGGAATTCCAAAGCAGCTTTTTGTTCAGCAACCGTAAAAATGGGTGGAGTTCCTATGGATTTTGCAATAGGAGAAAATGAAACTTTAAAAGATGCGGTTAGGGCAATGTCTTCGTTCGGTGATGTAATTGTACTTTCACATAATAAAAAAGGTGCTGCCAGAGCAGCATCCATGTATGCAACAGTTCCTGTTATAAATGCAGGTGACGGTGGTAGGGCATATCCCGTAAAAACTCTTTCAGATTTTTCTTCGGTCTGGATTGAGAAAAAGCATGTTTCCAATATGAAAATTGGTTTTTTAGGCGATTTTTCCGATAATATACTTGTTAAAAATCTTCTTCAATGCCTTAATCTTTATAAAGGTAACGAGTTTTTCTTTATTTCCGTAAACGGCAAACCCCTTGCAGAAGAGTATGTTAATATTATGGATAAAAGAGAAAAAGCATTTGTTGTGTATGACAATCTTTTTGAAATACTTCCGGAACTTGATGTTCTTTATATGACAGAGGTAAAAAAAGAGCATTTTGAAAGTGAAATTATGTACGAAGCCAGAAAACATAATTTTACTTTGGATGAGAGAATGCTTCTTGCAGCGAAAGAAGATTTGATTATACTTCACCCTTTCCCCAGAGGTGAAGAATTGGACACTTCTGTGGACGGAGATTCAAGAGCCAAATATTTTGCAGGATTTGACAGATATGTTGATGCTTGTATGGCGATTTTATCAAAAACAATGTCAAACCGGGCAGGGAAAAAGGTTAAACCTCAGCTTGAAGAAGATACACACGATGTTTTTTGCGGTAAAGAAAACTGCATAACAAGTGACGAAAAATATCTTCCTAAACTTTTCTATGAAACTGCTGAGGGAAGACTGTTTTGTAAATATTGTGGTCAGGAATTGAAGAAATGAATAAAAAAGTATTAGTTATAAAAGGCTCTGACCGTAAGGATAGTTTTACAAACCGACTCTGGCAGGATGCCGTTAACACTTTTTCAGATGTGGAAATCATTTTGTTTAATGCTTGTTCAGAAAAGTTCAATTTCTGTAATGGTTGTAACTTTTGTGAATATAACGGAATATGCGTTCACAGAGATTTAGATAAATTTAAAGAAAATTTTGAAAATGCAGATGTTATTGTTTTTGCATCTCCTGTTTATAACGGCGGGTTTTCTGCTCCACTAAAGGCATTGATAGATAGGTTCCAGGTTTATTACACAAGCTTTTACAAAAACGGTAAAATACAGCCCATAAAAAAACACAGGAAATGTATTCTTCTTGCGGCGGCAGGGAGAAAGGGTGATGAAGCACTTAAGGATATGGAGAAAAACCTGAAATGTGCTTTTACTATTTTAAATGCGGAATTGGTTGGTTCTGTTTTATGTGCATACACAGATACCGTTCCTGATTATGAAAATGCACTTGAAGAATTGAAAATGGTTCTCAAAAGGAGTTTATCAGATGAATAAACGAAAAATTAAAATTGTAGCGGTTATCATGACCGTTGTAACAATAACGCTGTCTTTGTGCGCTATTGGTTATGCCAATACCGTAAATGACGGGTTGTTCAATATGAATACACCTATGCACATTACTCCTAACTGCACGGTTGTGGGTACAATAGAATCAAGAGAAGATTATGAAGCGTTTATTTTCGATGTTGAAAAAGATGGTGCTCTGGATGTTCGCCTTGACCATGATAATCTTCTTGACTCTGTAAAATGTGGTTATAGAGTAACACTTTACAAAGTTGTTGAAGGTGCACAGAGAGAATATAAAGAACTTACATATTTCGATTCTTTCTGGAGTGATGTTACAGCAAGCTGGGGAGAAACAGGTGTTTCAGCAGGTACTTATGTGGTAATTGTTTCTCCCGGTACTGATGTGATTTTGGGCGAATTTACCCTTGTTACTACCTTTACTGCTACGTCTACATTTGAAAAAGAACTTAATGATACTAAAGAAACTGCAAACCTGATAGCTATAGGACGTGCCCTTTACGGCTCGTCATCTCAACGCACTGATGGCTATGACCACGACTGGTTTGTATTTGAACTTTTCCAGGACAGTTGTATAAATCTTTCATTCTCTCATGAAGATTTAACCTTCCCTAAAGCCGGATGGAATATAAAAATACTCTCTGAAAAAGATGAAGTTGTGTGTGATTTTACTTCCAAACTCACAGATACCCTTATCAAAACAGGTACAATTGGTTTGAAAGCCGGTGTCTACTATATTAAGGTAGAAAATGTTTCTGCAATTGCCGACACATATACTATGGTTCTGGGTGCAGATAAGGCGGTTAACCACGAGTTTGAACTTAATGATACACCTGAAACAGCAATTGATTTACCCCAGAATATTGCAATAGGCGGTTCTCTTGCTGACAGACTCCTAAGTCTTGATAAGGACTATTACAAGATTAATGTAACCGAAGACGGTTCCTTAGATGTAACTTTCGCTCATGAAAATCTTGAAGGTGATAAGAACGGTTGGAATATTCGCGTTCTTAAAGAAGTAAATGGTGAATACACCGAAATTGTCAAGAAGATTTCTACTTGGAACAGTAAGGAATGTACTATTAAAAACCTTGGTCTTCCAAAGGGCGAGTATTTCATTGTTGTTGACGGAGATTCTCTTTCATATAACTCTGCATCATATACACTTAAGTGGGCATTGACACCACGCGATGATTTTGAAACAGAGCCTAACGGTACATTTGAAAATGCAAAAGAAATTAAGGGTAACACATTCTATTATGGTGCAATAATTTCTTCCGATATGGATTTCGATGAGGACTATTATAAATTTGAAATTACTGAAGAGAGAAATGTAAGTGTTGATTTAGGACACGAAAAAATCAATGACAGTTCACTTACCTGGACGGCAAGTATTGTCAATGAGTCCGGTGAGGTTATTGCTTCTGTTGAATCTTCTCTCAATGAGGGTCTTGTTAATACAGGTATTGTAACTCTTAAACCCGGTATTTATTATGTAAAAGTAGAAACGGGCATGTATGGTTCGGAAGTTCCCTACAGAATTCGATTGGTAAGGTGACAATGCTTTGAAAAAAATGATTTGTGTGCTTCTTGTGCTGTGTGTTCTGTTTCTGAATGCCTGCACAGGAAACACCACTAAGACCCACGAAGGTAAAACAACTATTGCAACGTCATTTTATCCCGTCTATATATTCACATTAAACTTGTTGAATGGTATTGAAGAGTTGAATGTGGAGTGTATGGCAGAACAAAGCGTTGGTTGTCTTCATGATTATACCCTTACAGCAAAGGATGCAAAGCTCTTAAACGATGCTCAGGTTCTTGTGATAAATGGTGCAGGAATGGAAAGTTTTCTTCAGGATGCTTTTCAAAGTGTAGAAAAGCTTGATGTGATTGATTCTTCAGAAAATCTTGAACTTATTTGTAATGAAGAGCATAATCACGTAGAAGAGCATAATGACCATCATCACCACCACGAAAATTCTCATATATGGCTTTCAGTGGAAAATGCTGAAAAGCAGGTTGAAAACATAAAAAACGGACTTGTAAATGAGTTTCCTCAATATGAAAACAAAATCAAAGAGAATTATTCGGAGTATATAAAAAGGCTTGATGCTCTTGAAGAAGAACGAAAAAAAGTTTTGCCCTTTTCAAATGGCTTAAATGTGCTTTCTTTCCATGGAGCATTTGAATATTTAGCGAAAGATTTAGGCTTGAATATTTCAGCTACCATCGAAAGTGACGAAGGATATGAGCCTTCTGCAAAAGAACTTGCAAATTTAAGCAATAGAATAAAAGATGAAAATATAAAGGCCTTGTTTGTTGCTCCAAATTACAGCAGCTCTGCAGCAGAAATTCTCAATAGAGAAACAAATGCAGAAATTTATGTTATTAATCCTATTATAAGCGGTGAGGAAAAGCTTACAGCTTATGAGGATATAATGAATGAAACTTACAATATAATTTTAAAGGCGGTGAAATAATGGCTTCCGAAAACGGTTGCGGTCTTTGCAAAATAAAAGTTGATAATATCGGCGTGAAAAAAGGCGGCGAAGTTTTGCTTTCGGAGGTTTCATTCCACCTTCATTGCGGAGAATTGACTGCCCTTATCGGTGTTAACGGCGCAGGTAAAACAACTCTTGTTAAATCAATTCTCGGTGAAATTCACCACGAGGGAACAGTTTCTTATGAATCCCACGAAGGTGAAAAAATTAATAATATAACAATCGGATATGTTCCTCAACATCTGGATTTTGACCGTTCTGCACCGGTAAGCGTAGAAGATTTTCTTCTGGTAGGCAGAACAAACAGTCCTGTTTGTTTCTTTAAAAACAAGAAAATTATAAAAGCCATTGATAATGCTCTTGATATGGTTGGTTGCAAGGATTTGAAGCACAGAAAATTAGGTTCTCTTTCAGGGGGCGAGCTTCAAAGGGTTATGCTTGCTAATGCATTGTATCCGCTTCCCGAATTATTGTTGTTGGATGAACCTGTTTCGGGTGTGGATGCAGCCGGTAGTGAGAAATTCTATGAGGTTATCAAGGATTTAAAACAGAATTATCATATGGCAATTGCTATGGTTTCTCACGATTTGGGAATTGTAAGAGATTTTGCCGATAATGTTGTTCTTATTAATAAATCTGTTCTCAAAAGCGGTAATGCAAAAGCTGTTTTCAATTCTCCTGAATTTAAAAATAGTTTTTTCAGTTTAAGTGAAGGGGAGGCAGAAGAATGAACATAATTTATAATTTCTTTAGTTCTGTTTTGCCGTTCTCCTGGGCAGATTATAAATTTATGATTAATGCCTTTGTTGCCGTTCTGCTGATTGCACCGCTTATGGGTATTCTCGGTACAATGGCAGTAAACAATAAAATGGCATTTTTCTCCGATGCACTCGGTCATAGTGCTTTTACGGGTATTGCACTGGGTGTGCTTCTGGGAATTAAAAACGAAATGATTTCCCTTGTTGCGTTCGGAGTTTTTATTGCCCTTGTTATTACAAGGGTAAAGAATAAAGGGAACACCTCTTCCGATACGGTTATCAGCGTGTTTTCTTCAACCTCGGTTGCAGTAGGTCTTTTGGTGCTTTCCTATGGCGGAAGTTTTTCAAAATACAGTGCTTATCTTGTTGGTGACATTTTAAGCGTAACGGGAACCGAGATTTTAAGCTTGTTTATCACCTTAATAGTTGTGATAGTAGTATGGTCGCTTATTTATAATAAGTTGCTTGTTATATCAGTAAACAGAGAGCTTGCCGCAAGCCGCGGTATTAAAACTTCTGTTTACGAGAATATATTTGTTATTGTTGTCGCGGTTGTTGTAATGATGTCAATAAAATGGGTAGGTATTCTCCTTATAAACTCATTGCTGATTTTACCTGCGGCGGCGGCAAGAAACATTGCAAAGAACTCCCGTCAGTATTTAATTTCATCCGTAATAATTTCTCTTGTTTGCGGTGTTTCGGGACTTTTGATTTCCTTCTATGGTGATACTTCAGCAGGGGCAACTATAGTTACTGTTTCTGCAGTCGTGTTTTTTGCAACATATTCAATCAGGAAAAATAAATAAGAAAAATAATCCGAAAGGAATGTATATAAATGTTATTTTCACAGGATATAGGCGTTGATTTAGGTACTGCCAATACACTGGTTTTTGTTAAAGGTAAGGGTATTGTAATCAGAGAGCCCTCCGTTGTGGCAGTTGATGAAAGAACAAATCCTAAAACAGTTGTTGCCGTTGGTGCAGATGCTAAGAGAATGATTGGCAGAACCCCCGGTTCAATTACTGCGGTAAGACCTCTTAAAGATGGTGTCATTGCAGATTTTGATATGACCTCAGATATGCTCAAAGAATTTATTAAAAGAGCAATCAGCGGTTCTCCTTTCAACAGAGCAAGAGTTATGATTTGTATTCCATCGGGTGTTACCGAGGTTGAAAGAAGAGCAGTTCACGACGCTGCTAAAAGTGCTGGCGCAAGATATGTCAGCCTTATTGAAGAACCTATGGCAGCGGCAATCGGCGCAGGGCTTCCTGTTCTTGATGCAACAGGCAGTATGGTTGTTGATATCGGTGGCGGCACAAGTGAAGTTGCAGTTATTTCTCTTGGGGATATTGTTACATCAAAGTCTGTAAGAGTTGCAGGTGATACATTTGATGAAGCAATTATCTCTTATGTTAAAAGAACCTTCAATCTTCTTATTGGTGAACGTTCTGCAGAAGATATCAAAATCAAATTAGGTTCTGCTTATCCTTACGAGGGTGAAGCGGCAATGGAAATTAAAGGTCGAAACCTAATTGATGGTCTTCCAAAATCTGTTGAAATTACTAGCGAACAGGTTCGTCAGGCTCTTGCAGACCCCGTCGATCAGATTCTTGACTCTATTCGCTACACTCTTGACAGAACCCCTCCCGAGCTTGCGGCAGACATTATCGAAAGGGGAATTACCCTTACAGGTGGCGGTGCTCTTCTCAGAGGACTTGATAAATTAATCGCGTCTGAGACAGGTATGCCCGTTAATGTTGCAAAGAACCCCATTGACTGTGTTGTTAATGGTACCGGTCTCTGCCTTGAAAAAGACCTTTTAGGTTTCAGAGCGAAATAAGGTTTAAGAAAGGCATATAAAATGAAAAGATTTTTCCGTAGCAAAGGGTTTAAAAATCTTGTTGTTATTGCGGTTGTAATTTTCTTGGGTGTGCTTACAGCGGCATTTACTCACAATGCTTCTTCACCAATAACATCCGCATTGGGAACAGTTTTTTCTCCCTTGCATAAATTATCTGCAACGATTTCTGAAAATTTGGATGAACTTTCAATTTCTTTTGAATCTGCTTCAGTTTATGAAGAAGAAAATAAAGAATTGAAAAAAGAATTGGAAGAATATCGCAAAAAACTTACAGATTATAATGAAATGAAAAAGAAAGTGGATTCCTATGAGGAATTCTATGGAATAAAAAAGCAAAATCCTGATTTTGAGTTTTGCTATGGCTCTGTATTATCCCGTGATGCAGCAGATGCATACGGTTCATTTACCTTGAATGTTGGCTCAAAAGATGGAGTAGAGGTGGATGACCCTGTTATATATGGTGAATATGTAGTGGGCATTGTAAAAAAAGTTAATTTTTCAACCTGCGTTGTTTATACTCTTATCGACCCTCGGGTTAACATAGGTGCATTGGAATCCGGTACAAGAGAATATGGTTATGTATCGGGTGATACCACTCTTTATAAAAACGGCTTGTGCAAATTATCCGGACTTGATGCTTCAACCTCAGTGGTTGGCGGTGGTGTTGTTTGCACTTCGGGTGCGGGTGGAATTTTCCCTGATGGTCTTCTTATAGGTCAGGTAAAAGCCGTTCACAATGATGATATTTCTGCAGGGTTTTATGCAGAAATCAAGCCCTTTGCAGAACTTTCAAAGATTTCAGATGTTTTTGTAATCACATCCTTTGAGGGTCAGGGCGAAGAGTAATATAAAATTTGAGATAAAAAGGAAAGAGGTGATACTCTTGCATTATGGTGACAACAAACCTAAATATATCAGATGGGTCATTTTCGGTGTGGTGTTGGCTCTTTCTGTTTTGTTACAGAATTCAATTGGTGGTTTGTTAGAGTTTTTTGGCGCAAGGGTTTTTCTCTGTATTCCTTTTTGTATTGCAATTGCAATGTTTGAAAGAGAGGTTCCTGCGGCAATTTTTGGTGCATCAGCAGGTGCTTTATGGGATGTTTCAAGCGGTGTTGATGGCTTTAATACCGTTGTTTTAATGGCTTTGTGTGCTGTCAGCAGTCTTCTTATAAGCCACCTTATGCGGAACAACCTCATAACTGCATTGGTTTTGGGGGCAGGAAGTGTTACAGCTTATGAAATTATTTATATTGTTGTAAGATTCTGGGGTGCCGGGAACCCCATAAGGCAGATATTCACATTCTATTTGCCGTCGCTTATTATTACAGTGGTTTTTGTTCCTGCTTGTTATTTTATAATTAAATCTATTTACAATTCTTATAATGAATGTTGAGTGAAAAATTATGTCTATTGAGTTAAGAAAAAACAGAAGAATTGCAGGTACGGTAATTATAGGTTTGCTCTTTTTATTTTTGGCTTTTGGTTTTGTAAAAAATCAGTTAATTGATGCAGACCGGTACAAAGCCGCGGCGGATAGTCTGGCAGTATCCAGCAGCTCCGTTAAAGCTCCGAGAGGCGAAATTCTTGACTGCAACGGAAAACCCCTTGTCACAAACAGACAGGGTAATTCTGTTGTGTTCAAATATTCTGATTTCCCGTCATCAAAAAAACAGAATGAAAGAAATGAGTTGATTTTCTCTCTTATAAACCTGTTTGAAAAAAATAATATAGAGTGGCTCGACCCACTTCCTTTAAAGTATAAAAAAGGTAAACTGGTGGTTGATAAACAAAAAGAAACCGAATTTAAATATATGGTTTCTCAGAATATGCTTGAAATGGAAAAGGGCAAAAAGTCAACGGCAGAAGAATGTCTTGACGCTCTAATTGAAAGATATGGTTTAGAAAGTTACAGCAGAGAGGATGCAAGAAAAATTGCATCAGTTTGCTTTGGTATGAAATATACTTATTTTTCTGTTTCATCTCCTTATACTTTTGCAGAAGATGTTCCGACAGAAGTTGTTTCTGCAATTAAGGAGAAAAGCGGAACATTTCCCGGTGTTGATGCCGAAAACGTCAGCTATCGTGAATATAACGACAAGACAAGCTATTCGCATATTCTTGGTGTGGTAGGTTCTATCAGTGCAGAAGAATATGAACTTGAGTCAAAAAAGCTTTCCGAAAAATTAGGTGATGATACTCTTACCGCCAAAGAAATTAAAGTTTTAAAAAACAATGCCTATACCCTTGATGATGATTATGGTAAAAGTGGTATTGAAGCTACAATGGAAAGTTACCTTCGTGGTGTTAACGGCATAAAAACCACAACCACCAATTCCGATGGTTCTGTTACAGAGGACTATCTTTCAAAGCCTCAGCAGGGTAATACTGTTGTTACAACTATTGATAGTGAACTGCAAAAGGTTGCGGCAAACGCATTACAGGAAATGCTGATTGACAATAAAAACTCATCATATTTCGGTACCGCAGGTGCAATGATTGTAATGAATTGTAAAACGGGTGCGGTTCTTGCAAATGTATCTTTGCCTACTTATGATATAACAAGATATTTTAAAGATTACAGTAAACTGGCGGCAGACACTGAAAGCCCGTTGTGGAACAGAGGTGTGCAGAGTGCTTATGCCCCGGGTTCCACCATGAAGCCTGCAATATCTATTGCAGCATTGGAGGAAGAAGTGGCAGATATTAACACTACCTGCTATTGTGGCAGAACCTACGTTCTTGAAGACCAGACTTTTAAATGCCTGCAATCTCATGGCTATCTTAATGTTACGTCCGCTTTGGAAAAATCCTGCAACATTTTCTTTTATGAAATGGGTAAAAAGCTTGGTATTGATAAAATGAATAAATACTGCAGTCTTTTAGGCTTGGGTCAGAAAACAGGTATAGAGCTTCCGGAAGCAGAGGGCGTTCTTGCAAGTATTGCCAATAAAGAGGCGGCAGGTCAGGTGTGGAACCCCGGTGATACTGTTCAGGCGGCAATCGGTCAGTCTGATAACCTTTTCACGCCATTGCAACTTGCAAACTATTGTGCAACAATTGCCAACGGCGGAACAAGATATAAACCATATATTATAAAATCCGTTCTTTCTGCAGATATGTCAGAGGTCGTTTACGAAACTCAACCTGAAGTGCTCAATACTATAAATGTAAGCGAAAAAACTCTTAAAATAGTTAAACAGGGTATGAGACAGGTTATAGAGAATGGTGGCAGCTCTTATTATTTTAAGGATTGTATTGTTGAAGCTGCAGGTAAAACAGGTACATCACAGCTTAAAAGAACTACAAAAAGTGGTGTTACAATGGATTGCAACAACGGTTTCTTTATTTCATTTGCTCCCTACGATGACCCCGAAATTGCCATTGCAATTGTGGCAGAAAATGCAATGTCAGGTAGCCAGACCTCTCAGGCAGCAGTTCCTGTTTATAACTATTATTTCGGGCAAAAAACAAGTTTTGATTCCGTAGGAACAGTAAATGAATTGATACCGTAATTTTGGGAAAATAGGATGATAAAATGAAAGTTATATCTGTTGCATCTGCCAAGGGCGGTGTAGGTAAATCCACATTTTGCGCAAGTGTGGGAAAAATGCTGGCGCTTCATGACAAAAGAGTACTCCTTGTTGATATGGATATTGGTGTAAGAAGTCTTGATATTTTGTTGGGTGTTTCCGAAAGCACTGTTTATAACTGGGGCGACGTTGTTAAAAATAATGTTGATTACAGAAAGGCAGTCATCGAGGCGGGAAGAAATCTCTTTTTGCTTCCGGCACCTATTGATTTTTCAGAAAGTTATACTCCTGAAAAGTTTTCAGAATGTATTGAGAAATATAAAAAAGATTTTGATTTCATATTTCTTGATTCTCCTGCAGGGCTCGAAAGCGGTTTCTTGCTTTCTGCAAAGGCAAGTGAAACTTGTGTAATCCTTTCAACTCCTGATAATATCAGTATCCGTGCCGCATCTTATGCTTGCGAAAATGCAAGAAAAAACGGAGTTCCAGATGTTCGCCTTGTGGTTAATAAATTCAATAAAAAGCTTCACAAAAGAATCAATGTGGATGAAATTATTGATACAGTGGGAGCAAGGCTTCTGGGTATAATTCCCGATTCACAGGAAATTTATGCCGGTGTTAATGGTGGGGATATACCATACGATTGCAAGGGGAATGGCGCTTTCTTGAGAATTTCAAAAAGACTTTGCGGTGAAAATATACCTTTCAGAGCGAAAAATTTATGATTTTTGTTGACTTTTATTAATTTTGAGTTATATAATATAGAAGCAAAGTTAAGTAGCTACAAATTTTGCCGAAAATAAAACAGGGGAGCTGACGGACGTCGGCTGAGAAAGAAAACATTCCTTTTCTGACCCTAATAACCTGATGCGGATAATGCCGCCGTAGGAAAAATACCGATGAATTTATTTCTCTCTATGGCAGTGTTACCGCCGTAGGGAGATTTTTATTCGGAGGTATTTTTAAAAATGAACAATTTTACAAAAAAAGATGAAACTAGGCGTTTGGTCGAGAGCGCATTAATGCTGGCGCTTTCAACAATCTTATCAGAACTTCCCGTTATTGAATTTCCGTTTGGCGGAAGTGTGACAATTTTCAGTCAGGTTCCCATGGTAGTGGTTGCATACCGCTACGGAATTAAATGGGGCGCATTTACTGGTCTTTGTATGGGCATAATTCAGATGCTTTTTGGAATGGGGAATTTTGCTTATGTAAGCGGTATTGGAGCATATCTTATCCTGATATTCGCGGACTATATAATTGCTTTTGGTGCTTTGGGACTTAGCGGTATGTTTAAAAACAAAGTTAAAAATTCAGTTGTTTCCATTGCTTTAGGCGGAGCGGTTGTATCAGTTATCAGATTTGTTTGCCATTTTATAAGCGGTGTTACAATCTGGGGTGATTATACCGAAGGTGCTCAGGCAGTCTGGGAGTATTCTCTTACTTATAATGCAGGGTATATGGTGCCAGAATTAATAATAACTGTTGTAGGGTGTGTTGTTATTGCCTCAATTTTCGACCTTTCATCAAAGGAAATAAGAGTAAAAAGACGCAAAAAAGCCTGAATATAAACTAAAAAGTTAATATTTTGTAAACCTCCTCATTAATTTCTGTTTTTATTTGAAATTTCACACAAAGCGTGATAGAATGGAATTAGTTTATTATGAGGAGGTTTTTCCTTGAAAGATATAAATGATTTGGGTCTGGCTCAGGATGAATTGTCTGAAGTAGTTGATAAGACTGCCGTAACAGAGGACAATTTCTCAAATGCAATAGATAAATCTCAGGATTATACAAACAAGACACTTGATGATGAATTAGAAAAACTTGCACAAACATTCCGCCAGGAGTTGAAAAAAGCGCAGGCAATGAGTGAAGAGGAACTTATAAAAAATGGAATTGTTATTCAGCAATATGAGGACGATGATGGTGTAATTCCGGAAGAGGAATTATGTAAATGTTGCGGTGAGCAACGCCGTGATAAAACCTTTGGGGAAAATTATGAGTATTGCAAAACTTGTCGTGAAGCAATGCGTCGTTACCCATTAAGCATACCGGGTATCATTACGCTTGCGGCAATGGTTTTTGTTGCTGTAGTGTCCGTTTTTTCCTTTTTTGCGGATTTTAATATTTATAATACTGTACGTCAAGGAGATAAATATCTGTCTGAGAGCAAGATGTTTTCTGCGTTGGATTCTTATGAAGGCGCAATTTCTGCTTTGGGTGATAAAGAGATAGTTGCAAAAAAATTATACTTGAAAAGTATAAAAATAATTTGCAACACAATGCCTGACGGCTTCTATTCTACCAGTGTGCTTATTGATAAGGTGGGCACCGCATTAACGGATTTTGAATCACAACTTCCAATATACAGCAATTATGCGGATATTTATCAGCAAGCTCAAGTCATTTATGGAACAATGACCGAGATTTACAATGTTCTGAACGAAGAAAAATATGCCGGTTACGATTATAAAAATAAAGAACAGTATGAAGAGTTAATGACTGTAATAGGTTCAGTAATTGATAAACAAGTAACTGTTTTATCTGTCGATAAAAAGACAAGTCAGCTTGTACCTTCCAGTGAGGTTATGGTGAGATTTTGTCAGTATATGTTTGCTTACACAAATGGTTATTATGAGGATTCATATCAGTATATGAATAAAGTGTCCGAACTTGAACCATCGTATTTGTGGTTGTATGCTTATGAACTTGGTATGGCAGAACTCCAGAGAGGTAATGAAGAAAAAGCACACGCTCTTGCGGATGCATTGTATAACAATAATGTGGAGTTGCCGGATGCGTACGCTTTGAAATCAACAATTTTCAGAATGAATGGTAACAGTAAAAAAGCAATTGAATGGGCGAATGATGGAATAGAAACTGCTCCGGATAATGTCGAACTTTACAGAGTTAAAGCGATGGCAGAAATTGCTGACGGAGATTATGAAATAGCTAAGAAAACTCTGGATACTGCACTTGAAAAAGACGGTTATGCACTTCTTTATATGACTGCCCTTGTTGCAGAAAATGAGTTGGGAAATGATGACAGAGTAAAAGAAATCAAAGATACTATGAAAGAAGAACAGATGGAGATTTCAGAAAAAACTAACAAGTATCTTAAAGGGAAAATATCTGCCCGAGAAATGTTTACGGAAGGAACGGGTGATGTAGAATGACAAATCTTTATGTTGCAACACGCATTCTGACTTTTTTCGGCGCGGTGATGAGGGCGTTCTGGGAACAGGTTGCTTGTCGTATTTGCGGGATACCCGTTGAAGATGTAAGGGCGTTTAAGGTGTCTGAACTTTGCGGTCACATAGAACATGAACTTATAAAGAACAAAAAACATGTATTTTTTGTATGTTTTTTACCATTTGTTCTGAACTTGATTTTTGCTTGTTGTTTCCTTCTGAGTGGTGCGTACAGGATTATTTTTGTTGGTGATGTTAAAACTATAACCTCTTGGGTGTTTTTGTGGTTAGGTATTTCATTTGCCGCAAACTGTGTACCTTCCTTTGAAGATGTTCTGTCCTTTAAAGATGCTTTTTATAATCCGGAAACCAAGCCTGTTATTAAAATTCTTTTGACACCGTTTTTTGTAATTATTTATGGTTTTGGTGTTCTTGAAAGATATTCTCTTACTCTTATAATTGCAGTGCTTTTTGCAATTGTTTTTCCGCAAGTTTTTAATGTTGTTTTTCCTGTAATTACTACATTATCACAAATGTTGGGTTGATATTAAAAAAGGAAACAGATTTTTAAAAAATCTGTTTCCTTTTTTACATTGTTTTTTGAGTTAGAATTATTTCGTTAGTCTCTGTGAATGTTGCGATAATTCCGTTTCTGTGGGCGGTGGAGAAAGTCGGAGCTTTTGCGACCATTGTTAAATTCCACTTAACATTAGGATAAATCTTTCCGATATAATTTGTAACAATTGTAATTTCGGGTTTCAAAACTTTTAAAAAACTTTTTGAAGATGAACCATAATAACCATGATGACCGATTTTTAAAAGGTCAACATCACCGATATCGTGGGCATAAATTTTTTCAAGGCCGGAATCATTAGTGAAATCTGCGCCTAAAAATGCAGTTTTTTCACCTTTTTTCACAATTATCCCGACACTACTTGCATTTTCACCTTTTTCATAGAGTTCTTCAGGTGTTTCTGTGTTAAGAAATCTCAGGGTAAAATCACCAAATATAAATTCAGTGTCGGGTAAATCACTTATAACGGGAATGTTTTTGTTTTCAAGAGCTCTTATGATTTTTTCGTATGTTTCCTTGTTGCCCCAATCACCTGTTTCCATCTCTGTTGCTATACTTTCATCGAATTTTTTGAAGTATGCTTTTTGGGCGATTATATTATTTTCTTTGAAAATTGCTTCAAAGTTTCCTGCGTGGTCATAGTGCATGTGAGTGCCTAAAACAAAATCAAAATTTACAATTCCTTTATCATCGGATGCAATTTTTTTAATGTAGGAAATAACCTCATCACGATAACCTTTGTATTCAGTTTTTCTTCGGGGGTTTTCGTTGCCCTCACCGGAGTCAATAAGGGCAAACTTGCCGTTGCTTTCGATAATTATGCAATCTGAGTTTGCAGTGTTAAGGAAATGAATTCTGTCATCACCGGTTTTGTAGTCGAAAGTTTCGTTAAAAATGGGGGTTTCATTAACATATTTATTTCCGAGAGCGACCACAATGATATCAATAATAAATACCGAAAGCATAACGGTTGTTACAACCCATGTTGCAATAATTCTGGCTAATTTCTTTTTATCTTTTGTCATTCTTTAACCCCCTTATGTGATTTTTTGAATAAAAGGGAAAGGTTTTTATAAGGTACTTGTTGCCAGGCAGAAACAATAAGGAGTGCGCCTACAGAATGCATAGGTATTCTTGATAAAGCATTCGGGAAAAGAAGAATAACTGCACCGCTTACAATGATTGTTACAACAGCACAAATCAGAGAGTAATGAGTTATATCAAACTGCCTTGCAGGTAAAAAGGAAAGAAATCCGCTTGTTAAATTCCCCAGAGTGTTTCGTGAAATATCTTTTTCAGAGGACCTTAAGAAAAGAACAAAGCCGAAATATAAACATCCCAATATTACAGATGGAATGTCAGCTTTTTCAAAAGTTAACATAAATCCGAAAGGCATATTATAGCTGTGCTTATCAAAGAAAAATGTATCAATTTCATTTACGGTTGTTAATTCTCTTGTGGGATTTAAAAGTAAATTGAGCACGAATGGAATTAATAAGGTCATAAATTCTGCGGGTATTTTTTTGTTGAGCTTGCGAAATTTGAATGGGTAGGTAATCATTGCAAAAAGTATGATTGTGCCATAAAGGAGACCGCGAAAATGCGGATGGAAGCCTAAAGAACGATAACTTTTGAGCATCTCCATGGCAGTGCTGCCTGTGGCACCTATACCGAAATATCGGTTTGTAAGAATAACTGTTGCAACAAGTGCAAGAATTAATGTTATCCAGGCAATAATTGAATTAATACGGTTGTTTCTTTTTATGACTTTCGAAAGAATATAATAAACAACAACGCCTCCGACAATAGCAAACGGGAGACAATAACTGCCGCATTCGTAAACTACATAATGAACGGGAATCAGAAGAAAAACATCAGGGGCATAAATTTTATTTTGAAGTTTTATGGAAAATAAAGCGCAGATAACAATGCAGAAAAAGACATTCCAAAGTCCAAGTCCCACTGAAGCAGCTGTGCAAAGGGCATAAGACCCTAAAAGCATGGCTCCCGTAAGACCTGCGAGAATGTCTTTTTTTATATTCTGTTGTTTTAAAATATTGCTCATAAATATTCCCTCAAACGATAATACTTTAGTATTCTACAATAATTGTAAAAAATAAACAATACCGAAACTAAATTTTTTAATAAGCGGACACATCAATTCTTTGAAATCTGTTGACAATTTTAATTTCATTATTTATAATGGAATAGATTAAAATTGGAATGGAGTGTGCATTGTAATGAAAATGTCACCTATCAAGAAAATAGTTATCGGTTTAGCAGCAATCACAGTTGCTTTATCTCTTATCACTGCAAATAATATGGCATCTGTTATGCTTATTGTTGCTTCAAGAGAAGCAGGTGCTGCAACACAGCAGAGCGTGCAGACGAATGCTCCTGTTCAGAACCAGACAAACAATAATTCACAGAGCAGTTCAACTTCAAGCAATACTGTTAACAACAATACTGCAGCAGATAATACAACTCCTACTGAAGCAACAACAGATAACAGTTCTTCAAATAATACAGCAAACAATAACTCTGCTGACAATGGCACAGGAGACAAAACTCCTGCAGATGACAAAGGTTCAGCAGATAAAGATTCAGGCAAAAAACTTTCAGATAAAGAAGTTGTTGATTTGTACAAGAAAGCAGTTAATGCTGCAAGAACAAAATCAACTTCCGTTGTTCGCGTTAAAGACGGTGCAATCAACTACAAAGGTATCGTTGAAGCTGGTAAACTTTCCGGCACAGCAGGTACTTTAATGGGCATGTTTATGGCAAGTGGTCCTGATGCGATTGAAGCTAAGAACGAGGCTTGGGAAAAAGAAAAACTCCCCGATGCAAGCGCTCTTACAGTAAACGGTCTTCAGAAAGTCTCTTATGTAGAAAAAGACGGAAAATATGTTGTTACTCTTATTGCCAAAAATGCAAGCAATCCAAAAGCAGGTGGCGATGGCGTTGGCGCAATCGCAGGTGTTATTGAGGAATCTCAGATTACAGGTGCTATCGGTTCAGTTCCCGGTCTTACACTTGATGGTATCAGCATTGATTATGAAAATGTAACAACAGTTGCAACAATTGATAAGGCAACAGGCAATCTCGTTGCTCTTAATCTTGATGCACCTTGTGTTCTTAACATTGCTTATGCAAAAGTTCCGATTCTTGGTGAAGTTAACAACGCAAAGGTAGGTATTCAGGTTATTACAGAATACACAGTTTCATATTAATCAAAATATACATAATAAAAACAGCGTCCTTGAGACGCTGTTTTTTAATCTGTGAAGGATTATAATTTATGACTGACATAATTAACTCTCAAAAGATTTTTGAGTTTT
The DNA here is from genome assembly GCA_045576615.1 of Acutalibacteraceae bacterium. Lineage (GTDB taxonomy): Bacteria > Bacillota > Clostridia > Oscillospirales > Acutalibacteraceae > DTU089. The sequence continues at coordinate 52,268 of JAZNGU010000071.1, read as the reverse complement.
TAAGTGACGAATTAAAAAATAAAATAAAAATTCAAGTTTTACAAAAAGTAACCTCAACAAATACTCTTGTTAAAGAAGTTGCAGTGGAAAACGACGAAGGGCTTGTTATAGTTGCAGGGGAGCAGACTGCAGGTCGTGGAAGAATGGGACGATTTTTCTTTTCTCCCGGTGACTCGGGCGTTTATATGAGTTTGCTTTTAAAGCCTCAAATCAAGCCTGAGGATGCAGTTCAGATTACAACTGCAGCGGCAGTGAGCGTTTGCAAAGCTTTAGAAAATTTGGGTGTTACCAATTCGGAAATCAAGTGGGTAAATGATATATATCTATGTAATAAAAAAGTTTGCGGGATATTGACGGAATCAAGTTTTAATTCCCTGAGCGGTATGCTTGATTTTGCGGTTCTTGGTGTGGGTATAAATATCTATGAAACTGAAGAAGGTTTTCCGGATGAAATAAAAGAAATTGCAGGCGCAGTTTTTTCTCGAAGAAAAGACGATTTACGAAATAAATTTATAGCAGAATTTATTAACGAGTTTTATGCTTTTTACAATGTTCTTTCTTCAAAAAAACATTTAAAAGAATATAGAGAAAAAAGTTTTGTTCTTGGAAAAGAAATTACTATTGTGCAGGGTGAAAATATAAGAAACGGGAAAGCAATTGATATTGATGAAAACTGCAATTTGGTTGCGGAACTCTCCAATGGTAAGATGGAAAGATTGTGTTCGGGGGAAATATCTGTACGTGTTAAATAAAAATTATTCATTTTTAACAATAAACACCCCTCCAAAATTGTCATAGTGTATGTGTAAAAATTTCTCAATACTATTGCAATTGAAAGAATTGTATGGTAAAATCAGTTTGTATATATGGTAGTGTACTGTCTTTAGGTGTATGCTATCTTATCTGTTTAGGAGGATTAATATGAAAGCAACAAAGAAAATTGTTAGTGTTATCTTAGCAATAACTCTTACGGTTGTGGCTTTTGTTATGCCCGTTAGTGCTGCAAAAGTTTACCCCCTTGTTATTGTTGATGGTATCTTCTCAACAAACCTTTACAAAAATGTAGGTACTGATGAAGCAGCACCTGCTTTTGCTACTGACGATGCAGCACTTGAGGCTATGATTAAAGATATTTTAGGCTCATTTATCGGCGGTTGCATAGGTTTCGGTGTGGATAAGAAGGACTATAATTCTTTCGCAGACAAGTTCTATCCCGTAGTTAACAAATACATTGAGCCTATCGGGTTCAATCCCGATGGAACTCCCGTTGATGCTACTGTTGGTTTTGTTCAGAATGACAAACCCATGTCTGAGTATTCCGATGAGGAGAAAGCAGGTCTTTCTGTATTTGCAGGTGTATATGCAAAAGAGTTTGGCGAAGAGAACGTATATAACTTCAGCTATGACTGGCGTATTTCTCCCATTGATAGTGCAGCAGCATTGAACCAGTATATCACTGAACTCAAAGATGAAATCGGTGTTAAAAAGGTAAATATTGTTGCTCATAGTATGGGTGCAAGTGTTGTTCTTGCATACCTTGCAGCTTTTGGTGGTAAGAGCGTTAACAATCTTGTATTTACATCTCCGGCATGGCAGGGAACAAGTCTTGCAGGTAATATTGCTATCGGCAACATCGAGTTTGATATGTTTACAGTTGAAAACTACCTTGTTCAGTTGGCTAACGTTAGTGCTACAACTCATATTACTGCTTTCATAATCTCATATATCGCAACTTATGACGGACTTTCAAAAGAATATTTCGGCGACATTAACAAAGCTGTTGCAGGTATTCTTCCTCGTCTTTACACAGATACAATTATTCCCTATATCGCAGGTATGCCCGGTTTCTGGAGTCTTATTCCTGCAGAGGACTACGAAGCGGCTAAAGATTTCCTCTTTGCAGAAGGAATGAATGCAGAACTTGAAGCAAAAATCGATGCTTACAATGGAATTCAGGAAGAAAAGAATGCTAAATCCATCATTGAAAAAGCAATGAAGGATGGTATGAATTTCGGTATTGTTGTTGGTTACAACTGTCAGATGATTCCGATTAGCGATGAGTATGAACAGAGTGACACAATCATCGATGTTGAAAATGCAAGTGGTGGCGCGACCTGTTCAAAATATCTTCAGGCATTTGATGACTGGACCAATATTTACAGTCAGAAAATCAAAGATGGTCACAACCACGTTTCATGGGATTACAAAATTGATGCTTCAACTTGTATGTTCCCCGAACAGACTTGGTTCTACAAGAACTTACAGCACAATGGCTACAATGCAGATTATGGCACAACCGATATTGTTATGTGGCTCCTTAGTGCAAATGACCAGATGACAATCGAGAGCGATAAAGAAAATTATCCTCAGTTCTCTCTTTATAACACCTATAAGAGAAAAGTTACTCCTATCAATGTTGATGGTATTATAGGCGACCTTGATGCAAGTGGTGCTATTACAACAGTTGACGCAAGAGTTGCTCTTAAACTTGCTGCAGGCCAGACTAAACCTACTGAAGATCAGCTTGTCCTTGGCGATATTGACGAAGACGGCAATATCACAACAACTGATGCTAAAGATATTCTTTCAATGGCAGCAGGTATTGATTTTTAAATTTATTTGAAGACGCGCTTTCGGGCGCGTCTTTATTTTTGTAACGGAATTGTCATTGAAAAGCAAAACATCTTATGTTATACTTAATTTATAGTCTTAATACAAAGGGGTTGTAGATGTGGCTAAAAAAATGAGTAAAAAAGATAATGTTATACAAGCAGTGAAATTCGCAGCTTTTTCCGCTTCTGCAGGTGTAATTCAGGTTGTTACTTTTACATTACTTAATGAATTTGTTCCTAAAACGGATAGTTCAAATGCCGTTTTACAATGGTTTTTTAATTCCGAATATGGTGCAAGTTATCTTGTAGCGTTAATATGTTCAGTTCTTTGGAATTTCACATTTAACCGTAAATTTACTTTTAAGTCTGCAACCAATGTTCCCGTTGCAATGTTAAAGGTGTTTGGTTTCTACTGTGTATTTACCCCTGTTTCAGTTATATTGGGAGAAATGGTTGCACAAAGAACAACTTGGGATTTTGCAGAGTATGCTATTTTAGGGGTTACTATGATTACTAATATGGTAACTGAATTCTTGTTCTGTCGTTTCTTTGTGTATAAAGATAGTATGAATACTGCAACAGGTGAAAATAAAAAGGATAAAACTAATGTCTGATAATAAAGCTACAAAAAACAGAATATGTCCTGTTTCAAGGAAATGCGGAGGTTGTCAGCTTATGAACCTCAGCTACCCCGAACAGTTGAAATTTAAACAGGCGAAAGTAATTAAACTTTTAGGTGGTTTTCATAGGGTAAATACAATAATAGGAATGGAGCATCCGTTTCATTATAGAAATAAAGTGCAGGCTGCCTTTGGAAGAACCCGCGGTGGTGATATAATATCGGGTGTTTATCAGTCAAGCACACACAATATTGTGAAAACTGATGCTTGCCTTATTGAAGATGAAAAAGCTGATGAAATCATTGTTACCATCCGGAAAATGATAAAGGATTTTAAACTTACCGTCTATGATGAGAGGAGAGGCAACGGTTTTCTTCGTCATGTGCTTGTCAAAAGGGGCTTTTCAACGGATGAAATAATGGTTGTGCTTGTTACAGGTACGGCAGTTTTTCCGTCAAAAAATAATTTTGTAAAAGAACTTCTGAAAAAACATCCTGAAATTACAACAATAGTGCAGAATATCAATAACAAGTTCACAAGCATGGTTTTAGGTGAAAAAGAAACCGTGCTTTATGGTAAAGGCTATATAGAAGATATTTTATGCGGATTAAAGTTCAGAATTTCACCAAAATCTTTTTATCAGATTAATCCTGTTCAAACAGAGATTTTATATGGCAAGGCAATAGAGTTTGCGGAGCTTATCGGAAAAGAAAGAGTAATTGATGCTTACTGCGGTATCGGTACAATTGGTATGGTTGCATCGAAAAGCGCAGGAGAGGTAATCGGTTGTGAAGTGAATCCCGATGCAGTGCGAGATGCTAAAATCAACGCTAAAATTAATGGTGTGGAAAATATAAAATTTGTGTGTGCGGATGCGGGCGAGTTCATGTTGGGTATGAAAGAGCAGGGAGAAAAATGCGATGTTCTTTTTATGGACCCACCAAGAGCAGGTAGTGACAGGAAGTTCCTCTCTTGTGCAGTTGCACTTGCACCTGAAAAAATTGTATATATTTCTTGTAACCCTGAAACTCAGCAAAGAGACTTGTATTATCTTCTAAAAAACGGATATAAGGTGAAAAAAATTCAACCAGTGGATATGTTTCCTTTTACATCACATATTGAAAGCGTAGTTTTATTGACAAAATAAAAAAGGGAGGAGAAAATATGGAAGGAATACTTTACTGTGCTTTAAATATATTCTGTCTTTCAATTTTGATAATGATTTTGTTGCAGATTTTAAAAAGCTCTGATAAGCGCATGTCACAGATGGTTTATTCCTGGTTTATTATCTCCTCGGTAATTTTGTGTACAAGTGATTTGATATGGGGTATTATAGACTTTTCTTATACATGGCAGTTTTCTGATTCGGTCGATTTTGCAGTAAACAGTATATATCATCTTTTCACTTTGGTTGCTTCATATATGTGGTATCTTTTTGCGGAGAGTGAGCAAGAAACACGAACAACAACTACAAAAAAAGGCTTAGCAGTAAGTATGATACCACTTATCATAGACGCAACATTAATACTCGGCTCCTGTTGGAAAAACTGGGTTTTCTTTATAAATGAAGAGGGTGCTTATGAACGTGGTTCATTGTATATTGTCCACATTGGAATTTGTTTTTTCTATATTCTTCTTACATCAATAAAAGCATTAATACGTTCTTTTTATAAAAAGAATTATGTCAATAAGCAAAAATATCGGACATTGGCATCTTTCTGTATGTTTCCGATAATTTCAGGCGTTGTTCAGATTTTAGTTGTGGGTTCGCCAATGATAAGTGCAGGCGTTACATTTGCCGCTCTTCAGGTTTATATAAGCTCCCGTGAACAATTGATTTCTGTTGACCCGTTAACAAAACTTAATAACAGAGCTGAAATGGTAAGATTTCTTGACAGCAAAATGAAGAATAGAAATCCTAATAAGGATTTGTATCTGTTTATAATGGACGTTGACTATTTCAAGAAAATAAATGATAAATTTGGTCATGTTGAGGGCGATACAGCTGTAACTATTGTGGCGGACGTGCTTAAAAACACAGCAAATAAAATAGGTTTGTTTGTTTGCAGGTATGGTGGCGATGAGTTCGTTATCGTAGGCGAGGTAAAATCTGATTTTAATCCGAACGCCTTTTGTGAATTGGTGAATGATAATTTGGAAGAAGAAACCAAGAATAGAGGAAAAGAATATAATTTGCATATGAGTATAGGATATTTCAAATACACTCCTGAAATAAAGAATATAGCTGAATTTATTTCTTCTGCTGATAAATATCTTTACAAACGAAAAAGTGAGAGAATATTAAAAACAGACAAAGAATAATTAAAAAAATATTGACTGTATAACAGAATAATAATAAAATAAAAAATATTTTAAATTTTACTACTCAAGGTGATACAAATGATAAAGGTTGGTCTTTACGGCTACGGCAATATTGCAAAAGGTGTTGAATGTGCCGTAAAACAGAACAAAGATATGGAGGTTACTTGTGTTTTTACAAGAAGAAATCCTGAAACGGTCTCAACAATTTCAGGTGCTGCAGTTTACAGGACAGAAGATATTTTAAATCATAAAGATGATATCGATGTTCTTGTAATGTGCGGTGGTAGTGCAACGGATTTGCCGGAGCAAACTCCCGCAATGGCAGAACATTTCAATGTTGTTGATAGTTTTGATACTCATAAAAGAATACCCGAGCATTTTGCTAATGTTGATGCGGCTGCAAAAAATGGTGGCAATATTGGTATTATATCTGTTGGTTGGGACCCTGGTATGTTCTCACTCAATCGTCTCTATGGCAGTTGCATTCTTCCCGACGGAGCAGACTATACATTCTGGGGCAAGGGCGTGAGCCAAGGGCATAGTGATGCTATCAGAAGAATAGATGGTGTTGTTGATGCAAGACAATATACAATTCCCGTTGAAGAAGCTCTTGATGCAGTAAGAAGTGGTTCTGAACCAAAACTTACCACGAGACAGAAGCACACAAGAGAATGTTTTGTTGTGGCAGAGGAAGGTGCGGACCTTGAAAGAATAGAAAACGAAATAGTCACAATGAAAAACTATTTTGATGAGTATGATACAACAGTAAACTTTATTTCACAAGAAGAACTTGACCGTGACCATAAGGGTATTCCCCATGGCGGTTTCGTTATAAGAACAGGTAAGACAGGCAAAGACCTTGAACATAATCACGTTATTGAATACAGTCTTAAACTTGATTCCAACCCTGAATTCACATCAAGTGTAATTGTTGCATTTGTAAGAGCTGCATACAGACTTAATAAAGAAGGTCAGAGCGGTTGCAAAACTGTGTTCGATATTCCTCCTGCTTACCTTTCAGCAAAAAGCGGAGAAGAATTAAGAAAAGAAATGCTTTAATGAAAATTAATCCAATAAAGCTTTTGTATCCTCAACGATGCAAATACTGCAATAATGTTGTTGATATCCGCCGTAAAATTTGCCATACCTGCGAAAATACTTTACAGAAAATCGAGGGTGATATCTGTAAGCTTTGTGGCGCAAGTGTCAATGCTTGTATTTGCGGTCATAAAAAGCATTTTTATAAATATGTTTGCGCGCCTTTTTACTATGAAGGTGCCGCAAGCAGAGCAATATGGAATTTGAAATTTAATAATAAACCTAAGTTTTCAAAATCTCTTGCACAGGATATGGCGGAATGTTTCAATAATCATTATAAAGATTATGATTTTGATTTGTGTACATTTGTGCCATCTGCAAAAGATGATTTTAAAAAACGAGGATATAATCAAGCGGAGCTTCTTGCAAATGACTTCTGTGAAATTACAGGTCTTAAGTGTAAGGAAGTGCTTGTAAAGAATTTTTCTACACAAGCGCAGCACAATTTGTCAAGCGCAGAGAGAAGCGGTAATCTTTTAGGTGCGATTGACCTGAAAGAAGAGGTTAGTGTGGAGAATATGCGTATTCTTCTTATAGATGACATAAAAACAACAGGCGCAACTCTCAACGAATGTGCTAAAGTGCTTTTAATAGGTGGAGCATCAGAGGTTTTTTGTCTGACAGTTGCAATAACTAATAAAAATAAAGAAAAAGAATTCTGACTTTTCAGTCAGAATTCTTTTTCTTCTAAAAATGCTTTAAGTGCTGAATAGCGTTTGGCTTTTTTATCGTTAGCTGTCATATATTGGATTTGTTCTGCGGACCCGACGGTTATGAGCATATCCCTAGCTCTTGTAACAGCAGTGTATAACAGATTTCTGTATGCCAAATTGGGTACAAGCGATATTACAGGGAGAATTACCGCTTTAAATTCGCTACCCTGACTTTTATGGACTGTTACTGCATAAGCAAGTTCTATTTCCGTTAAGCTTTCAGCAGGGAGCATTGCTTCTCTACCGTCAAAATCTATTTCAACGGTAGAGGATTTTACATCAATATGTTTTAAGATGCCAATGTCACCATTGAAAATTCCAAGACCTTTATCGTCTTTGCTTTCCCACTCAATATTATAATTGTTCTTGACCTGCATAACTTTATCGCCTGTGCGGAAAACCTGACCTGCTATGGTGATTTCTCCTTTATCCTTATGAGGAGGGTTAAGGGCGTTCTGCAAAAGTCTGTTAAGATTTTGTGTGCCTGTTTCGCCTTTTTTAGATGGGCAGATGACCTGAATATCAGAAAGAGCATCCCATCCGTAAGCATTGGGTAAACGCTCACTGCAAAGGCTTACAACAGTCTGAGCAGAAAGGTAGGGGGTTGGCCTTTCCATATGGAAAAAGTCTTTTCCGTCATTGGTTAAATCAGGCATTTCGCCGTTAACGATTTTATGGGCATTGGTTATAATTTTGCTTTCTAAAGCTTGACGAAAAACCTGAGTTAAACAGACCACGGGCAGTTTTTCTGAAAGAATAAGGTCGTGAAGAACATTCCCTGAGCCAACAGGAGGCAACTGGTCACTGTCACCAACAAGTATAAGACGGCAACCAAGGGGAAGAGCTTCAAGAAGATGGGCAAAAAGGTGGATATCAATCATTGAAAGCTCGTCAAGAATAAGTGCATTGCAATCAAGTGGATTTTCAATATTTCTGCGGAAATAAGGCTTATCATCCTCGTCCCATTCAACCTCTAAAAGTCGGTGAATGGTTTTGGCTTCCATACCTGTTACTTCACTCATTCGCTTCGCGGCTCTGCCGGTGGGTGCTGCAAGGGCGATATCAAGGTTCTGATATTCAAAAATGTTAATAATACCTTTAATTGTAGTAGTTTTACCTGTACCGGGACCACCGGTTAAAACAAGAAGCCCTTTTTTCGCGGCGGTGGCAATAGCAATTCGTTGTTGTTCTTCGTATTTTATATGGTTAATGTTTTCGATTTCGTCAATCCAGTCTGCAAGCCTTGGCGCACCTTGGGGTGGGAAATTTGCGATTATATCAACCCTGTCTGCAATTTTCTTTTCTGCGGTGTATGAAGAGGGGAGAAAAACAAATTCTTTATCATCAATAAGGTGCATTTTAAGCTGAGCAGTATTTATCAATTTGTCAATTGCGATATCAATTTCATCCTGCGTAACAGAAAGCAACTCAGAACAAGGCTTCAAAAGCTTTTCTCTTGGTATGCAGGTGTGGCCGCGTGAAACAGAATTGTGTCTTACAACGTGAACAATGCCCTCGCTTATTCTGTAGTCGGGGAGGGGTTTTTCGGGGAGTTTACTTTCAATTAATTCAGCTCTTTCAAAGGTTATGCCGATTCCTAATCCGCAAAGTATGTAAGGATTTTCCTCAACTCTTTTTACTGCATTTATACCTAATTTTCTGAATATTTTAATACATTCAGTGGGCGAGAAACCGTATTTTTCAAGCCCTAACATAACGGTTCTCATAGCATACTGCTTTTTAAATTCTTCACCGATGTTTTTTGCCTGTTCTTCTGAAATGCCTTTAATTGAAGCAAGTCTTTCGGGTGATGTATCGAGAATATCAAGAGTTTCTGTGCCGAATTTCTCAACAATGCTCATAGCCTTTTTGGGACCAATTCCGCGAATAACACCGGATGCAAGATATTTATAAATCTGGTCAGTTGTTTCGGGCATACTGCGAGAAAAGGCAGTCACTTTAAATTGCCTGCCGAATGACTGATGTATTATAAAATTACCTGTCAGAGTGACGGTTTCTCCGGCGGTTACACCGGGCATAATGCCCACAGCAGTGAAATAGTCATCATCAATAGAAACATCCATAACGGTAAATCCGTTTGTATCATTCTGAAAGGTTATTTCTTCAACTGTGGCGGTTAATTTTTCTTCTTGAAAGTCCATTGAATTCTCCATAAAGTAAAGGCTTTATGTCATTGTAACATAATGCAAGAATTTTTAGAATATATTTTTCAAAATAATTGAAAAGAATGTGGAGGTATGGTAATATTATCTTGTACATTTTTTCCAACGGAGGAATAAAAAATGAAGTATATTATAGACAAAATGAACCATTGTAATTTTAAAACAGTTGAATTGGGTAGATTAGCTCCCAGAGCTTATGCAATTCCCCATTCAAAGAAAAAAGATGCTCAAAAGGCAGATTATAAAACAGAGCGTTACAATAGCGATATGGTAACAATTCTCTCAGGGGAGTGGGAGTTTAAATATTATAAGAAAAAATCAAAACTTCCTTCAACCATTGATACAAACAAAGTTAAATTTGATAAGGTTAATGTTCCTTCGACCTGGCAGAGAACCGGCTATGAAGAGCCCGCATACATTAACTGTCCTTATGGTTTTGACCCAAGAGCATTTGGACTCCCGAAAGGGGAAGGTGTAAAACCTCCGGAGCTCCCCGAAGATTTTTCTTGTGGCATTTATCGTAAAATTATAAATATTTCCGATGTTTCTAAAAATTATATACTTACATTTTTAGGTGTTACTCCTTGTGTAGATTTATATATCAACGGCATCTTTGTGGGCTATGGTGAGGCAGCTCATAATTCTTATGAATTTGACATCACCGATTTTCTCAAAGAAGGCGACAACGAAATTATTGTTGTTGTTTATAAATGGTGCACCGGTTCATATCTTGAGGCTCAGGATATGTTCAGAGAAAACGGAATTTTCCGTGATGTTCTTCTTTACACCTATGAGAAAACATACATAAATGATTTTCAGGCAATAGCTAATAAAAAGGGTAAGAAATATAATCTCGATATAGCAACCGAGCTTAAAGGCTCTCTTAAAGGTGCAACCATAAAAGCGACTCTTTGTGACGGTAAAGATGTTTTAGCAGAAGAAACGGTTGAGGGTCAAAAGAAAAATTCAATTACCTTTAAAGGTCTTGATGTTGAGGAGTGGAGCGCAGAAATTCCAAGGCTTTATGAGCTTTTCATCACTCTTTACAACGGCAAAAAAGAGGTAATGACAATACGTCAGTATGTTGGCTTCAAAAATATTGAAATCAAGGATGCAGTTTTCTATTTCAACGGCAAAAAGATTAAGCTTAAAGGCGTTAATCACCACGATACCCATCAGACCAAAGGTTATGCAATGGGATTCGAGGACCTTATTAAAGATGTTGAACTTATGAAAGAGTTTAATGTTAACTGCGTTCGTACATCTCACTATCCTCCCGACCCATTCTTCCTTGAACTTTGTGACCATTACGGTCTTTACTGTGTTGACGAAGCAGATATCGAGACTCATGGTATCTGGGATTTAGGCTGTGAAGGTGGTACAATAAGCCACGATTTAAAATGGGCACCCAGATATATGGATAGAGTAAGAAGAATGTATTTCCGTGACAGAACTCATCCCTCAATTATTATGTGGAGCTTGGGTAATGAATCATGGGGTTATAAATGCCACGATAAATGCTACAAAATGCTTAAGGATTTGGGCACAGATATTCCTGTTCATTATGAGGGTGTTTCACCCACAAAACGTTATCATTATGATGTTTATTCCGAAATGTACACCCATCAGGATGAATTGAAAAAAATTCGTGACAGAAAACGCGGTAAACAGTACAAGGAAGTTCCTTTCTATCTTTGTGAATACTGTCACGCTATGGGTGTTGGACCGGGTGCATTAGAAGAATATATGCAGCTTTTCTATTCCGATGATATCTTTATGGGTGGCTGTATCTGGGAATGGGCAGACCACTCTGTTCTTCACGATGGTAGCGATAAATATAAATATCAATATACCTACGGCGGTGACCACGGCGAGCTTCTTCATGACGGTTGCTTCTGTGTTGACGGTCTTTTCTACCCTGACCGCACACCACATACAGGCGCTTACGAAATGAAGAATTGCTACAGACCCCTAAGAGTTCGCAGACTTTCAGGTAATAAGCTTACTATTGTTAATACCAACCGCTTCTTGTCATCCTCAAATATTGAGGTTTATTGGGAAGTTCAGGAAAATGGTGTTACTCTTAAATGTGGTAGCTTCAGTACAGATATTGCACCTGAAAAGGATGCAACATATAAGCTGGATTTACCCAAGGTGAATTACGATAAAAATACATATCTTAATCTTACTTACCTTGATGGCGATTTTGAAATTGCAAGCGAACAGTTAACACTTTCCGAAGCTCCCTTCATTCAGCCCTCTCTTGAAATGGGCAAGGTTTCAATTGCTTCTGATGGTGAAAAACTTACTGTTAAATATGAAAACGGCTCAATTGAATTCTCTGAGGAAACAGGTGAAATGGTTTCTTATAAAGCAAACGGAGTTCAGGTGCTTAATAAAGAGCCCGTATCCCATAAAGGCTTTTTACTTAACCTTTCGAGAGCTTATGTTGATAACGACCGTTGGATTATTGAGGATTGGGAAAAGCACAATCTTCTTGACCCGAAAATCGTTCTCGAAGATATGAGCGCAGAGGTTAAATCCGGTGTGGCATCTGTCAGTCAGTATATTACAGTTCATGGTAAAGAAGATGTCCTCTTTAATGCAAATATTCTCTATATCATCGGTGCAAACGGTGTGGTTGATATTGAAGTTGCAATTGCACCCGATAAAGATAGTAAAGAACAGTTCTATGATGTTGCCGCTCTCGGTCTTACATTTGAGGCTGATAAGAAATTTAACGAAATCGAATATTTCGGCAGAGGTGAAAAGGAGAATTATAACGATTTTAATTCTCATGCACCTATCGGTCTTTACACTGCAAAGGTTGCAGATGAACATGAACCCTATATTCGTCCTCAGGATAACTCCAACCACTCCGATGTTTCTTACCTGAAGCTTAAGAATGAAAAGGGTGAAGAAATCCTCATTTATTCTGACAAGAGATTTAATTTCAATGTTCATAACTATACTCAGGATCTTCTTCAGAAAGCAGATCACAGAGAAGATATTTATGACCAGAAAACAACCTTTGTAACTTTAAATGGTTACAACAAAGGTACCGGTACAGGTAGCTGTGGTCCTGCAACTCTTCCCGAGTACAGCATTGATGCTTCTAAAGAACATACATTCAATTTTGTAATTGCTCCTCAAAAGGCAGAAAAATAAGTAAGGTGCATTATGGAACAGAGATACGAAAAAATAAATTTTTCTCACAAGCTTTTTAAAAATATTATCGCTCTTCGCCGTGAGGTTTTCTGCGGCGAAGAGTGTCAAAAAACGGCTTTTATCAATGATAACCGCGATGAAAATGGCTATCACATTGTTTGTGCAATAGGCGATGACCTTTTAGGTTGCGGTAGCCTTTATGACAATGGCAACGGCGAATTCGAAATTTCTAAAATTGCAGTCAGCAAGGATTACAGAAAATTCAAAATCGGTAGCAATATTTTAAAGGAATTAAAAGCACTTGCTATTGAGAATGGAGCAAAAAGAATTGTTGCCGAAAGTGGCATAGAAGTTTTAGATTTCTTTACCAAAAATGGTTTTCCATACGAAAATATAGCATTTGAAAAAAACGGTAAAAGATATATAAAATATAACCTTAACCTTGTTTTTGAAGGTGCGGATTGGGTAGAATTTCAGGATACCGAAGCAGTTATTGTCCGTTGCGATTTCAATTTAGACAAGAAAATCCCGACCGAGCTTTTTGTTACGGGTCTTGGTTATTGTAATGTTTATATCAACGGCAAAAGCATTAGTGATAAAGTGCTTTCACCCGCTTGGACAAACTTTGATTTTATGGATACCGCAAGTATGGCTTACCCCATATTTGATAAAATGACCTACAGAATTCTTTATGAAAGAATTGATGTTTCAAGGTTCCTCAAAAAAGGCAAAAACACAATTGTTTTCCATATCAGTGGCGGCTGGTATGCTCAGCACGAATGCCCCAATGAAGGTGTTAAGTGCTACGGAAACGGTAACCTTAAGCTTTGCTTTAAACTTGTCGAAGACGATAAAATTATTGCAAAAAGCGATAGTAATCTCAAATATATTAAATCCTATGTTCAAAGAGCAAGCGTATACTATGGTGAGGACCAGGATTCAAGGATTGGTTATTATGATTTTTCAGATGTTTCTTATTCAATTGAAAACTGGAAAAGTCCCGAAATTATTTCCCCACCTGTGTCTGTTCTTGATGAAGCGGATTTCACTCCCGACAGAATTGTAAGAAAACTCAAACCAAAGTGCATTTACAAAAATGGCGATTATTCAATTTATGATGTGGGCGAAAATGTTTCGGGTTATCCCGTTATAGAATTCATTGAAGATGCCTACACCGGTGAAAGCTGTGTTATGCGCTTTGCAGAGGAATTGGATGAAAATGGTGGTCTTGCTTTCCATTCTGCAGGTGGCGAGTTCCGTATGCAGAAGGATACATATATATATGATAATAAGTGCAAGCAATTTCATCCGCAATTTACTTGGCATGGTGCAAGGTATTTTGATGTCCTCGGACGAGTGAATGTTAAAGAATACAGAGTTGTTCACACGGATTTGAAGCCTATTGTAAAATTTAAATCCTCAAACGAAACATTACAATGGATTTTCGATGCTTATATAAGAACCCAGAATTCAAATATACACGGTTGTGTTCCCTCAGATTGCCCTCACAGAGAAAGACTGGGTTATACAGGTGACGGTCAGTTAACTGCAAATGTGGTTATGACTTGCTTTGATGCGGAGAGCATGTACCGTAAATGGATTCGTGATATTGCTGACTGTCAGGATATCTTCAATGGTCATGTCCAACACACCGCACCTTTTTACGGTGGTGGCGGTGGTCCCGGCGGATGGGGTGGTGCAATGGTAATTGTGCCTTACGCTTTCTATAAGCATTACGGTGATAAGGAACTGCTTGAAACATATTACCCCAATATGCTACGTTATCTGGATTACCTTGAAAGTCATAGCGAAAAAGGGTTGGTAGTCCGTGAAGAAAAGGGCGGTTGGTGTCTTGGAGATTGGTGCTCACCAAAGGACAGAAATCTTATACCCGAACCCTTTGTAAACACATATTTCTATTTGAAAACTCTTAAAATGACTATTGAGATTGCAGATATTATCGGTAAACCCAATAAAGAGCTCAAAACCCGTTTTGAGAAAGTCAAAAAAGCATTCCTTAATAAATATTATGACAAAGAAACGGGCACTTTCTATAAATCCACCGAAGCATGTGATGCCTATGGTTATGATTTAGGCTTTGGTAATGAAAAAACGCTCAAAGCAATTGTAAATAAATACGAAAAGCTCGGTCAGTTTGATACAGGTATTTTCGGAACAGACATTCTTATAAGAACCCTTTGCGAAAACGGTCATAAAGATTTGGCGTTCAAACTGCTTATAAGCGAAAAAGAAAATACTTTCTATAATATGAAAAAGCACGGAGCTACAACTCTTTGGGAAAACTGGGATGGTGCACATTCCCACTCTCACCCGATGTTCGGTGCAGTGGTTGAGTATTTAGTTAAATATTTTAACGAGGCATAAATCAAGAGCTCCCATTATCATTTTCAAAATGATAATGGGGGCTCAGTTGTTTTATCTTACATTTCCGCTTTCAATAGCGGATTTTTTTACTGCCTCGGCTATTTCAAAAGCAACGCTTCTGTCAAGGGCAGAGGGGATGATGTTTTCTTCATTAAGTTCATTTTCGGGAATGTGATTTGCAAGTGCGTAAGCAGCGGCAAGCTTCATTTCTTCAGTTATTGCCGTTGCTCCGCAGTCCAAAGCACCTCTGAAAATACCGGGAAAAACAAGAACATTGTTAATCTGATTGGGGAAATCCGAACGACCTGTTCCTACTACCTTTGCTCCTGCTTCTTTTGCCTTGTGGGGCATAATTTCAGGCGTTGGGTTTGCCATGGCAAAAACAATTGCATCAGTGCTCATTGTTTTTACCATATCCTGCGAAAGAATATTTGGTGCGGAAACACCCACAAAAACATCAGCATTTCTAATTGCAATATCTAAACCACCGGACAAATTTTGGGGATTAGTAATTCTTGCAAGGTTCTGCCTTTCTTCGCCCAAAAACTCGTCATTTTCGTTAATAATACCTTTTCTGTCAACAAGCACCATATTCTGTGCGCCTGCGGCAATAAGCATTTTAGAGATTGCAGTACCTGCAGCGCCAAGTCCGTTAACAACGATTTTTACATTTTTAATATCTTTTTTTACCACTTTAAGAGCATTGAGAACACCTGCTAAAACAACAACTGCGGTGCCATGCTGGTCATCGTGGAAAATTGGTATATCGCATATTTCTTTAAGTTTCTTTTCAATTTCAAAGCAACGGGGTGCTGCAATATCTTCAAGGTTAATACCACCGAAGCTACCTGAAAGAAGGTAAATTGTTCTTACAATTTCGTCAACATCCTTTGATTTTATACAAAGGGGAAAAGCATCAACATCTGCAAATTTCTTGAAAAGAGCACATTTGCCCTCCATAACGGGCATTCCGGCTTCGGGACCGATGTCACCAAGTCCAAGGACTGCAGTTCCATCGGTTACAACTGCCACAAGGTTATTTCTCCTTGTAAGCTCAAAGGATTTATTTACATCGTCTTTAATAACAAGACAAGCCTCGGCAACACCGGGGGTGTATGCCAAAGCCATATCTTCTCTTGTTTCAACGGGGCAACGGGAAATTACTTCAATTTTACCGTTCCACTCGTAATGCTTTTTTAAGGATTGTTCTTTAATGTCCATAACTTATTATTCTTTGTTTGCCTGCATTTTAAGGTATGCGTTAATGAAGCCGTCAAGGTCGCCGTCCATAACTGCATTTATATTACCGTTTTCAAAGCTTGTTCTATGGTCTTTTGCAAGAGTATAGGGCATAAATACGTAAGAACGAATCTGGCTACCCCAGGCAATTTCTTTCTGAACGCCTTTGATATCACTGATTTTATCAAGGTGCTCACGCTCTTTGATTTCAATAAGCTTTGATTTAAGCATACGCATAGCAACCTCACGGTTCTGATGTTGGCTTCTTTCAACCTGACAGGAGCAAACAATACCTGTGGGAATATGTGTAAGACGAACCGCGGAAGAGGTTTTGTTAACCTTCTGTCCGCCTGCGCCTGATGAACGATAAACATCCATTTTAATGTCTTCAGGTGCGATTTCAACTTCGATGCTGTCGTCAATTTCAGGCATAACCTCAAGAGAAGCGAAAGAAGTGTGTCTTCTTCCTGATGCATCAAAGGGAGAAACACGAACAAGTCTGTGAATACCGCTTTCGCTCTTCATATAGCCGTAAGCATTTTCGCCCTCAATAAGAATAACTGCAGATTTAAGACCTGCTTCATCACCGTCAAGATAGTCAAGGGTTGATACCTTGAAGCCGTGACGCTCGCCCCAACGGTTATACATACGGAAAAGCATCTGCGCCCAGTCCTGAGCCTCTGTTCCGCCAGCACCTGCATGGAAGGTAAGAATAGCATTGTTTTTATCGTATTCACCTGTAAGAAGAGTTGAAAGAGTCATAGCGTCAAGAGAAGTAATGAACCCGTCAACACCTTCTCGACATTCGTCAAAAAGGCTTTCATCCTCTTCTTCATTTGCAAGCTCAATAAGAGTCAAAGTGTCATCAAAAACGCCACAAAGGTCATCATAAGCCTTGATTTTGTTTTTGAGCGCTGCCATGTGCTGAGTGATTTTCTGTGAACGCTGAATATCATCCCAGAAACCGTCCTTTGCACTTTCCTCTTCAAGCTCTGTCACTTCATCCTTCATTTTCTGAAGACCAAGAGCTTCTGCAAGGTCTTTTAATTTGTCCTCATAAGAGAGGAGCTCAAGTCTTAATTCTTCAAACTGAAGCATATATATTTTCCTTTCAAAAGTGTTTTTATAAAACACGCGATTACATATTTTTACAAATAATTATTATACCTAAAATATAGCAATATGTAAAGGAAATATTTATATTTTTTAAAACAAAAAACTCTGCCGGACTATTCAGGCAGAGTTTAAGAGGAGTTTATTTAATTACAATCGTTTTTGCATCAAAATCAACGGTTATTTCATAACCAAAATGCTCTAAAAGTATCTCAAGTGAAACATTATCGATTATATGTTTTCCGTTTATTACTCTGTGTTCGGTTTTAATATATTTATCAGAGCGAAAATTAAAGTACTTGTCATCGCCTTTTAGGTGCATATTTGCAAATTCGGCACTGTAATTATAGGTTCTCCCATCTATTTCCAAAGTACCTGTACTGTGGTTAATCCAAGCGAATTTACCCCCAAGTTTTTCAAAAATTGCTTCTAAAGGCAGGTCAACATAATTCATTTCAGGATAGAATTTAATATAATTTTCCTCGGTAATATTTTCCCCCAATACAGTAAGGGTTATGCCATCTGTGTTCAGTTCTTCTGTGTATTGATAAAATTCTGCGGGATGGCTTACAAGTACACTTTTGTTTCCGTCAACAGTTTCTTTAACTTTTTCAGTATTCATTTGTGCCTGGTGAGTTTCAATTACTGCACTTGTTTTTTCAACAGCGAGAGGTTTTTGGGGTTTAATGAGTTTTGTCCCTGCAAATATACCTAGAGTCAGCACCAAAGCACACATAGCAAATGTTGAAACTACAAGTTTTTTGCTTCTCTTGGGTTCAGGTTCAAATTCTTTGATTTTTGCTTCAAGTCGGGTTTCAAGATAGGGGGTAGGCTTTATTTCTTTCAAACTTTTTTTTATATCATTTTTCTTCATAGTTGTAATCCTCCAATTCAATTTTTAAAATTTCTCTGCCTCGTTTAAGTCGCATTTTAACTGCAGATTTACTTATTTTCAGTATTCTTGCGATTTCGGGGACAGAGTAATCATTGTAATAATATAGAATTACGGTGGATTTATATTTAGGCGGTAAAGAAAGAATTTTTTTCACAATATCAATTTTCTCTTCGTGGTTTTCACTATATGTAGGAAGATAAAATTCATCAATGTGCAGAGTTTTCCTTGATGCGCTTTTAAGAAAATTGATACATTTATTATGCGTTACTCTTATAAGCCACGCCTTTTCGTGTTCTTTTGTTTTAAATTCGGGAGAGTTATAAAGAAGTGTAACAAAAACCTCTTGTAAAATATCTTCCGTATCATCCGGGTTACCGACAAAAACAAAAGCAATTCTGTAAAGCATTTCACCGTATTCTTTGTATTTTTTTTGAAAGTCAATATTAGTACTCATATCGTTCTCCTTTCACCCTTAATACAATCATGAAATGCTTTCGGTCACAAAAATTATAATGATTGTAGTTTTACGAAACGCTTTTGCGTTTCGTAAAAGCCGATTTTTCGGCTTTTAACAAAATTGAATTTTTAATATTCAATTTTGCACTACATTCATTGAAAGGATTATAGTCGAATTTTCAAAGAAAATTCGGTACCAAATCATTGATTTGGTACCGAAACAGTGTATTTCTACACTGCTTCGACTAACTATAATCATTATAAAACAATTTATTAAACAAACAATTAACTGCATATAAACAAAAATAATGTTGCCTTTAAGACAACATTATTTTAAATCTCCATTTGCAGGGGTTTCTAAAAGTTTTCCGTGTTCTGTGAATCTCGAGCCATGACAGGGGCAGTCCCATGAATGTTCCCATTTATTCCATTTTAAAGCACAACCTAAATGCGGACATCTTTTGGGTGTTGGGGTCAAGAGGTTTTTTATGGATTCAAATCCGTTAATGAATAACTGTGGGTTTAAAATGCTTCTTGACGGATCAAAGGCTTTTGCGTAAGGATTTTCTTTTTCTATTATCAAATCACTTAATATCATAGCACTGACCATAGAATTAGTCATTCCCCACTTATTAAAGCCTGTTGCAACAAAAATATCTTTTGCACCCTTAAAATAAGGACCGATATAGGGAATGTGGTCAAGAGTTTTACAGTCCTGAGTTGCCCAGAAGGCTGCCTCTTTACTGTCGGGGTAATTCACTTTTGCAAAATCACGAAGTTCTTGCCAATTGCCACCTTGTTTTCCTGTTTTATGACTACCGCCGCCAAGAAGTAAAAGATTCTCATAATTTCTGAAAGATAGTCCTGTATCACTTTGGTCTACATACATTCCGTCAACTTGTTGCGCATTTTCCAATGCAATAACATAGGAACGATGTTGATACATTTTCATAAAGTAAAGACCATGATTATTTATGATAGGGAAATGGGTTGCTATTACCGCTTTTTTAAAGGTGATTTTGCATTTCTGTGTTATTGCAGAACTACCATCAATTTTTTTTACAAATGTATTTTCATAAATTTTCAGGTCTTTTGCAATATCGCTTACGAATTTCAGAACATTGAACTGAGCCTGATTTTTAAACTTAATTGCACCGATTGGTTTAATGGGTAATGGTAGTTTTTCCTGAAACTCTGCATCAAAGCCCATTTTCCATAAGGCTTTCAGTTCATCATCAATTAAATGCATATTCTGAAGCTCATAAACAAAATTATCTTTTTTTTCAAAATCACAAGGGATTTTTTCACAAAGCTTTTCATATTCTCTGAGCGCTTGTTCGTTAGCATGAAGGTAGACCTTTGCACTTTCAAATCCGTTGCTTTTTAAAATTTTACTGTAACAAAAGCCATGTTGGCTTGTGATTTTTGCGGTGGAGTTTCCCGTTACCTTTTGGCATATTCTGTCCTTTTCAACGACAATACAGTTTACACCTTTTTCTCTTAATTTATAGGCAGTAAGAATACCCGCAAGTCCTCCACCAATAATCAGAACATCGGTTTTAATATCGTTTTTGAGGGTGGGGAAAGAGGGAAGCACTGCCGTTTTTTGCCAGATTGATTCCATGTCAGGTATCCTGCAAATCAGCAGCAGTAATATCGTTTTCTACATTATCTCTGCCAAGGTCTGTGTCAATTGTGGGGTAGGCTTCAGAAAAAGGTTTTTCTTCTTTAAAGGGTGTCGATTTTTCTTTTTGATTCATAAATTTCACCTCGAAAATATATTTACCAAATAAAAAACAAATACACTCTTTGTAAGAAAAAACTTACAAAGAGTGTAAAACCGTAAGGTACAGGCTTGCCTGTACCACACGAAATATTATTTGAGAGAAATAAACGGAACGGGAAAGCCACATTCCTTGCAGTTTGTCAATCCCATTCAAGACCTGTAACTGTGTCAAGGTCAATACCCTTGGTATCGTGAGTTTTCTTGGCAAGAGTGATGAGGGCGGCAATAAAGCCGGGAACTAAAAGACAGATTGAAATAATACCCATATACTGATTTCCTAAAATTGCCGCAAGGGGAAGACTTATCATATATGAAAGGGCAACACCTGCACCAACGGGAAGAAATTCCGCAGACATTGTTGATGAACGAAGATTTGTTGGGGATGATTCACCAATCATCATAATAAGAACATCATTTGTAGAATAGAAGCTTCCCACAAATCCACCACAGAGCAGTCCGACAATTGAGGGAGTCCAATTATATTTTGCGCCTAACCAAAAACCGATAAAGCAAACTAAACAGTCAAAAGCGGTAACAAGTGCGGCAGCTTTTCTGCCCTTAGAGTCGGAAATAAAGCCCATAATAACCTGAGCAAGAGAGCAACCAACAGGGAAGAGAAAAAGAGCAGTTGTAACGGGGCCAACACTAACGAGGTTCATAATTTCTTCTGTAAATGAGTTATACATACTTTCCGCATAACCGTAGGACATAATAACCTGATAGTTAATTGAACCGATAAAACCGAAGTTTGCGAGAGTTGCAGTAATGAAAAGCCAACGGAGTTGTTTGTGCTTCATCGCAAACTTAAATGCGGGAATAAGACCGCCTTGTGCATCGTTAGTTTTCTTCTGAAGTTTTTCTTGTAAAAGTTCCTCTTCGGATTTATGAAGATGTTTAAGACGGGAATCAATGAAAGCATCTGTTTCTCTTGCAAACATAATTGCAATAAAGCTTGTTACAAGCCCAACAATTGCGGGAATGAGATAAACATTTCTCCATTCAGATGCTTCTGCCATAAGAAATCGTCTTAAAACAGGCACAAGCATAACGCTCATATTGGCAAAGAATTTAATTGTGGAATAAATTCTTGCTCTGTGCTTTGAGGGGGAGGATTCCATGATATAAACAACGTGCATATCATGAGGAATAAAGAATTGAACAAGAACTGCACCAATAAAGTAAAGGAAAATATTGTTTGAAAGGAATATAACGAGCATTGCAAAGCTCATTCCAAAGGTATTTATAATAAGAAACTTTTTTCTACCCAAGCGGTCTGCAAGGGGTCTGTAAAGAAGTCCTACTGCTTGAAAAGGTACAACAAGAATTGAAAGAATGTCTAAAAGTGCAACGGAGCTCTGTCCGAATTTTGCAAAAAGGTCATTTGCAATTTCCGTTTTCATTAATGTACCGATTTGGGATGCAATTTCATCGGTGGCATAAATGAGAGTGATTATAAAAACAAGATACGCAAAGTAATAACTGCGCTTTGGCCTTGCTTTTTCTTTTTGCCATTTTGCAATTTCTTTTTGTTTTCTCAGTTCCTTTTTTTGAATTTTTTCGGGAGTGAGTTCTTTAACTTTCATTAAAATCTCATCCTTTCTTTAATCTTATAACATTCCAGCTGAAAGGCTTGAGCTCTGCAGTAAGAATGGAATTATCAATTTTAGGAAGTGGATTATTATGAGGTTTAACCGCAATATTGTCAAAGGTGTTTTCCGCATCTTTTGCGTGACCATCCATTGAAATAAATTCAAATGGCTTGTAGCCATAAAAGTCCATAAGATTAACATCCAAGACAATGCTTTCTTCAAGGCTTTTGTTAACGCAGAAAATCGTCATTTCTTCTTTTCCTTCGTCAAAGGTTGCAATGGATTCTATGTAGGGTACATCAGTGAACTGTTTGCAATCATATTTTTCGCAATCAATAAGAGGAAGAAGTGCAGAGCCTCTGCCGTAATTTGAAAGGTGCATAAATGGGAAGAAAATAGTTTGCTCGAACACTCCGCCACCTGTCTGAGTGAAAATGGGTGCAATAACGTTTACAAGCTGTGCAAGACAAGCAATCTTGATTCTGTCACAATGGCGCAAAAGGGTTATGAGCATTGAGCCTACAAGAAGTGCATCTTCAAAATTATAAATATCTTCAAGAAGGGGAGGTGCAACGCTCCATTTTTCAAAGGGTCGGTTGTTGGAATGGTACCACACATTCCATTCATCAAAGGAAAGATTGATTTTTTTCTTTGAACGGCGTTTTGCTTTAACATAATCACAAGCGCATATAACAGAATAAATGAAATCATCAAGCTGTAAGCTTTTTGCAAGAAAACTGGGGGTATCATCCTCGTGGTTTCCGTAGTATTGATGAAGAGAAACATAATCAATACTGTCATAGGCAATATCAAGGCTTTCAACCTCCCACTTGCCAAATGTGGGGGAATAAATGCTCGATGAACCGCAAAGAACGGTTTCAATGGAGGGGTCTGTCCACTTCATCATTTTTGAGGCTTCAAGCGCAACTCTGCCGTATTCGGTGGCAGTTTTAGCACCCATCTGCCAACCGCCGTCCATTTCGTTACCCAGGCACCAAAGTTTAATGTTGTGAGGTTCCTTAACTCCGTGAGAAATTCTTAAATCCGACCAATACGATCCGGATTTATGGTTGCAATATTCAACAATATTTCTTGCTTCCTCGGGACCTCTTGTTCCAAGGTTTACCGCCATCATACATTCGGTATTTGCCTTTTTGCACCAATTTAAAAATTCATTTGTTCCAAAAAGGTTAGGTTCAGTTGTACCCCAAGCTAAGTCCAGCCTTTTAGGGCGATTTTCAACAGGACCGATTCCGTCCTCCCAATTATAACCTGAAACAAAGTTACCACCGGGATAACGAACAACGGGGACATTCAGTTTTTTTACTAAAGCAATAACATCCTGACGGAAGCCGTTTTCATCTGCAGTAGGGTGGTCGGGTTCATAAATACCACCATAAATTGCTCTGCCAAGATGCTCAATAAAAGAGCCGTAGATTCGTTTGTCAATTTCTCCGATACGGAATTCTTTTGCAAGGGTGATTTTTGCTTTCATACAATGCACTCCTTTGGTACTGTATTATAAAATCAATATATCATAAATAGCAGGAAGTGGCAAGTTGTAGCGTGAATAAAAAGTTGATAGGAAATGAATTTGTATATCTTTCGTGGCAGTATAAATGTAATTGCTCTAACTAACTGATTGTTGGGTATACCTTACGGTTGTTGCTCTGACCTAAGCACTCACTTAAAACTTAATACTCGTAAGGCACCGGCTTGCCTATGCCACAGAATAAAGATATTTATCATTACTGTATTTTGCATAAAAAAACACTGCAGTCAGCAGTGAAATAAAGGCAAAAGATTTTAAAAATGAAATAACCCTTGACCGATGCTTTCTCGTCACACCACTGTCAAGGGTTATTTCTGTTCTATTTTAATATCTAACATCTTTTTATTTACCTCTCTTTCATTGAGTAAGACCTTTAACTTCAATTTCTACGAACTCTATTTCCAAACACACTTTTTTATATTCGTATCTATATTCATTCTCGTAAGTGAGAAACCCTTTTGTCTTGAAATAATTTTCATTTTATGAAGTTTTTAGTCTTTCGGTTCTTTTCTTTGTGTACTTTCTTTTCCCGAACCGTAGGCCTTTACATGAACACCGGACTCATCCTCTCTTAATGAATTTTTTGTAAGATTAGGTTTTATTTGTACATCGGAACCACGCTTTCTTTTGAAATTAGGTTTTTACTTGTACATTGGACTCACCCTTTCTTTGTCTATATAATAGCATGGAAATTCGGGTTTTGCAATATGTAATTTTGTATAAATTTCACAGTTTTTGTTTATTTAAAACGCAGATTTTGGCACTTTAGACGACAATTTTTTTGTTAAAATATTGACAAAGCATCGAAACTATGATATACTGAATCTGTTGTTTGATTGAAAAAAGTATGTTTCCGAGAGGCAAAACCTCTCGGAAACTGTTTTTATTTGTGGTTTTTATATAATCCCATAAAAATGCACGATGTTCATGTCTTCAGGCATATAAAGTCCGTGGCTTCCGCAACCACCGTCAATTTCGTGGCAACCGTGGTCGGGTGCAAAGCCGATGAGAGTTTTGTGATTTTGCCAATTTTCATTTACTGCCTCAGATAGAGTTTCAAATGCTTTTATATTATGTTTTAAAGCGTCGATTGCTTCTTTACTTTCAGGACCATATCGGTGCATCGTACCATCATAATTTCCGTTATAAACAGCAATAAAATCATATGTATCTTCTCTAATTAATTCTATTGCTTTTTCGTTGGCTTCGTCGGGAGTTTCAACAATGAAATAATCCATATCTCTTTCGAGAAAGATTTTTGACATACTGTCATTGCCCGTTGAAACAATGCATGGCTTTTTGCCTGCTCTTATAAGCGCATCGAAAACAGAATCGGTTTTAATAACAGGTTTTGTGTAGGACTGTATTCCGTGAACCTCGGGCGTAACACCTGTATACATTGTGCCGAAGCAAACGGGTGTTACCGATGGCATAACGCTCTCAAGAGGAAGTGTTAAATTGGTATTAAGCATAACAGGTGTGAAAAGAGGAGCGTATTTTTCAAAAATCCAGAGGGCAACTGCATCAGGGTTATACATTAAAACTCTGTCAACAGATTTACCCTCGCAAAGTTTTACTATTGCCTCTAAAGGTTCGTTAGCTTCTTTGGGCTTTTCAACTCCTAAAGCAGAGCAAAGAGAAGCGGCAACGCTTGTTAATTTAAGTTCACAAAATATATCTTGCATAAAAATCACCCGATGAAAAGTATAGCACAGAAAGTGGGGTTGAACAAGCCAATAAAAAACAAAAATATATTTGTTGCAAAAATAAACGCTGTGTGCTATACTATTTGATAATAGATGCTGCCACCGGGTAGTGAATGTTTATATTAAAACAGAGCATTCGTTTACACATCGTTAGGTCTTTGAAGATGTGTATACGGATGTTTATTTTTTAGGTGAAAATTATGAGTGAATTTAAAAAGATGATAAATTATTTTTCTGGAACGGAAATTATATTGTGGTGTGTTTCCGTGTTTTCTATTATTATTTCATTTTTTATTTTTGACAGAAGTAATTATCTTACTCTTTGCGCTTCTCTGATTGGTGTTACCTCGTTAATATTCTGTGCTAAGGGAAATCCTTTCGGGCAGGTTCTGATGATAATTTTCAGTATTATTTACGGAATTATATCATATTCATTTTCATACTATGGCGAAATGATAACATACCTTGGTATGACTTTGCCTATGTCGGTATTCTCTCTTGTTACATGGCTTAAAAACCCATATAAAAATAATAAAGCTGAGGTAAAGGTGGATAAGCTGAAAGGAAAAGATATTCGGTTAATGGTTATATGTACTCTTGCAGTAACAGTTGCTTTTTACTTTATATTAAAACATTTTAATACTGCAAATCTTCTGCCAAGTACTATTTCAGTAGCTACAAGCTTTATTGCCGCATTTCTTACTTTTAAGCGCAGTCCGTTTTTTGCCCTTGCTTATGCAACAAATGACATTGTTTTAATCATTTTGTGGATAATGGCAACAAAGGAGGATATATCATATATTTCTGTGATTATATGTTTTGTTGTGTTCCTTTTTAATGATTTATACGGATTTTTCAATTGGCTTAAAATGCAGAAAAGACAACAGAATTAAATATTATTAACACTACAATAAACTTCTTTTAATTTCTCCGGATTTTGTAAAAGATAATTTATGTCTTCTCTGAATTTTTCATATTCCTCATCTTTTACATAATGCTTTGCATAGCCATTTTTGCCGTATTTCTGCTCTGTATGTTCATATGCTCTTTTCAGCATTTCTTTCCTTGTGCAGTTGGGGAAATGCTTTAATGTGTAAGCATGGGTGCGGCGGAGAAAATCATCAATATCAGTTGAACGGTCAGCAGAAGAAATGATTTTTCCGTAATCACTTCGGGGTTCGGAGTTTGAAGATGCCCTATGGTCTTCAATAGCTTCTTTTATTAGAATTCGTTCTTTTTCCGAGAAAAACTCTTTCATATTTTCATTATAAAAAAAGATTTCTGCGGAAAGTTTTTCGTGATTGGCTTTATCAATATGATGAGCAATATCGTGAAAGTTTGCAATTGTATAAAGTATATTAAAATCAATATTTTTGAATTGCCCTGCGAATTTAAAACATCTTTTCATAACATAATCAATATGCTCTAAGGAATGACCGCTGTCATTTTTCTCGTATTGGGGGAGAATGTTACTTTTTATGTAATTTTCTAAATCTTTGTTGATAGTCATTTTATCACCAAAGCTATTATATATTTTTATGTAATTTAATTCAATGGTTTTATATGCGTTGAAATTTTTTTTACTTATGTTAAAATATAGATACAAGTAATAATAAAAGGTGCGTTATGAAAAAAGAAGAAAAGATTTTGGAAAAACAGACTAAAAATGAAAAGAAAAGAATACTAAAAAAGCTCATAGCAATATTTATTGTTTTTTCTTTGTTAATAGGTGCTTGTGCTTTTTATGTTAATGATTATTACAGAGCAGATTTAGGTGCGATTTCCGCTTTTTCAAACAATCAAAAAATTGAGCGAGAAATTCTCGATGACGAAACAATAATTTTCAAGCCAGAGAAAGTAAAAGCAGGTTTCATTTTTTACCCTGGTGGTAAGGTGGAATATACTGCTTATATTCCGTTAATGGAAGAGCTTGCAAAAAAGGATATAATGTGTGTGCTTTTAAAAATGCCCTTTAACCTTGCTGTTCTCGATGTTAATGGTGCAGAAGGCATAAAAGAAATGTTCCCAGAAACAGAGATTTGGTATCTTGGCGGTCATTCTTTGGGTGGCTCAATGGCGGCAACCTATCTTTCTGAAAATATAGAGAAATATGAGGGCCTTGTTCTTTTAGGTTCTTATTCCACCGCAGATTTATCGGAAGAAAATGTAAAAGTTTTATCTGTTTTCGGTAGCGAAGATAAGGTTATGAACAAAGAAAAATATGCTGAATATAAAATTAATTTACCGAAAGACTTTTCGGAAGAGGTAATTGACGGGGGATGCCATGCCTATTTCGGAATGTATGGCGAGCAAGAGGGTGACGGAACACCGACAATTACAAATGAAGAGCAAATCCGAAAAACTGCAGAAATTATTGAAGATTTTATAAAATAATAAAATTACATCCGTTTATCGAAAAAACTCGGTAAACGGATGTTTCTTTTTACGGTTGATTTGGAATTGGCACGTGTTCGGTATTAGAAAGAATATCTATAAAGTTATTATACTTGTAATAATAGGGCGTCATACGAATATGTTTACAGAAGCCGTGCATTGGAGCATAAAGTTGACCTTGACTGAGTCTTAAACAGGGTGCTTCCATTTCATATTCACCGCTATCGGTAACAACAGTTGTAGAGTTTTCGGTAAATTCAGCAGTTCTGCCGTAAACACCGATTTTGATTTTTCCCTTTGTTCTTTCTACATCGCCACCGATGAAGCTGATAATCTGACCAATGGGAATATACCAGATGTCATTTATCTTTTCAGGAAGAGTTTCTCTAACGCAAAGGCCTAAATCATAGCCCTTGAATTTAAGTCGGGGTTGATTATAAACGGGTGCTGGGTCATAAGGTGTTATAAGGTCTTTATCTTTGTCAATTGTTGCAATGTCAATGATTCTGTCATCCTCGACATAAGCTGTGAGAGTACATTTGCCACCGTTAATATCAACGATTGTAAACATTGAAAGTTCTTCTTCGTGGCAATAGGTTTTTGCGTTCCAAACTTTCGGAACAACTCTTGTTCCGGGGGGATTACGGTGGCTTGAACCTAAGTTGTAATGAACTGTACCTTCAGATGGTTTAGTGAAAAGACCTTCTTTTCTTCTGGGGTATGAGCGGGCAAAGGAATGCTCGTGGCCTGAGAAAACAATGTCATATTTATCCATACCGTCACG
The DNA here is from genome assembly GCA_045576615.1 of Acutalibacteraceae bacterium. Taxonomy (GTDB): domain Bacteria; phylum Bacillota; class Clostridia; order Oscillospirales; family Acutalibacteraceae; genus DTU089. The sequence continues at coordinate 23,653 of JAZNGU010000071.1, read as the reverse complement.
AAGAGAAGGGTATGAGTCATCAATTTCAATACCGGGACCGGAGAAACAAATGGGGAAGTGGTGAACGGCAAATTTCCAGGTTTTGTCTGATTTATCTGCCTGTTCAATAAGCCATTCGTTCATTTCTTCATAACCGCTTGTGCCGATAATGGAAAAATGCACATTACCGTAATCAAAAGCGTGGTTTGCAATTGGTCTTTCAATTGGTCCATTATGCTCGTAACTGCCCCAGAGCTGATTTGTAAAGTAAGTAGCATATTCGGAATAATATTTATCTTCCTTTGTAAAATAACTGCTGAAGCCCATATCATCGTGGTTGCCCATACAGAACATAACAGGCATTCTCTCGCAGATACCTTTAAGACCTTCAAAAAGCCCTGTCCATTGAATATCGGTCTGACCGCAGTTAGTGTTGTCACCTGCAGTGAGAATAAATTCGCATTCAGGGTGCTCGTTGAGGAATTTCTTTAATGTTTCACGGAGAACAGAGTAATCAGCAGGGGGCTCCGCATCACCTGCCTGAATATCGGAAAGGCAAATGAAAGAGAATTTTTCTGCATTTTCTTTTGCGGTCTTAAATGTATAAACTTCACTTCTTATACTGTCATTACCGCAGGTGTATTCATATTCTGTTTCGGGTTTAAGTCCTGTCATATCTGCAAAAAAGAAATGGCTTTCGTCCATATCTGTTGTGAAAGGGTGCTTGAGTGCATCTGCTTTCATCCATTCTGCCGAGCCTTTTTCTTTGTAAAGAGCAAAGCCCTCGTTAACAGTTGTGTCAGTTCTCCAACGAACAGTCATCGAACGGGATGCATCGCCCTTTATGGAGAGCATAATCTGGTCGGGTTGAGGCTTTGAGCCTCTTATATTTTTCCATTCTGCTTTTGTTATCACAAAAACACCAACTTTCCAATTGAATTATTTATATTTTAACAGTTTTAGAATAAATTGCAATTGTTTTATGCTTTTTTATATGGTTGATATGAAGAAAAAATAATGCTATAATTAAAAAAATTTAAAATATACTCGCAGGAGAAAAATAATGAAATTTATATCTTGGAATGTTAACGGCTTCAGAGCTTGTTTAACAAAAGGTTTTGAAGAGTTTTTTAAAGAAGCAGATGCGGATTTTTTCTGCATTCAGGAAACTAAAATGCAACCCGGTCAGGCAGAGTTTTCAACACCCGATTATCACCAATATTGGTACAGTGCAGAGAAAAAGGGTTATTCGGGTACTGCAATTTTTGCAAAAAAAGAACCCTTAAGCGTAAGTTATGGTCTTGGCATTGAAGAGCATGACCACGAGGGCAGAGCAATCACTCTTGAGTATGAAGATTTTTATCTTTTGTGTGTTTATACTCCAAATGCACAAAGAGAGCTTGCAAGGCTTTCATACCGAATGGAATGGGAAGATGCTTTAAGAGAATATATGAAAAACCTCGACAGTAAAAAGCCTGTTATTTACTGCGGAGATTTGAATGTGGCGCACGAGGAAATTGACCTTAAGAACCCTAAAACCAACCATTTCAGCGCAGGCTTTTCTGATGAAGAAAGAGGTAAGTTTACAGAACTTCTCAGCTCTGGCTTTAAGGACACTTTTCGCAGTCTATACCCCGAGAAAGTGCAATATTCCTGGTGGAGTTATATGTATGGTGCAAGAGCAAAGAATGTTGGTTGGCGTATAGACTATTTTATTGTTTCCGACAGACTTTTAGATAAGGTTAAGGATAGCTTTATTCTTAATGAAATTATGGGAAGCGACCATTGTCCCGTAGGCATTGAAATTGATTTATAAAAATTTTCCCAAAAGAGTTTTTGGGCTCTTTTGGGATTTTTTTGTTCTGATTATTCTTTAGGGGAAATAGAGGGAAGATTACCAAGATTATCGTTTTCACTGCCGTTAGGAACGGATTTTAGATATTCTGTGTCACCTCTGTGGGCAATTCCTACACCGGAAATTTTTCCTTGTTTTGCCATATTTACACCCTGTTGCTTTGAAACCACAGTATTATCTGATAGTTTATAGCCTGTTATTTTACCGCTTTCCTTAACAAGACCTGTAATTTTTTTTGCGTTTTTGTTAGCTTCAGGAATCTGGTCAAGGGTGTTTTTTACATTATTCTGATTATCCATACATATACCTCTTTTTGTTTTTTAGTATTTATATTGTTATTATTAGTTGTTTTTTTGTTAATATAATAATTGTTTGCTGAAAGTTCTTTTAAACGGAACTGATATATGTTACAATGAAATAAACAAAATTAAAGGAGTTTTTTAAAAATGAAAAAAAGAATTTTATGTGCAGTATTGGCAGTAGTAATGGTAGTAGCTCTTGCAGCTTGTAGTACTGCTCCCAAAGATGATGCAAACAAAGTAACAATTGAATCTCCCGTTGCTCTTCTTGATGGCGTTTGGTCAACATTTGCAGAAGAAGAAAAATTCCCCGTTATGGGCGGTGACTTTGAAGCAGCAGTTAACGATGCTGCAGGTAACTTCAATATTTCTGATGTTGAAAATGCAACAGCAACTCTTCACATTACAGAAGATTCACTTAAGCTTGTTGATAATGTTGCAACAATTACACACGCCATGAATGCAAATACATTCTCCGCTGCTGCATACCACCTTGCAGACAAAGCTAATGCAGAAACTCTTGTTAACTCTCTTAAAGATAGCATAAAGAGCACACAGTGGATGTGCGGTTTCCCCGACACTCTTATCATCTACACTGTAGCAGATGAATATGTTGTTGCTGCTTTCGGTAATGCAGAAGCAATCGAAAACTTCAAAACAAAGCTTGCAACAGTTTATGGCGAAAGCGCAACTCTTAATGTAGAAGAAGCTCTAGCATAATTTTAATATCTATTAATTTCAAGCACGAAGCAGAAAGAGGATTAATATGCTTTTTTCAAGTGTTCCTTTTCTTTATTATTTTCTGCCAAGTGTACTGATACTTTATTTTATCGCTCCAAAGAAATTGAAAAACGTGGTTCTTTTAATTTCAAGCCTTGTTTTTTATGGTTGGGGCGAGCCTAAATATGTTGTTTTGATGATAGCCTCAATCGTAATCGGGTATTTTTCCGGCATTCTGATTGAGGCTTTTTCTCAGAAAAAACTATCAAAAGTTTTTCTTGGTATTTCTGTTGTGATTAATTTAGGTTTTCTCGCCTATTTTAAATATGCAGATTTCTTTATTGAAAACTTTAATTCAGTTACAGGGCTTTCACTTCCTTTATTAAGAATCGCTTTGCCCATAGGTATCAGTTTTTACACTTTCCAGATTTTAAGCTACACAATTGATGTTTATCGCATGGATGTACAGGCACAGAAAAATATAATAAATCTTGCATGTTATATTACAATGTTCCCCCAGCTTATTGCAGGACCCATTGTAAGATATTCAGATATTGCAAAGCAGTTAGAGGAAAGAACTCATTCTTTTGAGAATTTTTCAAAGGGTATAAGAAGGTTTGTTTTGGGTCTTGGTAAAAAAATTCTTATTGCTAATACCTTGGGTGAGCTTTGTGATATTTTCAAGACATCCGATGATAAATCAATTCTTTTCTATTGGCTTTATGCAATTGCGTTCGGACTTCACGTGTATTTTGATTTTTCAGGCTATTCCGATATGGCAATCGGTTTGGGAAGGATATTCGGATTCCGTTTTTCAGAAAACTTCAATTACCCCTATATTTCCAAAAGTGCAACAGAATTCTGGAGAAGATGGCATATGTCCTTGGGAACATGGTTCAGGGACTATGTTTATATTCCATTAGGCGGTAACAGGGTGTCAAAACCAAAATGGTTTTTCAATATTTTTGTTGTGTGGTTCTTAACAGGTTTCTGGCATGGTGCCGATTGGAATTTTATAATCTGGGGATTGTTCTTTGCAATTCTTCTTATTGTTGAAAAACTTGTACTCTTAAAATATCTTAATAAAGCAAAAGTATTAAGCAGGATTTATACTCTTGTTGCAGTGGGAATAAGCTTCGTTATTTTCAATGCAACAGATATGAAAGAGGCATTTTCATATATCGGAGGTATGTTCGGTGTAGGTGGTGTACCACTTGTTTCAACAGAGTTTTTCTATTATCTGAAAAGCTTTGCAGTAACTCTTGTTATGGGCATAATCGGTGCAACACCCGTTGTTAAAAAGACTGTAGAGAAGATGTTCGGAAACAATAAAATTTCAAAATTTATATGGATTTTAGAGCCTGTAGGCCTTGTTGTTCTTTTAGCGATTATGACCGCCTACCTTGTGGATGGTTCATTTAACCCGTTCTTGTATTTCAGGTTTTAGGAGGTAGCTATGAAAAAGAAAACTAAACACATAGTCATAACTTTTGTTATGGTTGCCTTCTTTTTAAGTGTTTCTCTTTTTGCTTGGTTAAAACCTGCTGATGAGTTTTCTACAAGTGAAAGAAGAAAGCTTTCACAGTTCCCCCAATTAAGCTTTAACACAATTCTTTCAGGGGACTTTATGAGTAATTTTGAAAATTATACTCTTGACCAGTTCCCTTTGAGAGATAAATTCAGAACCTTGAAGGCTCTTGTGGCTCTTAATGTGTTCAATCAAAGTGCAAATAACGATATTTATGTTGTGGATGGCTTTGCAAGTAAACTCGAATACCCTTTAAATGAGGCTTCAGTTAAAAGGGCAGGGGAACGATTCAGGTACGTTTATGAAAAATATCTGAAAGGTACAAATACAAAAGATTATATTTCAATAATTCCCGATAAAAACTACTTCCTTGCAGAAAAAAACGGATATCTTTCTATTGATTATGAGAAAATGCTTTCTTTATTAAAAGAAAATACCGAGTTTCTCACATATATTGATATAACTAAAGACCTTGAGCTTTCTGACTTTTATAAAACCGATACTCATTGTCGGGAGGAAAATATTGTTAGTGTTGCCGAGAAAATCGGAAATGAAATGGGTGCGGACGTTAAGGCAGAGTATGATGTAAAAACACTTGAAAATGATTTTTACGGTGTTTATTACGGGCAATCAGCTTTACCCCTTGAAGCAGAAAAAATAAAATATCTTACAAATGAAGTTTTAGAAAATTGCAAGGTTTATGACTACCAGAACAATAAAGAAATATCTGTTTACGATATGGAAAAAGCTGAGGGCAAAGACCCTTATGAAATGTTTTTAGGCGGTCCGCTTTCTTTGGTTACCATTGAAAACCCTAACGCTAAAACAGATAAAGAGCTGATAATTTTCAGAGATTCTTTCGGTAGTTCAATTGCTCCGCTTTTCATTGAGGGCTATAAGAAAATCACCCTTGTTGATATCCGCTATATACACCCGAATTTACTTGAAAACTATATTGAATTCAATTCTCAGGATGTTCTGTTTTTATACAGCACCTCGGTTCTCAATAACAGCGAAACAATAAAATAAAGATTTCCTTGAAAGTATATAGTTGCTTTCAAGGATTTTTCTTTTTGTTGAATTATGGCTTTTTGTAAGGTATAATAAAGATATAAATGAGGTGTTCGTATGCTTACAAAATCAAAGCTTTCATCAGAGTGGATTTACAAATATTATAAAAGACTCGAGCACTGCGGTGTGGAAAACCACGGTCTTCTTATAATGCAGAACGGAGAAATATTGTTTGAGGAATATGCTTACCCTTATTCTGCCGAGATGCCCCACACGTTATTTTCTGTTACAAAGTCTGTTGTTTCAACTGCCGCAGGCTTTGCAATTGATGAGGGACTTTTCTCCCTTGATGATAAAATAATTGATTTATTCCCTGAATATGAAGTTTGCGAAAGTGATGAGTGGGAAAACCTTACCGTTCGTTCTGTTCTCACAATGAGCAGTAATAAAAAATTCAGTTTCTTGCAAGATATGATGGGAAACTATATGGAAATGTTTATGAAAGCTCCTTTTCGAAAGGAAAAAGGTTTTTTATATAGTAATAATGATGCTCATGTTGTGGCAGCTCTGGTACATAAATTTTCGGGTCAGAATCTTGTTGATTATTTAACTCCGCGACTTTTTGAGCCTCTCGGAATTGATATTCCCTTTTGGGAAACCAACGAAATCGGTGAATGTATAGGCGGAACGGGTTGTTATCTTAAACTACGTGACCTTGCTAAAATATGTCAATGTTATGCAGATGGCGGTAAATATGAGGGTGAACAAGTTATTCCTGAATTCTGGACAAAGGAAGCTACAAAAATACAAGTGCCTTTCAGAGAAAATGAGGGTTACGGCTACCTTTTCTGGATTAAAAACGACGTTTTCAGTATGACGGGAATGTTCGGGCAGATTATTTCCTATTTCCCACAGTACAATGCAGTTGTTGCTACAATGAATGCTTGTATTGATGAGGGTGGAAACACAGGTGCAGTAGAATATGTTCTTGCTAAAGTGTTTGAAAATGAAAGCTCAGGCGAATGGGACAAAAAACTTGAAGAATATCTTAAAAACAGAAGAATTGTTCCTAAAAAGAGTGAGGAGAAGTTAAATGTCCAAACAGGAAAAACATTTTATATGACTGCTTTTTCGGACGCTTTGGCGAAATTGATGTTTCCTGCAAGTGTTATTCCCCGTTCGTTGACATCAAGTTTTGCAAAAAGACCAAAGACCAATTTCAACGAAGTTTCTTTTGATGTGACAGAGGATGTCTTTACTGTTAAATGGAAAGAAGAGGGGGACGAGGTTGTAATAAATTGCGGTCTTGATGGTCAGCCACGAATGAGTGCGTGTGAAATTAAAGGCTATCCTTATAAAATCTGGGCTTATGCCTATATTGAAAACGGCAAAATCAATGCAGTTGTGAAACCCATCAACACTCTTTCAACTCAATATATGAATTTTGTTTTTTGGGGTGATACAGTCAGAATTCAGATTAAGGGTACACCAAGTTTCCCTGAATTTATTTTGAAAAATGCCTTGTCACCTGATTTTATAAAAAATAATAAACCGATTAAATTTATTGTTACAAAAGCAGTCAATCTTCTTGTGTCTACAACTGAAAAAACAATGAAATTTAAAGCAAAATAAGTTTGGGGAAAAATTATGTTAGATAAATTTTTAAAAAGCGTCTTAGAGCAGGATAGAGCACCAATTGTAATTTGTGATTTAGAGCATAAAATTGTTTATATGAATCCTGTTGCCATAGAACGCTATCACAAAGACCTTACAGGGCAGAATCTTAAAAAATGCCACAATGAAAAATCCAATGAGATGATAGATAAGGTTATTGCTTGGTTTAATAAAAGTGCAGAGAATAATATCGTTTACACCTATAACAACGAAAAGGAAAACAAGGATGTTTATATGGTGGCTCTTCGTGACGAGGATGGTGCTCTTATAGGCTACTATGAAAAGCACGAATACAGAACCAAGGAAACGGGCAAATTATATGAAATTTAAAAATTTTAAAGGATTGATATTTTTGTTTATTATTTCATTAACCTTATTCAGCAGTTGTTCCGGTGATTTGAACAACGAAACTACTCACAACACCGCTACCAAAACAACAAAAAATTATATAAATTCTCTTGGTTATGAGCAGATTTCGGGTGAACAAGCAAAGCGTTTGATGGATGCTGAAACGGATTATATAATTGTTGATTCCAGAACTATTGAGGAGTTCAATGAGGGTCATATTGAAGATGCAATTCTTATACCCGAATATGAAATATCAGAACGGGCAGAAAAAGAACTGCTCAACAAAGACCAATTAATTCTTGTTTATTGCCGTAGCGGCAGACGAAGCAAAATTGCAGCTCAGGCACTTGTGGATTTGGGTTATACCAATGTTAAAGAGTTTGGCGGGATAATTGATTGGCAGTACGAAATTGTTAAATAAACGGAAAAGGTGGTATATTTTATGCGTAAAAATTTTGGGGCTCAGAGTGATGTTTACCCTATGCCCGTATTTATTGTGGCAGCTTACGATGAAGAGGGAAATCCAAATTGTATGAATGCGGCTTGGGGTGGAATATATGAAAATAAACAGATTATGGTTTGCCTTTCTCACGGGCATAAAACCACTAAAAACATAAAATTCAGTAAGGCTTTTACAGTAAGCATTGCCGATGCAAAGCACGTTTGGGAAGCTGATTATGTGGGTGTTGTCTCGGGAAATAATGAACCCGACAAAATGAAAAAAGCAAGGCTTACAACAGTTAAATCCGAATTTGTGAATGCACCTGTTATAAATGAATTTCCTATGACTGTTGAATGTAATCTTCTCAAATTCAACGAGGACGGAATCTGCATTGGTGAAATTGTGAATATAAGCGCAGATGAGTCTGTTTTAGGTGAAGATGGTTTAATTGACCCCGAGAAACTTGAACCCATAACCTTTGACCCTTATCACAACACTTATTTAAAATTAGGTAAAAAGGTAGGAAATGCATTTTCAGACGGAAAGCAACAAAAATAATACAATTTGTTGGTTGTTAACAAAAATATTGACTTGCTATTTAAAAAAATGTATTATAAGTACATAGTGTATTAATATGGAGTGAGAAAATTGGCAAATTGTCCTAAATGTGGTGAGCATCTCAGGATGGTGGACTGGAAACAGCATTGTCCTCACTGTGGATGTAATATCGTAATTTATGATATTCAGGAAAGACTTATGCAGGATGCAGATAAGGCAGAAGTTCAGCATTACTATTTCCAGAAAAAAATTAACAGAATGAAAGCAGCTTTTGTAGGCTCAAAGCTTGCAATTGCCCGTATTTTTACAAGTCTGATTCCCGTTGCAGCAATTGTTGTGCCTTGGCTTAAGGGTAGCTTTAAAGAACCCTTTGCTGAATTTGACGGAGTTTATACCTTGTTTTCTTTAATAGATATGCTTGAAAGCTTTGATTTCGATGCGATTTTAGGTCTTTTGAATACTCCTGACGGAAAAACACCGTTAATCTTTTTAGCATCAGCAATTCTTATGCTTGTTTTGTCGGTAGTTTTTATGCTTGTACATTTCGGTTGTCTTACAATGGCATGCGGGAAACGAGGCAAATTGAGAAATTACTTATTTGACATTTTAATGTTAATTCTCTGCGGTGGGGCAACGGCACTCTTAATGGCTATTCCCGAAAATCCTTATTTCAGTATAGATTTCGTTATTGCACCCTTTGTTTATTTCATTCTTTTGGCTGTGAATTTCGGTATTGATATTGCGATTTTCAAACAGGGCATAGAGGTTAAATATGAAAATTGCGTTGTGGGCGGAATTCCAATCGAGGAATATTTCAAAATGGTGGAAAACGGTGTACCTCAGGAAGAAATTCGTCAGGAAATGTACCGCAGATTAACTGAAATGCAGCTTCAAAAGGAAGCAGAACTTAATGGTGAGGAGGTTAAATCATGAGCGAAGAAATGAATCAGAATGTTGATGTTCAGACTCGCGAATATGTTTTAGAGACTGATTTACCTGCTTATATGAACAGAAAATTCTGTTCTACCAAAGAAAGAGTTACTTACATACTTAAAACTGCCACGGCAGAATTAACATTGGGTAAATATGATACATCATCAGAATTATTCTTGTATAAGATTTTCGGTCTTGATGCGGAAGCCCATGGTAATGCGGCAGTTACATTGGGTATTTACGATTTAATTAATGACCCGCTTTCTGCGGTTATCATTGATAAAATGCGTACCCGTTGGGGGAAGTTTAAGCCTTTTCAGTATTTAGCACTTATTCCCAGTATTTTAGTGGGCTTGGTAACCTGTGTTATGCCTCTTATTGCAGATGCTCAGGGTATGGATGCAGCTCAAAGACTTATTTTCTATATGATACTTTCATATATCAGTGAAACAGTCGGTGCATTTTTCGGCGGTGGCGGTTATATTGATAATGTGTTTACCCCCAACCCCAATGAGCGAACTGCATTGTTAGTATCATCCCGATTTGCAAGTGATTTGTTCAGGCGATTCCCCGAACAGCTGGCAGGAATTTTATTCGACCTTGTTGCAAACGGTAAAATCAAAATTAATCTCACCAAGGTTTTCGCATCAATGAAATCATTCTGGTGGGTAATTGCAACTGTTCCTGCGGTAATGTGGGTGTTTGTAAGTAAGGAACGAGTTCCCCAATCCGAGAAACCGCCACAGGTTGTAAAGGGTATGTTCTCTGTTTTCAGAAATAAACCCTTGTTGATTTACACCTTATCCGGCTTTGTTGACGGTATCAATGTGGGTACATCTCAATCCCTTTATTATGATACTGTTCTGAAATTTAATATGATGTCCACTATAGCAGGTATTCCGGGTATGCCGATTTCTTACGCCAGCTATCCTTGGGCAACAAAGTTCAGAAAACGCTTTTCAACTAAAACCTTGTGGTTGTTCCAAAGAGGCTCAATAATAACCTCTGAGCTTTCATTCTTCCTTGTGGGTCTTATAGGCGGAAAGAAAAACGGATTCTATAAGAAAAAATTGCCTATGACAATTGCAATGATGTTGGGTAACAGCCTTGAAATGGTATTCTACGGAACAAAGAAAATCATTGAAAATGAAATCAACTATGAGGTTCTTGACTACTGCGAATGGCAGAATGGCTATCGTGTTGAGGCAACCGTAAATCTTCTTACAGGTTATATTAATAAGGTGAGAGGTATTGCTCTTACAAAGATTAACACAATGCTTCTTGCAAGATGGGCAGGTTTTGAATCAGGTCTTACTGCGGTACAAACAGAAGATACAATGTGGAAAATGTTTATTGCCGCTTTCGGTCCCCAGTTAATATTTGATGTTCTCAGCCTTGTGCCTATGTTCTTCTATAATATCGACCAGAAAACAAGAGACAGAATGTATCTTGACCTGGAGCGTACTCGTGCACAAACCGCGGCAGAAGAAAAGAATTCATAAAAAATAAACCATCGGAAACCCGATGGTTTATTTTTATGGTTTAATACTTATCAACATCTTCAACATCAAGTGTGAAAACAATTGCACCGCCTACGGAAACTTCTTTTTCAAAATCATCCTCACGAAGACCTGTTCCGAAGCCACTTGTTGTGGTGGTAACTCTTGTTCTTTTCTGAGAACAAGTTTTGATTATTTCTTTTGCCTTAGCAACGGTGTTATCCTCTGCACCGATAAGGAAAGTAGTGTTTCCTACCATTAAAAAGCCACCGGTTGTGGAAAGCTTTGTAACGGTGAAGCCTTCCTTTGTAAGTGAGGAAGAAACAACAGCACTATCATCATTATTAACAATTGCGATTATAAGTTTCATATATTTTATTCCTTTCAACGATTAATTGGATTAAAGTTTAGGTAATATCAATTTTTTACTGTGTTTATCAAGGATATTGACATCGGGAATCTCATAACGGTTATCGTTTGCGTCCTTTATAAGAACTCTACCGTCATAAAGAGGTTTGATTGCTGTAAGGTGGTTGCGTATTTCAAAGGTGCAAATGCCTTTGTCGGTTTCTGCAGTCCACATCCATATTTTGAATTTTTCGCTCATTTTGATGAATTTAGTGATTCGGGGAATCATATAGTATTCTCTCAGGCAGTTTTCAACAACCTTTCGTGATTCGGGCATAAGGTCGTTAATATCACGGATAACTGCAATTTCGTTTCCCTCGGAATCCATAAGTGCTATGTATTTGGTTAAACCGGTTATGGGGAACATACGGTGGAGCTCAAGCTCATAAAATTTTTCACCTGAATAAAATTCTGCATCTACAAAAATTTTATCATTTTCTGTAAGACGAACCTCAGGACCTTCAATATATCTTGGCATTCACATCACCTCACTCGAAATTTTCTTCAGCTTTTCGCTTCTGGAGTTGTTCGCCCATAGATTGAATTTCTACAAGCTTATAATATTTTCCTTTCATTTTTAGCAGTTCTTCAGGAGTTCCGCATTCTATGATTTCGCCTTTATCAACAACAACGATTTTGTTGGCTTTACGCAAAGTGGAAAGTCTGTGAGCAATCATAAGAGTGGTTCTTCCGCTTATAAGTCGTTCAATAGCACCTTGAATGAGGTGTTCAGTTTCAGAGTCAACCGCGGCGGTAGCTTCGTCAAAAATCAGAATACTCGGGTTTTTGAGAACTGCGCGGGCAATGGAAACACGTTGACGTTCACCACCGGAAAGGCCAACCCCTCTTTCGCCTAACATAGTGTCATAGGCATCAGGAAGCTTTGAAATGAAGCCGTGCGCATTAGCAACCTCTGCAGCGTGGAGAACCTGTTCAACATGAACTCTGCCACTGCCGAAAGCGATATTGTTGAAAATTGTATCACGGAACATAAGGGGTTCTTGCTGAACATAACCGATGGAGTCGCGATAATATTTCATATCAATATTTTTTATGTTTTCCCCATCAATGAGAATTTCTCCATCATAGTCGTCATAGTATCGCATTAAAAGGTTTATGAGAGTTGATTTACCTGAACCTGTTGTACCTACTATACCGACTATATCACCAGGTTCAATGGTAAGATTGATATTCGAAAGAACCTTTTTGGAACGATCGAAAGCAAAGTTGACATTTTTGAATTCAATTTTTCCGTCCATTCTTTGAATAGTGTTACCCTCGCCAAAGTCATGCTCGGGTTCGGCATCAATAATATCAAGAATTTTTTCTGCGGACGCAAGAGTGTTCTGATAAGTATCACTCATATTTGCAAAGAAGTTAATTGGGGTGTAGAACATACTTGCGTATGAAACGAAAGAGACAAGAAGACCGAGAGAAATCTCTTCGCTTCCGTTGATTACCATATTACCGCCTAAAAACCACACAACAATTGAACCGCAGGTTACAAGGAAAGTGATAACTGACGGGAAAACTGCTGCAGGAACCGCAACCTTTTTATCTTCCTTATACCATTCATCACAATAACGGGCGAATTTGTTTATGGTTTCCTTTTCATTGGTGAAAGCTTTTATTACTCGTACACCGGGAATTGAGTTTGCAAGAACTGTGGAAATCGAAGCACTTCTTCTCCAGAGTCGCATATATTTAGGCCCGATTATCTTACCGAAAAGTCTGCCTGCAACTACAACTATAGGTACGGGAATAAGTGAAAACAAAGCAAGCTTCCAGCTCATGCCGAACATTATTATAACAAGTCCCACAAGGGTGAAAGCCTGAACAACGGCTTCCTGGGTTATTTTCATAATAAAGGCTTGTATAACACCGGCGTCGGAGTTCACTCGGTTGATGACTGAACCTGTTGAGATTTTATCATAGAAGCTTAAAGGCAGATACTGTGCCTTTTCATAAATATCTTTTTTCAGGTTAAGAGTTATTCTGTCACCTGCAAGGCGCAGACGATAGGAACGAAAACCATTCATTACATATTGAAGAATATATATTCCTAAAAGAATCGCTAAAACCTTTACAAGCATAGCGGAATCTTTGCCGGGTATAACATCATCAACCATTATTTTGGTAATGTACGGGGGAACGAGAGAAAGTCCCGTTGCCGCAACAGAAAGAAGCATACATATAAAAAGGGATTTCTTTTCAGGAACAACATATTTACCGAATTTTGAAATAAGCTTTCCTTTACCGGAACAGTTGATACATTCTGCTTCGGGGTTGGGAAGCTTTCTTCCGCATTTGGGACAAAAGCAACGTTGCTTATGGTAAACAGATTTAACAGTTTCAAATTCTTCTGATAAATCATTACCTTCGTTAACAGCATTTACAAATACCGCTGCTGCGTCTGCCACTTCAGCTGCTGCATAAGAAAAACGCAGGAGCATTTTTTTCTTTCCGTTTTTTAACTTGATTTTAAAAATTGCATTACCATAAAGTCGTTTTACCTGAGCAGTTTCAATATCAGAAAAATCAACTGAAAAGCTGCCGCTTTCATAGCATTCGTCAAAGGCTATGATTTTGTTATCTGTGAATACCATCATGGATTCAGCATAACGGCCTTTAAGGTTAAGGTCGCCCACAACAATAAAAAGAGCGTCATCGTTGTCTGGAAGCCGATTGAAGATTTCTTCATATTGTTTTGGAATGGGCTTGTTTGTTATTACTTTCAATTTTATTCACCCCTCGGATTTGAAAATAATTATCGCCTACATTATAGCAATGTGTTTGAAAAAGTAAATATATTTTTAAAATAAAAATAAGAATTTTGAGTTTATTGTATATTATAAAATTTTGTGCTATACTCAAGAGCATAATAAGAGAAGGGTGATACGATGAGCAACGAATTAAAAAGAACCTATGTACCGTTTACACAATGGAAACAAAAATCAAAGCAAATTGAATATATCGATAAAACGGCTCTTCTCTCGCCCGATGGGAAGCTACTTGCAAAAGGTTGGGCAAGAAGAAATGTTTTCGAATATAACAGAGACTTTGTTAAGAAGGGTATAATCAGCCGTAAAGAGTGGGATTTTTATACCATCCACGTGGGTGATGAAATGCAGGTTCTCATAAGTTTTGCTAATATTAATATCGGTGGTTATGTAGCAGCAAAATTAGTTGACCTCAAAACAGGGCAGGTTATTTGCGATTCTATTCAGTATTTTATTGGTGCCAATAAGCACGTTTCACCCCCGGTTATTGATGTTCCTAATCGATTTAAAGATAAAATAGGAAAAACCGAATTCGATTTCCATACAAAAGAGAACGAAAGAACCTTGTGGTATAAAGGCTCTTTCAAGGGCAAACCCGTTGAAGTTAATGTTTCAATGGAAATTATGGAGGACCTCCAGAACATCACAACAGTTTTGCCCTTTAAGGAAGACGACACCAAATACTTTATGACAACAAAGCAGATGTGTATGCCCTGTGAAGGTGTGTTTACTGTTGGTGACTACACCTACAAGTTCTCAAAGGACAATGCTTTCTGTACTGTGGACTGGGGAAGAGTTAATACCCCTCATGAAATGGTATGGTATTGGGGTAGTGGTAATCAATATATAACAGATGAAAAAGGTGAAAAGCATCTTTTGGGTTTTGAAATCACATGGGCGATAGGGGATGAAAGCTACGCTACCGAAACCTGCATTTTCTATGACGGCAAGGTACATAAAATCGGTGCGGTCGATGTTGAAAATTTCCCCAAAGAAAGATTTTTAGAGCCTTGGAAAATAATTTCTGAGGATGGCAGATTCAATATGACAATGGTTCCGACGCTTGATAATCACAGTGATGTGGATTTTAAGGTTGGCAGAATGAATTGCCATCAGATTTTTGGTGTCTGGAACGGGGACGTTACCCTTGATGACGGAACAAAGATAGAAATAAAAGACCTTTTTACATTTTGCGAATACGTTGAAAACAAATGGTAATATGAAAGAAAAAGTATCTATGATATTATCTATGGTGATTTTTGGTACCATAGGAATTTTCGTGAATTACATAGGTTTGCCGTCAGGTGTTATAGCGGCATTCAGAGGAATTGCAGGCGCACTTGTAATTCTTGCAGTAATGATTATAAAAAGGGAAAAAATTGATTTTAAAGCTATAAAAAAGAAATTCCCTGTTTTGTTGGCATCGGGTGTTGCAATCGGCTTTAATTGGATTTTGCTTTTTGAAGCGTATAGATTTACAGGAATACCCGTTGCAACGGTTTGTTACTACACCGCGCCTATAATCGTTGTTATTGCATCTCCTTTTATTTTTAAAGAGAAATTCAAAGCACAGCAGATAATATGCGTGCTTGTAGCTTTGATTGGTGTTGCGTTAGTTTCGGGCATTTTTCAGTCCGACAGTTCAAAAATAACAGGTGTGTTCTGCGGTTTAGGTGCAGCGGGACTGTATGCTTCTGTAATGATTATGAATAAATTTATGGGTGAAGTAGAATCCTATGAAAGAACAGTAATTCAATTGGCTTCTGCAGGTCTTGTGGTTTTGCCATATGCATTATTTACAATGGGGGATATAACCTTTAATCCCAAAAAACTGATACTTTTGGTTGTTGTTGGTGTTATTCATACAGGCTTTGCATATCTTCTTTATTTTGGTGCAATAAAAAAGTTGAAAAGCCAGACAGCCGCGATTTTAAGCTATATTGACCCTGCATCTGCAATAATTCTTTCATCCGTTGTGTTTATGCAGTTGCCAACAGTTTATGAATTTATTGGTGTTGTTCTTATTATGAGCGCAGCTATTCTAAGTGAAATCAGAAAAAAGGAAAAACAAAAAGTATGATAAATAATGAAATCAATATAACAGGTGCAATATTTGATTTTGATGGAACATTGTTTGACTCAATGCACGTGTGGAAAGGTTATAAAGATAATTTCTTTAATCATTTAGGTATTGAGTTGACAAAAGAAGACAAAGAAGCATTTAAAGGTCTTTTCCTTCGTGAAACCTTTCTTCTTGCCATTGAACGCTTTAACCTTGATAAAACCTATGAAGAACTTTTATCAGAGCTTTTTGAATATATAAAAGGCAGATATATGATTGAAACCGAGCCTAAAAATGATATAGCTCAATTTCTCGAAAAATTAAAATCAAAAGGCGTGAAAATGGGTATAGCTACCGCAACAGGTGAGCCTGCGCTCAAAGCTGTTATGGAAAAATATGATATGCTCCATTATTTTTCTGCAATATATTCCACATATACAGTAGGGGCTTCTAAAACTGAACCCAAGGTTTATGATGTGGTTCTCAATAAGCTGGGAACAGATAAAGAAAATACATGGGTTTTTGAAGATGCTTTATATGCGGCAAAAACTGCAAAGGCAAACGGCTACAATGTTGTTGGAATTTACGATAAAAGCGAACCGAACCAAGAAGAATTAAAAGAGATTGTTGATATTTATATCAATAAATATAACGAGCTTGATATTATATAACAACATCTGCAACAGTATTTTACTTACTGTTGCAGATGTTGTTAATTTATTTTTGATATCCATAAGTATTAGTAATTGGGTCTTGGAATAAGGGGATACGGGGTGGGAAAAAAGTGAAAATGATAAATAAAAGACCAATAAAACAGATAATTATAAAAGCGATATGTTGGGATTTGCAACAATGGTAGTTTTTGAACAAATAAGTTTCCAGAACGAAAACTGTTGCCGCCGCAACAAAAAATATTGCTATATTGATAAAATCGGGTGTTTTACCGAAAATGCCGTTGATAGTGTAAAAAAGAGCAGGTATTAAAATAAGTCCTGTTAGAATTCCTATAAGCTTAATGCACCAGAAATTTCCGAATTCCTTGAAAAAATAGCTTTGAATAAGCGCAAAAATAAACATAGGGAAAAATAATAATTTCATATGCTCCCAGGTGGATTCATTTACTGCAGAAAAGGGGGTGGTTAAAATGTTTTTATTAGTCCAATCGTAAATGAAATGTAAAATTGTTCCGCCTGAAGATGTAAAAACAAAGCCTGAAAAATTCCATAGTATTAAATCCTTTTTCAAAAAAATCACCCTATGAATGTTATGTGTGAAACTATTGGTTTATACGATTTAATGTGATATAATAAAATAAATTATCAGGGGGTGGGTTTATGAACAGAGAAGCTTTAGAT
Organism: Acutalibacteraceae bacterium; assembly: GCA_045576615.1. Lineage (GTDB taxonomy): Bacteria > Bacillota > Clostridia > Oscillospirales > Acutalibacteraceae > DTU089. The sequence goes on along the minus strand of JAZNGU010000071.1, from coordinate 6,202 downwards.
AAGCATATTAAAGAGGTCTATGGTGTTAGCGCGGAATTTCCCTGGTTAAGTGCACCCACTTTTGCGGTTTATCGCCATCAAAGCAATAACAAATGGTTTGCGGTTGTAATGGAAATATCAAAGGCTAAATTAGGAATTGAAGAAGAGGGGAATATTAATGTGGTTAATCTTAAAAGTGATCCGCTTGTCATTGGTTCGTTAATTCTCGATAAAGGTATTCACCCTGCTTATCATATGAATAAAAATCATTGGATAACAGTTTGCCTTGACGGAAGTGTTGAGGAAGAAAAAGTCAAATGGTTACTTAATTTAAGCTTCGAATTGACAGATAAGAGAAAAAAGAAAAATAACTCTCTCGTTGAGTAATCGACGGGAGAGTTATTTAGTTAATTTAGTTTTGTTTATCAAAAGAAACAGGATTAGTTTTGCCTGTTGCAAATGCATCCGGACCGGGCTCTGACATTGAAAAATACATTTTAGCGGCTTTTGTTGTTCCGAAATCTCTGTTAGAACCTGAATTTTGCACCTTGTTAAATGCATCGCGGAACATCTGATTGTGTGCTTCCTCTCGGTTAAGCAAGAAGTCAATTGTTTCGCGAACCTTTTTATCGTCAATTTGTCGGTAAAGATATTCATAAACTACCTTTGCTCGTTGCTCAGATGCAATGTTGCTCAGAAGGTCTGCGCATAAATCCCCTGTAACAGTTACATAATCAGCAGTCCAGGAGTAACCCGAAGCATTGATAAGTCCGGGATTTAAACCAAGTATCACGTGAGACTGAATTTCTCCGCTTGGTACCTTTTCGGCATCAACATCGTGACCGTTTAAAAGATTGATGGTTTGTGCCACCATTTCCATATGACCTAATTCCTCTGCAGCAATATCAAGGAACAAATCCTTGATTTCGGGGTCTTTAATTCTGAAACTCTGGGACATATACTGCATCGCAGCTTTTAATTCACCATTACCGCCGCCCAACTGCTCCTGAAGTAATGCTGCATATTTTGGATTTGGTTTTTCAACACCAACAGGATGAAAAAGCAATTTTTCGTGTTTAAACATATTACTACCTCCAATGTTTTTTCGAATTTACTTTCCCCATTTTTTGCTAAGGTATGCAAATGGGGTGGCGCAATTAAAATTATTATAAAAATTAAAAAACATTGACAAATTATTGACAAAATGTAGTATGTATACTATTATAGTAAGCGTACTAAATAGCAAATATACTAAAAATGAGGTTCAGTTATGGCACACAGAGAGAATAATGCAACCCAACAGGCGATTATAAATGCAGCAGTGAGAAATTTTCTTGTGAAAGGTTTTCACAAGACATCGGCAAAAATGATTTGTGAAGATGTAGGAATAAGTCCCGGAAATCTTACCTTTTGGTTTCCTGCAAAGGCAGATATTCTTCTTGAATTTACAAAGAAGATAATGGAGTATCACACAAAATTTATTGAATATAATAAAAGTAATAAGCAAGAAAATTTGTATACATATTGTCTTGAAATTGTTGTGCAGATAGCTTTGTGTGAGGAAAGAGAAAATATAAGAGATATTTATTATTCTATGTATTCAGAACCCGTTACAATGGCATATCTTAAAGATTGGACTGCTGAAAAGAATTTTGATATTCTCGGGTCGTATCTTCCCGATTGGGATTTGAAGCGTTTCAGACGGGCAGCGAATGTAACTTGTTGCATAGAAAGAAGTGCACTTGCAGAGCCTTGTACAGAGGATTATACGTTAGAAGATAAAATTTATTTAACCCTTAACTGTCTTTTGAAAATATATGATTTTGAAAAAGAGGAAAGAGAAAAAGTTATATCAAAAATTCTTGCAACTGATTATCAGAAAATTAAAACAGAGATGCTGAAGCAGTTAGATGAGTTTTTGAGAAAGTAAATGGTGATGATATGAGCATTATAAGAAAAATAAAAAACAAACTTTTGGTTCCCGTAATTCTCGTGGTAGTTATTATTGGAGCGGTTATGCTCTTTAATTCTGATTTGGAGCATATTGAAGATACAAACGGAGCAGAAAATTTTGCTCTTCAGACAATTACTGATGAAGATATTGCAAAAATTGAAATGGGTTCATTAAATGTCGGCATAAGTACAAATAATATCACAAATATGACGGAAGTTTCTTCAAAGAAATTCACAGGTGTATATGAGGTTCTTTATATAAACCTTTTGGGAAAATCTGATTTTGTTTTGAATCTTTATGATTTTAAGGTGAATAGTGGTAACTTTAAAATGGTTGTTGTTCACGACGGAAAAATAGTAAAGACCGTAAATGAAAAAAACTATGAAGAAATTTTAATTGAAGATATAAATGGAACAGTCTCCCTTGTTATAGCAGGTGAAAGCGCAGATTTTTCTTTTGAAATGTCAAACTTTGATTACGATAGCTTTAATCACAGATGAGTTAACGGCAAACAGCCTGAATTTACCTCTCACGAAAGGAAGATTTTATGAAAACAACAAAATCGAAAAACTTACGAAAGGTAATAAGTATCCTTCTTAGTTTTATGTTGTTATGCAATATTTTCACTGTTATAGCAACAGCAACAATTGATGAAAATAACCTTTGCGAGCATCATCCTGAGCATACAGCGGAATGCGGTTATGTTGAAGGAGAAAGCGAGTGCACTTATTCTTGTGAAGAATGTACGGTAATCATAAAGCCTACCATAGCATCGGGTGCAAGTGAATGGACAACTAACCCTGAGCCTGAAATGGTAAGTGTTACTGAGCATTCTGAGTATGATACAAGCTGGTACACAAATAATACAACGGCTGAAACATTTTATATTGATGATGTAGCCGACCTTGTAGGACTTAAGTTCCTCGTGAACTATGGCCTTGACGGTGTGTGGGATTCTGAAAATGAGCTTTTCACAGATGGTTCTTCAACAAGTGACAATGTAACCTTTGAAGGCAAAACAATTGAGCTTCGCTCCGACCTTAAATTAAATGGAGATTACAAGGTTCTCGGTAGTGACGGCAAATTAGATTTAACTAATGTTGATAACCTAAAAAAATGGAGACCTATAGGCGCGGGTTATAATTATTTTAAAGGAACCTTTGATGGTAAAGAACATACTATCAGCGGTATTTATATGCCACTTGTCAAAGACACGTACACTGTTGATTCTGCCCTTTTCGGAAGATTGTCAGGAGCAACTATCAAAAATGTTAAAATAACAGACAGCTATCTTTATGGTAGTAGTAAATACAAGTCTAACGCAGATGTATATGTAGGTAGTCTTGTTGCATATATGACAAACTCTACTGTAGATAATTGTATTGTCGATGCTCGAATTATTGCGGATTGTCCCGATATTAATACCCGTTATCAGTCTGCAGGTGGCATTGTTGGTTGTGCCAGACCTACATCTACTGTTTCAAACTGTAAGTTTGAGGGCAATTTGTTAGCCAATATATTTTCTGCTGGCGGTATTGTTGGTAAAAAGTATGCTGCAACAGGTGATGTGACAATAGAGAGTTGTGTTAATACAGGCTATATTGAAAATAATGTTTATAAAGATGTTAGCGGTATTGATTCAGGAAGTTACTTTTCTACAGCGGGAATATTTGGTTCTGGTTCAGCTAACATCAAAAATTGCATCAACTACGGAACAATTAAAGGTCTGCGTAGTTATATAGCCGGAATAGCAGGCTCAGCTTCTTCTGTAAGCAACTGTAAAAACCTTGGAACTGTAACACAAGTAGATACTTGTATTACTCCCGAAAAAGCCTGGTACGTATATATGGGTGGTATTGTGGCAGATTGTTCATCTGTTACAAACTGCGTTAACGGAAGCCCTGAAGATTCAACATTGGGTAATATTACAGCTATTGCTTATTGCGGTAATATGGGTGGTATTGCTGCCGTATCACACGGTGATGTTACAGGTTGTGTTAACTACGCACCTATTAAAGACGATACATCAAAATATGTTGAAAACAGAACAAGTTTTTATTCGTTGGGCGGTATAGTAGGCTATATGAGTCCATTGCAGGTTGATATCGCAATAACTACCTGCGTTAACTATGGCGATATAACAGGTTCGGGTGAAGGCACTACTTATTATAAAGCTGAAAAGGTTGCGGGTATTCTTGGAGATATTCAGATCAGCAATAGCGCTTCTTATTATGGTAATGTTACCATTTCAGAGTGTATAAATAAAGGTGACATAACTTCCCCAAACCATGCTGCAGGTATTAATGGTTATAACTATACCAGTGACAATTCAACATATAAGGGTAGATTTTATATAACTAATTGTTATAACACAGGAGATATTGCCTCAACAGATAACACTTATTTCTCCCATGCAGGCGGTATAATTGCGTATAACAATGTTGCTAACGGCGTGGGTCCCATTGTTTCAGGTGTATATAATATAGGAGCCGTAAGCCGTGGATATACAAGCGGTAAAGCCGGTGGTATTGCAGGCTATAATTATGGTACATATACCAATGCTTATTACCTTGATACTGCTGTTACAAATCCTAACACAACAGGTACAACTAAAACCCAGGCGGAATTCAACAGCGGTGAGGTTGCATATCTTCTTCAGGAAGGGCAGACCGCAACAGATGAATACGGTGATGTTATACAAGTCTGGGGTCAGCATATTGATGTGGAGCTTTACCCTGTATTGAATGGTAAAAAGGTTTACAAGACCACAAGATGTGATACCGGCGAAGAAGCTTATGCAAACAGAATAGACGGAAAGCATATTTGGAATGACAACGGATTCTGTCTTTGCGGTGCATACGAAGACCCTGAAATTGATCCCGGTGAAGATCCTGAATGGGAATACGATGATATTTATCTTGTGGAAAATGCAGGTCAGCTCTTCTGGATTGCAAATTATGTAAATAATGTTTCTAATGAAATCAATGTCCTTTTAACAACGGATATTACAATTCCCGAAGGTAAAGAATGGACACCTATAATTAACTTCTACGGTACATTTGACGGTGGATATAATACCGTTTCAGGTCTTTATTGCGTAACCGGTGACGAATATGTGGGTATGTTCGGTGGCGGTGGCTATGCCTACGGCACAATCAAAAACCTTCATATCACAAATAGCCGATTTGAAGGCACAAGCTATGTAGGTGCTCTTTCAGGTTACCATGCAGGTAATATTTATAACTGCTATGTTGACAGTAGCGTTACCGTTACAGGCGACAGCTCAATTGGTCTTTTAGTGGGGCACAACGCAGGTGCTGTGCAGAATTGCTACGCTTACGGTAGTTCTTGTGTTGGTTATTACGATGGTAATTATTCAACTGTTGAAAATTGCTATTATCTTTCCGAAACCGAAACAGAAGACGGTGGTAAAACTGCCGAGCAATTTGCAAGTGGTGAGGTTGCATACCTTCTTCAACAAGGTAACACCGAGCAGGTTTGGGGACAGGACAATAACCAAACAGGTGCAAAGCCTATGTTCACATCAAATGAGCTTTACAAGGTTGTAACAGTGGGTGGAACAGGTAACTACTCCGTTGCAAATGTTGGTGATACAACCGATAACGGTATAGTTGATATAAATGACTATCAGTTACTTGTTAATATGGCTGTTTCAGAAGGACACAGCCAGACCGAAACTGTAAACTATGATGATATAGTGAAATATGACCTTGACGGTGACGGCTATCTTGATGTTATTGATGCATATCTTCTACACCTTTTCATAAACGGCTTTACAACTGTTGATGTATATGCAGTTGGTGACTATGACTTAAACGGAGTTGCATTTGAAGAAGCTGATATTAAAGCTATCAAGCACGCTATCGAAAATCCCGAAAAGCTTGCTACATATAAAAAATATGCTTCCGATATTAACGGTGACGGTAAGCTGGATGAAAATGACTTAACTGCACTCACTGCAAAATACGGTGAGGTAACAGGCACAGAGTGTGCAGATAATGTTAAGGTATATTACAGATGGGGTAACAAATACTCCACCTGCACAGCAACTGCTATGTGTACCCTTTGCGGTGAAAAGGTTGCAACAGAAACTGTTAACACAACAAGTGAAACTCTTGCAGAACTGACCTGTACACAGGATGGTAAGGTTAAATATACGGCAACATTCCAAAATGAACTATTGGGAACTAAAACAATTGAAATTGTTTCAAAGACAGAAGGTCATAAATATATTGATGGCGTTTGTGC
>JAZNGU010000070.1:0-151905 GCA_045576615.1 Acutalibacteraceae bacterium | reverse complement strand
GTTTTTACACGAATTTGGGTGGTACCGCAGGATTATTAAACCTGTCCCATAGTTTATGGGGCAGGTTATTTTTGTCCCTTTAGTAAATAACAAAAGGAGAGAAAATTATGATTTTCAACAACATTGATTTTGATACTTATTATAAGGATTATCCTACCAAAGAGGGTTACTTCGGAAAATACGGCGGAGTTTTTATTGATGATAAATTAAAGGCTCCCATGCAGGAAATTACTGAAGCATATTATGATATCTGCCAGTCAAGAAAGTTTATTGCTGAGCTACGCAGAATCAGAAAAGAGTTTCAGGGCAGACCAACTCCCATAACTCACCTTGAAAGACTTTCCAACAGTATCGGCAGAGTTCAGCTCTATGCAAAGCGTGAAGACCTTAACCATTCGGGAGCTCATAAGCTCAATCACTGTATGGGTGAGGCACTTCTTGCAAAATATATGGGTAAGAAGAAAATTATTGCTGAAACAGGCGCAGGTCAGCACGGTGTTGCTCTTGCAACTGCAGCTGCATATTTCGGTCTTGAATGCGATATTTATATGGGCTCTGTTGATATTAAAAAGCAGGCTCCCAACGTTGCAAGAATGAAAATTCTCGGTGCAAATGTTATTGAAGTTACCCATGGACTCCAGACTCTTAAAGAAGCAGTTGACGCAGCTTTTGATGCATACAGTAAAGAATACAAGGATTGCATCTATTGTATCGGTTCAGTTCTCGGACCTCATCCGTTTCCTATGATGGTTAGAGATTTCCAAAGCGTTGTTGGTATTGAAGCAAGAGAACAGTTCATTGAAATGACAGGTCATTTGCCTGATTCAATTGTAGCTTGTGTTGGTGGTGGTTCAAATGCGGCTGGTCTTTTCGCAGGCTTCCTTAATGACCCGGTTGATATTTACGGTGTTGAGCCTCTTGGTAGAGGTCCAAAGCTTGGCGACCACGCTGCAAGCCTTAAATACGGAACAGAGGGCATAATGCACGGCTTTAACAGCATTATGCTTAAGGATGAGAATGGCGAACCTGCACCCGTGTATTCAGTTGCAAGCGGTCTTGATTACCCCTCATCAGGTCCTGAACACGCATTCTTGCAGGATATCGGCAGAGTTAAATATGATGTTGTTGACGATGAAGAAACAATTGATGCATTCTACAAGCTCTCTCGTCTTGAAGGCATCATTCCTGCTATCGAAAGCTCCCATGCAGTAGCTTATGCTATGAAAATGGCTAAAGAAATGGACCACGGTTCAATTCTTATTAACCTTTCGGGTCGCGGCGATAAAGATATGGACTATGTAATTGAGAATTTTGGAATAAGATAAAAAATATGACAGGCTTTTTGAGCCTGTCATATTTTTTAGCCATCAGTCGCCAGTCGCCGGTATGTAAAAAGTATTGCAAAACTTTATCATCCCTGTTTCATCTTTGATGAAATAGGGATGGAGAACGCGTCAGCGATGGTAGGTTGCCCCGTTCTCTCTTAACATTGTTGTTGAGTGAAAATAAAAATATAGAGCTACCACAAAAGTGATAACTCTATATTTGGTGCCGGTGACCGGACTTGACGGGCTCTGCCCGTCATTCGCTACGCGAACACCCGATTGTGTTCGCCTTCGGCGAGACCGGTTCAAGTCCTGCTTTATCAAAAACATAAAAATATAGAGTTACCACAAAAAGTGATAACTCTATATTTGGTGCCGGTGACCGGACTTGACGGGCTCTGCCCGTCATTCGCTACGCGAACACCCGATTGTGTTCGCCTTCGGCGAGACCGGTTCAAGTCCTGCTTTATCGAAAACATAAAAATATAGAGTTACCACAAAAAGTGATAACTCTATATTTGGTGCCGGTGACCGGACTTGAACCGGTACGATGTTGCCACCGAGGGATTTTAAGTCCCTTGCGTCTGCCTATTCCGCCACACCGGCACAGCTATTAAATTATAATATTAACAGTTTCTATTGTCAAGTGTTTTTTGCTATTTGCAGATAATTTTTGTTGGATTACTTCTGTGGAACAGGCAAGCCTGTTCCTTACGGGTACTGTTGTTTGTGTGATTATGTAGCAGAGTATAACAATCGTAAGGTATGGGCTTACCCATACCACAAAAAATAAACTATCAAACCCGTTGCCATTTTTATAATATTGTAGTAAAATTACATCTATAAAAAACAGGAAGGGTGTTTTTATGGTTTTCACTATTGAGCTTTTGTGGCTGTTTATTGCCGCAATGGTTATCAGCTCTATCGGATTTAAGAATTATGTCTGGTTTATTTCACTTGGTTATGGTTTTTCTATTGCAGGTGAGGGCATTTTAATGTTGCTTCTTTATGGCAAAGAGCTTACTATCGGCACAATTATCTGCTGTGTATTATTCATCATTTATGGTTGCCGCTTGGGTGGTTATCTTGCAATCCGAGAATTTGGCGGAAGTTCATATAAGAAGAATATGAAAGGCGAAATTAAGGATGGTAAATCTGTTCCTTTCGGTGTAAAAATTGCTATATGGATTACATGCGCTTTACTTTATGTAACTCAGGTTTCAGGCGTTTTCTATCGTTTACATAACAATGCTGAAGATAATATCTTTGTTTATATTGGTGCAGTTGTTATGGTTCTTGGTCTTGTGCTTGAATCAGCAGCAGATATTCAGAAAAACAATGCTAAAAAGGTGAATCCCCGTCGTTTTGTAGATACAGGGCTTTACCGCCTTGTTCGTTGCCCTAATTACCTTGGTGAAATGATTTTCTGGACAGGTGTTCTTCTTTCGGGCCTCGGTGCAGTTTCAGGTTGGCAGTGGGTTTTAGTTGCTATTGGTTATATCGGCATAATTTTTGTTATGTTCAGCGGTGCCCGTCGCCTTGAAATCCGTCAGAATAAAAACTACGGTAACGACCCCGAGTATCAGAAATATGTAAAAAGTGTTCCTATTATGGTGCCTTTTATTCCTTTGTATAGTGTTGAAAAATACAAATGGTTAGTTGGATAATAAAAATAAGGAGAGTTTTATTATGAAAATAGCAAGTCAGACAGAATATGTTTCTGCTCGTTTGAATGATTATGAAGCTGTGAAAATGGTTTGTGAGGCAGGCTTTGATGCCCTTGATTTTTCAATGTTTCATATGGCTCAGGATGATTGTCCTTTGAATTCCGATTCTTATAAAGATATTGTCAAAGAACTTAAAAATATTGCGGATGGTTACGGCAAACCCTTTTGCCAGGCTCATGCACCATTCCCCACATTGAGAGATGGTGACGATGAGTATAACAAAAATATGCTTCCAAAGGTAAAGCGATCCATTGAAATTGCAGGTATGTTAGGTGTTGAAAACATTGTAGTTCACCCTGTATTTTTCGGTGAAAATAAACTCGAAAAAAATATAGAAATGTATATGGGTCTTCTTCCAGATGCAAAAAATGCAGGAGTTAAAATTGCTCTTGAAAATATGTTCGGCAAAAAGAATCCCGAAACAAGAAAGCAGACACCCAATGTTTGCAGTTTACCTGAAGAGTTTGCAGAGTTTTATGATGCTCTTCCAAGAGAATATTTTACCTGTTGCGTTGATATAGGTCACTGTGCTCTTGTTGGCTCAACACCCGAAGAAATGCTACGTGGTTTAGGTGGAGACAGGGTAGGATGCCTTCATGTTCACGATAACGATACCTTTGACGACTGGCACTTCCCACCATTCACACTTGATTTAAATTGGACAGAAATTGCAAAGGCTCTTGCAGATATTGATTACAAGGGTTACATAACTCTTGAAAGTGATAATATTCTTGCAGATATACCCACAGAGCTTTATCCATCAATGCTACGATATATGCACGATGCCGCAAGACATGTTGCAGATATGGTTGAAAGTTTTAAATGATAAAAGAACTCTCGATGCAAAAAACATCGAGAGTTCTTTTTAATAGTTCTTAGAAAGTATGTAGCAAACCCACAAAGCAATAACGAAAGCACTTTCTGCAGGGATTGCAAGCTTTGTATAAGGGCATTTCCAGCCTTTATCAACGCAAAGGAAAATTGTTCTTGTAACTAAAACGGTTGTTGCGAAAATACAACCACCTACAAGGGAATAGGTTGCAGTATGTAAGGTGAGAGCAAGGTATAAAAGGAATGCACCTAAAGCAAAGGAAATACCGCCGTAATAAACTCGGATTTCTGTTTTACCAGCATTGTCAACGGGTTTGATTGAAAAGCTCTCCGCATTCTTCAAAGGCTTTGAAATAAAAACTACTGCCATACCCCAGAAATAGCCGATAAGGCAAATTACTGCAAACGCTGCGGGGGGATTAGCCGCCCATATTTCTTTTAAAAGTTCCATAATGTTTCTCCTTTTTCTTTTGATTTAAATATATCATATCATTATATTAAAATCAATAATGGTATATTTTTATATATTTTGAGAAAAGTAATTGAGAAAAAGGAGTGTTTTTATGAAAACAAATTCCAATGTGAGACCTTTCGGAATAAAAGATAAATTAGGATACTTATTCGGTGATTTTGGTAACGATTTCACCTTTATATTATCTTCATCATTTCTTATGAAATTCTATACGGATGTTATGGGAGTATCTCCTGCAGTTGTTGGAACAATTATGGCGATTGCAAGGTTTGTTGATGCTTTTACAGATGTTACAATGGGGCGCATTTGTGACAGAAGCAAAACAACTAAAAACGGAAAATTTCGACCTTGGCTTTTTAGAATGTGCGGTCCTGTTGCAATATCTTCCTTCTTAATGTATCAATCCTCTTTGGCAAATTTGCCTTATGCAGCAAAGGTTGTTTATCTTTTTATTACCTATATTCTGTGGGGGTCGGTTTTCTATACTACAGTTAATATTCCTTACGGTTCAATGGCATCTGCCATATCAAATGACCCGGATGACAGACAATCTCTTTCGACCTATCGCTCAATGGGTGCAATGCTTGCAGGTGCATTTGTAACGGCAGTAATTCCTCTTATCGTTTATGATAAAGTCAACGGAAAAGATTTAATGAACGGTGGCAGATTTACTATTATAGCAGGCATCTGTTCTGTTCTTGCCATTGTTTGCTATCTTCTTTGCTATAGTTTGGTAAGGGAACGAGTGACCTTTAATTCTCAACCCTTGAAGCATACGGATAACAATGTTTTCAGAATGCTTGGTAATGCAGTTAAAAACAGAGCTTTGATTTCAATTATTGCAGCGTCGGTTGTTATGCTTTTAGCCCAGCTTACACTTCAGCAAATGACAAACTATATTTACCCGAACTATTACGGAAATGCAAGTATGCAAAGTGTTTCAACCCTTGCAATGTCGGGCGGTATGATTGTTGCCGCATTTATTGCTAAACCAATTGCGCGAAAATTCGGTAAAGCGGAAATCAGTGCATTTTCAAATCTATTAGCAGGTCTCGGCAGTTTTCTGATTTACTTTATCAGACCGCAGAATGTTTTGGTATACATCGGAATTCAGACAATTTGTTGGCTTGGTTTGGGTGTTTTTTCAATGGTTTCCTGGGCGCTTATTACCGATGTTATTGATTATTCTGAAATAAAAAATGGAATACGGGAAGACGGTTCGGTTTATGCTCTTTATTCCTTTGCAAGAAAATTAGGTCAGGCGGCGGCATCAGGCGTAACAGGTGCGCTTTTAACTGCAATTGGTTATTCAGAAGCTACAGCCTTTGATAAAAATGTTTTGGAAGGTATTTTTGATATTTCAACTATCGTTCCTGGTGTAGGTTTCGTGCTTCTTGCAGTTATTCTATGGTTCTGGTATCCGCTTCATAAAAAGCAGGTTAACGAAAATGTTCAGTATTTGGAAAAAAAGCACAAGAAATGAAGTAAAAGGAATTGCTTTTGGGCAATTCCTTTTACTTCATATATTTTTCACGATACTTTTTGGGTGTTAAATCAGTATATTTTTTAAAGGTTTTTGTAAAGTAGTTCACATCAAGCATACCGCAACGCTGTGCAATATTCTGAATTTGAATATTTGTGGAAACAAGTAACTCTTTTGCTCTTTCAATTCTTTGCTTGTTTACATATTCTGTTAACGTGCAACCTGTTTCTTTTTTGAAAAGGGAAGAGAGGTAACTTGGGTTAACCTCAAATATTTTTGAAAGATTATTAAGACTCAAATCAGAAGCGATATCAGACTCTATTTGCGTAATAACCTTCTGAATTAAAAGAGAATAGTTTCGTTGGGAGTGCTTGTTAACGAGTCTGCAATATTTTTTCACCATATATTTCAGAAGCTCACCGCATTCTTCAACGTTCTGGGTTGCTTCAATTTTTAAAGCAAAATCCGATGATACCACATCAATGTGAAAAGGATGCACCTTGCCTTGCTCTGCACCTTTTCTCAATAAGGTGTTTAAGATAATCAAAAAATTCTTTGTGTTCCTTAATGAATCGGTCAATCGTCTTTCAAGTGCATTTTCGGGGGTGATGTTTGCGAAAATCATTTCTGCCTTGTGGGTAAGACCTTTTGAAACCGCATCAATAAGCTCATTTTCTTTAGCATAGCGCCTTTCCAAAAGCTGAACTGTCAACCAAGGTTCTGTTTCTTTGTGTTGATTGTTATTTTGAGAAAAAACAGGTATTTCAATATCTCTTTCAAGATGCTTATGAACCATCGTAAAATTTTCAAGACCTTTGAAAATTAATTCTCCAAAGGTATTTACAAGGGCAAGGATTGTATCATCATTCGGGAAATAGGGCACAGCACCATAAAACTTTTCAAGTTGGATATTAATGTAAGAGGGGAGCGAGCTTTCAACAGTTTTTTTGTTTATGGAGTTTTTTGTAATAAGCTCTTTGGTATATGGTCCGAGAATAAGAATTGATGAAGGTTTGCTTTCGGGAAGTGGAATGAAAATGTAGTTGCACATAAACATATCGGAAATAACGCTTATTTCATTCGTTTTAAAAGCAAGATTATCGCTTAAAAATTTGTTGTAATCTTCGTTAATGTTCAAAAGCTGACGAATACCCATATCAATATCATCAGGAATATTCTTTTGTGTAATAATAGCCGTTCTGATTTTTATGGCTTCAAATGATTTTCTGAAGAAATCCAATTCTTTTTTATAAAGCATAATCTCACCTCGTTACTGTTGTTCTTATTATCGTATAATTTTTGTAAAATTTCAATAGTGTACAAAAAATATTACTAAAAAATGCAAAAAAATTACTCACAAAAAATGCAGAAATAATATAAAATTGAGTTGTTAAGAGATTTTGTGTAAATTTGCCAAAAATTACTGACAAAATCGGAAAAATATAGAAAAAGGAGAGAATCTATTATGGCTAAAAAAGAAGTTCAATTAGATTCAAAGGGTTTCCGCAAGTTCGGTATGCGCGATAAAGTTGCGTATGCCTTGGGTGATTTCGGTTGCAATATGAGCTTTGCTCTCAAGGGAACCGTTCAGACGTTCTGGTTGGTTTTTATGACTATGGAAACCGGTCTTTTATCAGGTTTGTTGTTATTGGTACAGGCTTGGGATGCTATCAATGACCCTCTTATAGGTGGTTTTATTGATAATGATAAGAGAAACTACAAAATGGGTAAATTCAAAACATATATATTCATTGGTGCTTGTGGTTTGTTAATTGCAGGTGCAGCGGTATTCCTTCCATTCCCCAATGCAAATGTTGTTGTGAAAGCTATGTTGTTTGTTCTTGGTTACCTTGTTTGGGACGCTTGTTACACAGTGGCTAATGTGCCCTATGGTTCAATGCTTTCCCTTATTACAGAGGATACAGGTGAACGTGCTCAGCTTTCTACCTGGCGTTCAATCGGCTCTATGTTCGGTAATATCGTACCTATGGTAATTCTTCCTATGATTATCTGGCAGAAGGTTACATTTGACGGAACAACAGATTTCCTTAATCAGATTGAAATTCCTGAAGGCTTTGACAAGTCTCAGTTCCTTACAAATCCCGAAACAGGTCTTGCTTATAAGATAGGTGATGCAGTTCTCAGTCCTGCAACAGGTAAACAGGTTGAGATCCTTCTTGGCGAAAGAGTTTTCTTTGCTGCTCTTATTATGGGGGTTCTTGGTTTCATTGCATTTATGGTAATGATAAAGCTTACTACCATCAGAGTAAATGAAAACACTGTTAAAACAAATGAAAAAGGCGAAAAGATCAATATTATATCTTCTTTTGGCAAATTTATGAAAAACCGTCCTGCAGTAGGTGCAACTGTTGCAGCTATGGGTATGTTCCTTGGTATGCAGTCAGCCTCAACTGCAAATACAATTATGTTTGCCACTTATTTTAATAATGCCGGTATGTCAGGTGTTGTAACAGCAATCGGTTTTGTTCCTATGGTTCTTTTCATTCCTTTTATAAAGCCTCTTGTAAACAAATTCGGTAAAAAAGAGATTTCTGTTGTTGGTTCTATTGTAACTCTTGTTGGTGCAAGTATTATGATGATATTCCCGACAGTAGAAAATCGTGATACTGCTTTACTTGTTTATTTAGTTGGTCTTGTATTCTTTGGTATTGGTATGGGCGTTTACACTTGTGTTTCTTGGGCTATGATGAGCGACGCTATTGAATACAATGAGTGGAAGTTCGGTAATCGTGAAGAAGGTACAGTTTACTCACTTCACTCCTTCTTCCGCAAGCTTGCACAGGGTATCGGTCCTTCTGTTGTGTTGCTTATTATGGGTGCTCTTGGTTATCAGTCAGAGCTCGGAACAATCGGTCAGAGCTTCCAGACTGCTAAGAATATGTGCTGGCTTGTTGCAGGTCTTTACCTTTTCAGCGCTGTTTTGCAGTTTATCGGTATTGCTGTGATTTACAACCTTGATAAGAAAAAGGTTGATACAATGAATTCTGAACTTGAAGAGAGAAGAAATTCTGTAAATGCAGAAATTACAGAATAATAGTTCTGTAAAAACGGCAGAAAATGAATAAATAAAAATGAAACTGCCGACAATTAATGTGTCGGCAGTTTTTAATAAAGAATACATTATTTTCCTAAAGGAGAAAAATATGAGAAAAATTTTAAACATTAACAGAAAATGGGCTTTTTCAAAGCAGGCAACAACAGTTCCCTCACAGATGCCTTCAAATTGGTGCTTCGTTAATCTTCCTCATTCCTGGAACGCTATTGATGGTCAGGACGGCGATAACGACTATTTTCGTGGTACTTGTTACTATGTAAAGAACTTTAAGAAATTTGAGCTTCCCGAAGCAGAAAAATATTACCTTGAAATCAAGGGTGCAAACTCTTCTGCAGATGTTTATCTTAACGGCAAGGTTCTCGCTCACCACGATGGCGGTTATTCAACCTGGAGAGTTGATATAACTAACGGCATCAAGGAAGAAAATCTCCTTGTTATCGCAGTTGATAATGCGGCTAATGACAAGGTTTATCCTCAGATGGCAGACTTTACCTTCTATGGCGGTCTTTACAGAGATGTAAATATTATCTGTGTAAATGACTCTCATTTTGAACTTATGCATCACGGTGGACCCGGTCTCAAAATCACACCTGAAATCAACGGAATTAATGCTGATGTTGAAATTGAAACTTGGGTTGTTAACCTTAAAGATAATCAGAAACTTCATTATGTAATTAAAGCCGCTGACGGTAAGGTAGTTGCAGAAAAAGAAACAACAGATACTAAGGTTAATCTTGAAATTAACAATGTTCACCTTTGGCACGGTAAAAAGGACCCATATCTTTATACCGCTGAAATCGAACTTGTTGAAGGTGAAAATGTTGTTGATAACATTTCATCCCGTTTTGGTTGCCGTACCTTTAAAATTGACCCTGAAAACGGCTTTGTTCTCAATGGTGAAGAATACCCACTTCGTGGCGTATCCCGCCATCAGGATAGATGGGGCTTCGGTAACGCTCTTCTTCCTGAGCATCACAGAGAAGATATGGATTTAATCTGCGAGGTTGGTGCAACAACAATCCGTCTTGCTCACTATCAGCACGACCAATATTTCTATGATCTTTGCGATGAAAGAGGTCTTGTAATCTGGGCAGAAATTCCCTATATTTCAAATCATATGCCCGGTGGCAGAGAAAACACAATTTCTCAGATGAAAGAGCTTATCGTTCAGAACTATAACCATCCCTCAATTGTTGTTTGGGGTCTTTCAAACGAAATCACAATGAAAGGCGATTCCGACCCCGATTTGCTTGATAACCATAATGTTCTTAACGACCTTGTTCACGAAATGGATAAAACAAGGCTTACAACTATTGCAGCGGTTTCAATGTGCGATATTGACAGTCCTTATATTCAGATTCCCGATGTTGTTTCCTATAACCACTATTTTGGTTGGTACGGTGGAGATACAACAATGAACGGTCCTTGGTTCGATAATTTCCACGCTAAATACCCCAATATTCCAATTGGTTGTAGTGAATATGGTTGTGAAGCTCTTGACTGGCACACATCTGACCCCAAGCAAGGTGACTACACAGAAGAATATCAGGCATATTACCACGAAGAGCTTATCAAACAGTTCTTCTCAAGAAAATACCTTTGGGCAACTCACGTATGGAATATGTTTGACTTTGGCGCAGATAGCCGTAACGAAGGTGGCGAAAACGGACAGAACCATAAAGGTCTTGTAACCTTCGACCGTAAGTATAAGAAAGATTCATTCTATGCTTATAAAGCTTGGCTTTCTGATGAGAAATTTGTTCACATCTGCGGTAAGAGGTATGTTGACAGAGTTGAAGATGTAACAAAGGTTACTGTATATTCAAATCTTCCCGAGGTTGAGCTTTTCGCAAACGGTAAGAGCCTTGGTAAGAAAACAAGCGATGTTCACTTCTTCTATTTCGATGTTCCCAACGTTAGTGAAACAGAGCTTAAAGCCGTTGCAGGCGAGTTTACAGATACATCAGTAATCCGCAAGGTTGATGTTTTCAATGATTCCTACAGACTTCGTGAAACAGGCGCAGTTCTTAACTGGTTCGATATTACCGAAATTGACGGCTATTTCTCACTTAATGATAAAATGAGCGATGTTATGGCTTCCGAAGAGGGCAGACAGCTCTTTATGGGACTTATGGCAAATGCTATGAAGAACCATGGAGATAAGTCAATGATGGGTGATATGGGCGCAGAAATGCTTTCAGGACCTATGATGCAGATGATGGGCGGTTTCACCGTTATCCGTCTTGCAAACCTTATGGGCGCTGCAAACCTCCACTTTACAAAAGAAGAGCTTCTTCAGCTCAATGCAGCACTTAACAGAATAAAGAAATAAAAAAAAAGGCACTTTGCGAGAGCAAAGTGCTTTGTTTTTTAGATGCCAGTTGCCAGTCACCAGTTGCCAGTATTATTTATGCAAATTTATAAACTCAATCAATCTCAACCAATCAAGACGGCTGAAATAGTGCTGTCCATCTCTCATATGGTAGCCGATGTCACCTTGGAAGAAATTATCGTCAACCTGTGGTGGTCTGTCCTCGTATTTAAAGCCGTTTTGGAAAGCATCGCTTGAAGCAACGCAACAAAGCATTTCTGAAAGCGGGTCTGCCCATTTGTCAAGTGCGGCACTGCCTATAAGCACCTTTCTCGGTGCAATTGATGCCACAAGATAATGCTGGTCAAAAGGCATATTTTCTTCATTGTTGCAGTATTTTTTATAATTCTCACAGAACCAGAAGGGGAAATTACGGCAAATATCTGCAACTCTTTCGCCACCCTCGGCAGTTCCTCTTGCAATTGCCGCACCACTACAGCCCGAATCGTTGGAATACGAGAAAGCAAATCTTTCATCGGTTGCGCCTGCTAAAAGTGCAGTTTTGCCAAGCCTTGAATGACCGCAAACTGTGGCACAATCAAGGTCAAGCTTTTCAGGAATTGTATAGGCATAGTCAAGCACTCTCTGTGCCCCCCAAGCCCACATAGCAATTTTACCGCAGTCTGTTTTACCTCTTTTACCATCAGGGTATAAGATGCCTGCAAGACCGTTTGTAAAATCACCGTCATCACTTGCAATATCATCATAATATAAAGATAAAACCGCGAAGCCATTATCAACTAATTCTTCAGTTGGCATATACCTGTCAGGATTATCGGGCCTAAAATTAACGTGAATGAAAAAGGGATGCTTTTTATCATCTGTAGGAAGAGTTGCTAAAAAGGGGAATGAAAAATCCTTTCCGTTTATAATGCAATTTGCAGTAACTCTGTTGCAAACTGCTTTACCTGCGCAGAATTTGGGGATTATAGCTTCCTCAACCTCAAAGGTAATCTTTTCAGGCTTTGGTGGCATATAGCCGTAAAGGTCAGTATAAACCAATTCCAACATTTCTTCTCTCGTTTTAAGTTCAGGAACACGTCTTTCTTTAAGCATTTCTTTGAGCATTTACATCACTCCTTTAAGTTTTATAATAACATTAATTAATAGTATTTTCAATAAGATAGCATATTTGCAAAATAAAAAACTCTGTAAGGTTTTCTCGCCTTACAGAGTTTTCTTATAAATGCTTCAAGCAGTCACTTTTTTATATTTATTTCTTGTTAAAAGTTGAATTACAACCATTACTGCAACAAGTCCGAGACCGATAGCATCTGTTACTATACCCGGGTAAATCAGTAATAATCCTCCAACTGCACTTACAATTCTTTCGTACCATTTCATATTGTGTAAGAAATAGCCTTGCAAGGAAGCGGCAACTGCAAACATACCAACAAAGGATGTAATGCAGATTAAAATTACTTCGGGCACGGTTGTGTCAATAAAGAGCATTGCAGGGTTAAGTGCAAACACGTATGGAACAATGAAAGCACCGATAGCAAGCTTTGTTGAGGTAAGGGCTGTTTTCATTGGGTTAGCCTGAGCAATTGCAGCACCCGCATAAGCTGCCAAAGCAACGGGAGGGGTAAGGTCTGCAACAATACCGAAATAGAAAACGAAGAAATGAGCCGCTACCATGGGAACACCCATCTGCACAAGAATAGGTGCACAGGTTGCCGCCATAATACACTAGTTAGCAGTTGTGGGAACACCCATACCGAGAACAATACAGCAAAGCATTGTTAAGAATAATGCAATAATAACCTGGTTGCCTGCTAATGCAACGATACCGTTAAAGAGCATAAATGCAAGTCCTGTAACACCGATAATACCTGCGATAATACCTGCAACACCGCAAGCAGCAGCAACGGTAATCATACCTTGACCGCCTGCAGCAAGAGCTTCAAGAATTCTCTTAGGCGTAATGCGATGCTCCTTGTTAAATAAGCTCACAACGATTGCAGCAACAATTGCAATTGCAGCAGCGTAAGCAATTGAGCGTGTGCTTGTACCAACAAGGTAAATGAGAAGAATTAAGGGGAAAAGTAAATATGTTTGTTTAAGTAAAGGCTTTAAGCGGGGGAGTTCTTCCTTAGTAAGACCACGAAGACCTTCTTTTTTAGCCTCTAAATGAACTGTGATGAAAACACCCGCAAAGTATAACACAGCAGGTAAAATTGCCTTAACAACAATGTTTGAATAAGGAACACCAACAGTTTCAGCCATAAGGAATGCTGCCGCACCCATAATAGGGGGCATAATCTGACCTCCGGTTGATGCGGAAGCTTCTGCAGCAGCGGCAAACTCGGGCTTATAGCCTGTTTTCTTCATAAGAGGGATTGTAACTGCGCCTGAGCCAACTGTATTAGCAACGGAAGAACCGGAAACCATACCTTCAAGAGCAGATGCCACAACCGCAACCTTAGCAGGACCCCCTGAGAAACGACCAACAAGGGCGTTTGCAATTCTGATGAAGAAATCTGCAATACCGGTTCTTTCAAGGAATGCACCAAAAATAATAAACATAACTATGTATTTTGAGCATACATTAATTGGTGTTGAAAGAATACCCTCTTTTGAATAGAACAGAACACGAACGTATTCAGTTATACGTGCAACCATACTGGGATTTGTTGAGCCCCATATAAGAGCATATACTATCAAAACCCCTGCAACACACAAAATCGGCAAACCGACACTGCGGCGGCAAAGCTCAACAAGGCAAATTATACCTATAATACCAACCGCAACCTCAATAGGTGTGATTTTAAAACGGGACACAATTTCAGTTGCGTTAATGCAGAAATACATAAATGCACCGGTACCTGCAATCATAAGAATTATATCGTACCAAGGCATATAGTTGGTTTTCTGCACACCTTTTTTTGCAGGGAAAACAAGATAGCCGATAAAGATTATAAACGCCATAAAGGATGTAAGGCGTACCTCGTCAAGCCATGTTGCAAACAAAGTTACGTAAATACAAAAAATTGAAAAAGCCGCAAGAATGCAAGTAACAACTGTTTTGGGAACACCATCCCAGATACGTGTGTTAGACTCGCGGTCGAACTTTTTCATAACATCGTCAAGATTCATTGGCTCTTGGGTTTCGGGAACAGTTTTTTTCTTTAAAAGTGCCATAAGAACCTCCTTTTTCTAAAAATGAATAAAATCTTGGCTGCAGTTTTTTCACTGCAGCCAAGCAAAAATAAGCAATTCAGAATGATTATTCTGTTTCTACAGTAACACCTTTTTCGCTGAAATACTTAGCAGCACCTGCATGGAAAGGAACAGTCATACCGCTTGTAGCGTTTTCAATTGAAAGTTCTGCACCTTTTGCATGAGCACCTGTGATAGCATCTATATTGTCATAGATAGCTTTTGTAAGGTTATAAACATCATCCTCACTTGCATCTGCATTTACGATTAACGTAGCTTTAACTGTAACAGTTGTTACGTCTTCTTTCTGTCCGTCGTAAGTTTCTGCGGGGATTTTGTAAGTTGTGTAGAAGGGGGTTTCTTTCATAAGTTTGTCAGCAACGTCGCCATCGATGGGAACGAGATATGCATCTGCAGTTGCGCAAAGCTCCTGAATAGCGGGAGTGGGAGCACCTGCAACGATGAATGCTGCGTCAATTTTGCCGTCTTTAAGAGCATCTGCTGAATCAGCAAATGACTGATACTGAGGCTGAATATCAGTTTCTTCTAAGCCTGCTGCGTTGAGAACGTCAATTGCGTTGAAATAAACACCTGAACCTGCAGCACCGATAGAAACCTTTTTACCCTTAAGGTCTGCAACAGATTTGATGTTAGCGTCCATTGTAATAAGCTGAACAGCTTCTGCATATAAACCGCCAACAACACGGAATGTATCAATTTTGCCTTCTTCCTGGAAAGAACGGGAGCCTTCCCAAGCATAAGCCATAACGTCGGACTGAACAGTGCCGAGCTGGTAGTTGCCGGTGTCAACACCAAGGATGTTTGCTTTTGAACCATCAGTAGCAACAACGTTAACTGTGATACCTGTTGATGTTTTAATCTGATTACCGATGATTCCGCCGTAGCCGTAGTAAGTACCTGCTGTACCACCTGTACCCATTGTCATGGTAGTTGCTTTGCTTGTGTCTTTGACAGTATCAGTGTTAGCGTCACCATTGCCACCACATGCTGCCAACGAGAATACCATTGCCAGAACCATTAAGATTGCTATAAAGCGTTTCATAAATTTTCCTCCTTATTTAAACATAAATAACCTTAGTAAATCAATTTATGTTATTAATATTTACATTATACATTAATATATCTGATTTTGCAAGAGGGAATTGTGGAAGGGTGATAGTGAGATCTTTTATCTATTCTCTCTTATCTTTTATCTGGAAACGAGAATTTCAGAGAAAATAGAAGAAGGAAAAGAGAAAAGTTAAAAGAACAAAAAGAAATGACAATTTTCAATAAGAAAGTTGTCGTTTCTTTTTGGCCCGCCCAAAGGGATTCGCGCTCTGCGCGAGTTCGTTCGCTGCGCGAACCGTCGCATTTTATGTCCCTTGCGTCTCCGCCAAGGCGAACCGACGCAAGATGGACAACGGGTTCGAATCCCTTACTAAGATAAAAATGAAGCACCAACCACAAGGGCTGATGCTTTCTTTTTGGCCCGCCCAAAGGGATTCGAACCCCCGTTCTTCAGAATCGGAATCTGCTGCGTTATCCAACTGCGCCATGGACGGAAATGTTTCTTCAATATTATATACATATATTTGTAGCTTTTCAAGTGGAATACTAAAATTGTTCAACTCTAACAAGAAAGCGCTACAGTATTCTACACCTGAAAGGGCTTTTCTGCATTGTTATTTAAAGTTAATTATGATAAAATTATTTTATTATATAGAAAAGGAGGAATGTTTATGGCTAAAGGTAGCATCAATTCTGCAGTTGATAAGGTCAAATGGTTTGCCGGTGAAGTCAAAGACCATTGGAATGTTCCTGCAGAAGGTAAATATGTTCCTTATAAGGAATATAAAGATGTTGTCATTGGTGTTGGTGCAAACTATACAGGTTCAAAAACACTTGAATATATCGGTTTCTGGTCAAGCTGTTTCCTTATTATGCACCACTACAAATTACCTTATCTTACATTCTCGGTTATCGGTCTTCTGAATATGCCTTTGGGTTATGTTTCAGCTCTTATCTGGTGGTATGTTTGTGATAACTTAGGCTTCTTGCCTAAAAAGACCGAAAGAAAGGTTTATTTAGTTTATGGTCTTATGATGGCGTTTGGTATTTCAACGCTACTGTTTGACTATTCGATGCTGTTTAATCAATCGGGTTCATTTATTACTATGCTCAACAGCTTTGAGGGTATGAATGCCACAGCGTGCTTTAAAACCTTCGGTACGCATTTCTTGTATACAGGTTGGGTTGGTGCCCGTAACATTTTCTGGCGTAAAAAGCTTATTCCAAAATACGGCAGATATAAATACAGCCTTTATTGTGATGTTATTCCAAAAGCTATAATGGTTATTCTTATCGGTTGGCTTCCCGTTTATAATATCGGTGATGTTGCAACACGTGTCTGGGTCGCAAACCTTTTATTTGCTACATATAATGTTTTCGGCTTTGGTAATGTGCTTGAGGAATGCTCAAAAAGAATCAGCCCCAATCTTCAGGAAAGAATTCTTGTTCGTAGCTATCCCGTTAAAATATCCCATATCTTTAACTCTATTCTTGCAATTATTCTTCCTGCTATTGTAGGCACACTTCGTCACGAATGGGCAGATATTAATTTCTACAGGTTTGTTATTCCCATTACCTTCATTATTTCTGCTGCATTTACAATGGGTCTTGCAGGCAGAATTAAGGAAAGAATTCCTCAACCGCCTATTGAAAAGAAAGTGCAAATTAAATTCTGGGATGGTATGCTTGGTGTTTTAAAGAATAAATATCTTCTTATCAATACCGTTGTTGGTCTTATTGACTCACTCGGTAACGGTATGTTACCCTTTGCAACTATTCTTTATTTCTATACCTTCCGTCTGAGTGGTCTGCCGTATTCATTGTTGGTTGCTCTAATTTCCTTTGCAGGCACTCCTCCTGATTTATTATCACCTTATTTCCTAAAGAGATTTTCATATAAGCAGATTATGATTTTTTATCAGTTAAGCCGTGCAATCGGTAATGCTGTTATTGCCGTTGCAATGTGGACTTTAGGTGATAATCTTGCTCTTTGCGGAACAATATGCGTTGTTGTACTCTTCTTTATGGAAATGACAAAGACCGTTCCTACAACTGCGGGTCACGATATGGGTGTACGTATTAATGACTATCAGATGTATCTGTCGGGCGAACGTCTTGAAAGCTTTGCAGGTATTTTCGGTTGGTTTACAGACCCTATAAAGAACTTTGTAGGTCTCATCATTCCCATATTCCTTTTGAAATACGGCTTTAACAGTAACTGGGAAATTCTTTTTTATGACGGCTCAAGAAGAAACATTGTTGTTGTGCCGATTATCATTGATGCAATCGGCTTCTTCCTTATGACGATTCCATATCTCTTCTGGGATTATGATAATAAAAAGCAGAATCTTGTTATGGAAGTTTTGAAAAGACGAGCAGAAGTTACTGAAAAGAAAGCCCAAGAAGAAGGCGCTTCTGTTTCCGGCGGCTATAAAGGTTAAGGGGGTGAGTTGAATGAGTAAAAAAGAAAAGAAAAAAGTAAACGATTGGCAGACTGATGTTCATCTTGATATTCCCGAGGATGAAATATGGACTTATCAGGTTCCCGGCCTTGCGGCACCTCATATCAACAAACCCTATAAACACTACAATTTAAAGAAAATAGTATTTGTTCTTGTTATTATTGTAGCGGTTTCTCTTTCAATGTATTTCAGTGTTATGGCTTTGCAGAATGATACCTTTGAATATACGGAAACTGAGCAGGGCATTGAATTTTCAAAATTCAGTAATACAGGCTATCTTTATGAGCTTGATATTGATTATGTCAGCGATATCGAGTATATTCCCGGTAACAACGACCCTAAAACAAACTTTAAAGTAGTTAAGGATGAAACCAAGCCGATTACATCCGTAAGGCAGTTTACACTCAACTGTGACGATAAAATTAAAACTATAAAAATCGGTGCGAATGTAACAGATGTTGATACAAAAGCATTTTATTCCTGTTGGGCGTTGCAGAATATTGAGGTTGATGAAAATAACCCTAATTACTGCGATGTTGATGGTGTTCTTTATAATAAAGATAAAACTGCAGTTCTTTGTTATCCTTGCGACCACGATGAATATCTCCGTCAGAAATACGGATATGAAAGAGAACTTTATAAAGATGAGGTTACTCCTGAGTATGAAAGAGATATTCAAACCTATGTTGTTCCGTCAACGGTTGAAAAGATTGATGAAATGTGCTTTAACTATGCAAATCTTCGTGTGATTTATTTGCCCGAAGGATTAAAGAGAATAGAAACATTAGCAATCTTTAAACTTCATGAAAGAGTTGACCAATGGGGAACAACACCGTCACTTGTGAATGTTTATTCTTATAAGTCAGATAAAGTGACAGACACTCATTTCACTACCCAAAAAGCACTTGTCGCAGTTTATAATTCATTACCTGAGGGTCTCGAATTTATCGGCTCCGATGCTTTCAGTTATAATCAGGCTCTTTCTTACGTGTATATTCCCGAAAGTGTTAAACATATCGGTCACCACGCTTTCTGGGATACTGTATATAAAGAAGATGGTGAACTCAAGGGTGTTACAAAAATTGATGTTGCTTTCTCGGAAGAAGAATTCAATAATCTTGAAATAGGCGATGACTGGAAGCCTAAATATGATTATCTGCTCTTTAAAAAGAGTGTGGACACCGTTTACGGTGTAGAAAGAAAATAATTAAATAAATTAACAAAAACTGGCTTCGTCTCTCGGAGTCAGTTTTTTGTTGCACAAAAGTCGTAAGAATTTTTTGTTAATATGTGCTACTTAAATACTATGTAAAATTATGGTAGTATAAAGTGTAATATTAAATTTATATAAATTAGGGGGTATTAATATGAAACGTGTTTTTAGTTTACTACTTGCAATATTGGTTGTCTTTAGTACTTCTTTTAGTGCTTCTATAACTGTTTATGCAGGTTACGATGCCAATTTAACAGCACACAAGAAAGTTTATGGAATTATTCAGGATTATGTTGATCCAGATTACATTTTAAATTCAAATTTGGATAGCCTTCGTAGTTATTACGGACTTAGTGATAGTCAAATAACTAAACTTCGCAATGCGGCAAAAAAAGCAGTAAAAGGATGTAAGACGGATTACAAAAAAATTGAAGCTATAAACAAATTTGTTGCTAATCGTATTTATTATGACTATGATTTCTATGAAGGTCGAAAAGAATCTACCTATACAAATCCTTATAAAGTCTTTAAAAATAAAAGAACTGTTTGTGAAGGATACGCCGGTTTAGTAGAGGTGATGCTTACTTTAATAAATATTCCGTGTATGTATGCATCAGGGGAGTTGCATTTATACAATATTGCTTATGATTCAAAAAATGATGAATGGATATACTTTGATGCAACGTGGGCTAGCGGAAACGAATACCGGAATGGTGAATCTGAAAAAGGCTCATATCGACCTGGTTTTTTTGATATGAGTTTAAAGAAACTTTCTAAATTATCGAACCATGAGGTTTATGGCGTTAATGGAATAGTAGTTAAAGGCGTGTTATATAGTTTAAATACACCTATTGATGGAAAAAAATGGACAAATGTAAATGAGTGGTATATTTCTGTATCAGGTGCTGTAAATCCGAAGAATGTTGGCGCTATAAATTACATACAAAAGTCTTTTAAAAAAATTCCTGTTACAGTAATAGATGCTTGGGCGTTTGAAAAATGTACGGGCCTTACTTCAATTACTATACCCAATAGCATAATTACTATAGATGATTCTGTTTTTTCTGGTTGTGAAAATCTATCATCGATCACATTTTCCAACAGTGTAACCAAGATAGGTAACGAAGCTTTTTATAAGTGTAAAAGCCTGACGTCTGTTACTTTACCTAACAGTTTAAAAACTATTAATTACAGTGTTTTCAAAGATTGTGTAAGCCTTACATCAATCACAATTCCCAATAGTGTTAATAGTATAGGAGATAATGTTTTCTCGAATTGCACGAGTCTTGCATCAATCACAATTCCCAATAGTGTTAAAACTATAGGTAAAGGTACTTTCTCAAATTGTACAAAACTCGCTTCAGTTTCATTGGGTACCGGTGTTACAAAAATTGGTGAGGGTGCTTTTGCTGAATGTAAAAGTCTTGATTCAGTATATATAAATGATGTGGGTGCTTGGTGTAATATAACTTTTGATTCGTGGGCTTCCAATCCGTTTGAATATGCACAAAATTTATATATTAAAGGAAAGTTAGCGACAGATGTTGTTATACCCAATGGTGTTACTAACATTACTGATTCTGCCTTTCAGAATTATTCAAAACTTAAATCAATCACAATTCCCAATAGTGTTAAAAATATAGGTGCCTATGCTTTCTCAAATTGCACAAATATTGCTTCAATCACAATTCCCAACAGTGTTCAAACTATAAGTGAAGGTGCTTTCTCGGATTGCACAAATCTTAGTTCAATTGTGGTTCCTGATAGTGTTAAAAGTATTGGTGAAGGAGTGTTTAACAATACAGCATATTATAATAATGCTGATAATTGGAAGTTTGAGATTGTCGATGAAAGGGAAATGCTGGGACATTATATTCTTTATATTGGCAATCATCTTATAAGCGCTAATTTATATAGAGATTCTTATATTGTAAAATCTGGTATGAAAACAATTGCCGGTGGAGCTTTTGCTAATGAAGATATTGTTTCAATTAAAATACCTGGCAGTGTTATCAGTATCGGAGAATTTGCTTTCAGTTGTTGTAGTAATCTTGTATCGATAACGATACCTGATAGCGTAAAAACCATAGGTCGAAATGCTTTCTATAATTGCCCAAGCATTACATCAATCGTCCTTCCAAACGGTATAACTGTTATTGATTCCCAGACTTTTGATGGTTGTTGTAATTTGAAATCTATTACTATACCTAATACTTTAAAGAGTATTAGTTATTATGCATTTAGTAATTGTGATAGTTTGACTGATGTTTACTATAAAGGTAGTATCGTACAATGGTCAAAAATCAAAGTTGCTGATGATAACGAACGTCTTTTAGATGCTAATATTCATTTTGGCTTAATTGAAAAGCCAACAGTTCCAGTACTAAAATCTGTTTCTAATGAAAAAAACGGTGTAAAAATATCTTGGAAATCAGTTTTAGGTGCAGATAAGTATTACGTTTACCGTAAAGTTAAGGGTGGTTCTTATAGTAAGATTGGTGAAACAACTAAAAATTACTATACTGATAAGAAAGCCAAGTCAGGTAAGAAGTATTACTATGTTGTAAAGGCTGTTAATAAGGCTGGTATTTCTGATTCTTCAAGTTCAAAATCAATATTACACCTTGCAGACCCCACATTAAAAAAACCATCAAGTATTCAAAAAGGTATAGTTCTTAAATGGAACAAAATTACAGGCGCACAGGGTTACATGGTTTACCGCAAAACAGGTAGTGGTTCATATAAGAAACTTGCAACGGTAAAAGGAAAATCAAAAATTACTTATACAGATAAGAAAGCAAAGAAAGGAAAAACTTATACCTACAAAATCAAAGCATATAAGACTAGGACATACAGTGCATACTCAAATGCTAAAAAGATAAAAGATAAATATTGATTGTTAAATAACTCGGTCAGGTGCAAATAATTTGATTTACACCTGACCGATAATTTTTATTCGTTTTTTCTTTTAACTTTTCCAGAACTTTCTGTCTAAACTTCTGTACTGTATTGCTTCAAGGATATGTCTGTTTTCAATGTTTTCGCTTTCATCAAGGTCTGCAATTGTTCTTGCAACCTTTAAAACCTTGTCATAAGCTCTTGCAGAAAGACCTAATTTTTCAAAGGAAACCTGAAGTGTTTTTTCTGCAGTAGGGGAAAGCTGACAATATTTTCTCGTAAGAGATGACGTCATTTTTGCATTACAGGTAATTCCTGTACCTTTAAAACGTTCAATCTGAATTTTTCTTGCTTTGTTCACTCTTTCGCGTATTGCTGAAGAACTTTCGCCCTCTTCTTTATCTGCAAGTTGAGTGTAATCAACGGGTGGAACCTCAATATGTATATCAAGTCTGTCTAAAAGTGGACCTGAAACCTTTGAAAGATACCTTGCAGGTGCACCTTTGGGACAACTGCACATCCTTGTAGGATGTCCGAAATAACCACAGGGACAAGGGTTCATAGCGCAAATAAGCATAACAGAACAAGGATAAGTCAAAGCACAAGCGGCACGGGAAATTGTAATTGTTCCGTTTTCAATGGGTTGCCTTAAAACCTCCATTGTGTTTCTGTTAAATTCGGGGAGCTCATCAAGGAAAAGCACACCATTATGAGCAAGAGATAGTTCACCGGGTTTGGGAATTGTTCCGCCACCTGAAAGTCCTGCAGGAGAAACTGAATGGTGGGGCGCTCTGAACGGACGATAGTTTATTATGGCTTCATCCTTTGAAAGATTACCCGAAAGAGAATAAATCTTTGTGGTTTCAAGAGCTTCATCAACAGTTATATCGGGCAGAATTGTAGGAATGCGTTTTGCAAGCATACTCTTACCCGAACCGGGAGGTCCGATCATCATAACATTATGACCACCTGCGGCGGCAACCTCTAAAGCTCGTTTAACCTCGAACTGACCTTTGACATCCTTGAAATCAGGCAAATGCTCGGGCATTTCATAATGCTTGAATGGTATGAGCTCAACGGGTTGAATTCTTTGAATATCATTTATGTGGTCTACAAGCTGTTTTAAACTTTCAACACCATAAACATTAACACCCTCAACAATAGCTGCTTCCTGACAGTTGTCAACGGGAACGTAAATATCTTTAACACCATTTTCTTTTGCGGCAATAACCATTGGTAAAACGCCTTTAACACTTTTTACTGCACCTGAAAGGGAAAGCTCACCGATAAACACTGCTTCTCTGTAGTTTCCCATAATCTGCTTCGTTGCAGAAAGTACTGCAATTGCCATTGGTAAATCGTAAAGTGAACCTTCTTTCCGAACATCGGCAGGGGCAAGGTTAAAGGTGAAATGGGAGGTTAAGTGCATTATTAAACCGGAGTTATTAATTGCCGCAATAATTCGGTCACGGGCTTCGTTGACTGCGGTGTCCGGCAGACCAACAATGTCAACCATGAATTTTCCGTTTGTGATGTTCAGTTCAACATCAATCATATACGACTCAAGCCCTAAAAGACCAACACTTTTTATTTTTGTGAACATGATTATTCAGCGTCGCTTTCTTCAATAGCATCTTCCGTAACACTAATGTCAACGGACAATTTTTCAATTAATTCTTTAAAACTGTCTTCGTTTTCCTCGTTGTTTTCGTTCTCTAAAACAGGCTCTAATTCTTCCGGCTCTTCTACATAAAGTGGAGGATTAAAGTCAAATAAACCTGATTTCATAATCGAAATAAGCAAGAGGAAAATAACAACTGTTAAGGCGGAGATTGCACAACCAAGTAAAAGCCCTTGTGGGATATACTTGAGAGTTACGGTATGCTCTCCTTTGGTGATGTAAACACCTAAAAGTGCTTCGTCACCGATGCTTACAATCTGTTCTTTTGAAACTTTCTGACCGTCGATATAAACATTCCAGCCGCTATCGTAATTTATAGAAGTGAAAAGAACACCTGCTTCAGATACATTAATTGTACCTTGGATTTCAGTTTCTTTGAATTTTGTAACATTAAGGGAATCTGCTTTTAATTGGTTGTAACCCTCTTTGAAGGATTTTTCGTTAAGTGTTACCGCATGAAGATAAGCATAACCTTCTGTGCCCTCTGCAATTGGTGCATATATTTTTATTGTTTCACCCTTTTTCAGATAACCCAAATCCATAATATATGGCTTTGTATCTACACCCTGTGCAATAACCGTGCCATCATCAAGGGTGAAAGTTATATTATCAATATTATTGTTGCTTGTTTTAAAGAAAACATAAGCATTACCGCTTTGTTTAACTTCAAGCTTAAAAGTTAAGGATGCCCCCGCGGTATCTTCAACAGTGTAGGGATAACAACCCGAATCACTGAATGTCATATCATTACAAGATGCACCGGTACCGGAAATGTCAGTAATTTCAATATCGTTATAGACTGTGTGAATACCCGTTGCAGAACCGAAAAGGTTGCTTTGTATTTCAAAAGGATTTGAGTTGTCATGGGACCATTGGGTGATGCCCTCATCAACTCTGAAAGCTATGGGAAGTTGATAAAGGTTTTCGTAGGCTGTGTATTTATCAACTGTGAAAAGCTCTTTGTAAAGTTTCGGGTTCATTGGTGCTTTAGAACCTGTGAAATTATCAACAATATAATCAAGAGCAAAGAAAGAATTATAAACTGCAGTTTGTCTGTGATAGGTGTAGCTGTTTATGAAGTTTGAGAACATACCAAGGTTTGATTGCATATTTGCAACGCTTTCATATGCCATTGAAGTGAATGTTGACATACCGTTGTAGTAATACCAACAAGGGTCCATTCTGGCTCTTAAAGCGGTTAATTCCATTCGGTAAGATTTGTTGCCTTCATATTCGTCAATTTTATCCTTGATTGCTTGGAAATTGTCGTAATCACCAACAAAGTTCGTTTTGGTCTGGTCCATACTGTAATTGTTTGTGTTAGCAACTGTGTATTCCGCACAAACAGAGCAAAGAACAAGCGCCGCAGCAGCAATTGCAGGGTATTTGTCATTTTTCAGAATGCCAAGAGCAAGGCAGTAAATGCCGATAAATGCAACGCAAATCCAGACACCTGTTTCACTGAAATTCTTTGAGCCGATTTCCTGAACAAGAATAATGAAGAATATGGTTGCAACTCCTACACCAATGATCTGACGATTGGTATATTCCTTAATATTCTTGATTGCTTTATAAGCGAAAATAAGCAAAAGGAAAGAATACATATAAGAAAAACGATAAGGTAAGTCATTGGGGAAGTGGAAGCCGTGCCAGATGTAGTTAAGGTAGTTTGTGTAGCAACTTGCAAACATAACCCCAAGAATACCGCAACTCATAATTTTCTCTTTGATAGAAATTTTATTGGAAAAAATAAAAAGCGGAACAAGCATAACGGTAAGAATACCGCAATAAACATTGGGTAAAACATCTGTGCCACTGCTTCTTATGGTGGGGTCAAGGTATGCAAGGTGGTTTGCAAGAAAGTCAAAAATAGAGAAATATGTTTTGAATTCCTGAGGGAATGTGCCCGAGGTTGCAGAACAATTTGCAAGGATAAAGTAAATGGGTAAAAGCATAAATGCAGAAAGCATACCTGCACCAACAGAGCAGAATGCAAATTTTACGCCATTGTCAAAAAATCTTGAATTTCTTAAATTATTGTAACCCCAGGAGAAAAAGCCTTTGAGACCTTTTTCTCTTTTTGTAAGTTTACCGAAATATGTGTCTGAGAAATTATAGTTACTGAAGAAATAATAAATGAAATAAAGAACTGAAAAAATACAAACCATATAACCCATATAGTAGTTTGTGATGAGCGTGAGCGCCAAGGTTATTGTGTAAAGCTTTAACTTGCGTTCGCTTATTATTTTTTCAATACCCAACATAACAAGTGGGAAGAGGTAGAAAGAATCAATCCACATTATGTTCCAGTAGTAAGCAATAAAATAACCGCTACAAGCGTAAAGAACACCGAATGCAGATGTAACAGGTGTAACCTCTTTATCTTTCTTTGATAAGAAAAATGAGAAAGTAAAAGCAGCAACAGCGGCTTTGAGGAGTATCATAATTGCAATTGCTTCAGGCATATTTTTGTGACCAAGAAGAAGCATTACTACAAGGAAGGGTGAGGAGAGGTAATTAAAAAAGTTACCTAAAAATGCACTACCACCACCTGATGTCCAGGAATAAATTAAACTGTCAAAGTTGGTTATTCTTTCATAAAGCTCAGCAAACAGCGGACCATATTGATGGTAAAGGTCCATTCTGAGAATGGTTGTGTCACCAAAGGGGATTAAGTCATAGCAAAAATAAACTACAAGCATTATTCCTGCAGTACATGCCGCTGCAAGCCACGAATAGCGAGTATTATAAAACGGCTTATACAATCGTGAGTTTTTGGATTTTTCTTTCAAGTTCTTAAACATTGTCAATTTCTTCCTTTTAGAACAAAATAATACATTTTAAATAATACCATATATAAAAGTTTGTTTCAATGGTTTTTGGTTTGTAATTTTTAAATAAATTATTAAAACTGTTCTAAATTCGGACAAGTGATAATAGTATTTTTTGAAAGGACTGAAAACTATGAAGGATTATTTGAATGCTATATCACTTTTGCCCGATAAATATAAATTGGTTTTAAGTGGAATATCAAAAAATATTGCACTTGAAATCAAGGAAATCCGTTTTCGGAACGGTGAACCGGTAACCCTGAATACACAAAATGAAATTTATTTCATAAGGAAAACCGGTGTTCTGACAGTTTCATTTTGTTCGGATTTACTTATAACAGATGAGAAAGATTTGCAGGAAATTGTTTTCCATCTTTCTCGGCGTTCATTACATACATATCAGGATATGATTGCAAAAGGATTTATACCTCTGCGTGGCGGCTGCAAAGCCGGTGTGGTGGGAAGAGCCGTTATGAAGAATGGTTCGGTATATTCAGTTTCCTCATTTAATTCTGTTAATATACGCGTTTCAAGAAGCTTTTATGGATGTTCGGGTGATTTGATATCGAATGTCGGGGAGGATTGTTCTTCTTTTCTTATAATTGGTGCGCCACTTTCAGGTAAAACAACTGTTTTAAGAGATCTGTGCAGATTTTATTCGGGAAAAGACAGATTGAATCCATTGAAAACTGCAATTGTTGATGAACGTGATGAAATTGCCTCACGTTCCTTTGGAGAGGGGATTGACGTGGGCGTTCACACAGATGTTCTGACCCTTTACCCAAAAGCTATCGGCACAGAAATTGCTGTTAGAACACTTTCTCCCGATATTGTAATTCTTGATGAAATAGGTTCCGATGAAGAAGCAAGAGCCATGCTTTCTGCTGTGAATACAGGTGTTAATTTTATTGCAACTGCACATGGTTCGAGTATGGAAGAGGTTTTGAGAAGACCCAATATAAAACGACTTGTTAATGCGGGTGCGTTTAAAAAAGCGGTTGTTTTATATGGTAAAGAAAGACCTTGTAAGGTAAAGGAGATGGTTGTGTTTTGAAAACGATTTTTGTGGTTGTGTTGGCAATTTCGTTTTTGGTTGCAGGGGCTTTGAATGTATTAAAACAAATAAGAACAACCGGCGCTTTGGATGAAATTGTAAGATTTATAAATCTTGTAAAAACGGAATTACATTATACAACCTCAGGATTTGAAGACATTTTTTTAAAAGGTAAGGCACAAAATTATAAATATCTTTCCTTTTCAAATGGTGAAATATTCGTTGATAAATCGGTTGGTTCTAATATAATTGAAGATTTTAATGATTTTGTTAATAGAATCGGTACTACTGATGAAGAGGGGCAAATCAACCTTTGTGATGAATTTAAAACACGGTTTCAGGATTTATTGATGAAACGTAAATTAAAAGAGAAAGAAAAATTACAGGTTAATACGGCGTTAAGTCTTTTTGGTGCCTTGACCGTTCTCATATTCTTTTTGTAGGTGAAATATGGATTTTACAATTATTATAAAAATTGTTGCGGTTGCTTTGGTAATTGCCTTTTTAAACCAATTGTTGCAAAAGGCGGGTAAAGAGGAGTATACATTGCTTTTAACATTAGCAGGACTGTTAATTGCCTTTATGGCTATAATTCCGGAACTTACAGATTTAAAGGATGCTTTGTCATCGGTGATGGATTTTTGAATTTCTTGAAAGTAGCAATTTTCGTGATTGCAGGTGTTGTTTTGCTTATGCTAACCCGCAAAAGTGTTCCCACAATTGCAATTTTGTGCGAGATAACCCTGATTGCCGCAATTGTTTTAAACATCATTCCCGAAGCAGAAAAACTCATTTCACTGTTCGATAGATTTGATGGTGTGTCATCAATAGGTGAAACCTCATTGAAAATAATGTTTAAAACATTCGGTATTCTTGCTGTGGGAGCAGTGGTTGCGGATATATGCCGTGACAATGGAGAAGGTGCAGTTGCCGGTGTGGTGGAATTAGGTATTAAAATTCTTGCAGTTTCTTGTGCTTTACCTGTTTTTACTGCAGTTATTGAAATTGCCTTAACCTTTTTTTAGTCTGAAAAGATGGGATTAAAAATGAAAAGAATTTTAAAAAGTTTTGTATTTGTAACTGTATCTGTAATCTTCTTTTTTTATTTTTCTGTAAGTGCCTGGGCTTTTGAAGAAAATATTGACAGTTATAATGAAGAGCTTGATTTTCAAAGTATTGCTGATGCAATTGACGATGAAACTGCAGAGCTTTTAGCAGAATTAGGCATAGATGAAATAAGTTTTGATGATCTTTTTTCCATCAGTTTTATGAAAGTTTTTAATGTGATTTTCAATATTACAAAACGTTCTTTGACTGCCCCAATGAAATTTCTTGTTTCGGCAACGGGAGTATTGATATTAACTGCATTGTTTTCATCACTTCTTAATTCGTCACAAACTGTTTCTGTTATAGGTAATTCTGTTCTTGCTCTTTCGGTTGCCGTACCTGTTGTGAATGCTGTAACAACAGCGTTTTCTGTTCTTGAAACCTTAAATGTTTTCACAACCGCTTTTGCAGGAGTTTTTGCAATGTTGGTTTCTGCGTCGGGGAAAGTGGCTCTCGGCACATCTTACGCATCTTTGGCGGTATTGTCGGATACTTTGTTTTCTGCTCTTCTTACAGGTGTCAGTCAACCTGCGGTAAATGCAATGTGCACTATGGGATTTTTGTCCTGCTTTGATATTTATAAATTCAGCGAAAAAATATCCGTAATAGTGAAAAAAATTTATATAACATTTTTGGGCTTTATCGGCACATTCTTTTCGGGTATTGTTACTTTAAAAGGTGTTATGGGCGCAGGGGTTGATTCACTTACATCAAGAGGAATCCGCTTCGTTGTAGGCAGAACTGTTCCTGTTGTGGGCGGAGCGGTAAGTGATACATATTCTGCCCTTGTTTCAAGTCTTTCGCTTATTAAAAGCACAGTTGGAATATTTGGAATTGTTACTGTGGTTTTAACTGTTTTTCCGTCACTTCTGGAGCTAATGGGATGGGTTTTTGCTTTAAGCGTTGTTATATCAATTTCAGAACTTTTAGGTTCAAATGAGTGTATAGGCATGTTTAATATTTTCAAAGATGCTTTAACCCTCTTAGGTGCAACAACAGTCTTTTCTGCAGTGATTTTTATTGTGTCGGTTGGGGTGGTTATATTCGTAAGGGGTGTTTGAAAATGACCGAAACAATAAAAACTGTTCTTTTTAATTATGCGGTCTGTGCCTTGGTAGGTGGTGTTCTTGAATATATTTCTCCCGAGAAAACAAAGAAAACTCTACGTGTTGCAGTGGTTTCTGTTATGTTATTAGTGATTTTTTCACCCATTACTAAAAATGAAATAAGTTTTGAAAATAATTTGCTCTCTGAAGAAGAGATAAGTCAAGATTTAAATTACAACGCTCTCATGCACACAGCAAATCTGACAGAACGAAAATTACGGGAGGAAATGAAAGAAATACTCATAAAAGAAAAAATAAATGAATATGAAATATATATAACCACAACTGTTGATGAAGAGAAAAATACAGTATATCTTGAGGAAATAAAAATAGAGGTGGACAAAGCTTTTGAAAGTAAAATTATTAATATAAAGAACAATATTCCTGAAGAATATCAAGAGGTTTTAAAAGTCGGTGTTAAAAATGAATGATTTAGTAAAAACTGTGAAAAGGTTTAAAATCGACAAAAAGAATATT
The DNA here is from genome assembly GCA_045576615.1 of Acutalibacteraceae bacterium. Classification (GTDB taxonomy): domain Bacteria; phylum Bacillota; class Clostridia; order Oscillospirales; family Acutalibacteraceae; genus DTU089. Next base: position 121,561 of record JAZNGU010000070.1, on the reverse strand, counting down.
GTATTGATTGCAACTGCGATTCTGATAATTCTTCTGCTTTTTGCCGGTGATATTTTTAAGCAAGATAAAACCGAATTTGTTTCAAAGGAGAATACTGAAATTTATTCTTCTCAATATATCAAAAAAACTCAAAAAGAGCTTGAAGAACTTCTTGAAAACGTAAGCGGAGCAGGGGAAGTTAAGGTTATGATAACTCTTGAAAACTGCTACGAGAATGTTTTCGCAACGAGTTATAGCGATAAAACCGACAATAAAACCGATTCACAAAAAAGCGAATCGGAACAGGAATACATAATTGTTAAAAAAGGCTCTAATAACGAAGATTGCCTTGTAATTAAAGTGTATGAACCGACAATCAAAGGCGTAGCCGTAATTGCTCAGGGAGCGGGCAATACACAAGTGAAAAATGCAATAACCCAGACTGTTTGCGCACTGTTTGATATAAGCACCGCAAAGGTTTCGGTAGAAAAAATGACAGAGAAATAAGGAGGAATTATTATGAATCTATTAATCAAAAGACGACAACTTATTTTAGCAACTCTTGTTGTGGCTTTGGGTGCGGCGGTGTTTGTGAATTGGTATTATACCGGTAACAATTCAACCATTCAGTCGCCTGAGGAAACAACGGGGAGTGAGTATGTGCAAAATCTCGGAGAAGCTAAATATGTTAACGCCACAGGTGAGGCAGCAGACTATTTCAGTGAGGTGAAATTAAATCGTCAGAAATCAAGGGATGAAGCCTTAGATAAACTAAATAAATCTCTTGAAAAAGTAAAAAGTGGCAGTGAGGAAGCAAAAGAAATAACAAAGTCTATTGATGAACTTACTGCCCAAATTAAACTTGAAAGTGATGTTGAAGCACTAATTTCTGCAAAACTTGCAAGTGAATGTGTAGCGGTTATTAATGACAATTCTGCCCAGGTGGTAGTATCAAAAGATGCATTGAGTGATGATTCGGCTTTGCAGATTATTGATGTTATAACCACTAATACGGATTTATCGGCAGATAAAATAAAGATAACTGACTCTGAATGAAAATGTTTATGAAATGTCAGTAATCAGCAGGAAAATGTTCAAAAAATGTTCAGAACCCGACTAAAAAATGTTCAAAACTCGATAAAAATTTTTTCACAAAAACTATATCAATATTGATTTTTTTCTACTATTACTTACATTGTTATCTATATCTTATTTGTCTTTATATTTATATTGGGCAACCATCGGCAAGGTTTGGCAGCGAATGGTAGCCGGTGGCAACAAGCATAAATTAAATAGCCCTTTTCCGATTCCTTGACAACATATCAGAAAAAACTATAATAAAGATAGTTTTATGTTTCCAGAGTAGCAGGAAGAGGGCATTTTTTATGTTAAAAAACCGGAACGTTCTTGAAAGAATCAAAATAATTAATGGTAGCTGGTTGAAAATTATAGCTGTTGTCAGTATGCTGATTGACCACATCGCATATTTAATCTTACCCCATTTTGATTTGTTTTCAGAACCCATGTTTTTTTTAGGCAAAGAGTTTACGATAATTAAAATCTGCCGTTTAATCGGCAGATTGGCTTTTCCGATTTTTGCTTTTTTAATAACCGAAGGTTTTGTACATACTAAGAATCACAAAAAGTACGGTTTGAATCTTTTAACTTTTGCAATTGTTTCAGAAATTCCTTATAACTTGTTTTTAAGCGGAAAAGTATTAAATTTGAGTAGTCAAAATGTGTTTTTTACGTTGTTCTTAGGTTTTTTAGCACTGTATATTTTAGAAAATGTAAAAACAGACACAGAAAAAGCGATATATATTTTCGGCGTTGTAGTTTTATCACTTATTCTCAAATGTGACTATGGTGCCAAAGGAGTTATATTGATAATTCTCTTGTATTTATTAAAAAAACAATTACCTCTTGCGAGTGTTCTGTCGCTTGGCTTACTTTCAGGTGGTCTTGCTGCGTGGTGTGCATTTGTGCCAATTAATATGTATAATAGCAAACGCGGTTTTATTAAAGGAAATGCTATGAAATATGCTTTCTATGCCTTTTACCCTGTGCATATGCTTATTTTATTTGTAATAAAAAAGTTTATTCTGTTATAAGTTTGTGTTGCCTGCCTGTATGGTCAATAGTATAATCATCCCAATAAATCAGCTCACTGACGGTTACGAATTCGTAGCCGTCTTTTTCTAATTTTGAGAGTATTTTATCAAGTGCTTCTGGAGTGTTTTCAACTCCGTTATGGAACAAAACAATTGAACCGTTCTTAACTGTGCCTGTTATTCTGGAATACATTTCATCAACGGAAAGAAGTTCCCAATCAAGGCTGTCAACATTTGATACAATGGTAAAAAAATTACTCTACGAAAAACGTAGAGTTAAGGTTAGTGTTTTATGTGTTCTTTGAATAATTCTTTTAGGTAATCTGTAATACCATTTGCAGAATGTATTGTTGCAACCATTAGTTCATCGGTATCTATTTCTGAAAAATTTATATCATAACCGCAAAACCGTATAAGTTGTGCAATAAATATTCTTTGTGTTCTGCCGTTACCCTCTCTAAAAGGGTGCAACATATTGGTTGAACAATAAAAATCAACAATATTTTCAACAAAGTCTTCAAAATCAACGTTTCTAAAATAGTTGTGACTTTTCAATCTATCAAAACAAGCATTTGCAACAACCTCTATATTTTCGGCAGGAGTGAAATTTGTACCTTTTTTAGAAATATCAACAGTTCTCGCTTTTCCTGCCCATTCATATAAATCTTCAAATAAATATTTGTGTATTTGTTTGTAGTGTTCAAAATCGAAAGAATCATTTATAGGATTTCTTTCTAACTCGGCAGTTTTGGCTAAAGTGATACTGGCTTCAACTTTTGAGAGTTGTTCCTCGTTCTGTATATTGAATTTGTTAATCAGACAATTAGTACCTTCATAATAATCATCAGTCAAAGCAGTAATACTATAACTCATTATTCAACACCAACTGACTGCTTAATAAGTGAAATATACTGTTCCATTGATATTTCGTTGTTTAAAAGCTTTCTGCACAAATCTTTGCTGTGTTCATCAACTGAAAAACCTTCCATTTCAACAGAAGCAACTGCATTTTCAATTGCCTTATCAATAGACATATATAACACCTCACTTTTTAATTACTATACCATAATCGAGGTTGATTATCAAGTATTTGTTGTTTTGCCATTTTTTATTTGCCTGCCTGTATGGTCAATAGTATAATCATCCCAATAAATCAGCTCACTGACGGTTACGAATTCGTAGCCGTCTTTTTCTAGTTTAGTGAGTATTTTATCAAGTGCTTCTGGGGTTTTTTCAATACCGTTATGGAATAAAACAATTGACCCGTTTTGCACTTTAGTTGTAATTCTTGAATACATTTCATTAACAGAAAGCAACTTCCAGTCAAGGCTGTCACAATCCCATTGTATCATTTTCATATCAAGGCTTTCTGCAACCTCGATGCTCTTGTTATCATAATCACCGCTTGGTGCTCTCACAAGTTTTGGAGAAACCGCTGTTATTTCTTGGATTTTTTTGTTGCAGTCAAGAATTTCTTTCTTTATTTCTTCTCTGCTGATTTTACTGAACATGGCATGAGTATCAGAATGGTTCGCCATTTCATTGCCGTTTTTATGGAACTTTTTGACCGCCCCGGGATTTTTCTCCACCCAGTCACCAACTGCAAAAATTGTGGCTTTTGCATTGTGCTTTTTCAGTATTTCAATCAGTTCGTCAGTATCTTCGGCATTCCATGCTGCATCAAAGGTTATTGCGATTTTCTTTTCTTTGGTATCAACAGAATAAATCGGCAATTTACTTATGGAATTGCTGACAGTTATTCCTATGTGTGAAATAGTTACGGTTGAAATAATTGTAAGTGCAAGAAGTGTAAAAACCATAAAAACAGAACTGATTTTAATAACTTTGAATTTCAAAAAAATCACCCCGAGAAATTATATTCTCGAGGTAACATTAATATTAATACTCACCGCTTAAAACTGCTTCTGCACAACGGATTCCGTCAACTGCGGCAGAAACGATACCGCCTGCGTATCCTGCGCCTTCACCACAAGGATAAAGACCGCGGAGTCTGCTTGCCTGATAGAATTCATCACGAATAATTCTAATGGGGGAAGAGCTTCTTGATTCGGGAGCGGTAAGCACAGCATCATATAAATTGAAGCCGTGAAGCTTGTTATCGAAATCCTGAATTGCACCTGCAATGGTATCGGTAACTTTTTTAGGTAAAACTTTTCTTATATCTGTCATAGTCACTCCTGTTGGACAAGAGGGGTTAACAGTACCTAATCTGGTAGAGGGTGTATCTTTCAAAAAGTCGCCTAAAAGCTGAGCAGGTGCGGTGTAATCACCACCGCCAAGCTTAAAAGCTTTTTGTTCGATTTCTCTTTGAAGATACATACCTGCAAGGGGATGGTCACTTTCAAATGGTGGCTCAATGCCAACAAGTAAAGCGCAGTTTGCATTTTCTTTATCACGGGCATATTCACTCATTCCGTTAACAACCATTCCACCTTCTTCCGAAGATGCGGCAACAACTGTACCACCGGGACACATGCAGAATGTGTAAAGTCCTCTGCCGTGTTTTGGATGACAAGCAAGTTTATAATCCGCCACAGGAAGTAGGGGAGAGTTCCATAAAGAACCGTATTGAGCTTTGTTGATATGCTCTTGCGGATGCTCTATTCTTGTACCTACAGAAAATGGTTTTTGAATGATTTCAAGACCTTTTCTGTAAACCAATTCAAATGTATCTCTTGCGGAGTGTCCGATGGCAAGAATAAGTGCGTCGGTTTCTATATCGGTTGTTGTTCCGTCCGGGTTTTTATATGTTATTCCCTGAACAAATCCGTTTGCGGTAATAATATCAATCAGCTGTGTGTTAAATTTGATTTCTCCGCCAAGTCTGATAACTTCATTACGAAGATTTCTGACAACTGTTTTAAGTTTGTCTGTGCCGATATGTGGAGTTGCAGAATAAAGAATTTCCTCAGGTGCACCAAACTCTGCGAAACGGAGAAAAACCTCTCTGCATCTGCCGTCTTTTATGCCTGTTGTCAGTTTACCATCAGAAAAAGTACCTGCACCGCCCTCACCGAATTGAACATTGGAATTGGTGTTAAGAACACGCTCGGTCCAGAAATTGTTAACCTCGTTTGTTCTTTCTTCAACTGCCGAACCACGCTCTAAAACAATAGGATTAAGTCCTGCTTTGGCAAGAGTTAATGCGGCAAACATACCGGCAGGACCAAAGCCGACAACAACCGGTCTTAAAGGAAAATTTCTTTTTGCCTCAGGAAGAGTGTATTCGTATTTTTGTGTAACAAATGCTTTGTTTTGCGGAAATGGTGCCACGATTCTTTCTTCGTCAAGTTCGGTTTCGATTTCCACAGAATAAACAAGTATTATGTTATCTTTCTTGCGGGAGTCAATAGAACGCCTTGCAAGAGAGAATGACTTTATATCATTTTCTTTGATTTTCAATGCCTTTGCAGTTGCAATTTTAACATCTTCTTCTGTTGCACCCAAAGGCATTTTTATTTCATTAATTCGTATCATTTTATTTCCTTATTTTAAAAAATTTCCTGCACTGTTTCCTGCAATTCTGCCTGTTGTGAAAGCAAGGTGCAGGTTATAACCGCCACAGTCACCGTGTATATCAAGAATTTCGCCACAAAGGAATAATCCTTCTGTTCTTTTTGACATCATTGTTTCGGGTGAAACATCATTTGTATTAATGCCACCCTTCGTAATTTGTGCATTATCAAAGCCTTTGGCAGATTTTATATTTATTTCAAAACTTTTCAGTTGCTTAACAACTTCCTTAATCTGAAAATCTTTAACATAATTGGATTTTGTCTGTGGTTTTATTCCGCTTCTGTTTATAACTGCAAAACCGAGTTTTAAATTAACAATGCCGTTTAAAACACTTTCAATTTCAATGTCCGGTGAATTATCTACCGTTAGTTTTATGTGATTGAATAAATCTTTTTCATTAATTTCAGGACACAAATCAAGGTTGATTTTTAAGTTTTTCTTGTTTTCGCACAGGTGGGAAAGGTTCATAACAGGTATTCCCGAAATTGCTTTGTCGGTAAACTGAATTTCACCACTTTCACTACCTAATAAGGTGTTAGCTGAATAAAGCTTAACATTACATTCAGCACGAACACCTTTTAATAAATTTAAGTCCTTATCGCTTATAACAAGACCACAAAGAGCGGGATAGAGCGGTGTCAGTTTGTGCCCGAAGGCTTCTGCAAATTTGTAGCAGGAACCATCAGAGCCATGAACTGAGGCAGCTTTACCGCCACTGCAGATTATAACACTGTCAAAGTATTCGTCATTAACCATAAAACCATTATTGGCTTTTTTAATTTGATTAATGTGGAAGTCTGTTTTTATTATTGTGTCTTCACTTTCAACATTTTTTAAAAGAGCATCCTTTATTGTTGATGCTTGTTGGGAACGAGGGTAAATCCTTCCGTTTTCTTCATAAGAAAGAACACCAAGTCTTCTGAAAAATACTTTGATTTTTGAGAAGTCATTTGATAAAATGCTTTCTAAAAACTTATTGTTACCATGGAAATGCTTCAGGGAGAGGTCGTCATTTGTGAAATTGCATCTGCCGTTACCTGTGGCAAGTATCTTTTTAGCAGCTTTTTGCATTCTTTCAAAAACAACTATCTGTATAAGAGGATTTGCTTTTTTTGCTTCAATAGCTGCACAAAGACCGGATGCACCTGCACCAATTATGGCAAGTTTTTTCAAAAAAATCCCTCCCGTAGTGTTGTTTCGACATTTAATTATAATATATTTAATCAAAAGTTACAATAGTAATAATAAAATACTGATATAATTTTTATCTCCCGACAAAAATTTCTTTTGTGACGTAAAGAGGTTTACAAAACAAAAGATTTTTGATATAATACCACACAGTTTTATTATATGTAGGAGTATTTTTATGTCTAAATCATATCTTTCAATGGCAAAAGATGAATTGTTGAACGAGTATAATTCTGTTAAGGCAGAGTACGAAAATCTTAAAGCACAGGGTCTTTCAATTGATATGTCACGCGGTAAACCCGGTGCAGACCAACTTGATATTTCCGATGGTATGCTTGATGTACTTTCAGATGGGAATTTTAAATGTGAAAATGGTCTTGATGTAAGAAATTATGGTCTTCTTGATGGTATTCCCGAGTGTAAAAAACTTTTCGCAGATTTACTTGAAGTTAAGCCTGAAAATATTATTGTTGGCGGTAACTCAAGTCTTTCCCTGATGTTTGATTATGTTGCTCAGTGTATGTTCATGGGTTCAGGCTTTACTCCTTGGTCTCAGCAGGGAACGGTTAAATTTCTTTGTCCTTGTCCCGGTTATGACAGACATTTTGCAATTTGTGAATATCTCGGTATTGAAATGATTAATGTTCCGATGACAGAAACCGGTCCTGATATGGCAGTTATTGAAGAGGCTGTTAAGGACAGTTCTGTTAAAGGTATGTTCTGTGTTCCCAAATACTCTAACCCTCAGGGTATTACTTTCTCTGCCGAAACTGTTAAGAGAATTGCAAATCTTGATACTGCCGCAAAAGATTTCAGAATTATCTGGGATAATGCTTATTGTGTTCATGACCTTAATGATACAACAGATGAACTTCTCAATATTTTTGATGTTCTCCCCGAGAAAAATAAAAATATGGTTGTTGAGGTTGCTTCAACATCTAAGATTTCTTATCCCGGTGCAGGGGTTTCCTGTATCGCAACCTCCGTTGAAAATGTTAAAGAAATCCTTAAAAGACTCACAGTTCAGGCTATCAGTTACGATAAAGTAAATATGCTTCGTCACGTTAAGTTCTTTAAGGATGTTGACGGAATTAAAAATCATATGAAACTTCACGCAAAAATACTTAAACCTAAGTTTGATGCGGTTATTAATACTCTTGAATCGGACCTTGCAGGTCTTGAAATTGCAGAATGGGTAAACCCTAATGGTGGTTATTTCATCAGTCTTGATGTAACAGGTGGCAGCGCATCAAGAGTGGGGGTTCTCTGCAAAGATGCAGGGGTTACCCTTACAAATGTTGGTGCTACATTTCCTTATGGTAAAGACCCCACAGACAGCAATATTCGTATTGCTCCCACTTTCCCCACACCTGAAGTGCTTTCAAAAGCGGTGAAAGTTCTTACAACTTCCGTTAAACTTGCTTGTCTTGAAAATCTTGTAAAATAAGGTGGTTTTATGATAAGAATCGGTCATGGTTACGATGTTCATGCTTTTGCAGAAAACAGAAAATGTATTATCGGCGGAGTGGAAATTCCTTATGAAAAAGGGCTTTTAGGTCATTCCGATGCTGATGTGTTGCTTCACGCCATTTCCGATAGTTTATTAGGTGCGGCGGCTTTGGGTGATATAGGTAAGCATTTTCCTGATACTGACCCTGAATATAAAGGTGCAGACAGTCTTAAACTGCTTTCATGTGTTGTTAAACTCATTGAGGAAAAAGGCTATAAAGTTGTTAACATCGACGCAACTGTTATTGCTCAGGCACCAAAACTTGCACCACATATTATTATGATGCGTGATAATATTGCAAAAGCTTTGAAGGTTGATGTTGATTTTGTCAGTGTCAAGGCAACAACTGAAGAAAAGTTAGGGTTTACAGGGCGTAAAGAGGGTATCTCAGCTCATTGTGTTTGCCTTATTGAAAGTAACTAAATTCAACCCCTTTCATATTATGTACAAGACGGTTTGTCTAACTTAATATGGAAGGGTCTTTTTATGATAAAAAAAGGTATCAAGGTCGGCTCTTTGACCTACGCTATGAAAGGGCGTGACCTTTTGCAAAAAAATGGCTATAAAGCGTATCTGACCCGCAATCCTCAGCCTGAAACAGATGAGGGGTGCGGGTATGTTATTTATGTAAGAAATATCGATAACCGTTGTTTTTCTGTTTTGAAATCAAATGGGATTAAAGTACTTGGTGTTGTGGATTTAGGTGATGTTTTATGATTTATTTCGATAACGCGGCTACTACTTTCCCGAAGCCCATTGAGGTTGTAAAAACTGTTACTGCTGCATTGAATTTATATGGTGCAAATCCCGGTAGAAGCGGACACGATTTGTCTGTTTCTGCCGCCAATCAAGTTTATTTATGCAGGGGAACTCTTGACCGTTTTTTTAACGGATATGGTCCGGAATTTGTGTCATTTTTCCCTAATTGCACCTATGCTCTTAACACGGCAATAAAGGGGATAATTAAAAAAGGCGACCATATAATTATATCGTCTCTTGAACACAATTCTGTTTTAAGACCTGTTTATAAATTAAAAGAGGATGAGATTGCAGATTTTACTGTATTTAAGGTTGGAAAAACTGAAGAAGAAACTATAGTGAATTTGAAAAACTCCTTTAAAACCAACACCAAACTGTGCATTGTTACGGCAGTATCAAATGTTTTCGGTAACATTTTGCCTTTAAAAGAATTATCTGATATTTCACATGAAAATGGTGCAATCTTTTTTGTTGACGGTGCGCAGGGGGCAGGGATTATAGAGCTTGATATGAAAAAACAGGGCATTGATTGTCTTTGTGTTCCCGGGCATAAAGGTCTTTTAGGACCTATGGGAACAGGCGCCTTGCTTCATAAAAATCTTGATTTTTCAACTGTTATTGAAGGCGGTACAGGTACTAAATCATTTGATTTTTCTCAACCTGAGACTTATCCTGAACGGCTTGAAAGCGGAACCTTGAATGTGCCTTGTATTTGCGGATTAAAAAAAGGCGTGGAAACGGTTATCAGGTTAGATAAAAACCGAATTTTCACAAAAGAATTAAGGCTTTGTCAGCAAATTTATGACGGGTTGAAGGAAATGTCTAAAATATCGCTATATCAAGATGATTTTGATGGTTCTCGCTTTGCTCCGCTTGTAAGTTTTAATGTTGAAAATATGCATAGTGAAAAGGTTTCAGCTTATCTTAATGATAATGGTGTTGCAGTCAGGGGAGGTTATCACTGTTCGCCGTTAGCACACATTTCAAATAAAACGGAAAAACAAGGTGCTGTTCGTGTTTCACCATCAATTTTTAGTCAAGAAAAAGATGTAAAAAAATTTTTAATTTTAGTCAGAAAAATTGCGTTCTAAATTGCATTCTATAGAAATATATGATATAATTACAATATATTGGGTAAAAATGTTTGAATACGTACGGAAAGCGGTGAATTAATGAGCACTATTGTGAATTATTTCGAAAAAATCGGTGATGCTCTTTTGAGTTTTAATTTCCTTTCAGATTTTCTTGATATTCTTTTGGTTGCTTTTATCATATACGAGGGAATTAAACTTATAAGGGGATCAAGAACCTTTCAGCTTATTAAGGGAATCGCATTTCTTGGTATTGTATTTGCATTTGTTAAATTGTTGAATATGGAAGCCTCCGAATATATTTTATCAATTTTGTTTCAAAACAGTATTATAATTCTTGTTGTTCTGTTTTCTCCGGAGCTGCGAAACATTCTTGAAAAATTTGGCAGACGTTCAATTTCGGATTTTTCTTTTTTTAATTTCAGAAATAGTGAAACGATTGAAAAGGAAGTTATTTCAACCGTAAACGATTTTTGCAAAGCAGCAAGTGATTTGAGTGATACAAAGACAGGTGCCCTTGTAGTATTTGAAAAAATTGCTCCTCTTCAGGAAATTATTAAAACCGGAACAGTTCTTGATGCTCAGTCTTCACCCGAACTTTTTAATGGTTTGTTTTTCAAAAATTCAGCTCTTCATGATGGTGCGGTTGTTGTTCGCGACAGCAGAATACATGCCGCAGGTTGTATTCTGCCTCTTACACAAAGTAACACACTTGATAGTGAATTGGGAACTCGTCACAGAGCAGCAATAGGTGTTACTGAACAAAGTGATGCAATTGCAGTTATTGTTTCGGAAGAAACAGGTGCTATTTCTGTTGCAGTAAATGGTGTGCTTACAAGAGATGTAACAACAGGTAAACTCAGAGAAATGCTTTTAAGCGAATTGGTTCCGCAGAATTCCAATAACGAAAACAATAAAAAACGAATATTCTTCAAGAAGAAAAATCATAATTCAGGAGGTAACAAGGATGAAAACTAAATTCAAACTTAATGACCTCTTTAATAATGATAAATTTCTTTTGGTGTTTTCTCTTGTTGCGGCATTGGTTATCTGGTTAATGGTTGTGGTGAATGTCAGCGAACCAACAACGAGAGTTATACAAGGCGTAAAAGTTAATATCGATTCAACAGTGCCATCGCAATTCGGATTGGAAGTTTTCGGTGAAAAGGATTTTACTGTTGATGTTACGGTTGAAGGTAAAAAGTATCAGATATCTCCCACTGCTCTTTCGGCGGAAGATATTGTTATTACTGCCCAGACAAACAGTGTTGATTCTGCAGGTAACAGAACATTGCAGTTAAAACCCGAAATTCCTGAGGGTGCGGATTATAAAATAAAATCAATTTCATCAAAAACAATTGATGTTTATTTTGATACTGCCAAAACAGTACAAATGGTAATTGAACCCGAGGTTGTGGCAGACGGTTTCCCGATAGTTGAAGATGGTTTTACACGTGGCAATATTAATTTGTCAGAAACTTCTGTAACGGTTACGGGTCCGTCTACCGAAATTAACAGAATTGAAAAAGTTGTTGCTAAGCTTGTTCTTGAAAAATCCCTTTCATCAAACAAATCTGCAGATGCAGAAATTGTTTTGTTGAGTGATAAAAACAAAACTGATTTTAAGTATGTCACCATGAACATTGATAAGGTTGTTTTAACAATACCTGTTTTGCAGACAAAAGAGCTTAAAACAATTGTTGCGTTTAAAAATGCACCGGATAATTTTGTAGTAACACCTTTAGAATACACTGTTTCACCGTCAAAGGCTTTGTTCAACATTTCTGTTGATGATTTTGATAAGACGGTTGATTTTACAGTCGGCACAATAGATTTTAAAACTCTTTCGCCGTCTAACCATGTGTTTACTTTCCTTGCTGATGATCTTTCTGTTGCTGATGAAAACCAAACCGAAGAATTTACTGTTAATGTTGATATGTCAGGCATTAATCAGGAGTATATAACATTATCTGCTGATGATTTTCAGGTTAACAACCCTGAAGAGAAGGATTATAAAATTTCAGGGCTTAACAAATCAGTAGTTGTTATCGGTACAGAAAAGGAACTCGAATCAATAACAGCTGAGAATATAAAAGTTGAAATTGATTTGTCAGTTGTTGACATAAGTCAGGGACAGTCAGTGACAGTGCCTGCAGTTGTAACTGTTAACAATGCAGGTTGTTGGATTTACGGCACATATAGTGTTGAAGTAAGTTTGTGATAATTAAAAGGAGGGCAATCTTATGAAAATAAAAAAGATAACAGCAACCGTGTTGTGTGTTATTATGCTTGTTTTGTGTTCAGGTTGCTCTCTTAATTTTTTTTCTGTTGAAAGTCTTATGAGTCCACCTTTACAGTCAGGTAAAAATGGTGAGGTTGAAGAGGCTTTTAAAAAATTAATGGCGGAAAAAACCATTCAATTGAGAACACCTCAGAATGGTGATTATCAGACATCCTTTGTTTTGTTTGATATAAATGGCGATAGTCAAGAAGAAGCGATTGTTTTCTATACCGATTCTGCTGTCGATACTTCTGTGAGAATGTCTTTTTTGGAATGTGTTAACGATACCTGGATGATTTCAGCAGATGTTAAAGGTGCGGGAAGCGGAGTTTACGATGTTTCGTTTTCCGATATGGATAATGATGGTATTTACGAGATTATAGTCGGTTGGTCGTTGTTCGATACCAAAGTATCAAAAATTGCCAGTGTTTATTCGGTTTCATCAGGGGATAAAGGGATTTTTACTTTAAATACCTTGGGTAATGAATATTACAATTCCAAAACCATAACCGATTTTAACGGTGATGATCAGGATGATATAGTACTTATTCATCTTGACGATACCGGTGAGGTGCAAAAATCATATTTCCGTTGTTTCTCTCTTTCGGAAAGTACTGATTTTGTAAAATACAGTGAAGTGAAATTAGATGCCCACATTAATTCTGTTTCTAAAATTCAGTTCGATGAGGTCAGATATAATGGTGAGCTGTGTAAACGTATGTTTATAGATTGTGCTAAAACTGAAACATCAATGTTTACTGAAATGCTTTATTGGAATTGTAAAGACCTCAGAACTGAGAGAGCTATAAAAAATCCGCTCACTTCTACCTTGCGCAGTTCAAAAATTTATTGCCGTGATATTGATGGTGACGGACTTTTAGAAATACCTACAAATACAAAACTTAATGGTGATGAAAAACTGTTGACAGTTAAAAGGGCAGATGTTCAATACACTTTTACAATGTTGGAATGGTTGAATTCTTTTGGCGATAAAAGTGAAGGCAGTATAACAACCCTTTTTAATCCCATTGAATCGTATCTTTACAGAGTTACGAAAGCCAATGATATTACTGTTTATTATGATACTTTAGATCAGGCACTTAAATTTTGTTTATGGGATGGTCAGGAAGAACTTGTAAAAGATGAACTTTTGTCAATTTCTTTCAGGGAACAAAATGATAAAACAAAAGTTAAGGGCGAAAAACTTTTAAAGAATGAAAGCGGAACTTTTTACTATGAAATATCTTCTTATGGTGAGGATTTCGGAATTACCGCTGAGGGTGTAAAATCATCCTTTATTATAGTGTGAAAGTGAGACGAATTATGAAAAAGGTACTAATTGCTGAAGATGAAGCAGCTATCAGAGAAATTATCGGTATAACTTTGCGCCGAGCAGGTTATGAGGTAACAGAAGCTTGTGATGGTCAACAGGCATTGGATTTTTATAGCGAGAAGAACGGTGAATTTGATGTAGTTTTGCTTGATATAATGATGCCAAATGTTGATGGTCTTGAGGTTTGCAAAAGACTCAGAAGTGTAAGTGGTACAGTTGGTATAATTATGCTTACTGCAAAAACACAGGAGATGGACAAGGTTTCGGGTCTTCTTATGGGTGCCGATGACTACATAACAAAACCATTTTCACCATCCGAGCTTATGGCGAGAGTCGATAGCGTATATCGCAGAGTTGCTTTAAATAATCAAACTAAAATTCAACCTTCAAGAATTGATAAAATAACCCTCGAACCCTTTGAACTTAATTTAAGAAACAGAACTCTTTATAAAAATAACGAGCTCATAGAGCTTACACAGGTTGAGTTTCAGATAATTGAATTTTTCTTCACAAATGCAGGAAAAGCATTAAGCAGAACCGACATTTTAAAAGAAGTGTGGGGCGAATCTTATTTCGGTGATGAAAAAGTTGTAGACGTAAACATCAGACGTTTAAGAATGAAAATAGAGGATGAACCTTCAATACCCAAGCATCTTGTTACTGTTTGGGGTATGGGTTATAAATGGCTTTAATCGCAGGGCTTAATATGAGCTAAGAATCAGAAAGGAGTGAGAGCAGTGAAAATTAAAGGTATTACAAAAAGATGGGCTACAAACACTTTGCTTGTTACTGCTCTGATTTTATTGGTGCTCCTTTCTGTATGTGTTGTTTTTGTAATTAGTTATTACAGAAACTATGTAACTAACTATTTATCAGGTTATGCTAATGAAAGCGTTACCACCTTTTTCTCTCCCTATGTGAATGGTAGTGATGAGATATTTAATGAAAAAGCAAAAGAGTTTGTTGACAGCTTTGCAGATAAAAGCAGAATGGAGGTTCAGGTTGTCAACCGAAAGGGAACAGTTTCTTTTTCATCTTCGGGCTTTGGTGTTAGCGAAAAGCTTGAAGAGATGGATGATGTTAAAGAGGCACTTGAATCAACCAGTGGTATAAGTAAATGGTCCGGGTTTAACGGTAACGGCGAACATATTATGGCAGTGTCAATGATATTACCTCGTCCGGATGGTGAATTTACAGGTGCCGTTCGTTTTATTACATCTCTGAGAGCCATAGACAGACAGATTATCGGATTGATTTTTTTAATTCTTATAGTTTATTTTATTGCGCTGTTTTTTGTAGCTCTTTCCGGTGTGTTCTTTATTCAGACCATTGTTACGCCCGTTCGTAAAATTAACGATGCCGCAAGGCAGTTTTCTGAAGGAGATTTTGATGTCCGAATAGAATCTGATGATAGAGACGATGACGAAATTACAGAACTTGCAGACTCTATTAACGGAATGATTGCTGAGGTTGCCGCAACGGATAAATTAAAAAATGACTTTATTTCGACTGTTTCTCACGAATTGAGAACACCTCTTACAGCAATCAAGGGTTGGGGTGAGATGCTTAAGGAACTTGGCGGAGAAGATAAGGAAATTGCCCGCAGAGGTACAGAAGTTATTATTAATGAATCAGAAAGACTTTCAAAGCTTGTTGAAGAGCTGCTTGACTTTTCTCGTATACAAAGTGGCAGTATGACCTTAAGACTTGAAAAAATAGATGTACTTGCGGAGCTGGATGAAGCAATTTTCGTGTTTAAAGAACGTTCAAAGCGCGATGGAATAGAACTGACTTATTCTGTTCCGGAGGTTCCTGCTCCTATGATGGCAGACCTTAACAGAATTAAACAGGTTTTTGTTAATATACTTGATAATGCTTTTAAATATTCCGAACAAGGTGGTCTTGTTAATGTTGTGGCACTTGTTGATGATGGTACACTAACAATTCATTTTGCTGACAACGGTTGCGGTATTGCAGAAGAAGATTTACCGAATATTAAAAAGAAGTTCTATAAAGCAAATTTGCAGGTTCGCGGTTCCGGTATCGGACTTGCAGTTGTTGATGAAATCGTAAAGCTCCATAATGGTATATTGGAAATTAATAGTGAACTTGGTGTGGGGACAACGGTAACGGTTATTTTCCCCGTAGAAAAGGTTGCAGTTGAGCCTGTAATTCCCATTACTGAAGAAATGAAGGTAGAAGATAATGAATAATAAAGAAAAATGTTGCCCTAAAATTTCCGTTGGCGGACAAGCTCTTATTGAGGGGATTATGATGCAAGGTCCCAAAGGTGCTGCAATGTCCGTAAGGCTTCCCGATGGTACTATTGATACGGAAAAACTTGAGGTTAAGCATATCAAAGATAAGTTCAAACCTGCAGGTTGGCCCTTAATCAGAGGTGTTTTCAATATGGTTGAATCATTACTTTTCGGATTCAAATGTATGGAAAAATCTGCTGAAAAAGCAGGTCTTGATGATGATACCGACCCTGAGAATATGTCAAAACTTGATAAATGGATTTCAGACCATTTCGGACCTAAAATGATGGCTGTGATTACGGGTATCTCAATGGTTCTCGGTTGCGGTCTTGCATTTGTCCTGTTTTTTTATCTTCCCACATTTCTTGTTGATACGGTAGATAAATATCTTTTCAAAGATGCACTCGCAAATCTTCATCCTCTTTTTGAGGGTATAATGAGAATGATAATTTTTGTTGCATATATCTGGATTGTTTCAAAAATCCCCGATATTAAACGTGTATTTATGTATCATGGAGCAGAGCATAAATCTATTTTCTGTTACGAGCAGGGACTTGAGCTTACGGTTGAAAATGTAAGAAAACAACAGCGTTTTCATCCCCGTTGCGGAACAAGCTTCATTTTTGTTATTCTTATCATCAGTATTCTTATTTCATCTGTCCTTGTGGTTGCTTTTCCTGGTATTGATGAGGTGCGTGCAGTTTGGATGGCAATTAAGTTATTAATTGTTCCCGTAACTGTTGGTATTGGTTATGAGTTTATACGTTATGCAGGAAAGCATGATAACGCACTTGTCAAAATTCTTTCAGCTCCCGGTCTCTGGATGCAAAGATTAACAACACAGGAGCCTACAGATGATATTATTGAGGTTGGTATTGAATCAATAAAAGCAGTTCTTTTTGATGCTGAAGATAACAAAGCGGAGGATGAAGAGGCTTGAAAAATCTCTATTCCGTATATCGTGAAGCAATAAAATCACTTACAGAAGCAGGGTGCGACAGTCCCGAGTTTGATGCTCAACAGTTGATTTCTTTTTGTTTAGGAATGAATAAAACGCAATTGCTTTTAAATTCGGGCAGTCCCATAGAAGAGGGGAAACTTTTCTTCTTTGAAGATTGTGTTAAAAGACGTTGCAATCATGAACCTTTGCAATATATTATCGGAATGTGGGATTTTCACCGCTTCAGCTTTAAAGTTGGCGAGGGTGTGTTGATACCCCGTCCCGAAACAGAGCTTTTAGTTGAATTTGCCGCAGAAAAGATACAGAAAAATGATTTCAAGGTTGTTTATGACCTTTGTTGCGGAAGTGGTTGTATTGGTCTTACTGTTGCAAAACTGTTCCCGACAATAAAAGTTATCTGTGTTGATATTTCAGAAGTAGCAATTGAATATACCACAACGAATAAAGAACTTTTAGGTGCAGATAATGTAACTATTGTTAAAGCAGATGTTCTTGATTCTGTTGGCTTTTTAGGGTTACCAAGACCTGATATTGTTCTTTCAAATCCACCGTATATAAGAACTGAAGAAATAAAAAATCTTCAACCGGAAATAGCCTTTGAACCTTTTATGGCTCTTGATGGCGGTGACGATGGACTTGTTTTCTATCGCGCTTTGTCAGAAAATTGGTTTACTTACATAAATAAAGGTGGCTATATTGCTATGGAAATCGGCGAAGAGCAGGGTAAAGATGTTTTGTCATTATTTGTAAATAAAGCGGAGAAAGCAAGAATTATTAAAGATGCAAGCGGTCTTGACAGAGTTGTTGCAGTAAAAAGATAGGAGTTTGTTATGCTAAGATATTTAAGCGATATTTTAAGCGGAGATTTCGATATAGTTGATTTAATCATTTATATTAGTTCAATGGCTTTCGTTGTGTTTTGCGCAACGCCTTTGCATGAGTTTGCACATGCACTTCTTGCGGTGAAACTTGGCGATGATACCCCTCGTTTAAGAGGCAGACTTACAATAAACCCGATGGCTCATATTGATAAACGCGGAGCTTTGATGATTTTTCTTTTCGGTTTTGGTTATGCAAAGCCCGTTGAAGTGAGAATGAGAAGATTCAAAAAGCCAAAAAGAGATATGGCGCTTGTTGCATTGGCCGGGCCTTTGTGCAATATTTTACAAGGTTTAGTGTTGTTATTTATATATAACGCGTTGTATTATTTTGGTTCTGAAAACGGTAATGTAATGATGACGTATATGGGTATGTTCTTCTTTTATGCAGCAGTTATTAACGTTAACCTTGCTGTATTTAATCTTTTACCCATTCCGCCACTTGATGGTTCTCGTCTTGCAACTGCTTTGTTACCATCAAAATATTATTATAAAATAATGCAGTATGAAAGATATATAATGATTGGTTTGTTTGTATTGCTTTTCACGGGCATTCTTTCAACACCTTTAAGTTTTCTTTCAGGTGCGGTGTTATCACTTTTAAATACAGTTGCATCAATACCATTTGTATAATACAGAATAAGGATTTTTATGGAAAAAATAAACTACAAACTTGAGGTGTTTGAAGGTCCCATGGACTTACTGTTGCACCTTATAACAAAACACAAACTTGATATTTATGATATTCCGATTCTGGAGCTTGTTGAACAATATACATCCTATGTTCGTGAAATGCAGGAAGAGAATATGGAGATTGCAAGTGAGTTTCTTGAGATGGCTGCTCGACTTGTTTATATTAAAACAGTTTCTCTTTTGCCTGTTTATGATGAAGCAGAGGATCTTAAAAACGAACTTCGTGACGAACTTCTTGAATACCGTGATTGCAAAATCCTTGCGGGGAAACTTGCTCAGATGACAGATGGCTTTAACTATACTGCAAGAGGCTTTCAGGAAAGCGTATCACCCGATAATACTTATAAAAGACTTCACGAACCCTCGGAGCTTTTAAGCGCATATTCTCTTGCGGCAGGTAAAAAATTAAGGCGATTACCACCACCTATTGATTCATTTAAAACCATTGTAACCAAGAAGATAGTTTCTGTTGGCTCTAAAATTGATTCAATCGTATCTTCTCTTAAAAAACGAAAAAAACGTAAGCTTTTTGATATATATAAGGAAGCTAAGTCCCGTTCTGATCTTGTTGCGGCTTTTCTTGCTATATTGGAACTTGCTAAAAATAAAACTATTTACATTTCCGGCGACGGAGATGATGCTCAAATTGAGATTTTGGAAGGAATGGAAAACTCTTGATAGAGAACAAACAAATTGCCGCAACTCAGGCAGTGCTTTTTGCGGCGGCAGAACCAATTGAATACACAAAACTTGCAAATGTTTTGGGTTATGATGACGAAACAATGCTTTTAGTTCTTGATGAATTAGGGGAAAAGCTCGAAAGTGATGATAGCGGTATATGTCTTTTACAGCTTGATACCAAATATCAGCTTTGCAGTAAAAAAGAATTTGTTGAAGAAATAAGAACAGTTCTTGACCTTAAAAGAAATGCACCTCTTTCTCAGGCAGCATTTGAGGTTCTTGCAATTATTGCATACAATCAGCCCATTACAAAGCCTTACATAGAACAAATTCGTGGTGTTGACTGCTCAGGCGTTGTAAATACACTTTGTCAGAAAGAGCTTGTTGAGGAAAAGGGCAGACTTGATGTACCCGGAAGACCTGTTCTTTACGGCACGACGGCTAACTTTTTAAGATGCTTTTCGTTAAGCTCACTTGATGAACTTCCTGAATTACCCACAGCTGACAGAGACGTTTTGATGTCTGATGTTGACAATGGTCAGCTTTCCCTTTTTGATGGTGAAGACGGACCACAGGAAGAGACAGAAAATCATGAAAAAACATCCGATAATTAAAAAAATAATAAATTAAAAGGGGCGAGAGAATGCCTGTTTTATATACGTTATTAGGTATAATTCTTTTCTTTGTAATCATGTTTTCCTTAAAAGTCACCGTTATTGTTGATTATGGAGAGAAAACACTTATTAAATTGAAATATCTTTTCATAACTATTCCGATAGTTGATACCTCAAAAGAGAAAAAGGAAAAGAAACCTAAAAAAGAAAAGAAATCCAAAGAAGATAATAAAACTAAAAAGAGTAAAGGTGAGCAAGTAGATGCGGTTGACGGAGAAATAACTGAATCTACTGAAACTGTTGACCCAACAAAAGACCCAAAGACCAAAAAAGAAAAAACACAGAAGCAGGGTAACAGCCTGATAAAACAGCTGTATATTGACCATGGCTATGAAGGACTTGAGAAAATGCTTCGTGATTTGGGTAATTCTCTCAGTGGCTTCTTTGGCAAGATTTACAAAACCTTTACCATAGATGAGCTTTATATTACAATGACTACCGTTGGTAGTGATGCGGCAGATACTGCCATTAAACATGGTAAACTTTGTGCTTGGCTCTATCCTGTTTTAGGTAAACTTATTTCCACCTGCAAGGTAAGAAAATATGACTTTGATATTAGTCCCGATTTTCTTGCGCAAAAATCTTCTGCAAGTGCTTTTATAAGACTTCATTTAAGACCCATTAAAGTTACCAATGGTGCTGTAGTTTTAGCTTTTCAGTTAGCATTCAAAA
Source organism: Acutalibacteraceae bacterium (assembly GCA_045576615.1). Taxonomy (GTDB): domain Bacteria; phylum Bacillota; class Clostridia; order Oscillospirales; family Acutalibacteraceae; genus DTU089. Next base: position 100,955 of record JAZNGU010000070.1, on the reverse strand, counting down.
TATTGTTTAAAATTCTTTTCTCTAAAAAGAAAAGTGATAAAAGTAAAAAAATTCCCCAAACTGTTGCAAAGGAAATCGTAAAAACCAATGCAACAGAGCAGGGTGAAAATATAAACAAATAATTTTTATAGATAAGGACGGTGTTTCCATTATGGAAAAATCAGCAAACGGAATTCTTAAAACAACAATTGAAAAAGTAAGGGATTTAGTTGATGTAAGCACAATTATCGGTGAACCTATCAATCTTCCTGATGGTCTTACAATCATTCCCGTATCAAAGGTTACATACGGCTTTGCTTCGGGTGGTTCAGATTTCCCCTCCAAGAATAATGTTGAACTTTTCGGCGGTGCAGGCGGTGCAGGTATCACAATCAACCCCGTTGCTTTCCTCGTTATTAAAGATGGCGATGTTACAATCAAACACATCGTTTCTAATGACAATGCTATTGAAAGAGCTGTTAGTCTTGTTCCTGAAATGTTTGATAAGGTAACAAAACTTACAAATAAAAAGAAAGACGATGCTACTGAAGTAGTGGAATAAATTTGTATTTTAATAATAACCACCTGCATATATTTATTTAAAAGTGGGTGGTTAGAATGATTAAAAGATTAGCAGCAACATTTATTACTATTTCAATAATTTTTTCCTTGTGCATAAAAGTAAATGCAGTTGAAATTCCTCTTTCGGCAAAATCTGCAGTTTTAATAAATGCTCTTACCAATGAGGTTATTTATGAAAAAAACGCTTATGAAAAGCGTGGGATGGCGAGTACAACTAAAATAATGACCGCCCTTCTTGCAATTGAGAGAGGAAATTTGAAGAAAACTGTTGTGGCAGAGGATGATGATGTTCGTATTGAGGGCACGTCAATAGGTCTTAAAGATGGTGACAAAATAACTCTTGAAACGCTCATTTGCGGTATGCTTCTTGAAAGCGGAAATGATGCGGCTAATGTAACCGCAAGAGTTATCGGCAAATCAAGAGAAAATTTTGTTTATTTAATGAACAAAAAAGCAAAAGAAATCGGTATGGAAAATACCTGTTTCAAAAATCCATCCGGACTTACTGAAGAGGGGCATTTTTCCACTGCTTTTGATATGGCTCTTTTGGGTAGCTACGCTATAAAAAACAAGCAGTTACGTGATATTTGTTCATTGTCTTCTTTAAGTGTTTCTTATGGTAATCCCCAATATAACCGAACCTTTAAAAATCATAATAAGTTATTGAATACTGTTGAGGGTGCTTTTGGCATTAAAACCGGTTTTACAAAAGCCTCAGGGCGTTGCCTTGTCAGTGCGGCTGAAAGAAAGGGTGTAACTCTTGTTGCAGTAACACTTTCTGCACCTGATGATTGGAATGACCATGAAAAACTCTTTGAATATGGTTTTGAAAAGGTCGGAGTATATGAAACGGAATTCAATGCAAAAGAAATTAAAATTGATGTTGTTGGGTCTGATAACAAAAAAATAGGTGTTAAACTCAAAAATCAACTTACCTATACCGGTCTTAATGAAGAAATAAATACACAGATTGTTGTTTTATGTGACAAATTTCTTTATTCGGGTGTGAAAAAAGGCGATAGGGTAGGTTGTGTTAATGTGTTTTCAAGTGATGGAGTACTGCTTTGTAAAAGTGATTTGCTCTCCACGGAAAATGCACCTATGAATTTCATGGAAAGAGAAAAAAGAACCTCTTTTTTTGATAAAATAAAAGAATATTTTAAATAAAACAGATTGGAAAAATTATGGCTCTCGTTAGATTACAAAAATATTTATCGGAATGTTCAGTTGCTTCCCGCAGAAAATCGGAAGAACTGATTAATGCCGGTAAAGTTAAGGTTAACGGCAAAATTGCCGTTGTTGGCGATAAAATTGACCCTAAAAAAGATACTGTTACTGTTAGCGGAAAAAAGGTTGTTGCTGTAAAGCAGAAGTATTATATAATGTTAAACAAGCCACGTGGTTATGTTACAACCATGAGTGATGAGCTTGGCAGAAAATGTGTTGCTGTGTTAGTAGAGGATGTCGGCGCAACCGTTTATCCTGTGGGCAGACTTGACAGAGACTCCGAAGGCCTTTTGCTTCTTACAAATGATGGTGAGTTTGCAAATGCGGTTATGCATCCAAGAAAGCATATTCCTAAAACCTATAGAGTAACAGTTCGTTCAAATATCAATGATGCGCAGGTTGAAAAGCTGGAAGGCGGAATTGATATTGAGGGAGACGGAAGAGACACATTACCCGCACAAGTAAGAATTATTGAAAAATCTGCCACAAGAAGTGTTTTTGAAATAACAATTTATGAGGGCAGAAACAGACAGATTCGTAAAATGTGCGAAAGTGTCAGCCTTGATGTTATTCGTCTTAAAAGAAATGCCATCGGTTCTGTTAAACTTGGTATGCTTAAAGTCGGAAAATGGCGAGAACTTACAGAGGATGAGGTTCACCGCTTACAAAGTCAATGATAAATAAAATAATAGAGGCGCAAATATGATTAGAAGTATGACAGGCTTCGGCAGAGCACAGGTTTCTGTTGAAGGTTATAATATAACAGTTGAAATCAGAAGTGTTAATAACAGATACTTCGATTTTTATGCAAAAATGCCCAGAACATTTTCTTTTCTGGAAGAAAAGGTGAAATCCTTGCTTTCAACCGAGATTTCCCGAGGTAAAGTTGAATGTTCTTTGCAGATTGAAACAACCGCAGACGAGAGTGTTATCGTAAGCATCAACGAACCTCTTGCAGTTGGTTATGTAAAGGCTGTTGAAGAGCTTTCCGAAAAATTCGAAGTGAAAAATGATTTAACCGCACTTTCTCTTGCTCGTTTTTCAGATATTCTTTCCATAACCAAAGCTCCTGTTGATGAAGAGGATTTATGGAATAAGGTTCAGGTTGCGGTTAAAGAAGCACTTGCAGAATTTGTCAAAATGCGTGAAATTGAAGGCGAAAAGCTTAAAGCAGATGTGCTTTCAAGAGCAGATTTGATAATTGACAATGTTGCTTACATAGAGCAACGCTCACCCGAAACAGTCAAAGCATATTCTGAAAAACTTCTTGAAAGAATGAAAACTGTTTTAGGCGATACTCAGGTTGATGAAGCAAGAATTCTAACAGAAGCTGCAATTTATGCGGACAAGGTTGCCGTTGCAGAAGAAACGGTAAGACTCAGAAGTCATATTGACCAGCTTCATTCAATGCTTGATTCTAACGAAGCTGTGGGAAGAAAACTTGATTTTCTTGTTCAGGAAATTAACCGCGAAGCAAACACAATCGGATCAAAAGCACAGGATGTTGACATTGCCCGCAGAGTTATAGATATTAAAGCAGAAGTTGAAAAAATCAGAGAACAGATACAGAATATTGAATAAGGTGTTATTATGAAGCTTGTAAATATAGGTTTCGGCAACCTTATTAATGCTGACAGAGTAGTTGCAATTATCAGTCCCGAATCTGCACCTGCAAAGCGTATGATTCAGGAATGTAAGGAAAGAGCTCAGCTTATTGACGCCACCCACGGCAGAAAAACAAAAGGTGTTATTATAACTGATAGCGACAATGTTGTTTTATCATTTTTGTCGGCTGAGCAATTGCTCACAAGGTTCAACGACCAAAAAGGAGGCAGGGACTTTGGATTTGAAGGGTAAAGGTATGCTTGTTGTTCTTTCGGGACCATCGGGTTCAGGTAAGGACACAGTTTTAGAAAAATTAAAGGAAAGTGATTTTTCTTTTGATAAAACCATTTCTGCCACAACACGAGATATGCGAGATGGTGAAAAAGACGGAGTAGATTACTACTTTGTTGATAAAAATACTTTCGAGGAAAAAATTAAAAATCAAGAATTCCTTGAATATACAATTTATAATGATAATTACTACGGAACACCTAAGTCCGAGGTTGAAAGGCACATTAATAAAGGCGGTTGCATCCTTTTGAAAATAGAGGTTGAGGGTGCAGGTAATGTGAGAAAAGCAATGCCTGAAGCACTTTCCATATTTATAATTCCGCCATCAATGGAAGAACTTGAAAGGCGCTTAAGAGGTAGGGGAACAGAAACGGAAGAAAGTTTCCTGAAACGTTACAAAACCGCAAAAGACGAGCTTTCAAGAGCAAATGAATACGATTATGTTGTTATTAATGATGATATTAACCTTTGTGCAGAGCAAATAGTAAAGATTCTTGAATCTGAAAAATTACGATATTGCAGAATGGTAAATATTGTTGAAAATATATTAGAAAATTAATAAACCGAAAGGATAGAATATTATGCTTAATCAAGATCTTAGTAAAGTACTCACAGGACACATCAGCCGTTACTCTCTTGTAACTGCTACAGCAAAACTTGCTCGTGAGATTTCCGACAAAAACCTTGAAGATAAGGTTGTCACAACAGAAAAACCGGTTAGTGATGCTCTTAATCAGCTTCTTGAGGGCGAATACAAAATTGTAGAGCCTGATGAAATCGCTCACATTTAACTATGGGTGTCGGTACGCTTTTAGCCAAGGTAGCAGTTGAAGGCCTTGCATATCACTTTGACGCAGTTTACTCTTATAAAATTCCATCGGAATTAGAAGAAAAAGCCGTTGTAGGATGCAGGGTTATGGTGCCTTTCGGCAATGGTAACCGAAAAAAACAAGGACTTATATTGTCTGTGGAGCCGCTTCTTGAAACAGAAAACATAGGAAGACTTAAATCAGTAATCAATGTTCTTGACAAAGAACCTCTTTTTGATAATGAAATGGTTTCGCTTGTTTTCTGGCTTAAAGAAACAACCTTTTGCACTCTTTATGAAGCTGCAAAAGCTATGCTTCCGGCCGGTATAGGTCTTAATTACATTGTTTCTTATATGGCAAACAATGTGTCAGATGAAGTATTAAATAAGCTTAAAGAGGATGAAGTTCGCGTTTATAACTATCTTAAAGATAGCTGTAAATATATTAAACGTGAGAAAATTCTCAATGATTTGGGACTTGACTCAGAGAACAAAATCCTTGAAAAACTCGTAAAAAAAGATATCCTTGTGACTAATGTTGATGCAAAGCGTAAAACAGGGGATTTAACGGTTAAAAACGTTCGCCTTGCACTTAATGAAACCGAGGCGGAGGGGATTTTATCAACGCTTACTCCAAAACAAAAGAGTGTTGTAAGGCTTCTTCTTGATATCGGAGGTGCTTCCGTTAAAGAGGTTTGTTATTTTACGGGTGTAACTCCTGCAGTTATAAATGCTATTGTAAAAAAAGGTTATGCAGAGCTCTATGACAGTGAGATTTACAGAAAACCAAGATACGAGAAATCAAAAGAACAAACTCCATCACCTGAACTGACAAGCTCGCAGAATAAAGCGTTTAGTGAGCTTTTAAGCCAATATAAAAGTGGTAAAGGCTCTGCATCCTTGCTTTTTGGTGTAACAGGTTCGGGAAAAACACAGGTTTTTCTGAAACTTATTGAAGAGGTCATAAACGACGGGAAAGATGTTATAGTAATGGTTCCTGAAATTGCTCTTACACCACAGACCTTGGGTATTTTTTATTCTCATTTCGGTGATAAAGTAGCTGTTTTTCACAGCGCACTTTCTGCCGGTGAAAGAATTGACGAGTGGAAAAGGGTTAAAAACGGAGAAGCAAAAATTGCTATCGGAACCCGTTCCGCAGTTTTTGCACCATTTAGCAATTTAGGTTTAATTGTTATTGACGAAGAGCAAGAGCATACCTATAAATCAGAGATGAACCCAAGGTATCACGCCCGCGATGTTGCTCGTTTCAGGTGCGCTCATAATAATGCGCTTTTGCTTTTATCCTCAGCAACACCCTCAATTGAGTCTTATAAAAATGCAGTTGATGGTAAATATACATTTATCAAATTAACTGAAAGATATGGTAAAGCGGTTCTTCCTGAAGTTGTAACCATTGATATCAGTGAAACTAAAGGACCTATCAGTAATGAACTGTATTCTGCCATTGAAGAATGTCTTGAGGATAAAAAACAAGCCATTCTTTTGATGAACAGAAGAGGATTCAATACCTTTGCCTCTTGTGGTGCTTGTAAGACCGTTTTAACTTGCCCTAATTGCAGTATATCTCTTACATACCATAATGCCAATAACCGCCTTATGTGCCATTATTGCGGTCATTCTCAGGTGTTTACGGACACTTGCCCCGAATGTAATGAAAAAGCAGTAAGATATGCAGGTTTTGGTACGCAGAGAATTGAAGAAGAACTGCAGAATGTTTTTCCGAGTGCAAAAATTCTGCGTATGGATGCCGATACCACAATGGCAAGGTATTCCTATCAGGATAAATTAACTGCTTTTGCAAATGGCGAGTATGATATTCTTTTAGGAACTCAGATGGTGGCAAAAGGACTTGATTTTCCAAGAGTTACTCTTGTAGGGGTTATTTCCATTGACCATCAACTTTATAACGATGATTTCAGAAGCAGTGAAAAAGCCTTTGATTTGCTCACCCAGGTTGTTGGCAGGTCGGGTAGAGGTGATTTTAAAGGAAGAGCATATATTCAGACTGTTCTTCCCGATAATGATATTATTGAGCTTTCTGCTCAGCAGGATTATGAATCATTTTATAAAACTGAGGAAATCATAAGAAAAAGTATGGTTTACCCACCGTTTTGCGATATTTGTTCACTTGTTTTTACAAGTGAGCAGTTTAATCAATCTGTTGCAGGAGCAAAACTGTTTTTCGAAATGATAAAAAATGCGGTTACAGGGGAATACAGTGATGTTAAAATCAACCTTTTGGGGCCTTTGCAACCACGTGTTTCAAAAATCAGTAATAAATACAGAAATGTAATCACAATAAAATGTAAAAATAACAAACGTTTCCGTGAAATGATGTCAAAGCTTTTAAAAGAGTATATGAAAAATTCAAAATACAGTACGGCAAACGTTACAATAGATATTAATCCGTTATCATAACAGAGAACGTATTTGCAGAAAATAAAGGAAGATGAAAATGGCAATAAGAAATATAAGGGTTGATGATGACCCTATTTTAAGAAAAAAATCAAGAGAAGTAACAGAATTTAATGACAGACTTTTTGAACTTCTTGATGATATGAAAGAAACAATGTACCATTCTGGTGGTGTTGGCCTTGCGGGACCTCAGGTTGGGGTACTCAAAAGAGTAGTTGTAATGGATATCAGTGAAGACAGAAATGAGTTTATTGAGCTTATTAACCCTGAAATAACCTACGAAGAAGGCGCGCAAACAGGTAACGAAGGTTGTCTTTCTCTTCCCGGTCTTTATGGTGTTGTAACAAGACCAAATATCGTTAAAGTAAAAGCCCAGAATCGTGATGGTAAATGGTGCTTATATAAAGGTGAAGCGCTTAAAGCAAGGTGTTTCTGCCATGAAATTGACCACCTTGACGGTATTCTTTATAAAGATAAGCTTGACGAGGGCGAACAACTCTATAGAAACGACGGTGAATAAAATGAAAGTTCTTTATATGGGGACGCCCGATTTTGCGGTTGAACCCCTAAAAGCTCTTATTAATAACGGTTATGAGGTTTGCGGTGTTGTGACCCAACCTGATAAACCTGTTGGCAGAAAAGCAATTTTAACTCCACCGCCCGTTAAGATTCAGGCAGAGGAATTTGGTATAAAAGTCTATCAACCGCAAACACTAAAAAACGGAGAGGGAATGGAAATTCTCCAAGAGCTTAATCCCGATATTGTTGTGGTTGTTGCATACGGAAAGATTTTACCTAAAGATTTTCTTGAATATACAAAATACGGTTGTATCAATATTCATGGTTCAATTCTTCCTAAATATAGAGGTGCCGCACCAATTCAACGCTGTGTTCTTGATGGTGAAGAATATGCAGGTGTTACCTCAATGCAGATGGATGTTGGTCTTGATACTGGGGATATGCTTCTTGTTGAAAAAACAAGTATTGGTGATAATGAAACCGCCGGTGAGCTTTTTGACAGACTTGCTCCAATGGGTGCAGAGCTTCTTATTAAGACACTTGTTGCACTCGAAAAAGGTGAAATTGTTCCCCAAAAGCAAAATGATGCTGAAAGCACATATGCTTCAATGCTTGATAAATCAATGTCACCTGTTGACTTTAATAAAACTGCTCAAGAGGTACACAATCAAATTCGCGGTCTTGATCCTTGGCCTGTTGCTTTAACACATATTGAAGGTAAGACATTGAAACTTTTCGGTTCATCAATTTCGAATGAATTAAGCGGTGGCAAAGCAGGGGAAACAAAAACTCTTAAAAACGGACTTGCGATTTTCTGCGGTGACGGAAAAGCTGTTGTTGTTTCACAGGTGCAATTTGAGGGTAAAAAACGAATGAATGCTTCTGATTTCTTGCGTGGTCATCCTATTCCCGACGGAACAATTTTACAATAATTAACATATTATTAAAAATTAAAATATATTTGCTTAAACATATAAATATAAAATCATGGTGAGGAAATTTTTACATTGTTGGAGGTTATATAATGCCATTTTTTTATTTTGACTATTATTATATTATTCTCGTTGTGCCGGTAATTATTGCTTCACTTGTTATTCAGGCAAAATTAAAATCAACTTATGCAAAATATTCAAAAATCGGAAACGCCCGCAATATAACAGGTGCTCAGGCGGCGCAAATGGTACTTGGTTACTATGGTATTCATGATGTTACTATAGAGCATGTAAGCGGCAAGCTTTCCGACCATTATGACCCGAGAAGCAAGGTTATCCGCCTTTCTGACGGTGTGTTTAACGGTTCTTCAATTGCAGCAGTTGGTGTTGCTTGTCACGAAGCAGGTCACGCAGCACAGCATGCTGAAGCCTATGCACCCATAAAAGTGAGAAATCTTATTTTACCCGTTTGCAATATCGGTTCGACTCTTTCAATGCCATTGCTTATTGCAGGTGTTATTTTCGGTTATGAACCGCTTATATGGATTGGTATTGGCTTTTTCTCATTTGTTGCAGTTTTTCAGTTGATAACCCTACCTGTTGAATTTAACGCAAGTAAAAGAGCATTAAGCGTTATTGAATCAAACGGTCTTCTTTCCTTTGAAGAGAAAAACGGCGCGGCAAAGGTTTTGAAAATGGCAGCGTTAACTTATGTCGCAGCCTTGGCAACAAGCGTTGCACAGATTTTGAGATTAATATTACTCTATGGTGGCAGGAGAAACAGAAGATGAGTAAATCGGCAAGGCAGATTGCCTACGAAATACTTTTAAAAATTGAGGTTGATGATGCATATTCTAACCTTGCAATAGACAGTGCTGTTAAGATGTATAATCCTGACAGCACTGATTGTGCTTTTATTTCCCGCCTTGTTTATGGTGTTACCGAACGAAAAATAACTCTTGATTACGCCGTTTCACAGTATCTTTCAAAGCCTGTTAAGAAAACCAAGCCTGAAGTTCTAACAATTTTGCGTTTGGGGGCTTATCAGATTTTGTTTATGGATAAAATTCCCCAAAGCGCTGCAGTAAATGAAAGTGTAAAGCTTGCAAAAAGTAATAAATGTGAATTTGCATCAGGTCTTGTTAATGCGATTTTGAGAAAAATTGGTCAGAACGGACTTGTTATCAATGATGAATTAAGTGAACCCCAACATTTATCTGTTGTGTATTCAGTGCTTGAAGATACTGTTAAATTTTTAATTCATCATTACGGAAAAGAAAATGCTGAAGAATTTCTTAAATCTTCTCTTGAACCAAAAGAAATATTTATAAGAGTAAATACAATTAAAACAACAACGGAAAAATTAAAAAATATATTAATTAACGAGAATGTCAAAGTGTTCGATACATATTTAGAGAATGCTTTAAAAATAGAAATCAATACAGCAGTTTATAACCTTGAAAGTTTCAAAAAAGGTCTTTTTCATGTTGAAGATTTGTCATCACAACTTTGTGTTGAAGCTCTTGAATTGTTCCCTGAAGCTACTGCTATTGATGTATGTGCCGCTCCGGGTGGCAAAACCTTTACTGCCGCACAGTATATGAAAAACCAAGGAACACTTTATTCCTGTGATATTTATTCCCAACGAACAGATTTAATAAAAGTGGGAGCAGACCGGTTAGGGTTAAACTGTGTTATCCCCTTTGTAAATGATGCCACAGTTTTTAATGAAGATTTACCGCAAATGGACAGAGTTTTGTGTGATGTTCCTTGTTCGGGGTTGGGTATTATAGGCAAAAAGCCGGAAATAAAATATAAAAAACTTGATGATACAAAGTCTTTGTTGCCGATTCAGAAGCAAATTCTTGAAACATCAGCAAAGTATGTTAAAAGCGGTGGCAGACTTGTTTATTCGACTTGTTCCGTTAATCCAAACGAAAACAGAAAAATCTGTGACGCTTTCTTGAAAGAAAACTCCGATTTTTGTTCTGTTAAGGTTTTGCCTCATATTGAAAGGGCAGTTGATGAGGGTGATTATTTAACCCTTTTCCCGCATAAAAATAATTGTGACGGCTTTTTTATTGCCGCATTTAAAAGAAAGTAAGGTTTTATGGAGAAAAAAGATATTGTTTCAATGAACTATGAAGAGCTTTCTTCAGAGTTCAAAGAAATGGGACTTCCTAAATTCAGAGCAACTCAGGTTTATGATTGGTTACATAAGAAATGCGTAGCATCTTTTGAGGAAATGACCAATATTTCAAAGGATTTAATAGCAAAATTAAATGACAATTTTGTCATTTTTACCTGTTCTATTGAAAAAAAACTTGTTTCGAGGTATGATAATACAGTAAAATACCTGTATTCTTTGCCTGATGGAGAATATCTTGAATGTGTGGTTATGGATTATAAATACGGCCACACAATATGTGTTTCTACTCAGGTAGGGTGCAAAATGGGATGTGCTTTCTGTGCCTCAGGTATCGGTGGGTTTAAACGTCAGTTAGCTCCATCTGAAATTCTTGGTCAGATTTATGCTGCTCAAAGAGATTTAGGTTTGCGGATTTCCCGGATTGTTTTAATGGGAATGGGAGAGCCGCTTGATAATTTCGCCAATGTAATGCGTTTTTTAGAGCTTGTCAGTGATGAAAAGGGTCTTAACATTGGTATGAGACATATATCTCTTTCTACAAGCGGAATAGTACCGAGAATATATGATTTGCTTGAAAAGAATTTACAGCTTACTTTGTCTGTTTCTCTTCATGCACCAAACGATGAAATTCGTTCCAAGATAATGCCTGTCAATAAATCTTGGAATGTAGATGAGCTACTTAAGGCTTGTAAAATTTATGGTGATAAAACATCAAGGCGGATTTCATTTGAATATGCAATGATGAAAGGTGTTAACGATACGCCTGAATGTGCAAGAGAATTGGGTACCAGGTTAAAAGGTATTCTTTGTCACATAAATCTTATTCCTGCAAATGAAGTGCCTGAAAAAGGTCACGAAAGAAGTAGTGACAATGATATTCAGAATTTTAAAAATATACTTGAAAAATCGGGGCATACGGTTACAATACGACGTACTCTCGGTTCTGATATAAATGCTTCCTGCGGTCAGTTAAGACGGGAAAAAATTAAAGAAGATAATGCTTGAAAGGAGTGAAACACCGTGAAAATTTCAGGAAAAACCGATATTGGTCTTATCCGTGAGACTAATCAGGATGCTTTTTCCTTTGGAAGTTTTGATAATGGCTACTGTTGGGCAGTTGTTTGTGATGGTATGGGCGGTGTTTCCGGCGGTCAGGTAGCAAGCGGAATTTGTGTTGAAAAGGTTTCTGACGCTATTAAACGTGGTTTCCGTGAAAAAATGACCATAAGCAGTGCTAAAAATCTTTTAACAACCGCAATTAACGCTGCAAACTCTGCAGTGTTTAAAAAAGCACTGGAAAATCTTGAGCTTAAGGGAATGGGTACTACTGTTGTTGCGGTGCTTGTGTTAGGTAAGATTGCTGTTGTAGCCCATGTTGGTGACAGTAGAGCATATATTTTAAATGATGGAATTAAATCAATAACAAAAGACCACTCTTTTGTTCAATTGCTTATTGATGCAGGTAAAATAACCGAAGAAGAAGCATTGGTTCATCCCGATAGAAATGTTATAACAAGAGCAGTCGGTATTGAACATGTTGTTGATGTTGAAATTGATATTATTGATATCAACAGTAATGATAAATTGCTTATCTGCACAGATGGACTTAATGGTTATGTCCCTGATGCTGATATATTAAATGTTGTTAACAAATACGGTGATTCTTCAACCGAAAAACTTGTGGAAACGGCAAACGACCACGGTGGACGTGATAATGTGACCGTAGTTATTATGACCGCAGATATTCAAGGAGAGTAAGTATGGAAAATTATGTAGGTAAAAGACTTGACGGAAGATATGAAATTCAGGATGTTATCGGTGTTGGTGGTATGGCAGTGGTCTACAAGGCATACGACAACATTGACGACAGAATTGTTGCAGTAAAGGTTCTTAAGGAAGAGTACCTTGCAAATGAAGAATTTCGTCGCAGATTCAAAAACGAATCCAAGGCAATTGCAGTTTTGTCACACCCTAATATTGTAAAGGTTTATGATGTTAGCTTTGGTGACAGATTGCAGTACATTGTAATGGAATATATAGAGGGTATAACGCTTAAAGAATACATAGAAAAACGCGGAGTGATTGATTGGAATGAAGCGTTGTTCTTTATTATTCAGATTCTTCGTGCTCTTCAACACGCTCACGATAAAGGCGTTGTTCACAGAGACGTTAAACCTCAGAATATTATGCTTCTTGAAAACGGCACAATTAAAGTTGCAGACTTTGGTATTGCAAGATTCAGCCATAGTGAAAGCCGTACTGTTACAGAAAAAGCAATTGGTTCTGTTCACTATATAAGCCCTGAGCAAGCAAAAGGTGAGCTTACAGACGAAAAAGCAGATATTTATTCAACCGGTATTATGCTTTACGAAATGCTTACAGGTCAGCTTCCCTTTGATGCTGATAATGCCGTCAGCGTTGCGCTTATGCAGGTTAATAATGATGCTGTGTTGCCAAGAACAATTAATTCCCGTATTCCTGTGGGATTTGAACAGATCACGATGAAAGCAATGCAAAAAAGCACCCGTGAGCGCTACCAGAGCGCCGCAGAGGTTCTTTTGGATTTAGAAGAGCTCAAGAGAAATCCCAATGTTAAATTTGACTATCAGACATATTCTGCAGACTTAGATGCAACCCGTCCTATTGGTAAAATTCAGGAAAAAACAAGAACAATTCCCGTTGTAAAGGGCGCAACAGGCGAGGTTAAGGAAAAACCTGTTATGGTGTCACCGTCTAAAGAAGTTCAAAGTAAGGTTCGTACAATTTCTGAACCCAATGAAACCGATGCGGTTCAGGATGTTCAGGCAAAAGGTCTAAACAAAAAAGCAATAATTGCGGGTGTGGTTGTTGCAGTTGTTTTGTTCTTAGTTATTTTATTGTGTACAAAACTTTTCGGAAACAAGAAAATTGAAGTTGACAGTTTTGTCGGAATGAACTATGAGCTTCAGATAAAAGATAATGATGAGTACAATGAAAAATATAATTTCGAAGTGTATTATGCTTCTTTCTCTGATGCTCAAGAGGGTTGTGTGTACGACCAGGATCCCAAAGCAGGAACGCCATTGACTGAAGGTTCAACAGTAATTCTTTATGTGGCAAAAGCCGGTGAGGGTCAGGTTGTTCCCGATTTTACGGGTAAGAACTTCCGAGAGGCAAGTGATACCCTTGAAACACTTGGATTTAATGTAGTAGTTGTTCCCTCTGAGGACGATTCCGTTACTGTTGGTCAGGTAATAAGAACAGAACCCGGAGCAAATACAACACTTCCTCTTGGCGCAACCGTTACTGTTTATTATGCGGCAGACACAGATTCTGATAAACTCTTTAAAATGCCCAAACTTGAGGGTAAATCTCTTGAAGATGCAAAACAGATTCTTGAAGAAAACGGTCTTGTGCTTTATAAAGTAGAGAGTGCAGACAGTACTGTTGAAAAAGACTATATTCTCAGTCAATCACCGGCAGACGGCTCACCTGTAAGAGAGGGCGATACAGTTGTTCTTACTGTAAGTTCGGGTTGTGTAAACGCACAGAAAACACTTAATCTTCCCAAAGCAGGAAGTGTTACCATTAAAGTGTATCTTGATGGTGAATTAATTAATACTGAGACAGTTAACACTTCTCTTAACAGTTCTTATGTTGTCTCTGCAAGTGGCAGTGAAGAAAACTCTGAACTTGTTGTTTATCTTAATGATGCACTTTACTATGAAGCAACTGTGAATTTCACAAGAGAACCTGCTAAGTTTAGCAAAGAAAAGACTTACGACGTAGCATTTTATGCTGATGTAATGGGTCTTACAGAAAATGAAGCAGTAGTTACTCTTAACAATTTAGGTTATAAAAATGTTACTGTAAAATATGAAGAAAGTTTCGAAAAAGAGGGTACTGTAATTTCTCAGTCTCCTGCATATTCAACTGCACCGAATCTGGATAAAACAACCACAATTGTTCTTACAGTTTCTAAAAAGGAAGTTACTGAACCAACACAACCTACACTTCCCGAAGAAAGCAGTACAGAAGCACAAGTGCAGGTACAATAATTTATGGAAAAAGTTTTAGACGGAATAATAATTAAAGGTATCGGCGGTTTCTATTACGTAGAAGCCGCCGGAGAGATTTTTGAATGCAAGGCAAGAGGTGCGTTCAGAAAGAAAAAAATAACCCCTCTTGCAGGTGATAATGTAACAATCACAGTTCGCAAGGACAGAGAAAATACTATTGATGAAATTCAGGACAGAAAGAATTTTCTTTTAAGACCGCCTGTTGCTAACATTGACACTCTTATAATAGTTTCTTCAGTTAAAGAACCTGTTCCCAGTCTTTTGGTTATTGATAAATTAACTGCAATAGCCGTAGATAAAGGTATAAAACCCTGCGTTGTATTTTCAAAAAGTGACTTGGGAGATACAAGTGCCCTTGAAGAAATTTATAAAAAAGCCGGTATAGATGTTGCTTCGGTTTGTTGTAAAACAGGAGAGGGTATTGAAAAGGTAAAAGAAATGATAGGGGATGGTATTACTGTTTTCACAGGTAATACAGGTGTTGGAAAATCCTCTCTCTTGAATTGTATTGACGAACGCTTTTCCCTTGCAACAGGAGAGGTTAGCGATAAATTAGGGCGTGGACGTCACACCACAAGGGAGGTTACTCTTTATCATATCGGTAATGGTCTTGTGGCAGATACTCCCGGTTTCTCTTCTCTTGATATTGAGCAAAGCAGTGAAATTATCGTTAAAGAAAACCTGCCTTTTTGTTTCCCGGAATTCAGTGAATATCTGGGTAAATGTAAATTTGCTTCTTGTTCCCATACTGTTGAAAAAGGATGTTGCATTTTAGAAGCTCTTAAAGATGGTGTTATACATCAAAGCAGACATAATAACTATGTTGCAATGTATAACGAGGTTAAAGATTTAAAGGAATGGCAACTGTAACACTTTCACAAAACGCTCATATTATGTACTAAACTAATAAGGAGTGGTGCTTTGTGAAAGTTGTTGTATGTCGCAGTCCTAAGTTTTTAAGAGGTTTTCTTAAACTTATGTTTGGAATTAAGGATGAATAACTACATAAAAAGCTCGGTCATTTGACCGAGCTTTTAGTTTATCTTTTAGTTATTGTTCCTGCATTGTATTCCCAAGGTTCGAAACCACCATCAAAAGCAGGAGAGTTATCTGCAAGAGTGAAATCCCTGTTTTCGGCATCTTTGAAAAGCGGGTCTGCTAAAATGGCGTTGTTATAATAACCTCTACCATGCATACCGAGTATATTTTCACTATCAAATATACTTGTTGAACCGCCTGAATAAACTGTTTTGCCGAATGTATTGTAATCCCAATATAAGTTGTTATTATCTTTGAACCAGTCAAGACCTGTTGTCTCCCAATACATTACTGTGTCGTCGCCAACTAAAATGTTGTTATAAAGGAATAGTGAATTGTGGTCTTCGTTTCTTGTGATTCTGAACTGACCCTCACCACCGAATGCAAAGATATTGTTTCTTATCATATTATCTTTACCATAGTGCTGGTGGAAGGTCTGTGAAGAGCAGTCATAAACAAGGTTCTTTTCAACGAGAATTTCAGAAGAGCCTTCATCAAGGTAAATACCCCAACCGCCATAACCGTATGCGCCTTCATCACAACCTACATTATAGATTATGTTTTCGGAAATAACAGTATCGGGTTGAATGCCTAAAGTGTAAATACCGCCCATATCGGAAAGCCAACCGTTACCAATATTGTAAATAAGGTTGTTGCTGATATTTATGTTGTTTGTGGAGTTATCTGTGTAGCCCCAGTTCCAGCCAACTGAAATACCTGTATACCAACCATCGTGGATTTCATTGTGAGTAAGGTCGCAGTCAATAGCATGGGTAAGAAGAATACCGATTGAGTTGTTGAAAATTCTGCCGTATTTACTGATGTGGCAGTCTGTTACATCAATGTTTTGAGTTGAGGCAGGAACAACAAAGTCACCATGAATGAAAATAGCGTTACCACCGATTTCATTAAATAAACAGCTTGTTATTGCGCAGTCCTTTGATGCTTTTTCAAATTTTATTGCAGTATAAGAAATGTTCTCAAAATTGCAATCTGTGAAATTGATACCCTTTGAAGCTGCAATATATATTGATGACGGTACTTCAAAAGCAGCCTGAGGATGCTCTGCGCCATATTTAATTGTTTTATACAATGGGTGAGATTTATCAAAGGGATTGCCTGTGTGGGTACCGTCTGTATGATTCCAGTCTGTGTTTTTAAAATTAATTCCCTGGAAAGATATGTTTTCGGCATTGTTAATTGTAAAGAATTGTTCATTTGAACCGGCGTAAACAACTGTATTGTTTAGTGTGTCACCCTTCTGGGGTATGTAATAAAGTTTTTCTTCGGCTCTGTCGAGATACCATTCACCGGGAAGAGTTAGCGCCTCTTTAACATTTTCAAAAATGTAGTTGTCATCAACTCTTGCTTTCATTGCAGTTGGTTTGGTAGTAGTGATTTTACCGCTTGTTTTATCAATTGAGTGTATCGGTAATAAGTCATCGCACCAAAAATGCATGATTTTAACATCTATGTCAGTCTGGTTTGTAAAACTAAGTAAATCCTCCGGATGTGCATAAAAAACAGGGGAGTGAACAAAGAAGTTGGGGTCCCACTCTGAATCAAATTTTTCATCTGCATTTGGCTCTGCTGCTATTTTGAAAACATTTTCTTTAGGATAAATAGAACGGGAAAGTCTTTTACCATCCTTGAAAAGTGAACGGAAATAATCATCATCACTCTCAATTGGCATATCTGTTACAAATGCCTTAACATCATTGATTTTTGTTTCTTTCCAATTACCTTTGATTTCCTTTGAACCTGAGAAAATAACCTCTTCATCAGGGTAAGAACGGTAAAGAACATTATTTTTATCACTTTCGTCAAAAGATATGGTATCGAAGAATGTGTAAGTGCCTTCTCTGAACCAAACGGTAACTTTTTTATCTTTGGCAAGGTTTAAAGATTTCAATTTTTCTTTAGCGCCATTCAAGGTTTTTAATGGTGCTTCAAGTGTTCCGGCTGCATTATCATCGCCATTAACGGAAACTATTAAATCATATTCACCCATTTTAAATTCACCCTCATCAAAAACTTGTTTTGTGGGTTTTTGATTTTCGTCATTAAAAACAGCTTCTCTTTCATCTGGGTAGTTTGCGATAAATGCAACTGTACCTGCTATTATTGATAGAACAAGAATAACTGATATAACAGGTGTAACAATTTTTTTTACTTTCTTTTTACTTATTGCTATTTTCATATTATATTACCTCCGAATTAAAACTTAACTCGTTCACCTGTGTGGGCGTTAACAATTGCCTTATGAACACCAATGTAGGTATTTGAGATGTATTTATCAAGATGTAAACTTCCGAAGAACCAACGCTCAAATTCACTGCATTTTGAAAGTTCATCAAAATAAGCATTAAGAGTTGTAACTCGTACTGCCTCACTTTCACCAAGTTTTAAAAAGCCTTTTATCGTTGAGGATGGCTCGTGAGTGATAATAACATCAATTTTACAATTGTTCTTTTCAAGGTTTTCTGCACCCTCAAGAAGCTCTTCTTTTGAGGGGATTTCATATTTTAACCAAGGATTGTCTTCAATTCTTGACTCAAGGTCTGGGCTTTCACCGCCACCCATTGTAAAAATTTTAAGGCCGTCAATGGTAAAAACCTGTCCTCTCATAAGGTGATAGATATTATCAGAAATTTGATGTACCTTGCCACCATTCCAGGTTGTGAGTGGGTAGCCGTTTAAAAGATCGAAATTTTCGTGGGTTCCGTCAATAAAGCAGATGTTATATTTTCTTTTTGAAAATGCTTTGAGTATTTTTTGCTCTGCCTTCGATTTATCCCAGATAAAGCCAAAATCACCGCAAACAATTAAGGTGTCACCCTCATTTAAATTTTTTAAAACGGATTTAGAAAGTCTTTCAGGATCACCGTGAGTATCGCCGGTAACAAAAACCATAATTTTGTTCTCCTTTTTTGAAAAATACTATTTTCTTTCTTTAAGAAAAATGATATACTGTTACTGTACATTTTCCGAATTTATTTTTGTGGTATGGGCAAGCCCATATCTTACAAAAACGGTAGCACTGTAATAACCGTAAGGTACAGGCTTGCCTGTACCAATATATATGTTGCAGATTTCTAAATGTACAAAACTATTTTATAACATTTCACGGTGATTGTCTATGAAAAAATTACTGATTTTAATAAATTGTTTGATTTTAATGTTTTCTTTTTGTTCGCCTGCATTTGCCGCAGAGAGTGAAGAGGACAAAGTTAAAACCAAGGGCGCATATTATGATATTGAAGCCCCTGATTATGAAACGGATATAGCTCTTCTTGTGAATTCAGATACAGATACTGTTATTTACAGTAAAAATGCCGATAAAATTACAGCTCCTGCATCACTTACTAAAATCGTTACTGCTTTGGTAGTTCTCAACGAATGTAACGATTTACAGAAGAAAATTACTTGTTCTTATGATGCAGTTCACAGTATTGATGGTACAGGCAGTTCTATTGCCGGTCTTGTAGATGGCGAAAAAACAACACTCGAAATGCTCTTATATTGTTTGTTTCTTCCCAGTGCTAATGATGCTGCTGCGGTTCTTGCAGAAGAGTTCGGTGAGGGCAAAACAGAAAACTTCATTGCAAAAATGAATGCATTTGTGCAGGAGCTTGGTTGCAAGAACACTTATTTTGCCAACGCTCATGGGCTTGATGACGAATCTGTTAAAGGCTTTGAGAGTGATACTCAGAATAGAACAACCGCAAGTGATATGTACCTTATTGCAAAGAAAGCTTTACAAAACGATACAATTGTTAAAATTTCTTCCAAATACGGCAAAACAATGCCAAAAACAAATAAAAGTGATATAAGATATCTTTATAACACAAATCCGCTTCTTAACAGCTATTCAGAATATTATTATGAAGAAGCAATCGGACTTAAAACGGGTACAACTGATAAAGCGGGCGCTTGTCTTATTTCCAGCGCAACTAAAGATGGTTATACATATATTTCCATCGCAATGAAAGGTGAAGTGGAAAAAATTATTGACGGCAAGCCTTATAACACAGCATATCTTATGTGTAGATATATGCTTCGTTGGGCATTTAATAATGTTAAAATGAAAGTTATTGCCGATGATAACTACATTTTAGGTGAGGTTGGTGTTAAATTTGGTCGTGGTGCAGACTATGTTGGTCTTGTTCCCAAATCATCTGTTGTATCTGTTGTTCACGAAGATTTAACCATTGATGATTTAACAGTCAAGTTGCCCGATTCTTTCCCAGAAACAGTTGATTCTCCTATAGAAAAAGGGGAGAGTGTAGGCAAAGCTCAGCTTATGTATAAAGATGTTGTTGTTGCGGATATTGAGCTTGTAGCATATCAGACTGTGAAGAAAAACTATCTTTGGGCAATGTTCAACTGGATTGAGGGTGTTGCCACCTCAAAGGCATTTCTTGTAGTGCTTTTGGTTGTTGTGGTTGTTATAATTGTTCTTTGGTTTGGAACTAAAAATCAACGTAAGCGTAAAAAACGCCGTAAACAAAGAGTTGAGGTTGTTAAGGATTACAGCAAGTTGGCAAAGTAAATATGCAAACTGTACAATGTGGATTTTGTCTTTTATTGCAAATTCCACATTGTTTTTATTTTAAAAATGTAATTTGCTACGAGAGAAAAACATATAAAAAACGAAGAAAAACAGAGGAAATAAGAGATAGCAAGAATTATTTTGAATTTGAGTAAAAAAAGTGTTGACTTTGAAACTCCCTTGTGATAATATATCAAGGCAATGAAGAGGGGGATACCCTCAAAACTATTACGGAGGTAACTGTTATGTCTACTTATATGCCCAAAGGCAAACCCGAGCGCCAGTGGTATGTTCTTGACGCAGAAGGCAGAACTCTCGGCGAAGTTGCTGTTGAAGCCGCTGTTCTTCTTCGTGGTAAGCACAAACCCACATTCGCTCCTCACGCAGACTGTGGCGACAGCGTTATCATCATCAATGCTGCTAAGGTTGTTCTCACAGGTAACAAACTTGAAGACAAATACTATCATCATCACACAGGCTACATCGGTAACATGAAATCCGTTAAATACGGCATTCTCATGAAAGAAAAACCCGAGTTCGCAATGCAGAAAGCTGTTAAGGGTATGCTTCCCGATAACACTCTCGGCAGAGCTGCTATGGCTCGTCTTCGTGTATATGCAGGTGCAGAACACGAACAGACAGCTCAGAAGCCTATCGTTAGAGAATTTTAAGGGAGGAGGCACTAATTATGTACGAAAGTAAAGCTTATTTCTACGGCACAGGTAGAAGAAAAAAATCAGTTGCACGTGTTCGTGTATATCCCGGTACAGGTAAAGTTACAATCAATGACAGAGATATTGACGATTATTTCGGTCTTGAAACTCTTAAACTTATCGTTCGTCAGCCTCTCGCTCTTACAGAGACTCTCGAAAAATACGATGTTGTTTGCCGTGTAAACGGTGGTGGCGTTACAGGTCAGGCTGGTGCTATCCGTCACGGTATCGCAAGAGCTCTTCTTCAGTCTGAAGACGATGTTCGTCCCGTTCTTAAAAAAGCAGGACTTCTCACTCGTGACCCCAGAATGAAAGAAAGAAAGAAATACGGTCTCAAAGGCGCACGTCGTGCACCCCAGTTTTCAAAGAGATAATTTTCGATTATTTCAAAACCCCCGAAACCTTTGGTTTTACGGGGGTTTACTTTTGTTACGAAGAGGTTGAATCAATGAATGAAAATAAAGATTTTTTAGGGACTGCACCAATAGGAAAATTGCTGTTTAAATTGGCGATTCCTACAGTGGTTGCCCAAATTATAAATATGCTTTATAACATTGTTGACCGAATTTATATTGGTCATATTCATGATGTGGGCAGTCTTGCTCTTACAGGTGTAGGCGTTTGCATGCCCATTATTATGATTGTTACTGCTTTTGCTGCATTGGTAAGTGCAGGCGGTGCACCACGAGCCTCTATTTTTATGGGGAGAAAAGAGCATGGGTCTGCTGAAAAAACACTTGGAAACTGCTTTGTATTGCAGATTGTAATTTCTATAATTCTTACTATTGTTCTTTTAATTTGGAACAAGGATTTGCTTTTAACATTTGGTGCAAGTGAAAATACAATAAACTATGCAACAGATTATATGAGCATTTATGCAGTGGGTACGATTTTTGTCCAACTAACACTTGGTATGAATGCATTTATTACCGCTCAGGGATTTACAAAAATATCAATGGTTTCAATAATAATTGGTGCAGTTTGTAATATTATTCTTGATCCGATTTTTATTTTTGTGTTTGATATGGGCGTAAAGGGTGCGGCTTTGGCTACAATTCTTTCTCAAGCCGTTTCTTGTATTTGGGTTGTAAGTTTTTTGAGTAGTAAAAAGAGTGTAATAAAATTGAAAGCTTCAAATATGAGGTTATCTCCAAAAATAATTTTACCTTGTATTGCTCTTGGAACTGCAACATTTATTATGCAATCAAGTGAAAGTGTTATATCGGTTTGTTTTAACTCATCATTACTTCGTTACGGTGGTGATATTGCCGTTGGCGCTATGACAATTTTAACAAGTGTAATGCAGTTTGCAATGTTGCCTCTTCAAGGTATTGCTCAAGGAGCACAACCCATATTGAGTTTTAATTATGGCGCTAAAAATTCACAACGTGTAAAAAAGACTTTCAAGTTGCTTCTTTCATCATGTCTTGTTTATTCTGTAACGTTGTGGATACTTATAATGTTGTTTCCTAAAGTGTTCGCGGGAATTTTCACTCCGGATGCTGAACTTATTGAGTTTACTGCAAGTGCTCTTAAAATTTATCTCGGTGGGATGTTCCTTTTTGGTATTCAGATAGCTTGTCAGATGACATTTACATCTCTTGGGAAAGCGGTTAATTCAATTGTTGTTGCAGTAGTGAGAAAGTTTGTTTTACTTATTCCGTTGATTTATATAATTCCGCAATTGGTATCAAATAAAACTATGGGCGTATATATGGCGGAGCCGGTTGCAGATATAGTAGCGGTAACATTTACATCAATCCTGTTCGCTTTCCAATTCAAGAAAGCAATGAAGTCTTTAGAGAATTAAAAATAAACAGGTTCGTAAAAAGTTTTACTTTTCACGAACCTGTTATAATTTTGTTTTATGTATTAGTCTTCGTCAGCAAAGAAATATGTTTTCTTGTCTGCGTCGGGGTCTGTAAGACCATTGTAATCATTGTAAGCTTTAGCCATTTTGTTGAAGTTCTTGATAAGAATGAAATCACCGAGAACAAGACCGAAAATAGAGAAAATAACAACAAGTGCGCCGCCTTCGCTGAACTTAAGGTCATAGCGTTCTGCATTTTCCTGAAGTCTGTTAGCAAGTTTACATCTCCAAACAAGACCAAAAATACCAACAGTGATAATGCTTAAAAGAACAACATATTTGAACTTCATTGTCTTTTTGCCGTCGCCTTCGCAAAGGTCATTAACGTCTTTAGTATATTTGCCCCAGAAAACAAGAGCATAAATACCGAGAGTGAGGAATGAGAAAAGGTAGTAAGCAACAAGGCTTCTTTCTTTCATATTTTTCATTTTACAAAACTCCTTTGAGCAGTTTTTATTTACCAAATAAGTATATTATATTTTTTTGTAAAAATCAAGTATTTTCGGAAGATAAGGAGGTTTTAACGATGTTTTCATCATTTAAAGCAGCTTTTCGCTCTATAAGTTGCCGTTCGACATCTTCTCGGTGTTCTTTACTGTCCTTTATGAATGATATTGCAATAAGATAAAGAATTGCACCAACAACCGGACCTAACATAAACATAGGCCATTGCCACCTGATAAACTTTGCATTCTGAGGTTTGCCGAGTTCATTAAGTTTGCTGTCATATTTGAGGAATCCGAGCATTCTGCCTTCTATAAAAGTTGTTACAGCGCTTGTCATTTTTGTTGTAAAGTTTTGCATAGAGAAGGAAACACCCTCGGAGCGAACACCTGTTTTCAACTCAACCTCGTCGATAGAGTTGCTTGTAAGAGTGCGGTGAGCAATGTCCATAAGACTACCGGGTAGATTTACAAGAGAAATAAGAGCACACATTATAATAAATTGTGGCCAGGAGTTATAGCCTACAAAGTAGGCAACAACACGTATTGCAATAGCAGCTACTTGTGAAATAACGAGTAGCTTTTTCATACCGCCGACTTTTTCTGCAATTTTATTTGCGAAGAAAATTGCAGCGGTTCCGGGAATTCCCGAAAGTAAACCGAAGAGAACCTCCAATGTTTTGCCATTAGTGAATGTAACTGCGTTTTCAAAAAAATATGCATTTTGAACTTTAGGGCAAAAACCTTGAGAAAATCTTGCAAGGGATATAAGTAAAAGGGTGGGATTGTGACGGAGAATTGTAAGAGATTTAAACACGCTTTCTTCGGGTTCTCCGCCTTCGATTTGTTCAGGGATTTTATGAGCTCTCATAGAGAGAAGTTCACCGCCAAGACCAAATAATGCACCGAAAATCATAAAAACATATAAGTCAGAAATACCGGCACTGTTAAGCATTGTTCTGAACTGCTGAAAAAGTCCTGCAACGGCACCACCTGCACCTGCACCTATAGAAACCCATTGTGCAATTCTTGCGCGTTCGTTTGAATGGGGTGAAGAAAGTGAAATCATCCCCCAAAGTCCAACGTCCTGGAAAGAATAAAAGAAGTCCCAAACGATGTATATGAGGAAAATATACACGGTCTTTCCCGTTTCGTTAAAGGGAACATTTAAGAACAAAAGCATCGAAAGCACACCGATAATCGGTGGGAAATACAAAAGATAAGGACGAAGCTTTTGGTAGGGTTTGTGCCTTTTTCTGTCGATTGTTGCACCGACTATTGGGTCGTTAATTGCATCCCAGATATAACTGAATGAGAAAATGTTTCCAACGGTTGTAGCTTCCATATGAAGAATGTTTATACAAAAATATCTTAACCAGTTGGCAATATAGAAATATGTAATGTTTTGTCCTGAAAGACCTATAGCATAGTTTAAAATATTTCTGTTTGCAACATAGCCTTCAGCTTTTGGTTCTTTTTCGAAAAAGTAACATAAAGACAATTTACTCATATTATCACCCCTATGTTTTATTATATCTTACACTCAAGCCCTTTTCAATCAGCTCTTTTCCTTTTAAGTGTAGAAAAAATTGTTTGGTATTTAGTGACTTTAACAAAATGCATTATAATGTGTTCATATAATATTGTATGAAATAGCAGTTGAAAATCACCGCTTAATCATTGACATTCTTGGGAAATTATGTGATAATAAGCGGTGAATGATTTTTAACTAAGGGGGAGTTTTTTTGATTAAAGAACTCGCAAAACAGTACGATCCTAAAAACGTTGAGGAACGTATATATAAAACCTGGCTTGATGGTAAATATTTCCACGCTAAGTGCGAAGAGGGTAAGCCTACCTATACCATCGTTATACCGCCACCCAACATTACAGGACAGCTTCATATGGGACATGCTCTTGACAATACTCTTCAGGATATTCTTATTCGTTGGAAGAGAATGTCAGGGTTTGATACTTTATGGCTTCCCGGCACCGACCACGCTTCTATTGCTACTGAAGCAAAGATTGTTGAAGCAATGCGTAAAGAAGGCATTTCTAAAGAAGATTTAGGTCGTGACGGCTTCCTTGAAAGAGCTTGGGCTTGGAAAGAGCAGTACGGTGGCAGAATTGTTGAACAGCTCAAAAAACTTGGTTCCTCTTGTGACTGGGACAGAGAAAGATTTACTCTTGATGAAGGCTGTAACAAAGCAGTTAACACAGTTTTCAAAAGACTTTATGATAAGGATTTGATTTACAGAGGCAACCGTATGGTTAACTGGTGCCCTTGCTGTAACACTTCTATTTCCGATGCTGAAGTTGAATACGAAGAAAAAGACGGCAATTTCTGGCATCTTCTTTATACTGTTAAAGAAACAGGGGAGAAGCTTGAGCTTGCAACAACCCGTCCCGAAACAATGCTCGGTGATACTGCGGTTGCTATCAATGCAGAGGATGAAAGATATAAACATCTTCATGGTTGCCATGTTATCTTACCTCTTCTTAATAAAGAAATTCCCATCGTTTGCGATGAACACGCTGATATGACAAAGGGAACAGGTGTTGTTAAAATCACTCCCGCTCATGACCCCAATGACTTTGAAGTTGGTCAGAGATGTAATCTTCCCATTGTTCGCACATTTACTTATGATGGTCGCCTTACAGGTGCAGAAGATAAGCGAATTGCAGATGAACTTATTGCAAGTGGAAGAGCAACTGAAAATGAACCCGAAGTTCTTGACTGCGGTAAATATGCAGGTATGACAACTATGGAAGCAAGAAAAGCAATTCTTGCCGACCTTGAAGCAGGCGGTTACATTAAAGAAATCGAACCTCTCAAGCATGAGGTTGGTACTTGCTACCGTTGCCACAGTACAATTGAACCCATGGTTTCAAAGCAGTGGTTTGTTCGCATGGTTCCTCTTGCAAAGCCTGCTATTGAAGCAGTTGAAAAGGGCGAAACAAAATTCGTTCCCGAAAGATTTACAAAGAACTACCTTAACTGGATGAACGGCACTCGTGACTGGTGTGTATCCCGTCAGCTCTGGTGGGGTCATAGAATTCCTGCTTGGTATTGTGAAGATTGCGGTGGCGTTACAGTTAGCGTTGATGCACCTGATAAATGTTGTAAGTGTAGTTCTGCAAATCTTACTCAGGACGAAGATACACTTGATACATGGTTCAGTTCTGCTCTTTGGCCTTTCTCAACTCTCGGTTGGCCCGATAAAACAAAAGATTTAGAGCATTATTATCCTACAAATACCCTTGTTACAGGTTATGACATCATCGGTTTCTGGGTATCCCGTATGATTTTCTCTGCTCTTGAATATACAGGCAAAGTTCCCTTTGATACTGTTCTTATTCACGGTCTTGTTCGTGATGCTCAGGGCAGAAAAATGTCAAAATCTCTCGGTAACGGTATTGATCCCCTTGAGATTATTGACCAGTATGGTGCAGATGCCCTTCGTTTCTCTCTTGCAACCGGTAACAGCCCCGGTAATGATATGAGATTTATGCCCGAAAAGATTGAAGCAAGCCGCAACTTTGCTAACAAGCTTTGGAATGCAAATCGTTTCATTCTTATGAATCTTGGTGAGGATGAACCTGCACCACACATTCCTGAAAATCTTGCAACAGAAGATAAATGGATTTTAAGTCAGTTTAATAGTCTTGTTAAAGCGGTTACTAACTCTCTTGAAAACTATGAGCTTGGTATCGCAGTTCAAAACCTTTATGACTTTATCTGGGATGTATTCTGCGATTGGTATATCGAAATTGCAAAAATCCGTCTTAATGGTGATAATGAAGAGGGTAAAAAGACAGCAAGAGCAGTTCTCGTTTACGTTATGAGTAATACACTTAAACTTCTTCATCCCTTTATGCCCTTCATCACAGAAGAAATCTGGCTCGCTCTTCCCCACGATGGCGAATCTATTATGATTTCTGAGTGGTGCAAGTATGATGAAGCACTCAATTTCCCTGTTGAAGAAGAGGCTATGAATCGCGTTATGTCTGCTATTAAAGCAGTTCGTAACCGCCGTGCAGAAATGAATGTTCCTCCTTCAAAGAAAGCAAAACTCTATATTGCAACAAAATACACTGAAGATTTCATCAATGGTAGCGTATTTATGAACAGACTTGCATCTGCTTCCGAGGTTGAGATTGGTGACGAGTTTGAAATTGAGGGTAGTGTCAGCGTTATCACAGAAAGCGCAAAAATTTATATTCCACTTAACGAGCTTGTTGACTTTGAGGCAGAAAAAGCAAGACTTCAGAAAGAACTTGATGCTGCAAAGAAAGATTTAGAGTTCGTTGAAAATAAACTTAATAACCCGGGCTTTATGGCTAAAGCACCTGAAAAGGTTGTTGCTCAGCAGAGAGATGCTCAGGAAAAGCATAAAGCTAAAATTGCAATGCTTGAAGAAAGCCTTCTTAAACTCAAATGAATTATATTGAAGCGGTAAAATATATACATTCATTATTAAAATTCGGTATCCGTCCCGGTCTTAACGGGATGGATGCCTTATTGCATTTTCTTGGTAACCCCCATAAAGATTTGAAATGTATTCATGTTGCGGGAACAAACGGAAAAGGTTCAACCTCAACAGCAATTTCAAATGTTTTAACTGATGCCGGTTATAAAGTAGGTTTATATACTTCACCTTATGTAACGGATTTTCTTGAAAGAATTCAGTTTTGCGGTAAACCAATTGATAAATCACTTTTTGCAAAAAATGTTGAAATGGTTAAAACTGCCGTTGAAACGCTTGAAAAACAAGATGTTATAATAACAGAGTTTGAAGCCTTAACAGCTTCTGCATTTCTTTGCTATAAAGAAATGCAATGTGATGTTGTTGTTCTTGAGGTCGGTCTTGGCGGAAGACTTGACGCTACTAATGTTATTGAAACACCTTTAGTTAATGTTATAACTTCCCTTTCAATAGACCATTCTGCAATTTTAGGTGACACAATCGAAAAAATAGCCTTTGAAAAATGCGGAACAATAAAAGAAAACGGAAATGTGATTTGCTCTTTTGGTCAACCCGAGGGCGCAATAAAGGTTGTTGAAAAAACTGTAAAAGAAAAGAATAACACTCTCACAGTACCTTGTGTAGGTGATATTGAAATTCTTAAAAGCGATATTTTCGGAACAGAGTTTGTTTATAAGAATAGTGAGTATTTCATAACAATGGCAGGGGAGCATCAGGTTAAAAATATGACCTGTGTTATTGAAGCGTGCACCATTTTAAAAAGATATTTTAATCTTACAGATGATAATATCAAAAACGGAATAGCTAAAACAATTCTTCCTGCAAGAGTGGAAATTATTTCAAAAAAACCTCTTGTTATTCTTGATGGTGGTCATAATGAAGATGGTGCGAAAGCGTTTTATGATGCAGTTTCACCTGAATTAAAAAAGAAGAAAAAAGTAATCGTTGTTGCAGGGATGATGGCAGATAAAGCGGTTGAAGAGTCCCTTAAACCCCTAATGATGAAAGCAGATGTTTTTTTTGCTGTAACGCCAGATAATCCAAGAGCTATGAAGGCTTATGATTTAGCGGAGATTGCAAGTAAATATTCAAAGAAGGTGTTTGCTTTGGATAATATAAAAGATGCTGTTAAAATATCTTACAAAACCGCAGATGATAAAACTGCAGTTTTAGTTGTTGGTTCGCTTTATCTTGCTGGTGAAATACGCGAAACACTTTTAGAAATCTTTTGAAATTAACAGAACATTTATTGATTTAAAGATAAAAAAGTGATAAAATAAATTATAGATATAAAGCAATACGAAAGGAGATGTTGTTATGGTTAAGTTTGATGCTTTCGCCGGTGGAATTGAAATAGGCGGTCTTCGTAGTATGCTTGAAATAAAAATTCTTATTTGTTATATTCTTGATTCTGTAAAAACTCCAATGACCAGAAATCAGATTTGTGATGTTCTTCAAAAAACAGGTTTGGTTAACTTTTTTGATGCCAATTCTGCTCTTGATGAGCTTTTGGAAAGCAAGGCATTAAAGGAAGAAGAGTATGTTGGTGAAACTCATGTTGTAATCACCGCAAAAGGCAGTAACAGTGCTAAAGAACTTGAAACTCAACTTCTTCCGGGGGTTCGTGACAGAGCGGTTAAAGTTGCTCTTAACACAGTTGCAAGAGCTCGTTCCGAAAGAGAAAACAAAGTTGAGGTTAAAAAGGTTGATAATGGGTATGATGTTACTTTTGAAATTGAAAGTAACGGAGCTAAGCTTCTTTCTTTAACACTTAATGTTTTTGATGAATGGCAGGCAGAACAGTTGAAAGACGGCTTCCTTGATGACCCGGGCGCACTTTATTCCGATATTATCAACAGATTAACAGGCGAATGATTTTGAGAGAGTTTTTGACTCTCTCTTTTTTTGTATTAACAGTAAATATTTGACAATAATATTTTTGAATTCTTAAATTAAGGAGGAATAAAAATGAAGTTCAAAAAAATGTTGTCAATTATTATGGTTGCCGTGTTGTGCCTGACCCTTTTTAGTGGTTGTGGTGAGGAAAAAAATGCAGAAAATACTACAACATCAACGACTACCGAACCAACTGCTGTGGCAGGAAAAACTATTTCTCTTGTTGGAGGTAGTGATAATGTGGGGTTTTACGAAAGTTTGAAAAAGGGTGGAGAGGAAGCTGCAAAAAAATACGGATTCACACTTGATTATATTGGTATTGATGATACTGAGCAGAGTGATGCCGGAACACAAATAAAAAACCTTCAAAAAGCTTTGAACAATGAGGTGTCAGGGGTTGTTGTGATTCCAATGGGTCAGGGTTACGATGAAATATTCACCGAATTTTACGATAATAATATCCCCATTGTTCAGATAGACAGTGTAACTCGTGATGACATTGAAGAGTTAGAGGCGAAAAATAAAAATCCTATTGTGGCAACTGTTTTAACAGATTATAAACAATCAGGGGCGCTTTGTGCTGAAAAAGTGTTTGAAGCAATAAAAGAAGATATAAAAAAAGAGAAAAACACTTATGTAATTGGTATAATTGAGCGTGAAGATAGCGATTTTGATGAAGAAAAAACAAAAGGTTTTACTGAAAAGTTTACTGAATTAGCTGATGCTGATGAAAGTATAAAAGATAAATATAAAATTGAAACAGAAAGTGAAGTCGATTACAATGAGTCTTTAAATAATCTTGTTGAAGATAAAGTGAAAGCAGTTTTTATAACTCATCCTGAAATCGCTGATATAATAAGTGATACTGTGTCTGCAGAAAAAGATAAATATAAAGAAATCACTTTTTGTGGTTTCGATTCAGGTGCTAAGCAGTTGAAGTGGCTGAATAATGAAGATGGGGCGAAATTTATTGGCGGCGTTGCACAAGATTCCTATAATTTAGGCTATAATGCAGTTGAACAATGTATCTTTTCCATTCAGGGTAAAGAACTTAAGCCGGATATAAAAATAGAAGGACATTGGTATGATAAAACCAATGTCGATAAAATGAAACAAGATAGTATAATTTTTGATAAATAAATTGAATGAGTGTATTCAATCGAAAAAGGATTGAATACACTCATTTTTATTTGCATCCGCAGTTATTTTTGGGGTTGAAATTCATTTCACAAGAGCAGTCATTAGCGCTTGGTGGGAAAAATTCGTCAATAGGGAAACTGATTTTTCTGAAAGTGTCACAGGGGTCTTCTGTGTCACAACAACATTCTTTTGTAGGAACGCAGAAATCATAAGCAGGAATAAGCATCTGCACATCTCTTTCAAGTTGAACAATTGTGAAAATACCCAATGTAACTTTAACCGCTTTTTCGCCTTCACAGCAACAGAAGTTTCCTTCAAAACAACGGCAAATATGATTGGGAACAGAATCACAGCAATTGCCCATTGTGTTGCAACAATCGCAGATTCTGCAGATATTAGCATCAAGAATAATAGGGTCAACGACTTGGACTTTTGCTCTGGGGTTAGCGTTACCGATTGGGTTCTGGTCATCGTAACCGTCACAAACAAAGTTCGATGAAAAGATTTTTACATTGCCTTCGCTACCGTAGAGAATACACTTTTTGTTAAAGGTAACAAGACCTTCAAGCATTGTGGGGGTTGCGGTAGGGCAGGTGAATGCATCAAGACAGACCTTAACAAAGAACGTCAGGTTAACTGAGTAGCAACCTTTGTTGAAAGGCACCTTTTCAACTTCAACAAGGCAGTTAAGTATTTCAGCAGCTCTGGGGCGCACAGAAGAAGCATTTTCAAGAATACATTGACCTCTGTCGGTTAAATAAACTCTTAAATCTGTAAGACAGTCCTTGTCGGCGCAAGAGTCGTAAACCCTATTGGTGTCAATGCAAATTGCTTCTTTGATATGGTGAAGGTCGGGGTAGTTTTTGTTATCAGCCATATCTTATCCTCCTAAATTAAGTATTGAAGCTAAAATTCAACTTCATTACATAATATGAAGAGTTTAAGTTTATGTTACAAATTTATACACCTTCTAAATTAAATGGCGGAATATATTCTTCTTTGGCGGAAGAAAGCTCCTGCATGAAACCATCTTCAATTCCGGAGTTAAAAAGATAATCTTCGATTTCGTTATATTCTTCTTGTGTTAATCGTCTTGAAAGCTCCGGCATTTTGCAAGTTTTGTTGGGTGTGAATTGGCTCATAAGACTGAATAGAACCTCACCATCATTGAAATTATCTTTAACCCAATCAATAACTCTTTTTGTATTTTCAAGATTGTTCGGCAAAATCAGATGGCGGATTATAACACCTTTTTTCATTATTCCGTCTTCGTCAAATTCATATTTACCCACTTGTCTGAACATTTCTTTTATTGCTTTTGTTGCAATTTCAAAATAATTGGGTGCATCAGAGTATTTTAGAGCTAAATTATCATCTGCATATTTTAAATCAGGGAGGTAAATCTGAACTTTATTCTCGAGCATTTTTAATGAGTTGATATTTTCATACCCGCCACAGTTATAAACAACGGGAACGGGTAGGGGGTCTTTAAGAGATTTTGCAATTGTATTAATGAAATGTGTTCCTGTAACAAGATTTATGTTGTGAGCACCTTGTTTTATAAGTTCAAAGTAGATTTTTCTTAATCTTTCAATAGTGATTTCTTTGCCGAAACCGCCTGAACTGATGTCTTCATTCTGACAAAAAGTGCATTTAAGGTTACATCCGGAAAAGAAAACAGTACCGCTACCCTTGGTACCACTTATGGGGGGTTCTTCCCAAAAGTGCAAAGCAGCTCTTGCTATAACAGGGTTTTCACCCATATTGCAAAAGCCCTTACCGTTATCGGTAAGAGCTTTTCTTTGTATGTTGCATTTTCGCGGACAAAGATTGCAAATAAACATTTTATTGCTCCGCGGTAGTTGTTGTGGTAGTGGTGGGTTTCTCGGTAGGCTTCTTGTTTGCAGAAACAAGTTCAAGATAATTCATTGAGAGCCAACCACCTGTTTGCTCGTAAACAACATAGCCCCAATCTTCCCAGACGGCAAGAACTTCAACCTCGTGGCCCTTGGGAACATATACGAGTCTGTCGGAGGTTGTATTGGGCTCAAGACGAAGACCAAGGGGGTCATCTTTAGTAGCAATTTTATATTTTCCGGGCTCATAGGAGTAGGATGTCTGAGACTGTGGTTTCTTTGTTGCGGGAACGTTGTTTAAATCTGCGATTGAACCGAGGTCAATTGATACACCTTCAGTAGTGGGTGTGGTTGTTGTTTCTTTTTTATCTTTACCAGATGATGCAGTAGCGACAACCGCAACAATAATAGCGATTAAAATAAGCACTGCAGAAATAATTAAAACTATTGTGTTTTTGTTTTTTAACTTGTCCATAATCATTCTCCTTATCGTTGGTGAAACAAAATTTTCACCTATAAGTTACTGTAATTATATCATTTTTTTATAAGAAAATCAATAGTGAACTGATTAATAAAAAACACGGAAAAAATATTGTGAACAAACTGAAAAAATAATCTAAAAATGTTGCTATTTTACACAGTATTATGGTATAATAATTTGAATTATAATATGCGGTGTTGAGCTCTTTAAAAGGGTGGTGAAAATATGGTCATTTTTGGTATTGACCCGGGCTATGCAATAGTCGGTTGCGGTATTGTAAGATATGAGAGAAATAATTTTACTCTAATGGGTTACGGTGCAGTTACAACTGATAAAGATATGCCTTTTAACGAGCGTCTTACCAAGATATATGACGATATTACAGAGCTTTTAGAAAAATTCAAGCCTGACGCAGTAAGCATTGAAAGACTTTATTTTAACACCAACCAAAAAACTGCTATTGATGTTGCTCAGGCGAGAGGGGTTATTGTCCTTGCAGTAGAAAAAGCCGGAATACCCCTTTTTGAATATACACCCTTGCAAGTGAAACAAAGTATAGTCGGTTACGGCAGAGCAGAAAAACAACAGGTTCAGGAGATGACAAGAATGTTTTTACATCTTGACAAAATACCTAAACCAGATGATGCTGCTGATGCACTTGCTCTTGCAATATGTCATGGTCATGCAAGTGATTCGTTAATGATAAAAAATAAAATATAAGGTGACTTTATGTTCTATAGCTTAACAGGAAAAATAATATATAAAGATGAGCAAACAATTGCAATATCTTGTGGTGGAGTTGGATTCAAGTGTTTCACAACACGTAACTCTCTTGCAAAACTCTCTTTGCAGAGTGGTGAAGTTACAGTTTTTACACATCTCAATGTGCGTGAGGATGCTCTTGATTTGTTTGGTTTTGCAACCAATGATGAGCTTGATGCATTTAAGCTTTTAATAAGTGTTTCTGGTGTTGGTCCTAAAGCTGCTCTTGCAATTCTTTCCGAGCTTTCTCCCGATGCTTTTGCAGTTGCGGTAGCATCCGGTGATGCCAAGGCTATTACTGCCGCAAACGGTGTTGGTCCGAAACTTGCACAAAGAGTCATAATGGAACTAAAAGATAAAATTGCAAATGTCAGTTTTATTTCAGAGGAAAGCAGTTCTGTTTCAAACGCAGTCAATACTGCAAATTCGATGGGTAATACTTCCGAAGCAATTGCCGCATTGACCGCTTTAGGTTATTCTCAGACAGAAGCATCTGTTGCGGTTAGTAAGCTTTCACCCAATCTTTCGGTTGAAGAACTTATTAAAGGTGCATTGAAAAATATGACATTAAGATTTTAATTAGGAGAATAAAATGAACGATTTTTTTATTGCTGACGAAGAGCGCGTCATCGCTCCTGAATATATTTCTGATGATAATGAAATCGAGACATCTCTTCGTCCACATTCTCTTGAAGAATATATCGGTCAGGAAAAAGCAAAAGAGAACTTAAAAATATATATAGAAGCAGCAAAAAACAGGCATGAGTCTTTAGACCATGTTTTGCTTTATGGTCCTCCCGGACTTGGTAAAACAACTCTTGCTGGCATTGTTGCAAATGAAATGGGCGTACAAATCCGAGTAACATCAGGACCCGCCATTGAAAAGCCCGGTGACCTTGCAGCTCTTCTTACAAGCCTCAATGATGGTGATATTCTCTTTATAGACGAAATTCATCGACTTTCAAGGAGTATTGAAGAAGTTCTTTATCCCGCAATGGAGGATTTTGCTCTTGACATTATTATCGGTAAAGGTCCTTCAGCACGTTCCATAAGACTTGACCTTAAAAAGTTTACACTTATTGGTGCAACAACACGCGCGGGTCAGCTTTCAGCACCTTTAAGAGATAGATTTGGTGTTATATTAAGGCTTGAACTTTATTCGCCAAATGAACTTGCAAAAATTGTTAAACGAAGTGCAGGGATTTTAAATATTGAAGCAGAAAATGACGGTGCTTTGGAAATTGCATCCCGTTCTCGCGGAACACCACGTATTGCTAACCGACTTTTAAAACGTGCAAGAGATTATGCTCAGGTTATGGGCAATGGTATAATTACTGTTGAATCTGCACAAAATGCACTTGAAAGAATGGAAATTGACGAATTGGGATTGGACCTTGTTGATAGAAATCTTTTAAGAGCAATGATAGAAAATTATAATGGCGGACCCGTTGGTCTTGACACTATTGCTGCAATGATAGGTGAAGAAGCGGTAACTATAGAGGATGTTTATGAACCTTATCTTATGCAGCTTGGTTTTTTAACAAGAACTCCCCGAGGAAGAAAGGTTACAGCATTGGGTTACAGACATTTAGGAATAAATCCTATAACTGACGATGCACAAGCTTCTTTTGATTCTTATTGATTTTGGAGGAATTAGTAATGGGCAGACTTTTTGGTACAGACGGCGCAAGAGGTATTGCGAATACAGAATTAACTTGTGAACTTGCAATGGAAATCGGAAGAGCAGCCGCAATGGTGCTTACCGAGCATTCTCATAAAAAACCGAGAGTTCTTATCGGTATGGATACAAGAGCCTCTTCACAGATGCTTGAATCTGCTATTTCAGCAGGGCTTTGTTCTGTTGGTGCAGATGTTATGCTTTTAGGCGAAATTCCAACACCTGCGGTGGCTTATCTTGTAAAAAAATATGAATACGATGCAGCTATAATGATTTCTGCTTCCCATAATCCTTGTGAATATAACGGAATTAAAATTTTTCAGGGTACAGGTTACAAGCTCCCGGATGCTCTTGAGGAAGAAATTGAAAGTATAATTCTTGACAAATCTCAGGTGCCGCCAATCAAAGTGGGTGGTGAAGTTGGCAGAATAACTCGTTCTAAAACAGCCCGAACAGATTATATCAATTATCTTATTGAAGTTGCAGAAATGGATTTGAATTGTAACAATTATGAAAGTTTCGAGGGCATAAGAATTGCTGTTGATTGTTCCAATGGTTCATCTTCTGTTACTGCACCACAGATTTTTATGAGCCTTTGTGATGACTGTTTCTTTATAGCATCTCATCCCAACGGCACAAACATCAATGAAAACTGTGGTTCAACACACCTTGAAATATTACAGGATTTTGTTGTGCGTAATAAATGCGATGTCGGTCTTGCCTTTGACGGTGATGCTGACAGATTCCTTGCGGTTGATGAAAACGGCGATGTAGTTGATGGTGATAAATTAATTGCTATATTTGCAAAATATATGAAAGAAAAAGGAACCTTGAAAAACAGCACTGCAGTTGTTACTGTAATGAGTAATATGGGCTTTTTCAAATTCTGTGAAGATAATAACATTAATTGTGTAAAAACAAAAGTCGGTGACAGATACGTTCTCGAAAATATGCTTGAGAACGATTATGTTATTGGCGGTGAACAGTCAGGTCATATTATTTTTAAAGATTTTGCCACAACCGGTGACGGCGAACTTTCCGCTTTAAAACTTCTTTGTATAATGAAAGCAACCGGTAAAAAACTTTCAGAATTGGCTTCTGTTATGCAGGTGTTTCCGCAGACACTTATCAATGTTCGTGTTTCTGATTTCGGTAAAGCAAGGTTCCCACGTGATGAAGAAATTAAAAAGGCAATTTCTGCCGCAGAAAAAGAACTTGGTAATGATGGCAGAGTACTTGTGCGTGTTTCAGGTACAGAACCCCTTGTTCGTGTAATGTTAGAGGGTAAAGACGAAGAAAAGATAAACACTCTTGCACAGGAAATAGCACAGGTTGTTAAGGAGAGATTACTTTAATGCGAGTTTCTGACTTTTGGAAAGATTACGAGCTTATAGATTGTTCTGATGGTGAACGTCTTGAGCGATGGGGAGATATCTTTCTCATAAGACCCGACCCTCAGGCACTTTGGAACACAAACAGAACTAATCCGATGTGGAAAAAAGCACATGCAAGATATCACCGCTCAAATCAGGGTGGAGGTTCATGGGAATTTTACAGAACCATTCCAGAGGTTTGGCAAATTGGTTACAGAGATTTAAAATTTAATCTAAAACCAATGGGATTCAAACACACAGGTGTTTTTCCCGAGCAGGCTTGCAACTGGGATTTAGTTGCTGATATTATCGAAAAAAGCGGAAGAACAGATGTTAAGGTTCTTAACCTTTTTGCTTATACGGGTGCCGCAACAGTTTCTGCACTTTTAAAAGGTGCGTCCGTTGTTCATGTTGATGCTTCCAAAGGCATGGTTCAGTGGGCAAAAGAAAATGCCGCATCCTCAGGTGTTGCAGACAGAAGTGTCCGTTGGATTGTAGACGATTGTATGAAGTTTGTTGCCCGCGAAATCAGGCGCTGTAATAAATATGACATTATAATTATGGACCCGCCATCATATGGCAGAGGTCCCGGTGGTGAAGTCTGGAAACTGGAAAATGAAATTTACGGATTTGTAAATCAATGTTGCGAGTTATTAACCGAAAATTCTCTGGCAGTTCTTATTAACTCTTATACCGCAGGTGTTTCTCCCGCAGTAATGAGTTACATATTAAATTCAACAGTAGCAAAGCGTTTCGGAGGATTTGCCACCGCAGATGAAATCGGTCTTAAAGTAACAGACAGCGGTCTTGTTCTTCCTTGTGGCTCTACTGCAGTATGGACAAAATGATTATGAATAAAATTATAGAATTTAAAAATGTCGATTTTCGTTATGCAGATGAGGAAAGAGATGCTTTAAACAACCTGAATCTTGATTTTTATGAGGGTCAGTTTACTTGTGTTCTCGGTCATAACGGTTCCGGCAAATCTACAATGGCAAAACTTATAAATGCATTGGAATACCCAACTAACGGAAATGTTACAACCTATGGTTATGATACTGCTGATGAAAAAAATGAAATACCAATAAGACGAAAAGTCGGTATGGTTTTTCAGAATCCTGACAATCAGATTGTTGCAACTATTGTTGAAGATGATGTTGCATTCGGACCTGAAAATCTTGGGGTTCCTCGTAAAGAAATAAGAAAACGTGTTGACGAAGCATTAAAACTTGTCGATATGTATAATTACAGAAAACACGAACCACATCGTCTTTCAGGTGGGCAGAAGCAAAGAGTTGCTATCGCAGGTGTAATTGCCATGCAAACTGATTGCATAGTTCTTGATGAACCGACTGCAATGCTGGACCCAAAAGGCAGAAGAGAGGTTATGAATGCTCTCTTGAAGCTTAAAAATGAACTTGGTATTTCTGTAATTCTTGTTACACACTTTATGGATGAGGCTGTAAAAGCCGATAGGGTAGTTGTAATGAATGACGGAAAAGTTGAGCTTGACGGCACACCTGCAGAGGTGTTCTCACATATTGAACTTTTAAAATCAATCGGACTTGCGGTTCCGAAACCAATGGAGCTTGCGGTTTCATTAAAAGAAAATGGTATTGATTTAAAGGAAACACCGCTTACAGCGGAAGATTTTGTTAAAATATTTAAGGAATTTAAAAATAACAGAGGTTAAATTATGTCTGTGCTTTCAGTGCACAATTTAATATATGGCTATTCTAAAGGCACCCCTTTTGAAACGGGTGCTCTTAATGGCGTTTCTCTTGATTTTCAGCAAGGCGAAATTGTTGCGCTTATCGGTCATACCGGTTCGGGCAAAAGCACACTTTTGCAACATCTTAACGGTCTATTAAAGGCTGATTCAGGTGAGGTTCTTTTAGAAGGCGTGAATATTCATTCTTCAAAAGAAACTTTGCGCAAATGTCGTTTTAATGTGGGTCTGTGTTTTCAATACCCCGAACAACAGCTTTTTGAGTCTACCGTATATAAAGATATTGCTTTTGGTCCTAAAAATATGGAGCTTTCAGAAGATGAGATTAAAAAGAGAGTGCTTTCTGCAATTGCCTATGTTGGTCTTTCGGAGGATTATCTCGAAAAATCCCCATTTGACCTTTCCGGTGGCGAAAAAAGACGAGTTGCCATAGCAGGTGTAATTGCAATGGAGCCGAAGGTTCTCATTCTTGATGAGCCAACTGCAGGTCTTGATCCGGTAGGTAAAAATGCCTTGTTAAATCTTATTAAGGATTATAATGCTTCAACGGGCAGTACAGTAATCTTTGTTTCTCATAATATGGATGATGTGGCTTTGGTTGCCAATAGAGTTATTGTTATGAATAAAGGGCAGGTTGCTCTTTCAGGAACTGTACCTGAGGTTTTTTCTAAAGGTGAGTTCCTTTCGGAATTAGGGCTTGATGTTCCTGAAATCACAAATATCTTCCTTGAATTAAAAAAGAACGGCTTTGATTTAGGTGAAACGGCATATACAGTGGATGGTGCTAAAAAAGCAATTCTTGAATTTCTTGAAAAGGGGGAGAAAGCATGATTAAAGATATAACAATCGGTCAATTTTTCCCCGGTAAATCACCAATTCACAGATTAGATGCGAGAACAAAAATAATATTAACTTTTATTTTTATTGTTTTTATTTTTGTTTGTCGCAATTTCTGTTCCTTGGGTCTTTTAAGCTGTTTTGCAGTGATAGTGTTCATTCTTACAAAACTTTCACCAAAACTTATTTTAAAAAGCTTTAAACCGCTTTTACCAATTGTTTTACTTACTACTGTTTTACAACTTTATTATATTAAAACCGGTGAAGTTCTTTTTCAGTGGAAATTTATCACCATTACAGATGCGGGTATTTTTAATTCTATTTTTATTATTACCCGAATTTTTACACTTTTGTTAATCAGCTCTTTGCTCACTTATACAACTGCACCAACTGATTTGACGGATGCAATTGAAAAACTTTTGTCACCTTTAAAGGTGTTCAAAGTTGATGTGCATACTTTTGCAATGATGATGACAATTGCATTAAGGTTTATTCCTACTCTTATTGATGAAATTGACAGGATTATGTCCGCTCAAAAGGCGAGAGGTGCAGATTTTGAAAGTGGCAATTTAATCAACAGAATTAAAGCATTGTTTCCTATATTTATTCCGCTTTTTATTTCTGCATTCAAGAGAGCAATTGAACTTACGGATGCTATGTCCTGCCGTTGTTATACGGGTGGCGAAGGCAGAACCCGTTTAAGACAAATGAAAATGTCTTTTCGTGATGTAATTGCATTTGTTGTGATGACTATTGTATGTTCAGCAATAATTGCTTTGAATATATATTTTAAAAATGTGATCTGATTTATGAGAAATTTATTATTTAAAATTGCCTTTGACGGTTCTGCTTTTCATGGTTGGCAACAACAGGAGAATGCAATAACTGTCCAGGGCGAGTTGAAAAAGGCTTGGGAAAGCCTTACGGGAGAAATACCGAACATAATTGGTTGTAGCAGAACCGATGCAGGTGTTCATGCCAATGAATATTATTTTAATGTGAGAACATCTTCAACCATTCCTGTTGAAAGTTTTCCTGTTGCTCTTTCATCTGCAAAGCTACCAAAAGAAATATCAATTTATTCTTGCCAAGAGGTAGATTATGATTTTAATGCCCGCTTTGATTGCATAAAGAAAGAATATGAATATGTAATCGAAAACACTCAGGTGCCATCACCGTTTTTATATAAAAGAGTTTTTAATCATAAGTATAAAATTAATGTTGATTTAATGAATGAGGCGGCACAATATTTTGTTGGTACTCATGATTTTTCTGCATTTTGCGCAGCAGATGCACAAGTAAAATCAAAGGTAAGAACAATTTACAGTGCAAATGTTGTAAGAGAAGGGGATTTGGTAAAATTCCGTGTTTGCGGTAATGGTTTTCTTTACAATATGGTCAGAATTATGGCAGGAACCCTTATTTACGTAAACAACGGCAGAATTAAAAAGGACGATATCCCGGAAATTATTGAATCAGGTGACCGAACAAAAGCCGGCATTACATCAATACCGGATGGTCTTTATTTAAATAAAGTATATTACGGAGGTGAATCGGTTGAAGGTTAAATTTACAGAACTTAATAGTGGTTTTACCGGTTATAGCAGGGTTTCACGGTTTTCTCAACGAACCAAAAGTAAAATGATTATCGCAGGAATTTTGGGTGCGGTGTTTGTGTTTGTGTATTTATTATCTTCAATAGGCATTATACCTTTTGACGCCATAAGTGCCAGAGCTTCCGCATTTGTTCGCGGTGATGCAGATAATTATCCCATCACTGTTAATACCGATTCAACAGTAAATACATCAATTTTAGGTGACAGCATTTTTGTTTTAACATCAAAAAACTTTTCTGTATATTCTCAAAGCGGAAAATTGTCTTATACACAACCACATAGCTTCGCTTCACCTGCAGTATCAGTTAATGGTGGTAGAGCCGTGGTTTTTGACAGAGGTCATAAAAGTTATATGCTTATTAATGAAAAAAAAGTTATATATACCGCAGAAGCACCTAATAATCTGATTTGTGCTGAATATGGAGAAAGCGGCAATTATGCATTAGGAACAGAAGGGGAAGACTCAACAAGTAAACTGACTGTTTATTCTTCTACAAATAAGATTAAGTTTCAGTGGAAATGTGCTTACGAGCATATTGTTTCGATAGCTCTGTCACCGAACGGCAAGTTTGCAGGTGTTGCAGTACTCGGTGCAGAGAATGGTGAGATTTTCACCTGTGTGAATTATTTCGGCTTTGATTATCAGGAACCGATTAATTCTCAGGTCATTTCAGGCTCGGGTGCATTTGATTTGCGTTTCACGTCCGTTAACACATTAACTGTTTTTTCAGATACGGGAATTTTTAAAATAGGTAAAAAAGACGAAAATTTCGAAACTGTCAAAAAATATTATTCTTCAGAATTTAATTCCTTTGACTACTCACATAATGGGAAGTATGTAGTTGCAATTGCAAAATATGGCAGTGCAAATGACTTTTCGGTTTCAATATATTCGCCAAACGGAAAAGAAAAGGCAACTATTTCTGTCGACCGACAAATTAAAGATGTTCGGATGAGCAATAAATATGTATTTGCTCTTGCCGAAAATACTATAATGGTTTATAATT
This sequence comes from Acutalibacteraceae bacterium, assembly GCA_045576615.1. GTDB lineage: Bacteria > Bacillota > Clostridia > Oscillospirales > Acutalibacteraceae > DTU089. The sequence goes on along the minus strand of JAZNGU010000070.1, from coordinate 58,891 downwards.
TAAATGGTAGGAAAATAAGTCAGATTGAAATAAAAGGCGATGCAAGAAGTATTCTTCCTACTGATAAATTTATTTATATCAATTCGCTTGATAAAATCACACGTTGTTTTTCTTACGGTAACAATACCGTTGAATTAAGCAATTAATGCAAGGAGGCTTTTTTATGGCATACATAGTTGATATTCTTATTGTTGCTTTATTTGTATTTTTAGTAGTTGCAGCATACAAAAAAGGTTTTGTTTCCACAGTAATTGATACTTTCGCAGTTGCAATTTCTGCAGTTGTATCATATATGTTCTTTGAACCTGTGGCAGAAGGTGCCTATAACCTTTTAGTTCGTGATTTAGTAGAAACCCGCTTTACAAGAGTGTTGGACGATATTTCTACAACATTGAGTGTTGCAGATAAAGTCAATGCTATGATTGATGGCCTTCCCCAAAGTGCTGTTAAGCTTGCTGAAGTAATGGGCGTTAATTTCAATTCTTTAGCACTTTCAATGTCATCCGGCGGAAACCTTTCTGATGATGCATTGATTAGCCTTGCAGTAGAAAAAATAGGACATCCGATTATGATAAATGTTACTGAAGTTATTACATTTATTGCAATGTTTGTTGTAATCACAATTGCCTTAAAGTTCCTTGCAGGTGTTTTCAAAAAAGCAAATGATATTCCGCTTTTGGGCAAATTAAATGCAGGTCTTGGCGGTGTAATAGGTTTAGTAAAAGCAGCAGCAATAGTTTTCGTTGTATGCACAGCTTTCTATTTTATTGCCGGTATGTCCGGTGCAGGTCCTGTTATTGAAGCAATCAATAATTCAAAAATTTATGCAGTAATTATTGAAAATAACCCCATAGTTAATCTTATCGGTTAAGGAGAAAATAAAATGAAGGATTTATTTAAAGGTTGTTGGACAATTCCAAATTTGCTCAGTGTTATAAGAATTCTTCTTATACCTGTATTTGCAGTGTTATTTTATAGGGAAGAATATGGTTGGGCAATATTAACTCTTGTTCTTTCCGGACTTTCTGACTTCTTTGATGGAAAAATTGCCCGTAAATTTAATCAAATCAGTGCGTTGGGTAAAATGCTTGACCCTGTTGCAGATAAATTAACCCAGGTTACACTTGCTGTGCTTTTGTTTATGTCATTCAACAAAGCGCAAGACGAAACCTTAAAGGCATTTAGTTGGGTTTTTCTTGTGTTCATTGTTAAAGAAATTATTATGGTTCTTGGTGGCGCAGTTATGCTCGCTTGCGGAATCCGTCCGGGCGCTGCTGAAATCTATGGTAAGGTTGCAACATTTGCATTCTATGCAATAATGATTTTAGTTATCGCTTTCGGTCCCGAAGTCGGTGTTTTCAGAACAGTATTTACTCTTCCCAATGCTCTTATGATGATACTTGTTATTATTTCGGCAATACTAACTCTTGTAGCGTTTGCAAGTTATATTCCCGGAACCTTCCGTCAGTTTAAGGAACGTTTCTCTAAAAACAAATAACTATTATTACACATTTCCCAGGAGAATTAAATGAACAATAAAATGATATGCAGTAAATGCAAAAAACGTCCTGCAGTTATTTTTGTTTCCCGTGTTGACGGAGACAAAACAACTCAGGAAGGTTATTGTATAAAATGTGCAACCGAGCTTAATATCGGACCTATTAAACAGATGATGCAAAGTATGGGCATCACAGAAGATGATATAGAAGCTGTCAGCGAACAGTTTGGCGATATGATGGAAAATATGGATGATTTCCAGCTTGGTGGCGCAGGAACTATGCCTTTTATGCAAAACTTCCTTAATAATAATCCAATGGAAAATAATGCTCAACCTGCCGAAGAACAGGTTGAAGAAGAGGAAGACGAGAAAGAAGATAAAAAAGGCAAAAAGAAAAAGAAAAAACATAAAACTAAAAGAAAATTCTTGAATTCTTATTGTACCGATCTTACCGCAAGAGCAAGAGATGGCAAAATCGATAGAATTATCGGAAGAGAAACAGAAATTTACAGAGTAACTCAAATTCTTTGCAGAAGAACTAAAAATAACCCTTGTTTAATTGGTGAACCCGGTGTCGGTAAAACTGCTATTGCAGAGGGTCTTGCTCTTAAAATTGCTTCAGGTGATGTTCCTGCAAGAATTGCAGATAAAGAAATTCATCTTCTTGATTTAACCTCACTTGTTGCAGGTACTCAGTTCAGAGGTCAGTTTGAAAGCAGAATTAAAGGTCTCGTTGATGAAGTTAAAGAAGAGGGAAATATAATCCTCTTCATTGATGAGGTTCATAACCTTGTTGGTACAGGTGATGCTGAAGGTTCAATGAATGCCGCCAACATCTTAAAACCCGCTCTTTCAAGAGGGCAGATTCAGGTGATTGGTGCCACAACCTTTAATGAATACAGAAAGCACATTGAAAAAGATGCAGCTCTCGAAAGAAGATTTCAACCTGTTAAGGTTGAAGAGCCCTCTGTTGAAGAGTGTTTTAAAATGCTTGTTGGAATTAAGGAGTATTACGAAGATTTCCACAAGGTTAAGATTTCTGATGCACTTGTTTACAGAGCGGTTCATCTTTCTGAAAGATATATTAACGATAGATTTTTACCTGATAAGGCAATAGACCTTCTTGATGAGGCTTGTACTTGCGCAAATCTTCGTAATGTTGCCATAAGTGATTATCAGAAACTTATGTCCAGAATCGAAGATTTGAATGAGCGTCAGGAGGAACTTCTTGACACAACTGCTGAAGAAGGTCCTGATTATGAAGCAATTTCAAATCTTAAAGCAGAGAAAATTGCCCTTGAAAAAGAGGCCGCTCAGGTTAAAATTAAAGCTGATGATAATGATGTAACTGAAGAAGATATTGCAAGAGTAATAAATCTTTGGACAGGTATTCCGACATCCAAAATCATTGAAAATGATATGCGAAAACTTTCAGGTCTTGAAAGCAAGTTGAAACAGAGAATTATCGGTCAGGATGAAGCGATTGAGGTGCTTGCAGCTGCTATCAGGAGAAGCAGAGTGCAGATTTCTGCTGTAAGAAAACCTGCGTCATTTATCTTCGTTGGTCCGACAGGTGTTGGTAAAACCGAACTTGTAAAACAACTTGCGAATGAGCTTTTCGAAACTCCTGAAACTCTTATTCGTCTTGATATGTCCGAATTTATGGAGAAGCACAGTGTTTCTCGTCTTATAGGTTCTCCTCCCGGTTATGTTGGCTATGATGAAGCAGGTCAGCTTACTGAAAAAGTGAGAAGAAAACCTTATTCAGTTGTTCTTTTTGATGAAATTGAAAAAGCACATCCTGATGTTCTTAACATTCTTCTTCAGATTCTTGACGAAGGTAAAACCAATGATGCTCAGGGCAGAACAGTAAGCTTTGAGAATACTGTTATTATTATGACTTCTAATGCAGGCAGTCATATCAGTGAAAACGCCCTTGGTTTTAATCGTGATAAGAATCAGGCTTCAAAAGATAAAACTATGAAAGCCTTAAAAGAATTTTTGCGTCCCGAGTTTTTGGGTAGGGTTGATGAAATTGTTACCTTCAATACTCTCGGCAAGGATGAACTCGTTAAAATCGCAGAGGTTCTTTTGGGCGAGCTAAAATCACCTCTTAAAGACAAGGGTATCAACCTTGTTATCGGTGAGGGCGTATATGAAATTATTGCTGATTTGTCTGAAGATGGCGGCAGAGGTGCCCGTGATATAAGAAGAACAATAAGAAAAGAAGTTGAAGATAAAATCGCTAATATCCTTATTGATAATGCCGGCGCACTTGTTAATGAAATTACTGTTAACGCAGTTGAAGGCAAAATTTCAGTTGATTTTAAATCTTAATTGTAAATAAATACCGACAGAGCGAGTCCCGTTTCTGTCGGTATTTTAGAATAGGAAAAAAGAATGAATAAAGCGGTAATCGGTATCATTGCCCATGTGGATGCAGGTAAAACAACACTGGCTGAAACATTACTTTATAAATCGGGCAAAATAAGGAAATTAGGTCGTGTTGATAATGGTGACACGGCTTTAGATACCCATACCCTTGAACGTGAAAGAGGAATAACAATTTTTGCAGGTCAATCAGTGTTTAATATAGGGGATTTAGAAATAAATTTACTTGATACACCCGGACATGTTGACTTTTCGGCAGAAACAGAGCGTATGCTCAAAATTCTTGACTATGCAATTCTTGTTATAAGCGGAACAGATGGTGTTCAAGCCCATACGAGAACCCTCTGGAAACTTCTTTGTGCTTATAATATTCCTACTTTCATTTTTGTAACAAAAATGGATTATGCTAGGCTTTCGAAAGATGAAATTCTTGCAGATTTAAAAGACTTGTGCTCTGATAATTGTATCGATTTTTCAAACGATACTTCAAATGATTTCTTTGAAAACCTTTCAATGTGTGATGAAGAAGCACTTGAAACATATTTGGAAAATGGAATTATAGAGAAAGAAAGAATCAGAGAGATTATTAAATTCCGTAAGTGTACACCTTGTTATTTTGGGTCTGGTTTAAAAGGTGATGGCGTTGATGAGTTTATCAGTGGATTGGAAAGATACATATCCGTTAATAAATACCCTAAAGAATTTGGTGCAAAGGTTTATAAAATAACCCATGATTCTAAAGGTGAAAGAATTACCCATATAAAAGTAACGGGCGGTTCCTTAAAGGTTAAAGATACAATAGCAGTTAACGATAAAAACGAAAAGATAAATAATATTCGCATTTATTCCGGAGATAAATTTATAACGGCAGAAGAGGCTACAAGCGGTGGGATATATGCCCTTACGGGTTTGAATTCCGTTAATACCGGTGATGGTTTGGGTTTTGAAAAATCTTTTGGAAAAGCCTTCTTAGAGCCTGTTATGAATTATAGAATAATACTGCCAAAGGATTGCGACCCTAAAACATTCTTCCCGAAATTAAAAGAACTTGAGGCAGAAGACCCGCAATTACATATTACATGGAATACATATTTGCAAGAAATATATGTTTCATTAATGGGTGATGTGCAAACAGAAATTCTTAAAAGCATTATATCAACCCGATTTGATGTTGATGTGGAAATTGATAGCGGTAAAGTGCTTTATAAAGAAACAATTGATGATAAAGTTGAGGGCGTCGGGCACTATGAGCCTTTAAGGCATTATGCTGAGGTTCATTTAATTTTAGAACCCTTGCCAAGAGGTAGCGGAATTTTGTTTTCTTCAAAATGTAGCGAAGATTCATTAAGTCGGAATTGGCAAAATTTAATTATGGGTCATTTGTCTGAGAAGGAACATTTAGGCGTACTCACCGGTTCACCTGTAACAGATGTTAAAATCACTCTTGCTGCAGGCAGAGCCCATTTAAAGCATACAGAAGGCGGAGATTTCAGACAGTCTACCTACAGAGCTGTAAGACAAGGTCTTATGCAGGCAAAATCTGTTCTTTTAGAGCCCTATTATAGCTTTCGCCTTGAAGTTCCTACAACCCAAATCGGTAGGGCAATCAATGATATAAGAATGAAACATGGCACAATTGACTCTCCTGAGGATTTAAATGATGTAAGCATTTTAACAGGTAAAGCACCTGTTACAACCTTAAACGGCTATGCTTCCGAGGTAGCCGCTTACACAAGTGGAAAAGGTAGATTGTTTCTTGAAGTTTGTGGTTATGAGGTTTGCCATAATGCAGATGAAATAATTGAAAAAATTAATTATTCACCTGAAAGTGATTTGGAAAATACTCCTGATTCAGTTTTTTGTGCCCATGGTGCAGGTTTTAATGTTAAATGGGATAAGGTTTTTGAATATATGCATATTGATTCTTGTTTAGAACAAGAAAAAACACCTTATGAGGTTAACCTTAATAAAAGAAACTTTCACATTGATGACAAAGAACTTGAGGCTATAATGACCCGGGAATTCGGTGAAGACAAACACCCGTTTTACAGATATAGCCATAATAAAACTCCTGCTAAGCCTGTAAATACGGAATATAATACAGAAATCCGCAAGAAATATGTAATTGTTGACGGTTATAATGTTATTTTTGCATGGGATGAACTTAAAGAATTGGCAAACGATAATTTAGGTGCCGCTCGTGACAGACTTTTAGATATTCTTTGTAATTATTCCGCTTTTACAAAATGTGAAACTATTGTTGTTTTTGATGCTTATAAGGTTTCAGGTAATAATGGTCAGAGGTTTAATTATAATAATATTCATGTTGTTTATACAAAAGAGAGAGAATTAGGCGATAACTACATAGAAAAACTTATAAGTGATATAGGTAAAAACGATAATGTTCGCGTTGTTACCTCAGATAATCTTATTCAGCTTTCTGCGGTGCGGTTTGGTGTTCTCAGAGTATCTGCACAGGATTTTAAAAGAGAAATTGATGCAGTGGAAAAAAATATTGATGATTTACTTTTTAAAATTAATAAACCCCGACCGCAAAAGGTAGGAGAGTTGGTTGAGTTTTTGTTAGAAAACTAAAGAAATAAGGTGAAAAAATGAAATGCCCGAAATGTAACAATGAAATTGGCAGGTTTGAGATAGCCCCAAACTGTAAGCATTGCGGTGTTAATATCTTTTATGCACAACAAGAAAGTTTGTTGACAGAGGATGCTAAAAGGTGTGAGTTGGAGTACGCAACTTTTCATATTTTAACAGCAAAACTAAAAAATGCTTTTATCGGTGGTAAAATTCAGATAATGAGAATTGTAGCAATGGTTCTTGCTATCGGTGCCATTTTTGTTCCGTTTGCAACTGTTGAAGCAAATTTTAGTATGTTTTCTGCTAAAATCAGTTTTGGTGCATTTGGTATTTATCAGGCTTTTACAGATGGAACTTTAAATGCAGTTTTAAATTTAAGTGACTATACACCAAATCTTACAAGTTCAATTCTATTATTATTAGGTTTAATTGTTTTGATTTTTCTTAGTGGTTTAGGTGTGTTTATAACACTTTTATTTTCTTTTATTAATATACAGAATACTGCTAAAAAGGCACAGATTTTTTCAGCAATTGGTATGGTTTTGTCAGTAGTTGCATTTGGTTTGAGTCTTTCTTTACCCAAAGTGATTTCAGGTTTACCATTTGTTAATTCGAAGTTTGGCTTTGGTTCAGTTGCTTGTTTTGGTATTTTGTTCTTAATTTTTGTATTAAACAAATTTATTGTTACTAAAAACATCCATCCTGAAATAAGAGAAATTGATTTAGAAAGAGTTAAAATAAGGAAACGGATTAAAAATGGTGAGCTTTCTTACGCTGATTTACCATTGCCTGTTTTAGAATCCGAAGAAGAAAAAGAAAAAAGACTTTTTGAAAAAACAGAAAAGGAAATGCTTGTCCAATCTGCAAAAGGGGAGGGCAAATAAAATGAATAATAAAATAAAACAATTTATTGCGTTTGGTGTGTGTTCAGTTGTTGCTCTTGCCGTTTGTTTGGGTGTACTTGTTGTAACGGTTAATAATTTAGACAACAGTACAAGCGCAATTGAAAACAAAACAATAATTAGTAAAACTGAGCTTGATTCATCAAAAGAAATTTTAGTGGCGTATATCAACAACCTCGTTTCAAAAACAAAGGGTAAATTTATCAAAACAAAAACTTATACCGATGTCTCTGTTAATGATATATCAGTTTCCGATAAATTTGAAAATCGAAACAAAGATGAGGCATTGCTTGATTTTGCCAAAGATAAAATACTCTCGGTGATTGATAGTTACTATGCAGAAGATTTTGAAGGCTCATTTGAAAAAGAGGATAGTAAAAAACTTGCACTTGTGCTTAATGAAGCAATAATAAAAAATGCCGATTTTTCAATCGGACAAACTGATGAAAACGGAGAAAGAATTTTTGATGATGAAGGGAATTTGGTTGATGATGAGTTTTATTATTTAACTTATCATATTGATACACAAACAAAGTCTTTTAACCAAGAGGTTTTAAAGATACTTTCTGTTGAAAATGATTTGTCTGTAAAAAAACAATTTATTGATGCAGTTAAAGACAATTGCAGAATAAATAGTTTTTTTGCTAAACCGGATAACTTTATCATAAAAGCAAAGGTTAATCGTGCTAACGATGAAATACAATATATTAATGTAATAAAGACTTATGAAATTACAGTTTCTGCTAACTTTATAAATGCTGCAGAGTTTTTAGGTGAAAAGGAATTTTCTTTTATTTATACTGTAACAGATACTTATGAATACTCATATGCAGGTATTTCTTTTGTAGAGAATGAAATAATAATTAATTTTGATGAAGAAAAAATGCTAAATGTCAATGCTGTAATTGATGATGACAGTGAATATACTGTCGAATTTTCATCTTCTGATGAAGATATAGTATCTGTTGATGAAATGGGGTATGTAAAGTGTTTGAAAAAATGCGATGTGCCCGTAACAATAACAGTTAAACTCAATTACCTCGGAGAAACATTTACGGATGATTGCATTGCAAATGTTTCTGAAGAATAAGGAGGTGCTTTTATGAGTAATAAAGAAATTATTAATACAAGAGATGCCTCAGAAACAGATAATATAAGGTATTATGAAGGCTTTAACTATGTTGGCGTTCGCGAAACTGTTGCATACCTTTTGAATGACTGGTCGAACTCTTTTAATATTAATTCTTTTACCGAAAGATATATATGGGACGTTGTTAATATTGATTTCGGAGTAAGCGCGGTAATGAATCTTGTTACTGCTGCCTGGGATATTGTTAACGATACCTTTATTTCTGTTATTGTTGATGGAACAAGAACTCGAATAGGTAAATTCAGGCCATATCTTGTTGGTATGCAGTTGCCGTTAACTATTATCAGTATTTTTACATGGTTGCTACCTTTGTTCTTTCCGAACACTGCAGGGACCCATTTACCAAAACTGATTTATTACTACATATTTGCAGTTATAAATGAAACAGCGGGTACATTTACCAATGTTGCAAAAAGTGGTTATATGTCAACCATAACGCCCAACCCCAATGAACGAATACGGTTGATTACACTTGCAGAGTTGTTAACAGGTTATATGGGGGAGGATTTACCACGTTATATAATGGGTGTGCTCATAGACCTTGTTAATAATAAGATTGTTAAATGGAAGCTGAGTTCTGTGTTTATGGTAATGGGTGGGGGAACCGCATTAATTTCTTCTCTTTGTACATTCTGGTTTTTCTTGCAATCTAAAGAGCGAGTGCCTCAATCTATTGAAAAACCAAGTGTTAAACAGGGAATGAAAGCAATTGTTTCTAACTATCCTGTTTTGCTTATGTGCTTGTCGGAATTTTTAGGTAACTTCTCAATCAGTAAAAGTGAAACAAACTATTTTATAGATGTATTAGGAAGTTATTCTCTTATTACATTATTAAATATACCATCTTCAATGAATGGCAGTATCAGTTATGCTTTTGTTGGTCCTTTAAGAAAACGCTTTTCATCAAAATCTTTATGGATTTTTAATGATATATATAATAGTGCAATAACAACAGCAGTTTTCTTATTTGGTATGACTAAGAAAAAGACTATGTTTAAAAAGACTATTCCGATGTGTATTGCTTTCGGCTTGAAAGAATGGTTTGTTAAATGGTCTTGGGGCATTTCAAAGGTAATTAACGCAGACCTATGGAATGAAGCCATGGATTACTGCGAATGGAAAAACGGTTATCGTATGGAAGCGACAACAGGTGTTGCAAAAGGTTTGATATTGAAGATACAGAGTGCTCTTTTAGGTTCAGTTACCAGCCTTATAATGAAACGTATAGGATATGTTCAAGGTCTTGAAATCGGTACACAGAACGACAGAACAAAATTCTGGGAATTTGCACTTTGTACAATCGTTCCGACAGTTACAGGAATTTTAAGAATTGTTCCTAAATTTCTTTGGCCTATATCAAGACAAAAAAGAGAGTGGATGTACTCAGAGCTTGCCGAAAAAAGACAACAAAGTGTTATGGGTTATTCAGAAAATATTCAATAAAAATATAATCCCCTCGGTTTCTAAACTAAACCGAGGGGATTTACTATAGCAGATTAATTAAACTCTAACGATTTCTGAATTAAGTTCGCTAAGACCATTCATAAGAGCAGATGCAACATTTTTACCAAGAGAGATAAGCTCATGATAGTGGTTAACGGGATCACCCATTGTAAAGTCATTGTCGGGAACAACATAACCAATAGCATCGTTCATAAGACCGAAGCATTTAACATCTTCTCCGAAAATTGCACAAGCAGGCTGAGCGGAGAAATTTGTTGCAGTAACAGCAGTTGTTGAAGATAAGGATTTACCATTAGGAGCAATAAGATCCTGACAAATTTCACCGGGAAGGAATACAGTTTTGAACTGATTACCCATTTCCATATAACCGATTTCTGTAATTGTTGCGTAGGAACCATCATCATTTGTTATAACAACATAGTTAGCGAGGTTGAGTTTACCAACTGTTTCAATAAGGTGGCTGGAAATCGGGATTTCAACCTGTCTGATTAAGAGATTAAGGAAAGGTTCAACTTCTACTTCTTCAGGAACAACATCGTTACCTTTTTCATCTTTATTCCAATTCTCGTACCAGATTGAATAATCGGGATTTACGGGCATATATTCACCCATATATGTTTTACCGTTTCTTGCAACTGAAAGTTTTTGTTCTTCTGTTGTATATGTTGCAGAAGTAATGTCAACTTCAAAAAGAACAGAATCTTCTGTATACACTTCAAATGCTGAGTTGTCAGCATTGATTTTTGAATCTACTATTAATTCATCTACATAAAGGGCTACAATATTATCATCATTATCTGTTACAACAATGATGCCGTTGTTTACCATTGTGGAAACTGTATCATCGTCCTCGTAAGTGTTTTCAAAAACTGTGTAATCGCCACTTTTTACTAAAACTGTATTGGTGTTTTCATTTACAACAATATAGAAAGGTGTTTTTGTGTCTTCGAGTTCATTAATTTTATAAATTGGTGTTGTGCTTGTATCAGTTGTCAATAAAAGCGTTGAATAATAAGCACCGGAAAAACCATAGTCTTTAAATTCTTGTGTAACATTACCTTTTTCATCATATATGGATACTAATTTTGTGTTTTCGGTAACCTCTTTTGCACAGTTGAGCATATCGTTTGCTTCAACTTCTTCTTCAGTCATTGTAAGAGCAAGAGCCATTCTTGCAAGTTCGAAGCCGTATCTCTGAGATTCTTCAACTCGCTGTTCAGTAGGAACACCATCACCGGTTACGCTTCTTGACATATAAATACCTGCAATAGCACCCTGGAAGAACATAAAGTTATAACCTGCATCTTCAAGGAATTTACCACAATAGAAAAGGTAGTCACCACTGATTTCACGACCGGAGTTGGACTCTGTGGGAAGACCTGCAACGTCGGGATGTGCAGCAATGTTAAGCATCATTGTGGGTGTTTCGCCACTATCAGGTGTGAAAACAAAACGGGAAATATCAGTCATTGCGATTTCTGTTAATCCTGTTTCGGGGTTAATCACACCGGAGGAAGGACGGTTTTTGTTATTGAAATATTCTTGACCAAGGTCTTTTTTTGCATATGTAAGAATACCGGGTTGCATATCGTAATAAGCATCAATAAGAGCGTCTGCAACTTTTTCTTTAAGGAAAGCCATATATGCGGGGTTGGTACCCTGAACAAGTTCTTCATCTTTGCCTGTTCCGTTAACAATACCATTGTGAGCAAGTTTATAAAGAAGCTTAGTCCAAAGACCTTCGGTATCGATACAACTGTGTGTATGTGTTGATGAAACGTTGATAGCAGCAATATCATCAATGTTGTTTGCTGCTGCATAGTCTGCAATAAGAGCACGGATGTCCTTGATATCAGCATTTGTAATACCGATACAGTCGATTGTTGCAAATAAAGCAGTTTTGCTGTCTTCAGCGTCTTTGATGGCAACACAACGAACCTTCATATCGTCTTTTCCGATGCCGGGAATTTCAGCAATTCCTTCAACAACGTTTGAGAAACCATTTTCAATTGCAATATAACCACCAATGTAGTATGTACCATTGCTGTAATCGTCAGGAATAAGGCTTGTATTTGAATAACCAAGATGCCATTTAGCATCAGCTTTTGCTGAAGTCTGAAATTCTGTTCCCGTGCCTTCATAGAAGTTTTGTGCTGCTTTGTCATAAGCATCTTCTCTGGAAACAAATCCGGGACCATCATCAAACAATCCTGAGAAAAGTTTGAGAATGAAATTTAAAAGTGATTCAACGATGTCGGCAAAAACGACACCAATTGCATTTTCACTATCACCACTTATTATGGGATAGATGCTTGAAGCACCTGCTGTTACAGCGCCGAAAGATGCAAAAGCAATAGTCAGCGAGAGAATAACAGCAATAATTTTTGTTAATCTGCTTTTTTTCATGGTTTTAATCTCCTTTTATATTGCCCAAATTTTGACAATATTATTTGTTATTATATTTTATATTATATCATAGAAATTTTCAATCATCATTTTTGCTAAATTAATGCAACATAATTTATTGTTTTTCACGAATTTTTACTTTTTGCGAAAATTAAGTAAAGATAGGCTTATTTGATATTGACTTTTCACGGCTTTTTGTGTAAAATGATTAAGAATTAATAGGTATCAAGGGGGATACTCGGATGAAAAATTTGGAAAACAATGGCAGACTTAAAAAAGTCATTGCATTGTTACTTGTAACTACAATGGTTGTAGGTATTCTTTCAAGTGCAGCAGTTAAACTTGTTGCTTCAACCTACTACATGCAGACAAAACGTAAATTAAAAGTTAACAATCCTGTTGTTCAGCAAGTGATTGATGTAATTGTTGACGATAATAATGTTGCAGGTCCTGAAACAACTGCCCCTGCAGTAACAGCTCCTGCTACTACACAGGCTCCTACAACTGAAGCACCTTCAACAGAAGCTCCCACAACAGAGCCTGAAAGTACAGAACCTTCATCAGATGCAACTACTACCACTGCACCTTCTGGCGATAGTGGTTCCGGTGGTGGAATTGGCGACATCTTAGGTATGGTAACAGGTCTTCTTGGTGGTATTGATATCGGTGGTCTCATAGGCGGACTTGGTGATATCGATATTGGCGGTCTTATTGGTGGACTTGGTGGTGGTTCTGATGAAGAGTCAACTACTGAAACTACAGAATCAACAACAGAGTCACAAGAATCGATTAAAAACAAGAAAGATATACTTGATAAGTACAATGTTGTTGTTAATTTGGCAAAGAACTTAAGTAAGCCCGGTTTTACTAAAGTAACTTACAGAACTTTTGATAAAAAGCCCGACGCAATTCTTTTATGTAATCTTCAGTCAGCTAACTCTGAGTATTTTATTTCTAAAGAAAACGCACAGGCAGCACCTGTTGTTGTTCCCAAGAATACAGAAACATCCGAACTCCTTATAAATAATCAAAATTATGCGGGTATGCTTGCAGTTGCAGATGCTGCAGAAGCTATCGAAACAGCAACAAGTGTTAAACTTGAAGATGGCACACAGAAGATAACGATTGTTTTACGTGAAGAGTCTGGTCCTGCTGTTACAGCAGCAGATGCAAAAGAGGCAGCAAGTTTCACAAGTGCAATGTTCCCTGTTATCACAGGTGAAGAATTTGGCAATATGGCAAGCAAGGGTCTTAAAATTACTTCGCTTACATCTTCAAGTGTGACCTACAAAAATTGCACAGTTGAACTTATTTATGCACCTATTACAGGTAGAATTGTTTCCATAACACAAACAACAAGCTATGTTGGTTCCGTTAAAGGCCAGATTCTTGAATCTAAGGGTACAGTAACAGAAATTTCTGAGTACAGAGATTTTGATTATTAATTTAATATGTGTTTTCGGAAGAACAGGTTGCAAAAACTTGTTCTTCCTTTTTTTATATTTACTTGATAATTGTATGTTGATGTGATATAATTTTTAATCGACGAAATACAATCAATTTACCGAGGAGATTATTATGACAAGACGAGAAGCAAGAGAACAAGCCTTTATTGTTTTGTTCGAAAAGATTTTTGACAATGAAGCAACTATTTCTGAAATTGTTGAGAATGCAAAAGAAGCAGAATTAATTAAAATTAATAGTTTTGCTGAGAATACACTCAGTGCAGTAGAAGAGTATTTTTCTGAAATTGATGAGGTTATTGAAGCAAATTCTCAGGATTGGACACTTGCAAGATTACCGAAAGTATCTCTTGCAATATTGCGTCTTGCTGTTGCTGAAATAAAATATATTGACGATGTTCCCAATGGAGTTGCAGTTAACGAAGCGGTTGAGCTTGCAAAGAAATATGGAACAAATGAAGATGCTTCATTTATAAATGGCATTCTCGGAACAATTGCTAAAGCGTAATATGAGTGGTTTTTTAGGGTTTGATACAAGTAACTACACCACATCAGTTGCTGTATATAATAATGGTGATGTTATACAGAACAAACGTCTCTTACCCGTTAAAGAGGGTGAGAGAGGTATTCGTCAGAGTGATGCGGTATTTCATCATACAAAAGCTTATGCAGAGCTTTTAGACGGTGTTCTTGCTTCATATTCAGGTGAAATTGACGCTGTAGGTGCATCGATTACGCCTACAACTCAACAAGGCTCCTATATGCCTTGCTTTTTAGTCGGTGAAAATGCTGCAAGAACTGTTGCGAGTGCTTTAAATATTCCATTTTATAGTTTTTCGCATCAACAAGGGCATATTGCAGCAGCACTATATTCAGCCAACAGAACTGATTTACTATATAAAAAGTTTTTGGCATTTCATATTTCAGGCGGTACAACTGATTTGGTTCTTTGTGAACCGGATGATGAAATAATTATTAAAATAACACCCGTTTCAAGCTCGAGTGATTTGAAAGCCGGTCAAGCTGTTGATAGAATCGGAGTTAAAATGGGAATACAGTTTCCTGCAGGAACAGGACTTGAAAAATTAGCACAAAAATCAGAAAAGAACTACAAAAATAAAATAAAACTTAGTGATGGCTTTTGTTCGTTATCGGGTCTTGAAAATAAATGCATGAAAATGCTTGATAATGGCGAAACGTATGAAGATACAGCAAAATTCCTGCTGTGTTATATTGCCGATACAATTACTGCAATGACTGAGTATGCTCTCAAAAAATTCGGTGATTTACCCATTGTTTTTGCAGGTGGCGTAATGTCCGATAAAATTATTAAAAACATAATTACTTCTCGCTTTGATGCATCATTTGCTGAACCTGAATTTTCGTGTGATAACGCTGCGGGAATTGCCTTCCTGACTTCATTAAAATAATACGGAGTATAAATTTTATGATTACACCTACACCAACTGTTTATAGTGTTTCACAATTGAATAGTTATGTTAAGGGTGTTCTTGACAGAGATGAAAATCTTGCGCATATATTTGTAACCGGAGAAATTTCTAACTTTAAAGCTCATTACAGCGGTCATTTATATATGACAGTTAAAGACGAAACTGCATCAATAAAAGCGGTTATGTTTGCGGGAAATGCTTCAAAATTACGCTTTAAACCCGAAAACGGTATGAAAATTCTTGCTTTCGGTACAGTTTCGCTCTTTCCTCGTGATGGTTCATTTCAGCTTTATATTAATGACATGCAACCTGATGGCGTAGGTGCATTGAATATTGCTTTTGAACAGTTGAAAAAGAAACTTGAAGCAGAAGGTCTTTTCAGTCAGAAATTTAAAAAGCCATTACCTGAATTTCCACAAAAAATTGGTGTTATTACATCTTCAACGGGTGCGGCAGTTCAAGACATATTCAATGTTTTAAAACGCAGATTTCCCGTTGCAGAGGTTGTTTTAAGGTCTTGTCAGGTGCAGGGTGATGGTGCAGCAGAGGATATTGCAAAAGCAATTTACGAATTTAATAAATTTAAAGCCGCAGATGTTCTTATTGTTGGTCGTGGTGGCGGTTCAATTGAGGATTTGTGGGCTTTTAATGAAGAAATTGTAGCAAGAGCAGTTTTTTCTTCTGAAATACCTGTTATTTCTGCTGTTGGTCACGAAACAGATTATACAATCTGCGATTTTGTTGCAGATTTAAGAGCACCAACACCGTCTGCTGCGGCAGAATGTGCAGTGCCAGATATATTTGAACTGAAATCTAATCTCGTTTCTTTAAAGCAACATATTTTTTCTTTAACAAGAACAAGGGTAAATTTAGAAAGAGCAAAAATCAGTTCAATTGAAAAAAGCCTTGCTTTGCGAGATCCTGTAACCAATATAAATGAGCAAAGAAAAGAATTAGTTTATCTTACAGAAAAACTAACAGGTTTAACTAATTCGGTTTTAGATAGCAATAAATCAAAAATTTCTGCTTTGGCAGGAAAACTTGATGTTTTAAGTCCTTTGAATGTTATTTCAAGAGGTTATGCACTTGTTGAAAAAGACGCTAAACCTGTTACAAAGGTAAAGGATTTGAAAAAAGACGATGTTATTTCTATTAAACTTTCTGATGGTCAAATTAAGGCGAATGTTGTTGGAGAATAATTATGGAACAGAATTATGAAAAATCATTAAAAAGGTTAGAAGAGATTGTTGCAGTATTAGAAGAGGGTGGACAACCTTTGGAAAAAACCCTTGAGCTTTTCAGTGAAGGTACAACTCTTCTTAATTCTTGTGCTAAGTATCTTGATAATGCAGAACAAAAAATAATAACCCTTATGGGTAATGGTGATAACGATGCATAATAAAATTGAAACTTTCGGCAAACTTTTTGAAGACAATCTTTATGAATATTTTAAAGAGTATCTGCCTCAGTATAAATTGCTTTTTGAATCAATGGAATATAGCGTTAAAAATGGAGGGAAGAGAGTAAGACCCCTTCTTACATTACTTTTTTGTGATGCCTGTGGCGGTAATGTTAATGTTGCTTTGCCATTTGCTCAAGCAGTTGAGTTTATTCATACATATTCTTTGATTCACGATGACTTACCATGTATGGATGATGATGATTTTAGGCGGGGTAAACCCTCAAATCATAAGGTTTACGGAGAAGCATTTGCCCTTTTGGCAGGTGATGGACTTCTTACTGCTGCTTTTGAAAGAATTTCACAAGGATGTCTTAATGGACTTTATGATAGTGAAACTGCTATAAGCGGTGTTTCTGCACTTTCTTCACTTGCAGGTAGCAGGGGTATGATTGGCGGTCAGGTTGTTGATTTACAAAATGAAAATAATCCTGATGCTGACTTTGAAACTTTACAGTTGATGGATTCTTTAAAAACAGGTGCTTTGATTGAAGCTGCTTGTGTTTTAGGTTGTATTGCTGCAGGTGCAGATGAAGAAAAAATTGATGCCGCAAGGACTTTTGCACAGAATATAGGACTTGCTTTTCAGATTAAAGACGATATTCTTGATGTTACAAGTTCGTTAGAAAAATTAGGCAAACTTACGGGCAGTGATACTCAAAACGGTAAGTCAACCTACGTATCCCTTATGGGTGTTGAAAAGTGTCAGGCACTTGTTGAAAAGCTTACAGAAGAAGCTATGAATTCGCTTGATGAATTCGAAAATAATGAAGCGCTTAAAGTTTATGCAGAATTTTTAGCGCACAGAGAGAATTGATTTTATGAACCACAAATTGCTTTCGGAAATTAAATCACCATCCGATTTAAAGAAAATGGATGAAAAACAGCTTCCTTTACTTGCTGAGGAGGTAAGGGACACCATTATTTCAACTGTTTCCAATAATGGCGGTCATCTTGCTTCTAATTTGGGTGCTGTTGAGCTTACAATTGCTCTTCATAAGGTTTTTAATTCACCAAATGATAAAATTATATGGGATGTAGGTCATCAGGTTTATACCCATAAACTTCTGACGGGAAGATATGAGGCTTTCTCAACTCTTCGTCAGGAAGGTGGTATTTCAGGCTTTTCAAGACCTGACGAAAGTGAACACGATATTGTTTTCAGCGGACATAGCAGTGTTTCTGTTTCAACTGCATTAGGTGTTGCAACTGCAAATAAAATTAATGGTAAAAAGGATTATGCAATTGCTGTTTTGGGTGACGGCGCACTTACGGGTGGACTAATATATGAAGCATTGAATAATGCAGGTCATATGCATGACACAAGACTGATTATTGTGCTTAACGATAATGGAATGTCTATTTCAAAAAATGTGGGACATCTTGCAAAAAGATTGGCGGTTATGCGCTCTCGCTCAGGTTATTTTAAGTTAAAAGCCTTAACAGAAAGAGCTGTTTCAAAACTGCCTTTTGTTGGTCACGCGCTTGCAAACAAACTCTTCAGAATTAAGACCGATTTAAAGAATATGCTTTATGAAAGTAATTTCTTTGAAGATATAGGTGTCAGATATATGGGTCCTATTGATGGGCACAATATTTCACAATTATGTAATGCCCTTGAAGGCGCAAAGCTTATTAACGCACCTGTGTTGGTTCATGTAAACACAGTTAAAGGCAAGGGGTATAAACCGGCGGAAGAGAGACCATCCGAATTTCATGGTGTTGCACCTTTTAACAGTGAAACAGGAAAACTTACTTCTTCTTCTGATAATTTTTCAGAAAAGTTCGGTGAGTTTTTATATAATCAGGCACCAAAAGACAAAAGAATCTGTGCCATAACTGCTGCTATGTCTTTGGGAACCGGTCTGAAAAGATTCTCAGAAGAATATCCTGACAGAGTTTTTGATGTTGGTATTGCGGAAGAACATGCCGTGCCATTTGCTTTAGGTCTTTCTAAGAACGGAATGTTGCCTGTTTTTGTTGTTTATTCAACTTTTTTACAGCGTTGTTACGACCAACTAATTCACGACTGTGCTTTGCAAAACACTAAGATGATAATTGCTGTTGACAGAGCAGGTATTGTCGGAGATGATGGTGAAACTCATAATGGTATTTACGATACTGCGTTTTTCAACGGTATTCCAAATATAACTGTTTATTCACCAAGTTATTACTGTGAACTTAACAATGCACTTGTTAATTCTCTTTATCACAGTAATGGACCCTGCGTAATCAGATATCCGAGAGGCGCTCAACCCTCAATGCCTGAAAATTATAAGTGTAGCGGTAAGGCTTTTGATGTTTTTGGTGATGAGGATGCAGAAATTGTTCTCGTTACTTATGGCAGGATTTTTGCAAATTGCTTTGAAGCATACAAGCGCCTGAAAAATGACGGAAAAAAAGTTAAAATTATTAAACTTAACATTATTATTCCCGTA
The DNA here is from genome assembly GCA_045576615.1 of Acutalibacteraceae bacterium. Lineage (GTDB taxonomy): Bacteria > Bacillota > Clostridia > Oscillospirales > Acutalibacteraceae > DTU089. The sequence goes on along the minus strand of JAZNGU010000070.1, from coordinate 39,674 downwards.
CCTGAAGAAAGTATTGAATGCTTGGTAAATGCTAAAAAAGTGTTTTTCTTTGAAGAGGGTGTAAAAAGCGGTGGCGTTGGTGAAAGTTTTGCAACATTAATGTTAGAGCATGATATTAAAGCAGAATTTTCTCTTACGGCTTTCCCCGATTGCTTTGTAAAGCAAGGAAAACTTGATAGTATTTTAAAACAGTATTCACTTGACAGTGAAGGAATGTATAATGTTATTATTACGGAGTTAAATTAATGAGTGATAAAAAAAGACTTGATATAGCACTTTTTGAGCAGGGCTTTGCAGAAAGCCGTGAGAAAGCAAAAGCGCTTATTATGTCAGGTATTGTTTATGTAAACGATCAGAAAGAAATAAAAGCAGGTCGTGATATAAAAAGTGATGATGTAATTGAAGTCAGAGGAAGCACCCTCAAATATGTCAGTCGTGGTGGCTTGAAACTTGAAAAAGCTATGAAATCTTTTCCGATTGACCTTAACGGCAAAATTTGTATGGATATTGGGGCTTCAACGGGCGGTTTTACTGACTGTATGCTTCAAAATGGCGCGGTTAAAGTTTATTCCATTGATGTTGGTTACGGTCAGCTTGCCTGGAAACTTCGTAGCGATGAAAGAGTTGTTAACCTTGAAAGAACAAATTTCCGCTATGTGACTCATGAACAGATTCCTGAAGATATTGATTTTGCATCTGTTGATGTTTCTTTTATATCCTTAAAGTTAATTTTGCCTGTAATGTATAATCTTCTTAAAAATGATGGTGAAGCAGTGTGCCTTATAAAACCTCAGTTTGAAGCGGGTAGGGAGAATGTTGGCAAAAAAGGTGTTGTCCGAGACCCTTCGGTTCATGAAAATGTTATTAAAACTATTGCTGAGTTTGCCAATTCTCAATTTTTTGATGTTTTAGGATTGGAACACTCTCCGGTAAAAGGCCCTGAAGGTAACATTGAATATCTTATGTATCTGAGAAAGTGTAACGAACCCCGGAATTCAGAAGAAATTATTTCAACTGCCCAAGAGCTTGTTGAGCGTTCACATAAAGTTTTAGATAAGTAAAAGCCAAAAAGGTGACATTATGAAGTTTTTTATAATTCCCAATATGACAAGAGAAAATGCACTCTCTGTTACAACAGAAGTAATAAAAGAACTATTTGTGTTGAATTGTGGCGTTTTGATGGACAATTCACTTAAAGAGTTTTTTTCTGAATATGAAGGTATCTGTTTTGGTGAGCAAAATGTTCTTTTAGAAAATTGTGATATTGTTGTTTCTGTTGGTGGAGATGGTTCGTTTATAAATGCGGCAAAGGTTGCAACTGATAACAACAAACCTGTTCTTTGTATAAATGCAGGTAAACTTGCTTACCTTGCTTGTCTTGAGGGTGATGAAGCAGAACTTCTTTCTAAAGTTGTAAAAGGGGAATACATAACTGAAAAAAGAATGATGCTCTCCGTTTCAATTCTTGACAAAAATGATAGAATAATATATCATTCAAATTGCATAAACGATGCGGTTGTTTCAAGAAGTGGTGTTATCAGAATTATGAAGCTTTCTGTTTCTTGCAATGGTGCACCTCTTATTGACTATATGGCAGATGGTGCTATTGTTTCAACACCTACCGGGTCCACAGCATATTCGCTTTCTGCAGGTGGTCCTGTAATTGACCCCTGTGTTGAAAGTATAGTGCTAACCCCCGTTTGTGCTCACAGTGTTTTTTCACGTTCAGTTGTTTTGGGCGGTAATTCAAGTCTTGAAATTACTCACGATAACAGCGGTGAAGCAATATTGTCTTGTGATGGTCAAACCGCAGTGGTAATACCTGAAGAGTCTGTTGTTTCTATTAAGAAGTCTGAAAAATGTGCATCTTTTATTAAGATAAAAAACGATACATTTATTGATGTTTTAAATAAAAAAATATCGGGGTAGGTTGGAGAAAATGAAAAAAAGACGACATAAATTAATACTTGACTTAATTGAGCAGTATGATGTTGGTACTCAGGAAGAGCTTTTAGCGCTTTTGAGAGATAAAGGTTATGATGTTACACAGGCAACCGTTTCAAGAGATGTTAAAGAATTGCGACTTTTAAAAACTCTTGGTGCTAACGGTGTGTATAAATATACAGTTGAAAATGCAAAAAACACAGGCTATACCGGTATGTTTGATGCTCTTTTTCAGAGCGCTATGACAAAGGTGGATTATGCAGGTAACATCTGTGTTATTAAATGTTCTCCCGGTCTTGCAGGAGCTGCTTGTGCCACAATTGATTCAATGAATGTTCATGAAGTTGTGGGTACAATTGCAGGTGATGATACTATATTTATGCTCTGCCGCACTTCTGAAGAAGCTCGTGGTGTTGCAGAAGCACTTAACAGAATGATTGGCAGGTAAATTTTATGCTTTCCGTTTTAAAGATTGAAAACATAGCTATAATTGAAAGCGCTGAGATTGAATTTTCAAAGGGCTTTAATGTGTTGAGTGGTGAAACGGGAGCGGGTAAATCTATAATTTTAGACTCTATTAACGCAGTACTCGGTTTTCGAACCTCCCGTGAGCTTATAAGGACGGGAGCAAATGAAGCCAGAGTAACTGCGTTGTTTTCGTCTATAAGTGAAAATGTAGAAAATATACTCCAAGAACTCTCCTTACCTCTTACTCCGGATAAAAGCTTGCTTGTTTCAAGGGTTATCAGTCCTGATAAAAATGTTTGTAAGGTGAATAATGCTTTAACAAATGTTTCTGCCTTGCGTGAAATTGGCGCAGAACTTATTTCCATCCATGGTCAACAGGATAACAGAGAGCTTTTAAACAACGAGACTCACATTTCATATATTGACTCTATGGGCAACTTGACCGCTGTTGTAGGGGAATATAGCGTACTTTATAACGAACTTTTAACCTTGAAAAATCAAATTAGAAAACTTTCAGGAAATAAGGAAGAAAAGGCAAGAAGAATTGATATTCTTTCTTATCAGATTGATGAGCTGGAAAAAGCAGAGATTAGTCCTGGTGAATGGGAAAGTTTGAAAAACAGAAGAACTGAACTTCAGAATTTTGAAAAAATCCAAGAAAGTCTTTCTGCAACTTATAATACACTTTCAGGTGGCGATTCCTATAAAGGGGCAGTTGAAATGGTTTCGGGTGCTTTCAGAGTGCTTTCTGCAATCAGTAAATTTTCAAATGAGATTCAGTTGATTTCCGAAAAATTAGGCGATTTATATTACGAGCTTTCAGATATTGCTGATAGTGTACGTGACAGTATTTCTGCCGATGGTTATAATCCTCTTGAACTTGAAGAAATCGAAAATCGCCTTGATTTACTTTATAAATTAAGTAAAAAATATGGTGAAACAGAAGAGGATATGCTCCAATATCTTGAAAACGCCAAGAAAGAATTAAGCGAAATATCTTTTTCTGATGAAGTTCTTGATGAAATTAAAATTAAGTATTCAGAAAAACTTGCAGAAACCCAAAATCTTGCGAAAACTCTTTCTGAAAACAGAAAAAAAGAAGCAAAAACTTTCTGTGAAAAGGTTTGTGATGAACTCCGTTTCCTTGATATGCCAAGCGTACAGTTCCTTGTTGATTTTAAAGAAGTTGAGCTTTGTGAGAATGGTATTGACAGCGTAGAATTTCTTATTTCAGCCAATGTGGGTGAAGTTCCTAAACCAATTGCAAAAATAGCAAGTGGCGGTGAGCTTTCAAGAATTATGTTGGCGCTTAAAACTGTTATTGCCCATAAAGATAAAATTCCGACAATGATTTTTGATGAAATTGATTCTGGTGTAAGTGGCAGAGCTGCACTAAAGGTTGCTTCGAAACTCAAAACTGTTTCAATAGGTAAACAGGTGCTTTGTGTTACTCATCTTGCACAGTTAATGTCTTATGCTGACAGTCACTATCTCATAGAAAAAGCAGTTCATGACGGAAAAACATATACAGGAGTAACTCTTCTTGATTTAGAGGGTAGAAAAAAAGAAATAGCAAGAATTACAAGCGGTGGAGAAATTACACAAACTCAGCTTGATAACGCATTGGAAATGATAAATAGAGCTAAGGAATAAGGTGTTATAATGAAATTTGGTGTTTGCCGAGGTCTTGATGACTTTGAGAGTATAAAAATTGCATCCGAAATCGGTGTTGATTATTATGAATGCGGTTTCGGAAATCTTGCTAATTATGATGATGAAAAAATAAAAAATTGCAAAGAATATTTGAATGAAAATGATCTGCCTTGCCTTGTTGCAAATGGATTTATACCTGGAAATTTAAAGGTTGTCGGTGATAGTATAGACTATTGTGCTTTGTCCGAATATCTTGACAAAGGCTTTGAAAGAGCAAAAATTCTTGGTGTTAAAAAGGTTGTTTTTGGATCAGGTGGAGCAAGAAGTTTTCCTGAAGGATATTCTTTAGAAAAAGCAAAGGAACAGCTTGCATTCTTTTTAAGTGAATATGCCGCACCAAAAGCAGAAAAAGCAGGTTGTATTATTGTTATGGAGCCTTTAAGATTCAGCGAATCTTCAATGATTCATACAGTTTTTGACGGCATTGAAATTGCCGGAATGAGCGGAAAGAATAATGTTGCAGGACTTGCTGACCTTTATCACGTTTATGGCAATAATGACAGTATTGATGGTATAGGTGAGTTTAAAGGCAAACTTTTACATGCTCATATAGCGGAGCCGGAAAAACGAGTATATCCATCAACAAAAGATAATAATGAAATAATTGGAATATATAAAAACTTTTTTATTGCTCTTAAAAAAGCGGGTTGTGAAACTTGTTCAATTGAAGCCCACACCGATAATTTTTCTAACGATATTGCAGATGCACTTGCAATTCTTAAAACTTTGATATAAAATAAATTTGTAGATATTTTAAAACCGAAAGGATGTTAAATATGGGAAAAATTGTTGTAATGGACCATCCGCTTATTCAGCATAAGCTTTCAATTCTCAGAGATGTTAATACAGGTTCTAAAGAGTTTCGTGCTCTTATTTCTGAAATAGCAAACCTTATTTGCTATGAGGCAACAAGAGATTTACCTCTTGAAGAAGTTGAGGTTGAAACACCTATCTGTGTTATGAAAGGTAAAACCCTTGCAGGTAAAAAGGTTGCAATTGTTCCCATTTTAAGAGCCGGTCTTGGAATGGTTGACGGTATGCTTGCTCTTGTTCCTTCTGCGAAAGTTGGTCATATCGGTCTTTACAGAGACCCTGAAACTGTTCAGCCGGTTGAATATTATTGCAAGCTTCCTGCAGATATTGAGCAGAGAGATGTTTTTGTTGTTGACCCCATGCTTGCAACAGGCGGTTCTGCAATAGATGCAATTACCCAGATTAAAAAACGTGGCGCAAAACACATCAAATTTTTGGGAATTATTGCAGCTCCTGAAGGTCTTGATGCCCTTTCTGAAGCTCATCCTGATGTTGATATTTTCCTTGCTTCTCTTGATGAGAAACTTAACGACCATTGCTACATCGTTCCCGGTCTCGGCGATGCAGGCGACCGTATTTTCGGTACAAAATAAAATCTCAATATATGTAAAAACACATTTGGAAAGCTCCAAATGTGTTTTTCTTTATTCGACTTTGTCATCGATAATATCGTTTCTGGACTCAACCATTTCGTTTTCTCTGAAGAGAAGAGAAATGCACCAGATACCTGCAAGAGCAACAAGTACGTAAACAATTCTTGAAAGAATAGCCGCCTGACCGCCGAAAAGCCACGCTACAAGGTCAAATTTAAAAAGACCAACGCTTCCCCAGTTAAGCGCACCAATAGTCACAAGAATCAAAGCAATTCTGTCTAACATATTAAAACTCCTTTCTGCAATTGTTTCAAAATTATTGTTTGCAAAAAAGAAGGATTTATAAAAAATAGTTTAAATTTTTTAAATAACAGTACCATTAATTGTATTTTAAAATTTGCAATTTATTTACAAAATATGTTATTATATCATCAGTTACAATCAGGAGGTGAATTATGCTACATTTTATAAAAGGTAGGGCAGGAAGCGGTAAAACTGCCAAAATGCGAGAAATTATTTCTCAAATGGCGCAAAATGGCAGTAGCAGACCTTTACTTCTTGTGCCTGAACAATTTTCTTTTGAAACTGAAAGAATAATGTTAGATATTCTCGGTCCGAAGAATCTTAAGAATATTGATATATTCAGTTTTCCCCGAATGGCTTTTTCGGAATTGCAAAAGAAAGGCTTGTCAAATCTTAAAACAGCAGATAACGGCATTAAAGGGGCTATTATGAGTGAAGCACTTGTGCAATTAGATGGGAAGCTCAATATATTTTCTAATGTAAGACATAATTCAACTGCACTTTCACCCCTTGTTGATTTCTGCAAGGAGCTTAAATATTGCTGTATCGATAGCGATACTCTGACAGAAAAACTTGAAAATTCAACCAATTCATTTTTTCGCAATAAATTAATTGAATTGGATTTAATAAGAAATTCTTACGAGGCACTTTTAAATCAAAGCTATTTTGACGATGCAGATGCAGTGAGTGTGTTTACCGATATAGCATTAAAAGACGGTTACTTTAAAAATAAAACCTTATTTCTTGATGGCTTCAGAGATTTTTCAAAGCAGGAGATTGAATGTCTTAAACTGGCTTTTTCTCAATGTGATGATGTTTATATTACTATTTGCGTTGATGAAAAGGTGAGAAAATTTTCATCTCTTTATTATATGAAAGATTTTGAAAACAGACTTCGTACAATTGCATCTAAGACCAATACTTCAGTTAATGAGTTTTTCTGTGAGCAAAATGATAACGCCTTTGCACCTGACATTTCAAAACTTGAAAAATCACTTTTTGCAACAGAAAAAATTGAAAAATCAAATTACAACGGCGATATTATTGTTGCGAAATGCTCTGATAGTGAAAATGAAGCACTTTTTGTGGCAACAACTATTAAAAAACTTCTTAAGTCAGGGGAATACAGATGCCGTGATATTGCGGTAATTGAGCGTACCAACGGCACCTATAAAAAGAGTGTCATTGATGCGCTTAAAAGGCTTTCTATTCCTGTTTTTGACGATAGCAGACAACCGCTAGCTACGGAAACTCTTTTTATAAATATCTGCTCTGCTCTTGAATGTGTTTCAAAAGGTATAACAACACAGACTCTTATGAGTTACCTTAAAACAGGGCTTATTGGATTAAATGTTTCTGAAATTTCAAAACTTGAAAAATATGCTCTTATCTGGGATTTAAAATCAGCGGGTTGGCAAAAGGATTTTACAATGCATCCCGATGGCTTTGGAAATGAGTTAGATGAAAAAGCAAAAATGCGATTGGATGAACTTAATTCTATTCGTAAAAAAGTAATTTTACCTCTTTTGAAATTAAAAAACGACTGTGAAGATGCAGATGGTAAAGCAATTGCAGCTGCAGTTTATGAGTTTATTATTAACTCAAAAATTAAAGAGAATCTACTTAAATTAACGGTTGAATTGGATGATGGTGGCTTTTCTGTTGAAGCGAACCGTCAGGAATATTCATGGAATGTTTTAATGCACATTCTTGATACAATGGCGCTTATAACAAATGGTAAATCTTATTCTTTAAAGCGTTGGTTTGAACTTTTTATGATTCTTGTTTCATCAGGCGATATGGGTGAAATTCCCCAAGGTCTTGACGAGGTTACAGTAGGTTGTGCCGACAGAATACGTCTTGAAAAAACAAAGGTTGTTTTCCTTGTAGGAGTCAATAAGGATGAATTCCCGCTTGTGAATGTGAGTAGCGGTATCCTCACTGATGCCGACAGAATTTTATTAACAAATCTTGGTATTGAGGTTCGTCCACCGTTTGAAGATACAGTTGATGAAGAGCGTTTTATTGCTTATTGCGCAATTACTGCCGGTTCTGAAAAACTTTATATGACTTATAAATGTAACGATGGTGAGGGCGGCACACTGTTCAAATCTGAAATTATAACCACCGTTGAAAAATCATTTGAAAATTTCAATACTGTTGTTACAACTGAATTATCCGAAGATTATTTTATTGAAAGTGAAGAAAGTGCATTTTCTGCATTTTCAAGAAATTACCTTTATAACAATGAAATCAAATCAACATTAAAAGCATATTTTGAAGATAAAAAAGAATATGAAGGTAAAATTGACGCACTTGAAATTTTAAGCGGTAACGAACCCTTTGGCTTTAACGAAAGCGAAAACTCCAAAAAACTATTTGGTGAGGATGTCTATATTTCTGCAAGTAAGGTTGAAAGCTTTTATAACTGTCCTTTTGCATATTTTATGCGCTACGGACTTGGTGCAGAGCCTTTAAAGGAAGCAGCTCTTGACCCTGCACAGAGCGGTACAATAATCCATCTTGTTATGGAAGAAATCCTGAAAAAGTATCCACAGGCACATTTTATTAATACCCCCGATGACGAATTGCGCGAAGCAGTTTCATTGGTTTTAAAATCATATCTGGAAGAAAAAATGGGCGGTATGGAAGAGAAAAGTGAAAGATTTATGAAGCTTTTCTATCGTCTTGTTGATATTTCAATGACCATCATCGAACGATTAAAGGTAGAATTTGGCATAGGAGAGTTTGCGCCTTGTGACTTTGAATTGCGCATTGGCGGTAACGATATTCCTGCTTATGAATTGCCGCTGGATGAGGGTAAGGTTCGTGTTACAGGCTCAATCGACCGTGTCGATTTAATGGAAAAGGACGGAATAAAGTATATCCGCGTTGTTGACTATAAAACGGGTCAGAAAGAGTTTAAATTATCAGAGCTTTTTGATGGTCTCAATATTCAGATGGTTCTTTATCTTATGGCACTTGAGAAAAACGGAAAGAAATATTATGGTGATATTATACCATCCGGTGTATTGTATCTTCCCTCAAGAATTGGTCTTAAGAACTACCTTGGTGAAAGAAATCCTGATAATGTTACCATTGAAAATCAAAAGAGAAAAAGCGGTAAATTATCAGGTATGATTTTAGATAGTCCCGTTGTATTCAGCGGAATGGGGGTTGACACTTATCCCGATTATTTCCCTGCATCTTTTAATTCCAAAGGTGGTGCAAAGGGTAACTTCTATTCATTACCACAATTCCATTCTCTCTCACGATTGATTGATAATAAAATCATTTCAATGGGTAATGCTTTGCATAAAGGTGAAATACCTGCTATGCCAATCGGTGAAAGTGATAAAAAAGATGGTAAAATGTGTGAATATTGTTCTTATAGGTCTGTTTGTGCAAGAGAAGGTGGAGAACCATTTAACAAAATATCAAAATTTACTCATTTAAAAGCCCTTGAAAGATTGGACGGTGAAGAACATGAGTAGAAATTGGACGGACAATCAAAAAAAGGCAATTGAAGCACGCAATATGCAGATTCTTGTTTCTGCTGCTGCAGGTTCCGGTAAAACCTCTGTTCTTACAGAAAGAGTTAAAAGAATACTTTGTGACACTGAAAATCCTTGTGCAGTTTCTGAAATTCTTGTAGTTACATTTACACGTGCTGCTGCAAATGAAATGCGCGACCGAATTTATAAAGCGCTTGGAGAAGAAATAGAGAATAATAATGAAAACAGTGATTATCTTCGTCGTCAGATGACTATGTTGCCAACTGCAGATATTTGCACGATGGACTCTTTCTGTGCAAAGCTTGTCAGAGAGAATTTCCACCTTGCAGATGTTGGGGCGGATTTCAAAATCCTTGATGAAAAAGATGAAAAGGAATTAATGAAATATGCAATAAAAGATGTTATTGATTCTCTTTATGAAGAAAATGATGCAGATTTTATTGCCTTGAGTGAAATGTTCCTTAGTGAGCGTGATGACGTTAAACTTGAAGAAATAATTGAAAATCTTTATACCTTTTCGCGCGCATATCCGTCACCAAGCTTGTGGCTTGATGAAATTTGTGAGAAGTTTTCGCCTGAAATAGACCCTCTTTCAACAGGCTGGGTTGATTATTGCGCAAAAAATCTCATCATGTTTGCAGATTTTTATTATCACAGATTGCGTCGTTGTGTTGCCCTGATTGAAGAGGATTCGGGAAATACCTCAAATTATACCGACCGATTTAATATGAGTGCAGAAAATCTCAAGGTTTTAAAAGAACTTTTAGAGAAAAAAGATTGGGATTCTGCAATTAATCATTTAAGAGACGGTCTTGCAATTAAACCTCGTCTTAAAGGTAAAAATGATATTGATGAAGATTTAAAAGCTGTTACAGAAAAGGTTTTTAAAAGCTTTGAAGATAACATCAAATCATTTGAAAATCACACCTTACCTTTGCTTTCTGAGCATAAAGAAGATTGTGAAACTCTTTATCCGATTGTAAAAAAACTTTGTGAAGCGGTTAAAAGACTTACAAATACCCTTGATGAAATGAAAAAAGAGCGTAATTCTTATGGCTTTGATGACATTCTTCACAAGGCAATTGATTTACTTGCAGATTTTTCATATGGAGAACCGCAAAAAACACCTCTTGCTGAGGAATTAACTGCTAAATATAAAGAAATTCTCATTGACGAATACCAAGATACCAATAAAGCGCAAAACACAATTTTTGAAATTATTTCAAGAGATAAAACTAATCTTTATACTGTTGGTGATGTTAAGCAGAGTATTTATGGTTTCCGACTTGCAAGTCCTGATTTGTTTATGGATTTAAAGGATTCTCTTTCCGACTATGATGGAGAGAGCAAACCTTCTCAGATTATTTTAGAAAACAATTTCCGAAGCAGAGAAGGTATCACTAAATCTGTTAATGCCGTTTTCTCAAATATTATGTCAAAGGAAATGGGCGAGATAGATTATAACGAAAAAGAGTATCTTAATTACAGTGCTAAATATTCCGGGAAATCAACTCCTGATTTAGAAATCATCTGTGTCAATGCTGATAAAAAGGATGAATTTGCACCAACTGAGCCTGAAACAGTAGCAAAATATATCAAAAGCATTGTGAAATCAGGTGCAACAGTTAAAGATGACAACGGCGAAAGAAAGGTTCGTTTTGGTGATTTTTGTATTCTTTTAAGAAGTGCAAAGGGGAAAATGGGGGCTTATGCAGAGGAACTTAAAAAACTTTCCATTCCTGTAACAAGCTCCGCAGACTGTGAAGCCGCATTATCAAAAGAAATTCAGTTTTTGACATCACTTGTTAAAGTGGTTAATAACCCTTTGATAGATATTCCGCTTATTTCAGTTCTGATTTCGCCTGTTTTTGGTTTTACACCTGATGAGCTTTCAAAAATCCGAATGCTTGACAGAAAAGCAGATTTTTATGTTTGCCTTTCAAAATATGCAGAGGATAATAAAAAGGCAAAGGATTTTCTTGATAAAATTCAACTTTATCGGAACATTTCTGCAACTTATCCTATTGATGAGTTCGTGCAGTTTATCGTGTACGATACTGCGGTGTCAGATATTTATTATGTTGCAGGTGAGGGCGATATCAGAAATGCCAATATCAAAGGTTTCCTTAAGCTTTCTAAAGATTTTTGTGATAGTGGAAGAAAAGGCTTAAGTGACTTTGTTCGTTATATTGATATTGCCGCAGAAAAGGATGGTTTAAAGAGTCTTGACAGTGGCTTTTTTGACGATAACAGCGTTAAAATTATGTCTATTCATAAGAGTAAAGGACTTGAATTCCCTTATGTTATTATTGCCGATTGCTCAAAAGGCTTTAATAAACAAGATGCTTATAAGCAAATGGTTCTTTCCCGTGAAACAGGCATTGGGATGAGAATTCGTAACGACAAACTCTTTACCAGATATCATTCACTTTCGTCAACTGCAACTGAGAACGCTATACTTTTCAGTACAATTTCCGAAGAGCTTCGTGTTCTTTATGTTGCAATGACAAGAGCCAAAGAGCATTTGACATTCTTCATTAATGTTTGCGATAACACTCTCCCAAACAGAGTTAAGCTTAACCATTTATTGAAAAATGATTATAATGATAAAATGCATCCCTATGCAGTTTTTCGAGCGGGTGGGGTGGCAGAGTGGATTTTGTCTTGCTTGTCAACGCATCCCGATGGTGCTATTATAAGAGATATATTTGATATTCCGTCATACAGTTTTTCGGAAAATTCGGATTTCCGTTTTGATTGCTCATACATTAAGAGCAGGGATGATGAGTTTACTATTGAAGAAACAAAAACCGATGAAATTCCGGTAAACGAAGAATTGCTTTCAAGAATCAGGAATAATATAGAATATGTTTATCCTTATGATTATTCGGGTATTCTTGCTAAAAGAACCGCTTCCTCAACAGAAACCACCCGCAAAAAGAGAGAGTATTTTGGTACTGCAAAGCCAGGATTTCTTAATGAAAAATTCAGTGGTGCAGATAGGGGAACTGCAGTTCATAAATTCCTTGAACTTTGCGATTTTAACGCGGCTTTCAAAGATTTTGAAGCTGAAAAAACAAGACTGAAAAATGATAAGCTTATAACTGATGAAGAATTGCAGGTGCTTGATGAAGGCGCAGTTAAAAGTTTTCTCAATAGTGAAGTCGGTTACAGACTTTTAGCTTCAAATGAGATTCTTAAAGAATATGAATTTGCAATTTTTAAAAATTCCGGTGAGCTTTATGAGGATTTGCCTGAAACTGCAAAATATGAGAAAATTGTTGTTCAGGGTAAGCTTGACTGCGCTTTTAAAGAAGCTGATGGCTATGTCCTTATTGACTATAAAACCGACAATGTAACCGATGAAGATTATTTTGTTTCGGTTTATAAAAATCAACTTGAAATTTATGCCGATGCCCTTAATCAATGCACGGAAATACCCGTAAAAGAAACATATATTTATTCATTCAAACTTAAGAAATTCATTAAAATCATTTAAAGAGGTGTTTTTATGAACAAAAAATATGGTTTAATAATTTTGGGGATTATTATTTTTGCTCTTGTTTTTACGCTTGTTGTGGTTGGGGTTACAAAGGATAATATTACAGGTAAAGAACCTGCACCTGTAGTTAGTGATGAAGCTACTTTGCAAGCGCAAGAGGGGAATTATACTCTAAAAATCACAAAGGTTCTTGAGGTAGAGCCAAACCCCAAGCAAGCAGATGCTCCCGAAGCAAAATCCGTTGCAATTGTTGTTTATGAATACACAAATGATGATATTGCTCATGGTCTTGTTATTGGTAACTCCCACTTTAAAGCCTACGACAGTAAAGGCAAAGAATTGGAGCAGTACCCTCAAAAAGACCTTTTTGAACCAAGTGATGTTGGTGCTTCAGGAACATTTACTGCAAGTGTTGCATTTGCAATTAATAATGATGATAACTATTTAAAAATTGAGTATTATAAAGATATCTCTGCTAAAAAACCGGACGTAGTTTTTGAGCAGGAATGGTAAAAAAAGAGGAATGGGGCTGTAAAAAAACAATTAGTTTTTTTACAGCCCCATTATTGTGGGGATAGGAAAAAAAGATGCAGAACGAACAAACTGAGTAAAAACAAGACTTCAGGCTTGTTTTTACTTGCCGATTTTTATTCAATATTTGACTTAAATGACGTATCTGTCGGATATTTTCCTCTGTGGTTTCTATATTTTTCTGCACCTGATTCAAATATAATATATTGACCTTTTTCACCTTGTACGATTCCCTCTGCCATCGGAGGAGCGATTATTGTTTCTTTTAATAAATCAGAGCTACAAGCTAAAAGGTCTGTTTGTGTATCTTCAATCTTATAAGTTCCTACTCTTTCTGTTAAAAAAACATCATCATAAACATATATTTCAGAGTTGTTTTTTCTGCCGTAACTGGTAGAGAAAATGATTTTACCGCTAAGGGTAAAGCACATACCCTGAACCTGTTCCGGAATTGCCAAAAAGTAATCAGGGATATAGCCGTTAGTTTGTGAATTGATTTTTTTAACATCGGGAAGACCGTCTTTTAAAATATAACCTTCGCAGTAGGCATAAAATGTTTCTCCACTGTCGAGAGTGGTTATTTTTCTTGCTTTTTCTCTGCCCTTATCACTGCTTTCAATAAAGTCGCCGGTCCATAAAACACCATCGTTATAACATGCAAAAGAACCGAATGTATTTAATTTAAAATTGCTTTGGAATTTAAGTGCTTCTCCGTTTTTCAGACTTTTAAGTCTGTCAACTTCACAGATATAGCAAGTGTCTTCGCTTGTTATATAAATGTAATCTTCTGAAGCGGTAAGACCGCCTGCATGACCGAAATAGTCTTTTTCGTCAACATTCTTTAGGGGAAAGGCTTTTGTGAATTTTCCTGTTTCACCATCAACAAGCATAATCATTGAAGGAAATTTACCGTCTTCGAAATAACCACTTATGGCAAAAGCATCTAAATCACCAATATAGCAAATACCTTGGGGGATTATCCCCTCTAAAAGACCGGGAATTGTGAAATCTGATTTAAACTCTTTAAAGAAATTTTTATATTCTTCGATTTCAGTTACATCATTTTTGGTAACAACTGCGGTTTGTGTGATTTTATCTGTAATTTTTTTTGTTCTCAGAACTTTGGTATTACCGCAGGAGCAAAAAAGAACAATTGTAATTAATAAAGCTATAATTTTAATTGTTTTATTTTTCATACTATCACCGCAAGTGAGTATACCATAAATTAATAGAAATGGCAAATTTTATTGAAATTCACATTATTTTACAAAATTAACTAAATTTCACTTTTAGTCTTGATAGATTAGTAAATCTATGATATAATTCCAAAGGTTTAAAAGAAAACATATTTGTGTGATGGAGGTCATTGAAGTGAAAACAATCGGTGTACTTACAAGTGGCGGTGACGCACCCGGTATGAACGCTGCCATTCGTGCAGTTGTCAGAACTGCTTGCGAAAGTGGTATGAGAGTTATGGGTATTCGTCGTGGTTATAAAGGTCTTGTTGAGGGCGATATGTACGAAATGAATCTTCGTTCCGTTTCCGATATTATCCATCGTGGCGGTACAATGCTTTATTCCGCTCGTTGCCCCGAGTTTGCAGAGTCCGAAGTTCAGGATAAAGCAGTTGAGGTTTGTAAGGAATTCGGTCTTGAAGGTATTGTAACAATTGGTGGTGACGGTACATTCAAAGGTGCTCGTGCTCTTACTCTTAAAGGTATTCCCTGTATCGGTATTCCCGGTACAATTGATAACGATATTGCATCCTGTGACTACACAATCGGTTACGATACTGCACTTAATACTGTTATGGCAATGGTTGACCGCATCCGTGATACAACAGAATCTCACGACAGATGCTCTGTTGTCGAGGTAATGGGCAGAAACGCAGGTTACCTTGCTCTTAATGCGGGTCTTGCTATTGGTGCAACTTGCATTCTTATTCCTGAGGTTGATTATGATATTGATTCTTATATCATTGAAAGAATGAAACGTACCCAGAAAACAGGAAAAGAACACTTCGTTATTGTTGTTGCAGAGGGTGTTAAGGGAATTGACGCTAACTCTCTTGCAAAATATATTGAACAGAAAACAGGCGTTGAAAGCCGTGCAACAATTCTCGGACACGTTCAGCGTGGTGGTTCACCCTCAGTCAGAGACAGAGTTCTTGCCAGCCAGATGGGTAACTATGCTGTTCAGCTTCTTAAAAATGATATCGGTAACAGAGTTGTTGCTTCTTGTAAAGATAAAATTGTTGACTATGATATTATTGAAGCACTCAATATGAAGAAAACAATTGACCTTGATCTTTACAGAATTGCAAACGAAATTTCCATTTAAATTACTATAAATTACCATTTTAAGCAACCTTGAAAAACCAAGGTTGCTTATTTTTTTCTAAATTTTTTTGTTTATATTCGCTTTTATTTTACACAAATTAATTTGTGTGAAATGAGGTGATTTTTTGAAGAAAAGAAAAGTCTTTCTGTCAATGGTTTCAATTATATTATCTGCAATTTTAATGTTTTCTGTTTTTTCGTCAGATATTTTTAAAAATGATGCTGTTGCAGATGTTAAGCTATATAATGTCAGCGGAAAACTAACAGAAATAAAAGACGATTTTTTAAACATATTTAATGATGATAAAGATGTAAATATAGAAAAGAAGGAGATAACAAAGCCTTTACCGAAAGTGTTTCTCGGTGGGTATCCGATTGGTTTAAAGCTTTATGCAGATGGTGTGGTAATTGTTGGCACAGAAGCTGTTGATACTGAAAATGGTCTTGTTAATACTGCAGAAAAAGCAGGGCTTAAACTTGGCGATATAATAAAAAAAGTAAATGGAAGTGAAGTTAAAAGTAATTTACAGGTATCAGCAATGATTGAAAAAAGTGCAGGAAAAGACCTGGTTTTTGAAGTAGAGCGTAAAGGGGAAATATTTGAAGTTTCGTTTAAAGCGGAATTCTCTCAAAGTGAGCAGAAATATAAGGCTGGTATCTGGATCAGAGATAGTTCTGCAGGTATTGGAACAGTAACATTTTGTATGCAGGACGGTGGTTTTGCATCTTTAGGTCACGCTGTTTGCGATATTGATACCAAATCAACAATTCCCATATCCCAAGGGGAGTGTACCGAAGCAAAATTAACAGGTTTTATCAAAGGTCAGAATGGTTCGGCAGGGGAGCTTTGCGGATATCTTGGTAATAAAAGAAAGGGAATAATATATAATAACGATAATCTTGGAGTATATGGTTGCTTCGATTCATTACCTGAAAATAAATCCCTATACGATATTGCAAGTGTATCTGAAATAAAAACAGGTGAAGCTGAAATCATAACAACAATTGAAAATGGAATAACAGAAAAATATAAAATTTTAATTGAAAAAATTGACGAAAAATCAACTGAAAATAAGAATCTTGTTATAAGAGTTACAGATAGAGAATTGATAGAAAAAACAGGTGGAATTATTCAAGGAATGAGTGGTTCGCCTATAATACAGAATGGGAAACTTGTTGGTGCTGTAACCCATGTTTTTCTTAATGATGCAACCGGTGGATTTGGTATTTTTGCAGAGACTATGCTGTATAAACTCGAAAGTGTTAAATGATATTTTGTGATTTTGCACAAACCATTCGACAAAATTCGACAGTTTCGAAACCATTAAAACTTTTTTCTTTATTAGAAAAATACAATCTTTTGTTTATTCTAACGATATTAATCGAACCCTCTTGAATTGTGGGGATTTTGGGAATATAATTTAGTCATACTTTAGGAGGTGTTCAAATGGTTGGCAACATACGAGTATTGTTAACTGATGAAAAGGATGAGGGGATTTCTCAACTTGCTAATGCTTTGCGTAGTAGCAGGATGGATGTTAAACTATGTCAGAAAAATGGTGCTGAGCTATTAAAATTAATCGAAGAAACTAATCCTGATGTCGTAATTATGGATGCGTTTTTACAGCACATTGATGCGGTTGGTGTTGTAACAAGACTTAATATGATGGACCCTGCAAACAGGCCGTTGATTATTGTTTTGTCCGGTATTGATAATGCTAATTTTGAAAGAGAAATTTTAAGGTGTGGTATTGATTATTATTTCTTAAAACCTATTGATGCACCAATGGTCGCACAAAGGGTCGTTCAGCTGACAAGCTGGAAAGATGTTGGTGTTACAGGTACTTTTGAAGCACCACAGGATTTGAATGTGATTATTACAGACATTTTACATCAAATCGGAGTTCCTGCTCATATCAAGGGTTACAGGTATGTTCGTGAAGCCATTAAATTAACTGTAGAAAATCCTGAAATGCTTAATTCAGTTACAAAAATTCTTTATCCAACAGTTGCTAAGAATTTTAAAAGCACCTCATCAAGAGTTGAAAGAGCAATTCGACACGGTATCGAAACTGCTTGGGACAGAGGCGATGTTGATGTTTTGAATTCATATTTTGGCTATACAATACAATCTCAACGGGGTAAGCCGACCAATTCTGAATTTATTGCAATGATTGCCGATGATATCAGATTAAAAAGAAGAGTATCATAAACAGCAGACTGCCATTATATGTGATGGCAGTCTTATTTAATTATATATTATATAATATAAATAAAAATATACTTTAAATTTGAGCATTTAAACACTTTACAATAAAGTGGGTTTGTTGTAAAATAAAATGGTACAATTAGGAATAAACCGCATATTTGTGGTGAAAGGGGCAAATTTATGAAACCTGTTTACAAAAGATTATTATTAAAATTAAGCGGTGAAGTTCTTGCAGGTGAAGCAGGACATGGTTTTGATTTTAATGTTATTGAAGATGTTTGTAAAGCAATCAAAGAAGTTACCGATAAAGGCGTTCAGGTGGGTATCGTTGTCGGTGGTGGCAATTTCTGGCGTGGTCGCTCAAGCGGCGCTATGGACAGAACAAGAGCAGATTCCATCGGTATGCTTGCAACTGTTATGAATTCGCTTGCTCTCCAGCAAGGTTTCCTTGATATCGGGGTTGAGGCACGTGTTCAGTCTGCGGTTCAGATTACAGGCGTTGTTGAAACCTTTATTCGAGATGAAGCAGTAAGACATCTTGAAAAGGGAAGAGTTGTTATTTTTGCAGGAGGAACAGGCAATCCTTTCTTCTCAACAGATTCAGGTGCAGCATTAAGAGCAGCGCAGATTAATGCAGACGTTCTTTTAAAAGCAACAAACGTTGACGGCATTTATGACAAAGACCCCAATAAATTCAGTGATGCAGTTAAGTTTGATAAAATCACTCATAACGAGCTTCTTGAAAGACATCTTGCAGTTATGGATACCGCAGCAGCTGCTATCTGTCAGGAAAACAACATTCCGATTCTTGTTTTCAATCTTAACGACACTTCCAACATTCTCAAAGCAGTTTGCGGTGAAAATGCAGGTACTGTTGTTACAAATGAATAAATAGTTTTAATTACATATTTTTTACGGAGGTATTCTTTATGGAATCAGTATTTAATTTAGCAAAAGAAAAAATGGAAAAATCAATCAACTCTCTCAAATATGAGTACAATTCAATCAGAGCAGGCAGAGCAAATGCTGCAGTTCTTGACAGAATTACTGTTGACTATTATGGTACACCTACCCCCATCAATCAAATGGCAGCTATTTCAGTTCCCGAAGCTCGTATTCTTGCAATTCAGCCATGGGATATGTCTGCATTAAGCCTCATCGAAAAAGCAATCCTTGCTTCCGATATTGGTATCAACCCCTCTAATGATGGTAGAATTATCCGTCTTGTTTTCCCTGCACTTACAGAGGAAAGAAGAAAACAGCTTTCTAAAGATGTTTCAAAATACGGCGAAGAAGCAAAAGTTGCAGTTCGCCAGATCAGACGTGATTGCATCGAAAAAATCAAAACAATGAAAAAGAATTCTGAAATTACTGAAGATGACCAGAAATATGGTGAAGAAAAGCTTCAGAAAATTACTGACGAGTTTGTTAAGAAAATTGATGAAATTGCAGATGCAAAAACAAAAGAAATAATGGAAATCTGAGATTATGGAAAAAAACATTCCCAAATTTGATGTTTTGCCCCAGCATATCGGCTTTATTATGGACGGTAACGGCAGATGGGCAAAAATGCGCGGTCTTGAAAGAAGTGCAGGTCATAAGGAGGGTGCACTAACCTTCCGCCGAATCGGTGAATATTGTGCCGATGTGGGTATTAAATACATGACCTTCTACGCTTTTTCAACAGAAAACTGGAATCGACCTAAATCCGAGGTTCTCGCTCTTATGAAGCTTTTTAAGGAATATCTTAAAGAGGGTGATGAGCGTATTGCCGAGAATGACATTCGCCAGATGCGACTTAAATTTATCGGTGAGCGTGATAATCTCCCCAAAGACCTTTTAAAGCTCATTGAAAAAGCTGAAAAAGAGTCCGCGAAATACGATAAAGTTACAGTTAACATTGCACTCAATTACGGTGGTAGAGCAGAAATTACCCACGCCGTAAAAGAGATTTCCAAAAAGGTCAAAGCAGGGGAACTGTCTGTTGATGATATCACAGAAGAAATTGTAGGAAACCACATCTACACCGCCGGTCAGCCTGACCCTGATATTATAGTAAGACCGAGCGGAGAATACCGACTTTCAAACTTTATGACATGGCAGTCGGCATATTCAGAATTTTGGTATTCGGATATTCTTTGGCCTGATTTCACTGAAGAAGATGTTAACAAAATTCTTGAAGACTATCAGAAACGTAACCGCCGTTTTGGTGGTGTCTGATATAAGTGTGAGGAGAAAATTGTGAAACAGAGAGTAATAACCGGTGTTTTGTCCGGTATAATATTTATTGGTGCACTTTTGCTTATGAACACAATTGTGTTCCCCATATTTGTTGCTTTGTTAAGCGGTATGGCGGTATGGGAAATTGAAAAAGCGGTTGGTTTAAAAAATAAAATGATAATGGCAGTCAGTCTTGTGCTTTCTGTTGCAATTCCGTTTATTGTTCATTTTGACTTGAAAATGCCTGTTGCCGCTTTTGGTGGCGTTTATGTTGTACTTGTTTTCATATTTATGCTTTTGAAATTTGAAACAACTAAATTTGAACAAGCGGTAACTGCAATATTCTCTTCCGTTTGTGTGCCTTTTTCATTTTCACTTATGATTGTTTTTCGTGACATACATAAGCATTTTGACGGCTACACAAAGATTGACGGCATTTATCTTCTTCTCTTTGCATTTTTCGCAAGCTGGATGACAGATATTTTTGCTTATTTTGTTGGCAGTAAACTTGGCAAACACAAACTTTGTCCAAAAATCAGTCCCAAAAAGTCTGTTGAAGGTGCAATTGGTGGCGTAGTTGGTGCAGTTTTACTTAATTTGCTTCTTCTTTTCGTTTTCAAGAAATTCTTTTTCGAAGGCGAGTCAATTCTTTCATACATAACTGTTGCAATTTTGAGTGTTGTTCTCTCTGTAATCAGTATGTTTGGTGACCTTGCCGCGTCCACAATCAAACGCAATTTCGGAATTAAAGATTTCGGCAAACTTCTTCCCGGTCATGGTGGTATTATGGACCGATTTGATAGTGCTTTATTTGTAATGCCCGTTCTTTATTCCGCAATATATTTTATTAATGCATTTTAATTTATTATGAAGACTATTAATTTATTAGGTTCAACAGGTTCAATAGGAGTTCAGACATTAGACGTAGCAAGGGCCCACGATTATAAAATCGAGGCTCTTGCCGCATTTTCTGATGTTGATAAAATTGAAAAACAAATACGTGAATTTAAACCCAAATATGCCGCTCTTGTAGATGAAAAAGCGGCTAAAGACCTTAAAACAAGGGTTGCTGATTTAGACGTAACTGTTTTAAGCGGTATGGATGGTGTTTGTTTCTGCGGAGCAGAGGCAAAAGGTGAAATAACCCTTAATTCCGTTGTGGGTATGGCAGGTCTTAAGCCTACTCTTGATGCTGTCAATGCAGGCAAAACAATCGCCCTCGCCAATAAAGAAACCCTTGTTGCAGGTGGTCACCTTGTAACAGAAGCAGCAAAAAAGAACAATGTTTCTATTTTGCCCGTTGATAGTGAGCATTCTGCAATTTTCCAATGCCTTTTAGGTGCGCCATCAAATAAAGCCCTTAAAAGAATTATCTTAACTGCTTCAGGTGGTCCATTCTTTGGTAAAACTAAAGAGGAACTGCAAAATGTAACTCTTGCCGATGCTTTGAAGCACCCAAGTTGGAGCATGGGACAAAAAATTACTATTGATAGTGCAACAATGTTCAATAAAGGTCTTGAACTTATTGAAGCGGTCTGGCTTTTC
Organism: Acutalibacteraceae bacterium; assembly: GCA_045576615.1. Classification (GTDB taxonomy): domain Bacteria; phylum Bacillota; class Clostridia; order Oscillospirales; family Acutalibacteraceae; genus DTU089. Next base: position 17,979 of record JAZNGU010000070.1, on the reverse strand, counting down.
GATGTAAGCCCCGATATGATTGATATTGTTGTTCACAGAGAAAGTATCGTACATTCTCTTATTGAGTATGATGATAATTCAGTTATTGCTCAGTTGGGCCATCCTGATATGAGATTACCCATTCAGTTTGCAATAACTTACCCCGAACGTTTTCCGTCACCGGAAAAACAGCTTGATTTATGGGAAGTGGGGAATCTCACTTTCTATAAACCTGACTATGATAATTTCCCATGTATGAATATTTGCCGTGACGCTATTACAAAGGGCGGACTTTATCCAGCAGCAGTGAATTGTGCAAATGAAGAGGCAAATTTACTTTTCAGGCAGGGTAAAATATCATTTAATGCAATTCCCGAACTTATTTCTCTTGCATCTGAATATACACTTAAAAAGATTGATTTCACTTTGCAGGATGTTCTTGATACAGATGTTTTAATGAGAGAAAAGGTAAGAGAATTAGCGAAAGTATAACTTTTTTAGCTAATTCTCAAATAATACAAAGAGGTGTTAACCATAGAAAATTTTGATATCGGTGCGCTTTGGAGCAGTGTTTGGCCATTTTTACTCGCAATTTTTCTTTTTGGTGTGATTATAGCCATTCATGAATTTGGTCATTTTTCATTTGCAAAACTTTTTGATGTTCAGGTTAATGAGTTTTCTCTTGGTATGGGGCCGAAGATTATAAAAAAGAAAAAAGGCGAAACAACTTACGCCATACGTCTTTTCCCAATTGGCGGATTTGTCAGCATGGAAGGTGAGGATGAAGATAGCGATAATCCTCGTGCATTTAATAATAAACCCGCTTGGCAAAGATTTATAATTGTAGCCGCAGGCGCTATTCTTAATCTTATTTTGGGTGTTGTGGTTGTTGGAATTTGTCTTACCTGTGGTGACCTTGTAGGTACCCGCCAGATTCATAGCTTTATGGAAAACTCCGTAAGTGACAAAAGCGGTCTTCAGGCAGGGGACGAGATTATAAAAATTAATAACACAAATGTTTATTCCTCCCAAGGCGTTTCCTTTAATATGGTGCGTGATACCGATAATAAACTTGATATTACCGTTATTCGTAATGGTGAAAAAGTTCTTGTCAAAGATGTTGAGTTTAAGCAATTTGAATTTGAAGGCAGAAAATATGTACAACAGGATTTTTATATTGTAGGTGAAGAACCAACTGCTTTTAATATTATTAAAAATGCTGTTCTTGATTCTGCGTCCATTGTGCAGATGGTAAGGCTCAGTCTTGTTGATATGGTTACGGGAAAATACGGAATGAAAGATGTTTCGGGACCAATTGGTACAATTTCTGCAATAGCAGAATCCACCGCCCAGCCCGTCGAATTTAAAGATAAGATTCTTACTGCACTCAATTTTCTTTCAATGATAACAATAAACGTGGGTATGTTTAACCTTCTTCCCTTACCCGCACTTGATGGTGGCAGATTATTCTTCATTCTTATTGAAATGATAAGAAGAAAGCCCATTCCTGCTAAAAAAGAGGGTATAGTCCACACAGTCGGACTTGTGCTTTTGCTTATATTGATGGCAGTTATTTCGGTAAATGATGTAATTAAACAGTTTTAGGTGAATTAAAATGATCAGAAGAGTTTCAAGACAAGTTAATGTTGGTAATATTAAAATTGGCGGAGATGCACCTGTTGCTATACAGTCAATGCTCAATGAACTCGCAAGTGACTTCGAAGGGAATTTAAAACAGCTTAAAGCCCTTGAACAAGCCGGTTGCGAAATTGTTCGAATGGCTGTGCCTGATATGGAAGCGGTTAAGGTGCTTGGTAAGCTTAAAGAGCATAGTAATATTCCTCTTGTTGCCGATATTCATTTTGATTATAAACTTGCTCTTGAATCTCTTAATGCAGGTGTTGATAAAATACGAATTAACCCCGGTAATATCGGATCTGCTGAAAAGGTTTTTGCTGTCGCAGATGCTTGTCAGCTTAAAAATGTTCCAATCAGAATTGGTGTCAACTCCGGTTCTGTTGAAAAAGATTTATTGGAAAAATTCGGCGGTGCAACTCCCGAAGCTATGGTGGAGAGCGCATTTCGTCACGTTAAACTTTTAGAAGACTGCGAATTTTATAATACTGTTATTTCAATTAAATCTTCAGATGTCGGCAACATGGTTGAAGCATATTCTCTTGTTGCCGAAAGATGTGACTATCCTTTGCATCTTGGTGTTACTGAAGCGGGAACAGAGAGAAGTTCTCTTATTAAATCTTCTATCGGTATCGGTTCGCTTTTACTTAAAGGCATTGGTGACACAATAAGAGTTTCTATTACAGATGACCCCGTTAAAGAAATTTATGCCGCAAAAGACATTCTCAAAGCGGTAAATGTGAGAGTTGAAACTCCGCAGATAGTTTCTTGTCCCACTTGCGGACGAACAAAAATTGATCTTGTTTCCCTTGCAAATCAAGTGGAAAATGCAGTCAGAGATATTAAAAAACCTATTAAAATTGCTGTTATGGGTTGTGTTGTTAACGGACCCGGTGAGGCAAAAGAAGCCGACATCGGCATTGCAGGAGGTGACGGGTGCGCCGTTCTTTTCAAAAAAGGTGAAATTTTACGAAAGGTTTCAGAAGAAAATGTCCTCAAGGAGCTTCTTGAGGAAATTGATAAAATATGATGAATAATTTTTTAGAAATATTCGGTGAATATATCGCAACTGAAAAGTATCGCGATATGCTTAAAAATACCAATTTCACCGATTTAGAGATAAATAAAGACATAATGTCGATGAAAGCACTTCTTCATGTAGATGCTTTTCAAAACATTATGTGTCTTAAGGCAGTTGCAAATGAAATAAAAACTGCACTTAAATTCAAAACAGTTGAGTTTGAATATGTTTTACCGCCGCAAGCTTTGACTGAAAGTTGTTTCCCGATGCTTTTAAAGGTTATGCGAGTAAACGTTCCTCAGACCAATGGCTTTCTTGATAACATAGAAACAAGCTTTATTGATGATGTTTTCACAGTCGATTTTCTTAAGAGTGGTAGAGATATTTGTTCTAATGCAGGTGCAGACAAATTCCTTGAAGAATACATAAAAACTCATTTTGACAGAGATGTAAAAGTTGAATTCATTGGTAAAGATGCGAATGAAGAGGATTTTTTAAGAAAACAACAGGAGATTGATTCTTCTAATAAAACTCTTCGTCCTCAGGCACAGTATGAAAATTTTCCTGATGTTCCACTTGATTTCAATACTGTTAAAACAATTATCGGTAACTTTAAATATCAAAAGCCCAAAGCAATGGAAGATGTTACATATGAGGACGGACAAGTTTTTGTTTGGGGCGACATCTTCAAATATGAAAAAAGAGAAACCAAAGACGGTAAGAGATACATTATTGAGTTTAATATAACTGATAATACCGGTTCTTTTGGTTGTAAATTCTTTGATACCAAAGAACAGCTTGAATATCTTGATTCACAGTTAAAAGATGGTGTAACCGTTCTTGTTCGTGGTGTTCTTGGCTATGATGATTATAAAAAAGATTTTGTAATACGACCTAACTGCGTTGCAACAATTTCGAAAGTGGATTTTGTTGATGAAGCAGAAGAAAAGAGGGTAGAACTCCATCTTCATACCAATATGTCTGCAATGGATGCTATGAGTAGTGCAAAATCCATCGTTAAAAGGGCTATGAAATGGGGACATAAAGCAGTTGCCATTACTGACCACGGTTGTGTTCAGGCATTCCCTGAGGCTTGTAATACTGCAAGAGGAAGTGATTTTAAAATCATTTATGGTTGCGAATGCTATCTTGTAAATGATTATAACTCTGATGGTTCAAAGAAATCACTTGAAGAAATTAAAGCGGACAAGTATTACCACTGTATTCTTCTTGTTAAGAATAAAACAGGTCTTAAAAATCTTTATAAGCTTGTTTCTGCTTCAAATATTGACTATTTCCATAAAAAACCAAGAATGCCCAAAAGCCTTATTGCTGAAAGACGTGAAGGTCTCATTATAGGTAGCGCTTGTGAGGCAGGTGAACTTTATCGTGCAATTTTGGCAGGGGAAAGTCATGAAAAACTTCTTGAAATTGCTTCATTTTATGATTATCTTGAAATTCAGCCTACGGGTAACAATGAGTTTATGATAACCAAAAATGACGGTGAGTATGAGAATATAAATTCTTATGCTGATATTGAAAGCATTAACCGAATGATTATAAACCTCGGTGATGAATTAGGGAAAAAGACGGTTGCCACAGGTGACGTTCATTTCCTTGATAAAAATGATGCTAAATACAGAGCTATTCTTCAGGCTGGGCAGGGTTTCTCCGATGCAGATAATCAAGCGCCCTTGTACTTTAAAACCACAACTGAAATGCTTGAAGATTTTGCGTATCTTGGTGAAGAAACTGCAAAAGAGGTTGTTATTACCAACACCAATTATATTGCGGATATGATTGAACCCGGCATTTTGCCTATTCCCGATGGTACGTTTAACCCTGTTATTCCCGGAGCAGAAGAGGATTTGACAAAGCACTGTTGGGACAGAGCAAAAGAGTGGTATGGCGACCCTGTTCCCCCAGTTGTAGCAGAGCGTCTTGAAAAAGAGCTTAAATCTATTATTGAAAATGGATTTGCAGGACTTTATATGATTGCCCGTCTTCTTGTTAAACACTCGGAAGAATGTGGCTATTATGTTGGTTCCCGAGGTTCTGTTGGTTCTTCATTTGTTGCTATTATGGCAGGTATTTCCGAGGTTAACCCATTACAACCTCACTACCGTTGTACTAATTGTAAATATTCCGAGTTCTTTTTGCATAACGAGGTTGGTTCAGGATTCGACTTGCCCGAAAAGAATTGTCCCGAATGTGGCACACCTTTGTTCCGTGACGGTCACGAAATCCCGTTTGAAACCTTCCTTGGTTTCTTTGGTGATAAATCACCTGATATTGACCTTAACTTTGCAGGTGAGTATCAAAGCCAGTCCCACAGATATACTGAAGAACTTTTTGGTAAAGCTTACGTTTTTAAGGCAGGTACAATTTCAGGTGTTGCAGAAAAAACTGCTTACGGTTTTGTTAAGAAATATGTTGAAGAACGCGGTCTTAATGTTACAAAAGCGGAGATTGACCGTCTTACTTTAGGTTGCACAGGTGTTAAGCGAACAACCGGTCAGCACCCGGGCGGTATGGTTGTTGTTCCCAATACTTATGAGGTTGAGGACTTCACTCCTGTTCAAAGACCTGCCGATGATGCAACGAAAGATATTATTACAACTCACTTTGATTTCAACTCAATGCACGATACATTGTTGAAACTTGACGAACTGGGTCATGATGTTCCAACAATTTATAAGCACTTAACAGACTTAACGGGCATTGATGTTCTTGATATTGATATCAGTGACAGAAAACTTTACGAGCTTTGTACTTCTCCCGAACCTCTCGGTGTTACTGCAGAGGAGTTAGGTTGGCCCACAGGTACACTTTCAATTCCTGAAATGGGTACTGATTTTACAAAAGGAATGCTTCTTGAAGCTAAACCCCAGACCTTTGCAGATCTTATTCAGATTGCGGGTCTTTCCCACGGTACTGCTGTGTGGCTTGGTAATGCGCAGGATTTAATCCGTGACGGAATATGCACAATTTCTGAGGTTATCGGTACTCGTGACAGTATTATGGTTTATCTTCTCCATAAGGGTCTTGAGCCTAAACAGGCTTTCGATATTATGGAAGATGTCCGTAAAAAAAATAAACAGCTTAAGCCTGAACAGGAACAGGTGATGAGAGACCACGATGTTCCCGAATGGTACATTGATTCTTGTAAAAAAATTCAATATATGTTCCCTAAAGCACACGCGGCAGCATACATTATTGCTTCTCTTCGTCTTGCTTGGTTCAAGGTTTATAAACCGCTTGAATATTACTGTGCTTATCTCACCGTACGTGGTGGTGATGTTGATGCTGAATCAATGTCAAAGGGTAAGGAAGCTGTCAAAACCTTACTTCAAATGATCAGAAATAAGGGTAAAGAAGCCTCCAATGCGGAAAAAGATAAAGAAACAATTATGATGATTGTTTACGAAGCTATGGTTCGGGGTATTGAGTTCTTACCTATTGATATCTATAAATCCACCGCACATTCTTATGAGCCCGAAGACGGAAAAATCAGAATGCCGTTCTCTGCTCTTGCAGGTGTTGGTGATGCTGCGGCAGAGCAGTTGGCAAAAGCAAAAGATGATGGTGGTCCTGCATTTTCTTCAATTGAGGATTTTGAAATTCGTTCAGGTGCAGGTAAATCAACAGTTGCAGTTTTAAAAGCTTGTGGTGCTTTTGGTGATTTACCCGATAGTGACCAAATATCATTGTTTGAGTTTTAATAGGAGATACTAATATGAAGAAAGCTAAAATTATAAAAACAGGTTTAGGGGTTGCTGCTTTGGCAGGTGTTGGTGTAAGCATGGTTCGTGCTGCAACAACATATAAAGCAAAACCCATTGAAAATGCAAATATTGGTGAAGAAGAAAAGGTTGATGTTGAAAGATTTATAAAAAATCTTTCAGATGCAATCAAAATTCCAACAATCGCAAACAGAGATGAAAGCCTTGTTGATTGGGCACCCTTTGATGAGTTTCACGCATTTTTAGAGAAATCATATCCTCTTATGCATGAAAAACTTGAAAAACAAATTATTTCAACCCGTAGCCTTATGTATCATTGGAAGAGTGAGCATCCTGAAAAAGAGCCTATTGCTCTGCTTTCCCATCAGGACGTTGTACCTGTTACTCCCGGTACAGAGGATGATTGGAAATATCCTGCATACAGTGGTGAAATTGCAGAGGGCTTCCTTTGGGGCAGAGGCGCAATTGATATGAAAAATCACCTTATTGGTGTTTGTGAAGCGGTTGAAACTCTTCTTGAAGAGGGCTATGTTCCTGAAAGAGATGTTTATCTTTGCTTTGGTCATAATGAGGAAGTTATGGCAGAAGGCGAAATCTGCGGTGCGGATTGTATGATGCGTTGGTTCAAGGAGAAAGGCATTCGCCTTGATAGCGTTCTTGATGAAGGCGGAGCAATTCTTGAAGCAAAGGTTGATAAGGTTATTGACGGTCACCTTGCAGGTGTTGGTATTGCAGAAAAAGGTCACGTAGACTTTGAAATTTCCGTTAATGCAAAGGGTGGTCACTCTTCACAACCACCTAAACACAGTGCTTTAGGTGAACTTTCAAGAATTGTTTGCAAGCTTGAAAATAATCAGTTTAAAGCAGAGCTTACACCTCAGCTTTATTCACTTTTCAATGAAATCGGCAAAAATACAACATATCCCGTAAGATGTGTAATGTCAAATCTTCCTGTTCTTAAACCTCTTATTACAAAGATTTGTTCTGAAATTCCTCCGGTTGCATCTATGATGAGAACAACAACTGCGGTTACTATGGCAAATGGTAGCCCTGCACCCAATGTTCTTCCGCAGAAAGCGACTGTTAATGTGAATTTCCGCATTATGCCCGGTCAGACTATTGATGATGTTGAAGCCCACATCAGAAAATATGCCGGTCCAAAAGCTGAAATTAAGCTTGTCAGTGGTAAAAATCCCTCAAAAATTTCCCCCACAGATTCAAGAGCCTTTAATGCAATCAGTAAAATCTGCAAAGAAATGGACCCCAAAGCAATTGTTGCACCGTATCTTGTTATGGGTGGAACAGATGCTCGTCAGTATGAAGATGTTTGTGATAATATTTATCGTTATTCACCATTCCTTATGGATACTGCACTTCTTCTTACAACCCACGGTACAAATGAGAGAATACCTTTATCTTCTCTTAAAGATGGTGTTGTATTCTTCAAAAAATACATTAAAGCACTTACAAATGATTAATGCTTTTTATCTTTGTCAATCGTTAATACACTATAATATTGGGAGAGTTTTATGAATATATTACTTCTTTTCAGAAAAATTAAATTTCAGCTTGGTAAAATCCGAACAATGATTATACCCAAGCAGCCTAAAATGAAATTTATATATGCAATTTTCTTTAAGTATTTCAGTGTAAAAAAGAATACAATATTGGTTGAGTCTTTTCACGGTTCCAATATATCTGACTCAAGCCTTGCTCTTGTTCGTGAGATTTTAAGGTCATATCCGGGGAAATACAAAATTTACTATGGCTCAATTGATAAAAACCGGCATCAGAAATTTATTGATGATATTGGCTTGAATGTAGAGTTAGTAGATGTTAATTCCTTTTATTACACAAAAATTCTTGCAACAAGTGAATATCTTATTAACAACAGTTCTTTTCCTGTATATTTTGTGAAAAGAGATGAACAGAAGTATATTCAGACATGGCATGGAACACCTTTAAAGACCTTGGGTAAGGATATGCGACTTGGTATTGAGTCAATGTATAATGTTCAGCATAATTTTCTGCAGGCAGATTATATTACCTTCCCCAATGAATTTACAAGGGATGTTATGATGGACTGCTATAACCTTAATCCGCTTTATACAGGTAAAGTGGTTATGGCAGGTTATCCGAGAAATGAAGTATTTTTTGATGTTCAGAGTGGTATTGATTTAAAAAAGAAGTTAGGACTTGAAAATAAAACCGTTTACGGCTATATGCCTACTTGGCGAGGTAAGAGTAATGCTGATATCAGTACCGAGGTTTACGGAAAAAATGTTGCTGCAATTTTTAAGAAGCTTGATAAGAAGTTGAATGACAATCAAGTGCTTTTTGTAAATTTCCATCCCATACTTAAAAATGCGGTTTCTCTTGATAAATATAAACATATCAAGCCATTTCCGCAGGGGGTGGATAACTATTCTTTCCTTAATTGTTGTGATGCATTAATAACTGACTATTCATCTGTTTTCTTTGATTATTCATTGACAAAGAAACCTATTATTCTCTTTATGTACGACTACGACGACTATATGAGCGAACGTGGTATGTATATGGATGTGGCATCGTTACCTTTTACAAAAATATATGATGTTGATGAATTTACACAGGCACTTGCCTCTGAGAATTTTATGTCGTCATCATATGAAGATACAGAGTATTTTGAAAAGTTTTTTAAATATGATTCACCCGATATCAGCAAAAAACTTCTTAAGCTTTTGTTTGATGGAGATGAAGGCGACCTTTGTGTTACAGATTACTCTTATAATACTAAAAAGCCTTTGAAGGTAATTTTTCCTCAGGTTTTGCGTAATTTTGCAGACCTTAACACAATTTCAAAAGTCGCAGATGATAACAGTGTGGTTTATTTTGAAAGACGATGGTTTAAAAATGCCGTTGGTCCCACACTGCACGATAATTTCAATAACGATTTTAAATATGTTATTGTAACCAGAACCACTCCAAGAACCTATATTGAAGAGGCACTGTGCAAATTAGGTGTTAAATCTACTATAAAGAAAGTTCAACTTCGTGAGGTTAAAAGAACCTTCCCGAATCTTAACGTTGACCCTGATTTTATCATAGATTATTCAGCTTTTGAAAAGGATTGTGTTGTCAGTCTTTCTGATTTTGTTTATACCAACGTAAAGTCCGTAGAGAAATTCGATAAGGATTTAAAGATAACCTTTGAAAATAATGGTTATAAGCTTTCATCTGTTGTTCTTATTAATAAAAGAACCATAACAAATTCTGTGGAAATACCTGAAAGCTTTAGCAAATCCGATTCTGTTATTGTTCCTTTAAAAGCTCTTATTGAAAACTACGAGGTTTATTATAAGGAAAAACGTAAAATAGGTATTGTTGCTGTTTCTGAAAAAACGGGTAAAAAATGTGTTCTTTTACTTTCAAAAAAGATAAATACTGCTGATAATGCAGAGAAGTATGAAGAACCAATCCTTGAAGATTATAATCTTGTTACCGATTATTATAAGGAAAATTTCAAAAAACTTTTCAGTAATGATAATGAAAGAGCAAAGGAAATTTCTCAGCTTTATGATTTAACCCAAACTGCAGTTAAGGTTGCAATTTTACCTTACTATGACGAGGGCGCTCTTACAATTTGTTTCTCTTCTGAAGAGGATTACCTTGAATTTTCCTATGACAGCGGTGATATAAAAACTGTTAAAACTCATGGAAATAAATGTAGAATTATAGCTGATTTCCCTATTGACTCATCCGCAAAAATCAAGAGTATTGTTCTGAAATATCGTTCAAAGGTTGAGGATATTTTAATTCCCGTCAGCTATACATCAAAAATTATAAATAACAAATTAAGACTTACAATTGATATTGTGTTTAATGAAGATATGCCCTTAAAGCCTATTTATTGGGATTTGAGAGCAGTTATTGAAAAATACGGCACAGAACAGCTTGTTAAACTTGAATACAAAAATAAAGTATTGCTTAAATATAAGTTTATTGTTTTTAACTGTATTTGCAAATTAAATGATAATAAAAATGTTGTTTTTCCTTATTTGGGTAAAAATGGAGTTTTGTGCTTCTGCTATAAGGAAAATAATGGGTATGATACGGCCTTTGTTAAATTCAAAGAAGTATTGGTTTATTTGACTTATTATTTCTTTGGCTATTTCTGGAGAAGAAAAAATATATGGCTTGTTTATGAGAAGTTCTCCAACTATGCTCAGGATAACGGATATTTCTTCTTTAAATACTGTATGGAAAATCTTACAGAAGCACAGAAGAAAAATATTTACTATGTTATTGATAAACGCTCACCTGATTACGAAAAGGTTAAAAAATACGGCAGAAATGTAATCCAGTTTATGAGTATGAAGCACATGATGTACAGTGTGGCAATGAAAATCTGTGTTGCATCGGATTCAAAGCCCCATCTTTACAAATGGCGCTCAACACCAAGTTTCATCGTTAACGGAATTAACAGAAAAGAAATTCTTTTCCTTCAGCATGGCGTTACTGCTCTTAAAAAGGTTCATTCTCTTTTCGGAAAAAAGGGAACTTCTCCTATGAACTATTTTGTTACAACCGGTAAGATTGAGCAGGAGATTGCCGTAAACGAACTTTTATATACTGAGGAAACCGCACCCATAACAGGCTTTGCACGTTGGGATGCTCTTGAAAATAAGGAAGACAAGAATGACAGATTTATTCTTGTTATGCCAACATGGCGTTCATGGCTTGAAGATGTTTCTGATGAAGAATTTATGGAAAGTGATTATTATAATCGCTATACATCTCTTCTTAAAAGTCCTGAGCTTGCCCGAATTCTTAAAGAGGGGAATACAAGAGTTGTTTTCTATATTCATCCTAAGTTTGCAGGTTATATTGAAAACTTCAAAGATTTGGTAAATGAAAACATCACGTATATTCCGTTCGGTCAGGAACCACTTAACGAATTGATGATGAAGTGTTCAATGCTTATAACTGACTATTCCAGCGTTTGTTGGGATGTGTATTATCTGGATAAGCCTGTGCTCTTCTATCAGTTTGACTATGACAAATATTCTGTTGCACATGGTTCATATATCAATATGGAAACAAGTCTTTTCGGTAACCGTTCAACCGAAGAGAAAGATTTAATTAAAGATATTGAGCATTTCGTCAACAACGGATTTGTTGAAAATGAGAAAGACAGAGCAGACGCATCAAAATATTTTGAATACCGTGATAATAATAACAGTAAACGTATTTATGAATTCTTAAAAAAGAACGGCTATTAATCAGAATAACCCTTACGGAAAAGCATTTATGTTTCCGTAAGGGTTATATTTTTAAAAACTTTTAATATTGTTTTCGTATTCTGTGAAGAATTTTTCCAGTATTTCTTTATCTCTTTGGTTACCACGCAGACAAATTGAAACGCTTAAATCACCATTAATACTCAGTGCCGTCATAACCGCACAAGGTTTATTTTTTGCCGCACCGGCTACAAATGCAGAGAATGGTTTATTGTTAGCAAGTGAAAAAGCTACTGTATCAATTTTACCAACGTTACTTACAGAGAGTGTGGGGTTGCGGTAAAAGAACTTAACAATAGGTTCCGCTTGTAAATAAATCATTGATTTGTAGGCAAAATTCAGAAGTGGTAAGCCATGTAAGCCCATGAATTTATCGGATTTCAGTTCTTTGGTTTTGTTGATTACTATTGACAGGGTTTCATTTAAATCATTGCCCATCTTATCAATAGCGCAATGGCTGAAAGAAACGTGGTTTGTATAGCCAATAGAACTTAAGTCTCTAATGTGCCGTCTTAAATCCGTAGCACATGAAACGCTGATGCTTTCTTCACTATTGAAATTTGCAACCTTTTTAAGAGCATCAATATATGAAGCAACAAGCAAATCGTTAACCGTTCCGCCTTGAGATTTTGTGTGTGCAACGGCTTTGTCAAAATAATCTTTTCCGATTTTTCTTGAAACAATTACAACGTCTTTTTCAATATTATTATTGTCAAAAGGAAATCGGTGCTTATCACGGGGTGAAATATTGGCTATTTGCTTCTTTGCTTTCTTTTTGAAAGGTGTTGGCATATCTTTATAAACTTCAGTGTATTTTCTTGAGCCGACAGAGAAGCAAAGAGGGGAGTTGCCATTTAAAACGTAATCGGAATAGGCTTTGCAAAAGTCGCTCCAGAATGCCTTAAAACCGCCACCATCCATACACATATGGTTCCAAATGAAAAGCACATAAGTTTTGCCTTGGTGATAAAAAAGACCAATGTTAAACTGAATATTGCTTTTAAGAGGAATTTGACGTGAGAAAAACTCTTTTTTTGCCTTTTCTAAATCATCAACCTCTTTTGCGTAAACAAATTCATTAATATTGTAATCTGCAACGCGCCAATAAGGTGTTATCGGGTTACGTATAACCTGAGAGTGTAAGAAAGGTGCGCATTCAAGGGCACAGACAGCTACATTTTTGAAAGCTTCTTCATCAATCAAAAAGTCGTAATCAACCTCAAATCGCGCAAGTCTGTCCATGTATTTTCTGCACATTAGATTAATTTTGTCATACATTTCGCAAGGCACGGTCTTTTTTAATAAATGTGGATTCTGCTCTTTAAACTTAATTAAATCTTCAATAACCTTTTTATCGGTAAGACCTTTCTTTTTCAGACTTTCTGCTTCAAAAACATGGTTTAATTTCATTTTTCATCCTCAACATGAGCAAAGAAGAAATCTCTCTTCTCATCTGTATCAATAACTTTAATGGGCTTAACCTGATTAAGATTTGCACCTCTTTTTCTCAATACCTCACGGTAATCATCGTAAGTGCCTTTCTTTAGGAACAGTACTTCAGGGTGACCCAAAGCTCCGCTTTTTATGAGAGGTTCAACTGAAACATTACCTTTGCAAAGCTTTTCTTCAAAAAGAGCATTGTAAGTAGCTTTTTTCTCATGGCTGATTTCTTCTGCAAGTTCAATAAAAAGTTTATAATGACCGGGAGAGGTGCTTCTGTCAGCATAAATACTGTAACCGATATATAAATCACCGGACTCCTCAGACATATTTGCAACAATTTCATCAAAAGCCATTGAGCTTACCTTTTCACCACTGATGTTTGCAATCTGGTTAAGACGATAACAGAAAGTGATTTTGGGTGACTGGTTATAATAACCTGTTACCTTAACAACATCTTCAATTCTGTAACGATAAAAACCGCTCATATTGGTGAGAATGATTTCGTATTCCTTACCAACTTCAAGGTCTTTGATAGTGAGAAGGTTATCATATCCCTCTTGGTCGATAGGTCTGAACTCGTAGAAACCATTCTGGGGAAGAATGACATATTCGTATGAATTGAATTCTAGAGGAACAGCCATAAATGCTTCTGTTGCGGTATAGCCAAGATAGTGCATGGGAATATCTTCTCCGATGTATCTTCTGAGCTTCTTTGCGTAGAAACTTAAAGAACCTGTTCCCATACCATACATCCAACCAACGTTTGGCCATATACGTGGAATTATTGGGGACTCGTCAAAGCCTTTTCTGAATTCTTTTCTTAATTCTTCTGCTCTTTTGGGGTTGGGTTTAAGCTTTTTGTTATATTTCTGTCTTATTTCATCAGGTACATTAACCTTGTCGTTAATAATACCTTTTTCAATATCATCGCAGAGCATTTCCCAGTTTTCTTCCATATAGAAGAACATTGATTCAAGCGTTGTGATGAAAATTGTGCCGAGATAGCTTACCTTTTTGCTTGGGAGTGAAAAACGGAGCTTCATATAGTGCATATCCATATCAACACCCGGTTGTGGGAAAAGAACTTCTTTGGGTGAGGTTGTGAAGCAGCTGACAATTGGTTTTACATTTAAAAGCGGAATTGAGGAAAGGCAGCTTATTGTACCGCCTTTAACTTTTCTACAGCTTGTTTCTGCAGTTAAAAGACCTTTCTGTGCAGGTAATGTTTTACCTTGTTTTGCAAACCATTTAACCGCACAACCAACGGGTGCACTGAAACTGAAGCATTGGCAAACCCATTCTGCCCAATATGAAAGGGGAACAAGTTTCTGCTTGCCTGTACTGCCTGAGCTTTCGGTGAAACGGCGAACATACATATTTGTAATAAGTCCCTTTTCTCCATCTGCCATTCTCCATACATAATCGTCATAATCTGCATATACGGAGAGAGGAACAATTTTCTGATAATCTTCAATGGATTTAACATCTTTAAAATTATGAAGCTTACCATATTCTGTTGTTTTGTTTTTTCTCATAAGCCTTTTAACGCAGGTTTCCTGCATTTTATTGGCTCTTTTTGAGTATATGTAAATCTTGATATGTTCGCACATACCAACAAAACCGCCCCAGCCGGAAAGAAATTTATCTAACATAAAAACACCTCAAGATAATATATTTTTAACTTTATCTCATATATAGATGAGAAAGGAAATTGAATAATTTATTGTTATGGGGATTGTATCTTACAGGAAAATCAAACCAAGTCACTTTTTTATGAATACTCTTTTCGTGAGAAAAGGCATCGAAACCTGCTTTCCCGTGATAAGAACCCATACCGCTTTCACCAACGCCACCAAAACCAAAACTGTTAATGGCAATTTGCATAATTGTATCGTTAACACAACCGCCACCAAATGAACATTTTTCTATAGTTTTGTTAATTCTCTTTTTATCTTCCGAGAAGATGTATAAAGCAAGTGGCTTTGGTTTATTTGCAAATAAAGAGTATAGCTCATCGTATGAATCAAATGTCAGAACGGGGAGAACAGGACCGAAAATTTCCTCCTGCATAACGGCATCGTCCCAAGTTACATTATCCATAATAGTAGGAGCAATTTTAAGCATTTCTAATGATTTTTTACCACCGAAAACAACCTTACTTTCATCAATCAGATTGCAAATTCTGTTAAAATGCTTTTCATTTACTATTCTGCAGTATTCTGAGTTTTCAAGAATGTTTTCACCATATTGCTTTTTAATTTGTTGGGAAAGTTCCTTTATAAATTCATCTTTTACACTACTGTGACAAACTATATAGTCAGGTGCAACGCAGGTCTGACCACAGTTGAGAAATTTTCCATATGTAATTCTCTTGGCTGCTAATTTGATTTTAGCAGTTGAATCAATTATACAAGGGTTTTTGCCTCCAAGTTCAAGCACAACAGGTGTAATATTATCTGCTGCTTTATGCAGAATTTCTTTACCAACCGCCTGACTACCTGTGAAGAAAATCATATCAAACTTTTGGTTTAAAAGCTCTTTATTCTCTTCTCTGCCCCCTGTTACAACGGTGATATATTCAGGTGGAAAACACTCTTCAATAATCTTCTTTATAATTTCGCTTGTGGCAGGGGAATAAGCACTTGGTTTTACAATGATTGTGTTACCTGCGGAAATTGCATCAGAAATAGGGGTCATTGTTAAAAGGAACGGATAGTTCCAAGGACTCATAATAAGCACATTTCCGTATGGTGCAGCTTTTTTATAACCACTACCGATATTCTGACCGATGGGTGTATATATCGGGTGTTTTTTAGCATAAGAAAAGGTATGACGAATCATATAGTTCAATTCCATAAGAACAAGACCTGTTTCGCACACAAAACTGTCAAATTCGCATTTGCCTAAGTCTTTTTTTAACGCATCATTGATTTCGTTTTCATGTTTTTTTATACATTTATAAAGTTTTAAAAGCATTTGAATACGAAATTTTATGGGTAAAGTTGCACCGCTTTGAAAAAATTCCTTTTGGCTTCGTAATAATGCTTCAATGTTCAAAATACCACATCCCAATACGATAGATTGTTTAATATATCAACAGTATCTTTATTACACAATTACACAAATTATACTATAATAGCGGATAAGTTGCAAGTGGCAAGTTTCGGTGTGCAAAAATAAGCCATATAAATTGTAAAAAAATACAAAAGTGGGTTGCAAAATATTTTTAATGGGTTATAATGCAAGAGAACAAACGTTCGATAGAGCTGCGCGCGCTCTTAGTACTTTCTGAGGTATGGGCAAGCCCATACCTTACGGTAACCGCTTTTTGCCAAAAAACTTTAACTGTTAACCCGTGAGGTATACCTTTCTGTACCACAGAACAATCACCCGTAAGGTACAGGCTTGCCTGTACCACAGAACAATCACCGTAAGGTACAGGCTTGCCTGTACCACAGAACAATCACCCGTAAGGTACAGGCTTACCTGTGCCACAGAACAATCACCGTAAGGTACAGTCTTGCCTGTACCACAGAACAATCACCGTAAGGTACAGTCTTACCTGTACCATAGAACAATCACCGTAAGGTACAGTCTTGCCTGTACCATAGAACAATCACCTGTAAGGTACAGGCTTGCTTGTAACCACAGAACAATCACCGTAAGGTACAGTCTTGCCTGTACCACAGAACAATCACCGTAAGGTACAGGCTTGCCTGTACCACAGAACAAGCACCGTAAGGTACAGGCTTACCTGTACCACAGAACAGTCACCGTAAGGTACAGTCTTGCCTGTACCACAGAACAAGCACCCGTAAGGTACAGTCTTGCCTGTACCATAGAACAATCACCGTAAGGTACAGTCTTACCTGTACCATAGAACAATCACCGTAAGGTACAGGCTTACCTGTACCACAGAACAGTCACCGTAAGGTACAGGCTTGCCTGTACCACAGAACAATCACCGTAAGGTACAGGCTTACCTGTACCGTAGAACAATCACCGTAAGGTACAGGCTTACCTGTACCACAGAACAATCACCGTAAGGTACAGGCTTGCCTGTACCACAGAACAGTCACCGTAAGGTACAGGCTTACCTGTACCGTAGAACAGTCACCGTAAGGTACAGGCTTGCCTGTACCGTAGAACAGTCACCGTAAGGTACAGGCTTGCTGTACCACAGAACAAGCACCGTAAGGTACAGGCTTACCTGTACCACAGAACAAGCACCGTAAGGTACAGGCTTGCCTGTGCCACAGAACAATCACCCGTAAGGTACAGTCTTGCCTGTACCACAGAACAGTCACCGTAAGGTACAGGCTTGCCTGTACCACAGAACAGTCACCGTAAGGTACAGGCTTGCCTGTACCATAGAAGAATTAAAAATCAAAGGAGGAATTCAGTGAAAGAAAAAAATAGTTTTATTATTTATTATGAATGGGAAGAAATGTTTGGGTATATGTCTGATAAGCAAATAGCGGATATGCTAAGAGCAATGTTCCGTTATGCCAAAAGAGGTGAATTGCCTGAATTTTCTAACCCTTTATTAAATTCCAATTTCTGTATTATGAAATATGCTATTGACAGAAACAATGAGAAATATAAAGCAAAATGTGATAAAAACAAAGAAAATGCTAAATTACGATGGGAGAAAGAAAAATGCGATGGCATTAAAAATATGCGAACGCATAAAAAATATGCCGATAATGATAATGACAATGATAATGTAAATGATAATGAAAATGAAAATGAAAATGAAAATGATATAAATATACCAACCTCTTCCTCACCTGAGGTGAGGGGTGGAGAGGGATCAAGTGTATATTCAGAAGATTTTTTGGTGTTCTGGGGTGCTTATCCTAAGAAGATGGGTAAA
>JAZNGU010000069.1:0-4553 GCA_045576615.1 Acutalibacteraceae bacterium | reverse complement strand
AAAGGTTGCACTTCCCAATTTTTACTGATTGATTTAAGTTTTGGAAATTTTTTTGAATCATAAATAATACAAGAAAATTTCATTTTCGGAATAAATTTTATATAATTATCATACATTAATGTAATAATCTTATGTCCTCTGGAAACTTTATACTGATAATCTGCTTTGGAATAATCATTTTTTCCTAATTCAAAAATGTCTATGGGAAATCTTTGAATTATAGGAATTATATTAATATATGGATATAAATTTGGATTGAAAGCTGCAAAAGGTGAAGATGTTTTAATGTCATCAGATATTATTAAAAAATAATGAATCAATAAATTATCATCTGTCATTGATATACCTTAATAATACTGCTCCACATAACCATAAGCCTTTTCAAAAAGATCATTATCTTTAATCTTATACTTAACATTAATGATACTTCTCAAAGATTTACGTACTTCTTTTTGACCAGTAGTAGTATTTTGCCAATCATCAAATCTAACAATCTTTACAATGTTATCAATGTCATCAACAATTCGTTCAACCACTATCGGTGTCTTTCCATTTTTTATATTTTCAAACAGATCTGTCAAAGCTGCTTTTCCCTTATCAATTTCTTCTGCAGGAACATACTGTTTTTCAGCCGCAGCGGCTTCCTTAGCCAATTGTAAAAGAGCTTTCAAGAACTCAATACTTGTAATAAGCTGCTGCTCATGCTGAGTTTTCAAATCTTCAAGTCGCTCCCCAAGTTTTACAAACTTAGGGTCATTAGTATATTTCTTTATTTTTGCAATCAAATCAATTTCAATCTTTTTAGTCTTTCCTTTCATTATGTCAGGATTATCAATAAAGAAATCAACCAGTTCAGGACTAAGTTCTATAATATCTTCCTCAGTAGCTTCCTTAGCAGGATCCACAGCAATGTTATCATGTACAAGTTCCATTGTCTTAGGACCAAGAGCAGCCCAAATCAAAGCACCTGTATTATCAACTGGTTTTACAGATTCATAAACATTAGAAAGCCAAATATAATCTTTCTTAAAAGGATTCAAACAAGGATCCGGAGATAAAGCTTCCCAGGCACGAGCCAGTACTCTAAAGTCTGCAGCAAATTTATCTTTTATTTCATCTGTAGGAATAGCTTCCTGAGCAGCTTGTAATCCTTCAAAGCCATCTATAGTTCTATCTACACCTAAGAAGTAATCCAAACAGATTTTTACAAGTCGTGGTAATTCAGCTTTTACTGCTTCTATATTTGTAATAACTTGTCGCATTGACTGGTCATCAAAGTTCAATGCCTTTGCAACATTATCAAAAAAACCAATGTAATCCACAACAAGACCATGTGTTTTACTAACATCTGCAACACGGTTTACACGACAAATAGCTTGCAACAAAGTATGGTCTTTCAATGGTTTATCAAGATACATTACCTGCAAATTCGGAGCATCAAATCCAGTAAGAAGTTTTGCTGTAACAATAATCAACTGTAATGGATTATTAGGGTCTCTAAATTCATCCAGTACAGCAGCTTCCTGGTCACGGTCTCTGCGGTAAGCTTTGTATCTATCAGCTTTATCATTGTTAGTATCCATAACGATTGTTGTTGCTTGTGGTCCCATCAAAATATCAAGCTCCTGTTTATATTTCAAACAGCATTCGCGGTCATAGACAACAACCATTCCCTTAAAACCATTAGGCTTAATCTTTGTTCTGAAATGTTTTTCAATATGAACACAAACCTTATGAATTCGTTCCTGGTCATACATAATAGCTTTCATGTTTACTCTACTAGAAAGCTCAGCTTTTTCTTTTTCAGTTAAGTCTTTTGTAAGTTCTTCAAACTCAGCATCTATCTTATCTTTATCAACATGAAGCTCAACCGGTACTGGCTCAAAGTTCAATGGCAGTGTTGCATTATCACGAATAGAATCGCTAAATGAATACTTACTCATGTATCCGCTTTTATCTTCAATTGCGCCAAATGTGCGGAATGTATTTTTATCAAGACGATTAATCGGAGTTCCAGTTAAACCAAAGAAGAAAGCATTAGGAAGAGCAAGTCTCATCTTTTCGCCAAGGTCACCTTCCTGGGTACGGTGAGCTTCATCAACCATTACAATTATATTATCTCTTGTATTTAATGTTTCTGTAACATCGCCAAAACGGAAAATAGTTGTAATAAGAATCTTTCTTAAATCACTCTTGAAAAAGTTTATCAATTCTTCTTTTGTTCCAGCACTATCCAAGTTAGGAATATCAGCTGCATTAAAATCACCGGTAATTTGAGTTTCAAGACTTATTCTGTCATCAACTACTACAACTGTTGGATTCTTCAATTCAGGAATCATTCTAAGTTTCTGCGCTGCAAAAATCATAAGTAAAGATTTTCCAGAGCCCTGGAAATGCCAGATAAGACCTTTCTTTGGATATCCAGCTTTTACACGTTCAATAATCAAGTTTGCACCTTCAAACTGCTGGTAACGACAAACAATTTTATAAAGACGTTTCTTTTTATCTGTTGCAAATAAAGAGAAGAACTTGAATATATCCATAATGTGTTCAGGTGTAAGCATATCAGCTACATCAATTTCAACATCTTTTAATGTTCCTTCTGTTTTATGATTTGCTGTATGCCATGGTCCCCACTTACTAAGCGGAGCATTTATTGCACCGTAGCGGAAAGTCTTTCCTTCTGAAGCAAAATTAAATACGTTGGTACAGAACATCTGCGGAACAGATTTCTCATAATCTTGAATATCCTGTGCTCCATCAAGCCAAGTAATAGAATCGCGGACCGGAGTTTTAAGTTCACCAATAACTAGTGGAAATCCATTTATCAAAAGAACAATATCAAAACGCTTGCCGCCTTTTTCCATTGGGTATACCCACTGATTCGTTACGACATATTCATTTTTAGCAAGTTCTTCTTCTGTCATAGTGCCGAAGAAACGTATTGGTGTCATTCTTCCGTCTTTACCAAATGGAAATGAGTTTTCTTCAAAAATCAACTTCTTAAACTTTTCATTCTGACTTACAAGATTATGCTCTTTAGTTGTATTGATTAATGAACGGAGCTTATATATTACCTGGTCTGCTCGACTTGGATCTTCTGCGATTTCTGGATTTAAGCGAATAAGAGAAGCTTTAACCATAGATTCAACAAGAACTTCATTCTGTGCTCGTGGAAGTTCCTCAGCTGGTATATAGTGCCACCAGTTTTGTTGTAGTTCTGTGATCATCATCTGTTCTATGGTATTGTCTTCGTTAAACATAAAGCTTACTCTTTTAACATATTTTCTCCTTACTCAGCGTACTTCTTAAAATTCTCAGCCTGTTCAAAGACTTCATTATATACTTCATTTCTCGGAACTGGTGGATAACCGTTATCATCCATAGTAAAGCCTTTGCGGATATATTCGTTCAGTCGCTTTGTTGCCCACTGGCGGAACTGAGTTCCCCGCAAAGACTTAACCCTATACCCAACTGAAATTATTACATCAAGGCTGTAGTAATTTGTAGGTTTGGTAGAAAAATCGGAATTTCCGATTTTTCTCACTACGTTTTCTTTTTCAAGCTCGCCCTCTTCAAAAATATTCAGAATATGCTCATTTATAGTTGAACGAGATTTTTCAAACAGAGAAGCCATATCGTCAATAGTAAGCCAGACAGTTTCTCCTTCAAAATGAACATCAATAGACACTTTGTCATCTGCGGTTTTAAATATTACGATTTCACCAGTTTTATTTTCTGTCATATTTTTCTCTTATTAGGAGGGGAAGGCCTTCCCCTCGCTCGCACTTTGTTGCTCGCTACACCTTCTAGCGGGGATACCCCGCCACGCCCCTAAATCACTTAGTTATAAACATTTAATCTTGCAACAGGATTTATTTTTGCAAGGAATGAAATTGCTCGTTTTTCATCATAAATACCATCTTTTGTTATTGAGTTAGATTTTTCCCATTTCTTTACTACTTTATCATTAATACCAATTTTCTCTAATCCTAATTTTATACCCGTTGTTGCTAGTCCAATAACAGGGAAAGCGATATTAAGAACACTTAGTAATACTCCAATTCCATCTAATGCACCATTTATTGCAAAATCTGCACCTAGTTTTTTCCTTCCTTCTTATTAATTTCTTTTTCAATTAATTCATTATAATTTCTAATAGTTTTTATTCTTTCTTGTTCACTTTGATGTGCTAAAAAAGAAAAAATCGAATTGAATTGACTACTTGAATAGTATAAATCAGAAATTGTATTTAACTCATCAATAGGAATATATTCATTGATATCAATTAAATCTATTGGTGTAATATTTTGATTTCCTTTCAAAATGGAATTTCGACACTGCGAATATTCTAAACTCTTTTCAATCGAAGCATTTTTATAAAAATTCAATCTGTCAGCCATTAATGATGTTGTAGGCCTATTTGTATATTTTCCATTTTCTTCACTATATGGAAAATATACAGAATTTAGAGCACTAGCTATGTGAACTTTGTCAGAATTAACCATAAACTCTAATTCTAGATTTTCCCCATTTTCTTTATCAAATAGTTT
>JAZNGU010000068.1:0-33722 GCA_045576615.1 Acutalibacteraceae bacterium | reverse complement strand
TTTACCCATCTTCTTAGGATAAGCACCCCAGAACACCAAAAAATCTTCTGAATATACACTTGATCCCTCTCCACCCCTCACCTCAGGTGAGGAAGAGGTTGGTATATTTATATCATTTTCATTTTCATTTTCATTTTCATTTTCATTCTCATTTTCATTTTCATTATCATTATCGGTATAATTGGTATTTTGTTTTATACCATTTTTACCACTGGTATTTTTGACATTCGTATTAATATTACTTTTACTGTTGTTACCCCATCTTTTAGCAATATTATCAGCATTTCTTTCACACATTTTGTAATATTTATCTCTGTCCCTTTTAAACGTTTCAACAAGTAATGTGAATATTGCTTCAACTGCGAATGATTCAAATTCAGGTATTTCACCCGTTCTCATATATTCAAATATTCCTAAAATCAAATCCCCTGCCTCATATTTTCCGATTTTCCTGAAAGTATTTTCCCAATCTGAATAAATTACAAAACTCTTTTTTTCTTTCACTGAATTCCTCCTTTGATTTTTAATTCTTCTATGGTACAGGCAAGCCTGTACCTTACGGTGATTGTTCTATGGTACAGGCAAGCCTGTACCTTACGGTGATTGTTCTGTGGCACAGGCAAGCCTGTACCTTACGGGTGCTTGTTATGTGGTACAGCAAGCCTGTACCTTACGGTGATTGTTCTATGGTACAGGCAAGCCTGTACCTTACGGTGATTGTTCTGTGGTACAGCAAGCCTGTACCTTACGGTGATTGTTCTGTGGCACAGGTAAGCCTGTACCTTACGGTGATTGTTCTGTGGTACAGGTAAGCCTGTACCTTACGGGTGATTGTTCTATGGTACAGGCAAGCCTGTACCTTACGGTGATTGTTCTGTGGTACAGGCAAGCCTGTACCTTACGGTGACTGTTCTGTGGTACAGGTAAGCCTGTACCTTACGGTGATTGTTCTGTGGTTACAGGCAAGCCTGTACCTTACGGTGATTGTTCTATGGTACAGGCAAGCCTGTACCTTACGGTGATTGTTCTATGGTACAGGCAAGCCTGTACCTTACGGTGATTGTTCTGTGGTACAGGTAAGACTGTACCTTACGGGTGCTTGTTCTATGGTACAGGCAAGCCTGTACCTTACGGTGATTGTTCTGTGGTACAGAAAGGTATACCTCACGGGTTAACAGTTAAAGTTTTTTGGCAAAAAGCGGTTACCGTAAGGTATGGGCTTGCCCATACCTCAGAAAGTACTAAGAGCGCGCGCAGTTCTATCGAACGTTTGTTCACCTTGTATTATAATCAAATAAAAATATTTTGCAACCCACTTTTGTATTTTTTGCAAAAAAAATGAGACCCGGAACAAACTGCTCCGAGTCTTTAACTTTTTTTTACTTTACCAAAAGCGAAATTTTAATATTTGGAAGCAAAGCTTCCCATTAACTTGCCACTTGCCACTTCCAACTTGCAACTTAATATGCTTTTCCCCAATAAACCATTTGCTTTGCAGGTTTGCCACAGCAAATGCATGTATCAGAGAGATTTTCCTGTTCAAAGGGAATGCAACGTGAGCCAACACCTGTAAGCTCTTTAACCTTATCTTCACATTCTTCTTCACCGCACCACATTGCTTTAACAAAACCGTCACCATTTTCGGCAAGTTTTGCATTGATTTCATCAATTGTTGTGCAAGCAAAAGTGCGTTTGTTAAGGTTTTCAAGAGCTTTATTGTAAATTGCTTCTGCATAATCCTTAAGAGTTGCGCTAAGACTTTCTTCAAGGTTATCAAGAGAAACAAAAACTTTTTCTCTGTTATCACGTCTTACAAGAACACACTGATTATTTTCGATATCCTTAGGACCGATTTCAAGACGAACAGGAACACCTTTCATCTCATATTCAGCAAATTTCCAACCGGGAGAGTTATCAGAACTGTCAACCTTAACTCTGAAGTTTTTGCTGAGGCGGTCACGAAGCTCAAACGCTTTGTCAAGAACGCCGGGCTTATGTTGTGCAATAGGAAGAATAACAACCTGAATGGGTGCTACATCAGGAGGAAGAACAAGACCGTTATCATCACCGTGGGACATAATGAGCGCACCAATAAGACGAGTTGTACAACCCCATGAAGTCTGGTGAACATAAGTGAGTTTATTTTCCTTGTTCTGATATGTCATATTAAAAGCTCTTGCAAAGCCATCACCGAAATAGTGTGATGTTGCAGCCTGAAGGGCTTTACCATCATGCATAAGTGCTTCAATAGCATAAGTTGCTTCTGCACCTGCAAATTTATCACTTTCAGTCTTTTTACCTTTAATAACGGGCATACAAAGAGATTTTTCACAGAAATCTGCGTAAACATTAAGCATCTGCTCAGTTTCTGCAACGGCTTCTTCTGCAGTAGCGTGAACAGTGTGACCCTCCTGCCACAAGAATTCCCTTGTTCTCAGGAAAGGACGTGTTGTTTTTTCCCAACGAACAACACTGCACCACTGGTTATAGAGCTTGGGCAAATCTCTGTGAGATTGAATAATCTTAGCATAATGCTCACAGAAAAGAGTTTCTGAAGTAGGTCTTACACAAAGTTTTTCTTCAAGCTCATCACTACCGCCATGTGTAACCCAGGCAACCTCAGGAGCAAAGCCTTCCACATGGTCTTTCTCCTTCTGTAAAAGGCTTTCGGGAATGAACATAGGCATATAAACATTTTCGTGTCCTAATTCTTTAAATCTTGTATCAAGAATTTTCTGAATATTTTCCCAGATAGCATAGCCGTAAGGACGGATAATCATGCAACCTTTAACGCTTGAATAGTCAACAAGGTCTGCCTTTTTAACTACATCTGTGTACCATTGTGCAAAATCAACTTCCATAGAAGTGATTGCTTCAACCATTTTTTTCTGTTCTGCCATTTTTTCTTCCTCTTTATTTCGTATTATTTTCAATATATTTAACTAAATCGCCAACTGTTTTTATATTCTCAAGAGCTTCTTCGGAAACCTCGATTTCAAAAATATCCTCAACATCCATTGATAAATCCGCCATATCCAATTCATCAAAGCCGAAATCAGCAAGAAAAGATGCTTCAGATGTAAAAACTTCCTCATCAATTTCAAAATAATCACAGATAATTTCTCTAAGTTTTTCCAAAACCATATTTTCACCTTATTATTATAAGATTATTTAACTTAAAAATTGTATATATTTTATAGCAGTTTGTCAAGAGTGTTTATTGAAATTGTGGCAAGTTGCAACTTAAAGAGTTGCTTGATTTCAAAAACGTTTATATTCAGCAACTCTATTTGATTATATTGTCGGGTATGGGCAAGCCCCTACCTTACGGTCAAAGCGCTGATAAAAAATGTAAGGCACCGGCTTGCCTGTGCCTTAGAATATTTCATTTAGCTCTGTTAATTGCTATACCGACATCCGGCATCTGGCGACTTTCGATTATTTAAATATCTTCTTATACTCTTTAAGCACCACCGGTGCAATCAGGTTATAAATAAGTACATTTCCACCTGCTTTGATTAAGTTAAATGCAACGCAAACACCTAAAAAGCCTTTGATAAACGCATTAAAGTCAAGGTTCATAAAAACAGATGTGAGCCATATATTCATTGGTATCATTACAAGAACAACAACAATTACACCACATATTCCCGAAACAATTGCGCCTTTTATACCACTGATTTTCTTTTTAATAAAATAAAGGGTAAGAATCATTAAGCCCGATGACAAAAAGTGCATTAAAAAGCCGATTATACCGCTGGAAGCACTGACAGTGAGAGTTTGTACCAGACACACAACAAAAAGGCTTATAAGGGCATATACAGGCCCTAAAACCGCAGAGCAGACAAGTATGGGAACATCCGCAAACTCCATTTCATAAAACGGTGCAGAGGGAAAAACAGGAAATCTTATTGTTACCATAAGAACAAGTGAAAGCGCTGCTAAAACACCTGCAGTTGTGAGTCTTTGAAGCTTTTGTTTGTTTGTGTAATTGGATTTGCTTTTCATTCAAATCATCCTTTCAATAAAAAAATCGCCCCGAAAGACTCAGGGCGAAAATAAAGGTTTCATTTAAGATTAAATTTAAATCTTGTGAAATCTTCTTTCATCCGGACTATACCGTCGGTACAGGAATTTCACCTGTTCAGTCAAAAGACTCGCAGACTTTACTGCCGGTGGGGACTTGCACCCCGCCCTGAAGTTTCGTAAGTATATGATAACACTATGAAATGCAAAATGCAAGATGCAAAATGCAAAATTATTAGTTAGGAGTGAGGAGTGAGGAGTGAGGAGTGAGGAGTTAGGAGTGAGGAGTTAGGAGTGAGGAATGAAGGGTGCTGCGCACAGCAATTATAAAATTTATGAATAAAGAACCTTTTCGTTCTGGATGTTTTTGTCTAATAAAAATCAATTGAATGGATTTAGTTATGTTTACGAATATCAAATATAATGTTCGGAAGCGGAGCTTCCCCAACACTCCTCACTCCACACTCCACACTATAAATTATGTTGTTGACTTTCACTCATTATTATAATATACTTATATATGTATGAAATTATATATTAAATATTATGTACATAGGAGTTTTAACAATGGGAATTTATGAAGAATTGGTCGCTCGCGGACTTATCGCGCAGGTTACAAACGAAAGCGAAATCCGTGAAATGATAAATGCAGGTAAAGCAAAATTCTACATCGGTTTTGACTGCACCGCAGACAGCCTTACTGCAGGTCACTTTATGGCACTTACACTTATGAAACGTTTGCAGATGGCAGGTAACAAGCCAATCGCTCTCATCGGTGGCGGTACAACTATGATTGGTGACCCCTCCGGCAGAAGTGATATGAGAAAAATGCTTACTAAAGAAGACATCGACCACAATGCAGAATGCTTCAAAAAACAGATGGAGCGTTTCATTGAGTTCGGTGAAGGCAAGGCTCAGATGGTTAACAACGCTGACTGGCTTCTTAACCTTAATTATGTTGAGCTTCTTCGTGAGGTTGGCGCATGCTTCTCTGTTAACAATATGCTTCGTGCAGAATGCTACAAGCAAAGAATGGAAAACGGTCTTTCATTCCTTGAATTCAACTATATGATTATGCAGAGTTATGACTTCTACTACCTCTTTAAGCATTATGGTTGCAATATGCAGTTCGGCGGTAACGACCAGTGGAGCAATATGCTTGGCGGTACAGAGCTTATTCGTCGTAAATTGGGTGAAGATGCTCACGCTATGACAATCACTCTTCTTACTGACTCTCAGGGCAAGAAAATGGGTAAAACCGCAGGTAACGCAGTTTGGCTTGACCCCAACAAGACTTCTCCCTACGAATTCTATCAGTACTGGAGAAACGTTTCTGATGACGACGTTCTCAAATGTATCAGAATGCTTACTTTCCTCCCCCTTGAACAGATTGATGAAATGGACAAATGGGAAGGCAGCGAGCTTAACAAAGCAAAAGAAATCCTTGCATACGAGCTTACAAACCTTGTTCACGGTGAAGAAGAAGCAACAAAAGCTCAGGAAGCTGCAAGAGCAGTTTTCAGTGGCGCAGGTAATGCAGATAATATGCCTTCAACAGAGCTTTCCTCAGATGATTTCTCCGCAGATGGTCTTGGTATCATTGATGCTTTGTGCAAAGCAAACCTTTGCCCCTCCCGTGGTGAAGCAAGACGTCTTATTCAGCAAGGCGGCGTAAGCGTTGACGATGTTAAAATTACTGACCCCATGTATATCATTCCTCTCGCAGATTTTGAAAAGGGTTATGTAATCATCAAAAAAGGCAAAAAAGTATTCCATAAGGTTTCCAAATAATTATGAGTAAGTTATATAAGGCTTACATATCTTCTTATCGAATGGACACACCGGATTGGGAAAACTTTTTAAAATATGCAGGAGATATTTATAATTCTCCCCAGTTGCAACAATTAAGCGGTTTTGAACAACATTTTAAAATTAACCGTCTTCAGCATATCAGAAGTGTTGCATATTTAAGTTTTCTTGTGTCACGTAAGTTAGGGCTTGATTACAAAAGTACAGCCCGTGCCGCAACAATGCACGATTTATTCTATTACGATTGGCGGGAAGATGATTTAAGCCATAAACTCCACGGTTACAGACATCCGGGTACTGCATTGAAAAATGCTTACTACCTTTGCGGAACTTTAAACAAAAAAGAAGAAGACATAATAAAAAAACATATGTGGCCCCTTACGATTGTACCACCAAAGTATCTTGAAAGCTATGTGGTTACCTCAATGGACAAATACTGCGCCACTATTGAAATGATTTACTCTTCCTCTGAAAAATACCGCAAAAAGTTCCACAGTCTGACCGGAATAGGCGGTGAAGAATGAAACTTTTCGATTATACAGTTTTAGACTATATCTTTTATTTCTTCTTTTATAGCTTTATTGGTTGGTTTTTTGAATCCTGCTACTGTTCAATTCGTCCGAAAAAATGGGTTAACAGAGGTTTTTTAAGAGGTCCTATCTGCCCCATCTACGGCACAGGCGGTCTTGTTATGATGGTTTGCCTGCTCCCCTTAAGGCACATAACAGAAAACCTCTATTTAAACGAGCTTTTGATTTTTATTGCAGGTGCAATTCTTTGTGATATAGTGGAATTTATGACAAGCTATATCATGGAAAAGCTCTTCAACGCTCGTTGGTGGGATTATTCCAACAAAAAGTTTAATATACAGGGCAGAATTTGTTTAACCCACACTTTCTATTGGGGAACCTGCTCCTGCCTTTTCGTGTTCATTTTAGAGCCGATTATGAACCTTTATCTTGTTGGTCAGGTCAGTGAAAGTTCCAGAAATATTCTGACTTATATTTTCCTTACTGTTTTTGCATTTGACCTGCTCGATACAGTTATTCACGCTCTCGGCATTCGTGATATTTCAAGTAAATTTATGAAACTTTCCGAGGAAATAAGTGAATTTGCCGTTCAGGTTTATACAACTGTCGGCGGTAAATCCGAAAACGAATCCGAAGCCTTAAAAAAAGAGCTTAATGAAAAGTTCAACGAATTACGCTCTAAATATGACAAATTCAAAAATGATTTAAAAGATGTTAAAAGCAAATCTAAAAAGAGATTGTTCAAGGCATTCCCCTTCTTAAAAGACGGAATGGCAAAGCAAGACAAACTTCTTGAAGATTTGTTTGCAGATTTAAAAGAAAAAATTACAGGTAATAAATAACAAACGGAGGGTTTATTATGAGTTTAAAACACGCTTATTACAGAGGTTACCAGAAAACAATGAAATTTGCGGTTAACTTCCTTGACTGGACACCACCCAAGCTCATTAAAGGTGCAGGGTCAGTTAAAGAATTACCCAAAATTGTTAAAAGCGAAGGCGTTAACAATGTTCTTGTTGTAACCGATAAGGGTCTTATGGGATTAGGTCTTCTTAACCCCTTATTTGAAGCTCTTGAAGCAGAAGGCATTAAATATTCTGTTTTTGACAGTGTTCAACCCAACCCCACAATTTACAACGTTGAAGACGCTCTCAAAATGTACAAGGAAAATGGTTGTGAGGGCTTTATCGCTTTCGGTGGCGGTTCTCCTATGGACTGCGCAAAGGTTACTGCAGCAAGAGTTGTTAAGCCTAAGCAGACACCTTCTGATATGAGAGGCGTTCTTAAAGTTCTTAAGAAACTTCCTCCTTTCTTTGCAGTTCCTACAACTGCAGGTACAGGCTCAGAATGTACTATTGCAGCGGTTATTTCAAACCCCGATACACACGAAAAGAACTCTATAATGGATCCTGTTCTTCGTCCTAAATATGCAATTCTTGACCCTGAACTTACAGTAGGTCTTCCGCCTCACATCACATCAACAACCGGTATGGATGCACTTACACACGCAGTTGAAGCTTATATCGGTCACAGCAATACTAAACAGACTGAAAAAGATGCCATCATTGCAACAAAGCTTGTTTTTGAGAACATTGAAAACGCTTATAAAGACGGTAAAAATATTGAAGCAAGAGAAAATATGCTTGTTGCATCATTCCATGCAGGTCTTGCTTTTACAAGAGCTTATGTTGGTTATGTTCATGCAATTGCTCACAACCTTGGCGGTATGTATAACATCCCCCACGGTCTTGCAAATGCAGTAATTCTCCCCTATGTGCTTGATTACTTTGGTGAAAGCGCATACAAACGTCTTGCAGAGCTTGCAGATGTTGCAGGTGTTTCAGGTACCGCTCAGGGCGACCGCGACAAAGCAAAGAACTTTATTGCAGCAATAAGAAAGCTTAATGAAAATATGGGTATTCCCGATAAATTTGAGCAAATCAAAGATGAAGATATTCAGCTTATTGCAGAACGCGCACTTATGGAAGGTAACCCCCTCTACCCTGTTCCAAAGATTATGGATTTGGAAGACTGCAAAGCAATTATTAAAAAATTACAGAAATAACAGAAAATGCTACCGATTGAGTTCGGTAGCATTTTTCTTTTACAAATATTTTCTTATATCAACCGCAAGTTTTTCCTCAAGATTGATAAGTCTTTTGGTTATATCTTTAGTAACCTCATCGGCAGCACAATACTCATTAAGGTACTTATTCAGGGATTTAACCCCCATATTACATCCGTCTGTCATTAAATCTGCAATTGTTTCATCAGACTCTTTCATTGCAAGCTTCATATTAGTTTTAATCCAGGACATACTTTTTGCCATTGGATTTGGGTCTTTACCATCATCATGATACTTGTCTAAAAGTTTTTGGATTTCTCTGTCAAGCTCAACATGTTCATTTTTGCAGTTTATAAGATATTCCTTTAACTTAACAGATTTTACATCATCAAGCACATCGTCAATTGAAGAAATGCCCATTTTTACCCCTGCATCGCATTCACGAAGCAATCTGATTGTATCTTGTTCTATCATTAAAATCATCCTTTCAATGATAGAATTACCATATTTCTTATAAATATTAAAAAACCTACCGCATAGTATTGCGATAGGTTTTTTCAAAACAAATCAAAGTTTTTCAATATCTTCTTTTGTAATCATGTGAATACCTTTTTCAATAAGTGCATTCTGTGCGGTTGTAATATCTTCAACGCGAAAAATCATATAAGCATGCTTTGTAACTCCGTTACCCATGAAAGCATACATATAGTCAATATTAACTCCTGTGCTTTCTAAAATAGTAAGAACCTTATTAAGTCCACCGGGAACATCAGGAATTTTAACACCTAAAACATCGGTTAAAGAATGAATGTAACCTGCATCTTTTAAAACTGTTGTAGCTTTATAAAGGTCTTTAACGATAATACGAACAATACCGAAATCCCCTGTTTCTGCAAGAGAAAGGGCTCTCATATCTATTTCATTTTGAGCAAGAACGCTTGTCATAGCGCTCATGGAACCGGGTTTATTTTCAACGAAAACGGAAATCTGTTTAATACTCAAAGTAACTCCCCCTTATATTTTTCTCTTGTCGATTATACGAACTGCTTTACCCTCACTGCGAACAATTGATTTAGGAGCAACAAGAGTAACTTTAGCGGAAATACCAAGCATTGAACGAAGACCTTCAACAATTTCCTTTTGTCTGCGGTCAATTTCACCCATATTATCCGTAAACATTTCAGGTGTCATTTCCACATGAACATCGAGTGTATCTGTATTTCTGACTCTGTCAACAATAATCTGATAGTTTGCAGAATAGCCCTGATTGAGAAGGACTGTTTCAATCTGCGACGGGAATACATTAACACCACGAATAATAAGCATATCGTCACTTCTGCCCATTGGTTTGCACATTTTAATAAATGTACGACCACAAGAGCATTTTTCACGTTTAAGAACACATATATCTTTTGTTCTGTAACGAAGAATCGGGAACGCTTCTTTTGTTATGGCAGTGAAAACAAGCTCGCCCTTTGAACCCTCAGGAAGAACCTCATGGGTTTCGGGGTCAATAATCTCAGCAATAAAATGGTCCTCATTAATGTGCATACCGCTCTGAGCCGAACATTCAAATGCAACACCGGGACCTGAAAGCTCTGTGAGCCCGTAAATATCATAAGCCTTAATACCAAGAGTTTTCTCAATATCGTGGCGCATTTCTTCACTCCATGCTTCTGCGCCAAAAATACCGGCTTTAAGGGGAATTCTGTCAGGAGTGAGACCCATTTCTTTCATAGTTTCGCCAAGATATGCCGCATAAGACGGTGTGCAACAAAGAATAGTTGCGCTTAAATCCTGCATAAACATAATCTGACGTTCGGTATTACCTGAAGAAATCGGAATAGTAAGAGAACCGATTTTATGGCTACCACCGTTAAGACCTGCACCACCGGTGAAAAGTCCATAACCATATGCTACCTGACAAACATCTTCATTTGTAGCACCTGCTGCAGTTAGTGCACGGGCACAGCAATCATCCCACAAATCAATATCATGCTGTGTATAGTATGCCATAACTCTTTTGCCTGTTGTACCGGAGGTTGAGTGAATTCTTACGCACTCAGACAAGGGCTTTGCAAGAAGTCCGTAAGGATAACCCTCTCTTAAATCATCTTTAGTAACAAAAGGCAATTTATGTAAATCTTCAGTACCTTTGATGTCATCGGGGGTAATACCCGCTTTTTCCATTTTTTCACGATAAAGAGGAACATTATCCCAAACGTGTTTAACTTGTTTAACGAGACGTTCATCCTGCCATGCCTTAAGCTGCTCAGGACTTGCAGTTTCAATCTCGGGTTGATAATAGCGTTCCATAGAACCTCCTTGGATAAAATCACACTATTTGTGAATAAATATAAAAAATATTATAAAACCGATAAAAAACTTTGTCAACAAAAAAACTGTTTAAATCAAGCTTTTTTTCTCAGCTTTCTTTCAATTGCATGAATTGTAACTCTCAGAAGTGAGGCGGCGATAATACCTCCACCAATGCCTATACCAACTGTTAAAGTAATCATAAAATATTCAAGAGCCATTTCTCTGTTTTCGGAAAGCAAGTTGCTCATTGTATAATAAAGCGTACCACCGGGAACAAGGGCAATACAACCGGGTAAAATAAACACAGTTGAGGGTGCCTTGCATATTCTTGCAAAAAGGTCTGCAAAAACCGAAGCAACAAATGCAGATAAGAGATTGGGCAAAAAGTTGCCTCCAAAAAGCTCCGTAAAAGCAAAATAAGCAATGCAGGCAAACAACCCGTCCAACATAGCAAAAGGCCAATGAGACGGCTTTAAACGGAAAAGAATTGCAAATCCGAGAGTACTTATAGTGCCTGCTATAATTTTAATTAAAATTTCATTCAATTAAAACACCCTCCCGAAAAACATAATTGCAACAATGTATCCGAATGCCACCATAACGGCTGTCAGAATTGCCTGAACCAACTGAATAATACCTGATACAGTATCACCAAACAACAAGTCACGAACAGCGTTACCAAAGGCAAGTCCGGGTATCAGAAGCATTATGGTCCCAATCATAACCATATCTATATTCTGTCCTATACCAAAATGCACAAGTAAAAGTCCGCAGATTGCACCAACAAAAGACTGGGCAACAGTATAAAGCATTTTATTCATTAAATTGATTTTCTGCCTGTTCATTACAGATACAAAAAAACCTGCTATTGATGCGGCAAGGGCATCCCATAAATTACCGCCGAAAAACACTGCAAAAGCTCCTGCGGCAATAACACCACCAACAATTGACAGATATTTCGGGAATGGTTTATTGTGAAGCGCATTATAAATTTTCTCATCAACATCATCAAGAGAGATTTTGCCACTGCAAACATCACGGGAAATGCTGTTCATTTCGTCAAGCTTATACATATTATTTGATGTCTTATAAACACGTCTTACCTGTGAAGCAGTTGTTCCATCAGCCATTCTTATACCGGCAACCACAAGGGACGGTAAAGCAAAAACATCTGTATGTACCGCACCATAAGCAGAACAAATTCGTTCAACAGTGTCTTCAATTCTGTGGGATTCACCACCACAACGGAGAATATTTTCACCAATATCAAGAGCTTTGCCCAATATATAATCCGCAGTGTAGATATCGGTGTTTATTTCAAATTTTTCAGTCGAAACTGCCTTAGTTTTTTTCTTGAACATTCAACGACCTCTTTTTCTTGAATCAATAAAGTCCTGTAAAATTATATCTGCCGCAACCGCATCAACAACGTTCTTACGCTTTTTTCCGCGAATATTATTCTCGCTCAGGATTCTGTGCGCAGAAACTGTTGTTAGCCGTTCATCCCAGAATGAAACAGGTGTTTCGGTCAGAGTCTTTACAACTTCGCCCAACTCCTCACAGGCATCAGCACGAAAGCCTTTAGACCCATCCATATTTTTAGGTAATCCGATTACGATTAATTCCGCTTTTTTTTCATTTGCAATATCAACAATTTTCTGAGCAAGAACATCTTTATTCCATTCTGTAATCACGCAAACGGGTGACGCTAACATTTCAAGCTTATCACAAACAGCTATCCCTGTCCTTTTATCGCCATAATCAACTGATAAAATAATCATATATACACCTCAAAAATGGCTGATAGAAAATCTATCAGCCGTTTTTAATTTAATCTAATACTGCAACCACTTCTTCATTTGTTTCCGGAACTGTTCCGGCTGCTACTGTTTCTGTGGGTATTTGAATTGTTGTTGAAGGCGATGTTGTTGGAGCAGTTGTGGGTTTAACTGTTGTAGCAGGTTTTGTTGTCTTTTTATTTTTCTTCTTTTTCTTTGTGGTTGATTCTGTTGCAGAAGGTCCGGTTACCTCATCAGGAATTTCAGAACCGATAGCGTGAATCATTGCACAATCTTTACACTTTGAGGGAATATGTGAAGATTTATAATAACCTGTACCTGTCTCAGCACAACCGGCAGATGCTATATCGCCTGAAATTTTACAATAAGACCTTGCAACAACACCACTGGCACTTGGGTATGACATTGATTCCAGATCCTTGTGAACATCATTCATAATGGCTTTGAAAATCTTACCTGCAGGGTTACCGGAAGTATTGGAAATTGGTTTGGGTTCATCGTAACCGTACCAGACAGCAGCAACATAATACGGTGTACCGCCAACAAACCAACGGTCTTTATCGTCAGAGGTTGTACCTGTTTTTGCAAAAGTATCAAAGCCACTTACACCATAGCCACCACCGGTACCACCATTAACAACTGTTCTGAGAAGCTGACGCATAACACCTGCTGTGCTTTCGGAAACCACCTGTTCACCCTCACTGTTACCAGATTTAAGAAGTGTTTCTGTTCCATCATTATTTGTAACTTTATAGTAGCAATAGGGTTTGAAATAATAACCATTGTTACCGAAAATTGCAAATGCAGCCGTCATATCAAGGGTTGTCATACCCTTACTTGCACCACCAACGCAAAGTGTAGAGAAGTTACCATCGTAGTTGGGGTCTTCTTCGTCAGTTATAAATGTTGAAATTTTAAGATCATCAACAAGGAAATCCAGACTGTTTTCAACACCAATTTTTCTCATCAACTGTACGGGAACAGTATTCAAAGACTGCGCCAGAGCCGATTGAACCGTTACAAAGCTTTTAGCTGAACCATAAGAGCCACCGTAGTTAACGGGCCATCTTGAAGAACCTGATCTGATACCATAGTTCTGCACCTTTGTTGACCAGGTTGCAATATTATTTTCAATTGCAGGAGTATAAACGGAAATCGGTTTGATTGATGAACCGGGCTGACGTGGTGAATCAGCTGCCCTGTTAAGTCCGCGGAAAGTGGTTTTTTCACCTGCACCGCCAACCATTGCAACCACTCTACCGCTATAATCCATAATTGTTATAGCAGACTGCACCGGTGGATTATCTTTATCATCCAATTTTTCGTCGGGGAATGTTTTTCTGTTTACATAAACATTTTCTGCGGCATCCTGAACATCAAGGTCAATAGCAGTATAAATACGAAGACCACCGAAGAAAACTTTTTTCCATGCTTCGTTATAGGTTAAATCATATTCTTTCTGTAAGTCCTCAATAACAGAATCAATTACATATTCAACGTAATATGATGACATTTTGTTATCTGTTTTGTCGGTATATTTAATATCATCTTCGGTATACTCTTTATCGTCATCATCTTCATTTTTAGTAACCTGACTACCTTTATAATTCTCACTATTAGTTAAAATAAGCTCATAGTCAAGTGCTTTTTCATATTGCTTCTGAGTAAGGCTACCCTCTTCAAGCATACAGGAAAGACAATATCTTTGTCTGCCCATATTACCTTTTTCATCTTTATCAATCAAAGCGGCAAGACCATCTTTTGTTAAAGGGTCATAGTCTGCAGGTGCTTTTGTAATTGCAGCAATAGTAGCACATTCTGCTGCATTAAGGTCCTCAACATCTTTGCCGAAATATTTTTCCGCAGCAGTTCTTACACCATAACATCCGTTACCAAGATAAACAGTGTTAAGATAAAATTCCATAATTTTCTTTTTTGAATAATGTCTTTCAACATTTAAAGCATTAAGAATTTCATAGAATTTACGTGAAACTGTTCTACCGTCTTCTTTAGTAAGATTTTTGATCAACTGCTGTGTGATTGTTGACGCACCACGTTCAAAACCTGATGAAATAACGCCGAAAACAGTACCGTACCAGTCAACACCATTATGCTCATTGAAGCGCTTATCTTCAAGGTCACGGAAAGCATTAACCATATCCTTGGGAATGTCTTTATAATCAATCCAAACACGATTCTGTGCGCCATGAAGTCTTAAAAGTTCAACAAGCTGTTTATCAGAATCATAACCATAAATAATACTTGTCTGTTCCTGATTTGCCTTGTACTCTTCAAGGTCAATTTTTTTACCTTCTGTTACATATTCATTTGCAAATCTGTACACATAGGTACAAGCAACCGTGCCGCAAATGAGACCAATTGCGACAACCACCATAACAACAGAAAAGAACCTTTTGAGCTTTGGGTGTTGTTTTTTTGATTTTTTAGTTTTGTCAGAACGCTGTGGGCGTTTTAATGCCATAAAGGAAACCTCCTTCAAAGTAACCGAATGATATATATTGATTCATTTATATAAAAATTCAAGATCAAGGCAAATTGGAAATAATTGATTCTGCAACTGCCATATCAAAAGGCGTGGTAATTTTTATATTACTGTCAAGCCCCTCAACCAATTTCACTCTGAAGCCTCTATCAGCAAATATAGAGGCAACATCTGTGTAAGCTTCAAGCTCATCATCCGAAAGTGAATTAATCACATTTTCAAGCTCCTTTAACCTGAAGCTCTGGGGTGTCTGAACTCTGTAAAGCTCATTCCTTGGTAAGTGCTCGGAAAGAAAATCACCTGTGGCTGTTCTGATTATTGAATCATAAACAGGCATTACAGTATTAGCAGCACCATACTTCTCCACTGCAGATACATTATCTTTAATAACGCGAGAATTAATAAATGGTCTTACAGCATCGTGGGTTAAGATAATATCATCGTCTGCAACATTAAAATTCTTTGTTAAAAAGCAACAACCATTCTGAACAGAAGAATTTCTGTTTCTTCCACCCGGCACAACAAAAACCGTGTC
The DNA here is from genome assembly GCA_045576615.1 of Acutalibacteraceae bacterium. Classification (GTDB taxonomy): domain Bacteria; phylum Bacillota; class Clostridia; order Oscillospirales; family Acutalibacteraceae; genus DTU089. The sequence goes on along the minus strand of JAZNGU010000068.1, from coordinate 18,136 downwards.
AGTTGAAATTCCGTATTCAAGAAGTAAGGCTTTGGTATATTCAATCCAATCAACAGGGCAACAGATAACACCTGCTCTGAAAGAACCAAAATCAATAAAATTCCGAACCGTTTTAATTATTATTGGTTCATTATCTATTTTTAAATACTGCTTTGGTAATTCGGGCGACTGCATTCTGGAACCGATACCACCTGCAAGAATCATAAAATACAAATTCACTTATTCACTTTCTTCCTTTTGTTATCAAAACCTTCAGTACTTTCTTTCTTAAAGAGGATTTTAACAGTCATTAAAATAAGTTTCAAATCCATTGCAACAGAATAGTTCTGAATATAAATTAAATCCATTTTAAGTTTGTTATATGCAGAAGTGTTATATTTACCGTAAACCTGTGCATAACCGGTTAAACCGCCTTTAACTTTATATCTGCAGACAAATTCAGGTATTTGCTCTGAATATTTCTCAACATGCTCGATTCTTTCGGGACGCGGTCCTACAATGGACATATCCCCTTTTAATATATTTATAATCTGCGGTAATTCATCAATACGCAAAGCACGGATAATTTTTCCGACAGGTGTAATACGAGAATCATTATCAACTGCAGGTTGAGGTCCGTCTCGCTCTGCATCAACAATCATACTTCTGAATTTCAGAATATCGAAAGGCTTTAAATCTTTAGTGCATCTTCGTTGCTTGTAGAAAACAGGACCACCATCATACAACTTGATTGCTAAAGAAATTACTAAAAAAAGCGGAGAAAGAACAATCAGTGCCAAAAATGAAAAAATGATGTCAATAAGACGCTTAATAGCTCTTTGTTCTACCGTCAGACCAACGGAACTGCATCTGATAATCGGTGAATCAAAATATGTTATATCTTTTGCGCTTCTTATTACAATATCTGAAATCTTTGGAATAACATATATGGTTTTATTCTGTTGATAACAATATTTCAACAGGTCATTACGCATTCTTGCGGGAACATCACAGATAATAACACTTTCAAATTTATCGATTCGCTTTGAAAGCTCATCAATGCCTTCGTCAACATTTGCAGATTCGGTAATCATATAGCGCTCTTCAAGTTTGCTCATCTTATATACAATCTCAGTTGCAAGATGACTACCGTATATTATTAACAATTTCTCAGGCGGGTTAAGACGATGAACAATAAAAAACGACAGGTTAGTCCATAATATTAAAATTAATGTCTGAGCAAAAAGCATATATAACATTGGAATAATGTTTGCAAGTTCGGCAACAATCAAACAAACCTGAGTATAAGCAATGGCATTTGCAAAAAGTATTGCCAGAACCTCATAAAAGAGAATTTCACTTTTTCTCAACTCATCAATTCGTGATGCACCAATAATCAAGCTGGTGACCAGAAGCACCGCAAAATAAACAACCGCCAGAAACAGCTTGCCTTTTCCTATGTATGGATGTTCAAAATCCGGATTATATGCAACACTCCACACAAGATAGTAAACAGTTGTAAGTAAAAAAACTAAAACAGTTATGGCACTAAATCTAACTGTTGTACGATATTGTTCGATTTTTTTCATAAAACCTCTTCTTTAATGCAAATTACGAAATTAAAAGAATATATTTAAACGAGGTGTTTATTATGGATATATTTTCTTTAATCGGTAATATGCTTTGTCTTATTTTACACGTAACTGACACAGATTCTTTTCCTAATCCTTTGTCTAAAAAAGAAGAAAACGAATTAATAAACAAAATGGCTCTTGGGGACGATTGTGCAAGAAAGAAATTAATTGAACACAATCTGCGTCTTGTAGCACATATTGTAAAAAAATACTATGCAAATTACAGTGAACAGGATGATTTGATATCAATAGGCACAATCGGTCTGATAAAAGGAATTAACAGCTTCAAAGCGGAAAAAGGTACTAAACTTGCAACCTACTGCGCCCGATGCATTGAAAATGAAATTCTGATGTATTTCAGAAACAACAAGAAAATTTCACAAGAAATTTCATTCAGTGACCCCATAGATACAGACAGTGAAGGTAACCCTTTGACATTAATGGATATAATAGCAATAGATGATACAATAATAGATGATATTGACACAAAAAACAAACTGATTAAGTTAGTAGAAATCATCAATAATATCACTGACGAACGAGATAAAACAATACTCGTAAAACGATATGGTCTTGACGGAAATCAACCTTTAACACAAAAAGAAATTGCCAAAGAACTAAAAATTTCCCGTTCTTATGTGTCAAGAATTGAAAAAAGATTACTTGAGGAACTGAAGGCTCTAATCTAAGAACTTATGAATATAGCAGTGATACCTGATTGGCGTGCCGGATTCATCTACAACGCAAAAGAATGTCGCGTTATATTTGGTATACGAATTAACATCAGCAATTGTTGACAATCTCACATCAGTATTTGTCATATTGAGATAAATTCTGGAATTGGTTAATGCTGTCAGAACCTTTTGTGTATCTTCAGGATGCACAAATGTAAGAACCTCAACTTTTTCCTGATTATTGAAATAACTGATAACATCAAACCCAAAAACATCGTTTGCGTTAGGTGATAAATATACTTTATTTCTGTTGATGTCAAAAGTCATAATTACACAAGGACTTTTTGCCAGGTCATAATAAAACATATCTTTATCAACATCAAAAATCTTTTGTGTATTATTTGATTTTCGATTTTTAGAACGATGTTTTCTGTGTTTAAAATCTGCAAGAAGTGCATCCGTACCCAAAACTGAATTTTCAGTGTATGAAAACTCTTCCGAATTTGCACCTCTTAACAAATCAATTTCAAACTTATCAAGTTTTGAGGGAATTGTAATGTCTTTTGTGCAAGTTTTCAGGTTATTGACTGTAGCAGCAGCATATTTAAGATTTTTTTCAGTAGAGCCAACAGCTACAAGGCGTTCAACATATTCTGAGGTCAGAATAAATCTGTCGAAAATACCTGAAATATAACAATTGTTGTGAATATATCTTGTTCCGATAAGATACAAACCCAGTGTGAATCCCATATCATGAATGAACTCAGAAAAGCTTTTTAATCTACGGATTGATATGTCTTCCAAAAAGTCTTGAGGCAGAACAATACAAATATCCATAGGAGTATAATCGTTATCCGCAACAAAGTCTTTAAGCTCCTGCATCAATGATGGTATATCATCAGGCATAAGCATTGTATAAACCGAAAGCGGAGGAACCTCTTTACCCTCATTTTTTATTGCCATTGCAGTAAAAACAAGAGATTTAATTGAAAGCATACTCAGGTTTTTACGGGTGGCGGAGGACTTATTGAGTTCATAATACACTTCAGATGTAACGGAGATTGTATTATCAAACATTGAAAATGGTATATAGTCGTAGCAAACAAGTTCACCCGTATAAGCATTAATAACCGGAGCAAACTTCGGCTCATAATCTGATTTCTTTTCCAACTGATTTGTAGCATCATAATCCATAGAATAGGACGCTAACTGTTTCATACCATTGTTATAAAAAGCATAAGCATTTTTATTGTTTACTTTTGAAGTCTTTGCCGCATATTCTGCTGCCATAACGAGTTTTTTATAATCATTTCCATCATTAGGATATCTTGAAATACCCATAGTAGCTGTAAAAACACCGTTTTCTGTAGCTGTGTGATAAGGTTTTCTTAACAAATTATGAAGTTTTTCAATAAACAAAACCATTTCTGCGTGATTAGTAATATTTTTTACAAACAGGCAGAATTTATCTGATGCAGCTTTACAAACAAGTTTGTCTTTGGATTTTATATTACGGAGCTTTGATGCAAACTCTTTTATAAGAGCATTACCATATTCATAACCAAAAATATTGTTACACATACTCATATCATCAATATCGATATGAATCATCAGGTTTTTTGAATTCGGATTATCCTTGATAAAAGAATCAACATCTCTCTCAAACTGTTTTGGTGAAGAAAGTCCTGTTAAACCATCTGTAACACCAAATCCGCGTTTAATATCATTTAAAACTTCGTCGTCATCATAAATACTGAAAGCACCGTTCAGAGCAATTATGTTCTTGTCATCGTCAACCTTGAATACAATAAAACCAACTGCAAGAAACTCAACATTTTCTTTTATGATACGAAACTCAATTCTTGTTTTTGTACGACCGAGCTTTGCAAGTTCATTAAATGCATCAAGATTAACTTTTGAATTGAATCTTGTTAAATCTGCAGGATGACATAGTTTTTTGCATTGACTTAATAATTCTGTAAAATTCTTCGGGATATATGGAAAAAACTGTAACCAGTCGCCTCTTACAAGATTGAACATATTATTTTGAATGTCCGCTTCAAAAATAATGTTGTAAGACTGTAAAATATCGTTTTCACAATCATTAATGTCTTTTTTACTCAACACATCCTCACCTGTGTCTGAGCCTGTTTCGTTAGCTTTAGAAACTGCAACTATTTTTTCTTTTTCGCTTTCCGAAAGGGGTGAGCTTTTCAGCTCATTTTCGATTTTGGCAAACTCAGGTAAAACACTTTCAAAGCATTTCAATATGTGTCGGGAAAAAGCACCACACGCACCGGTCAGAATAAGCTCAACCGCTTCGTCGTGGCTTAATGCAGCTTTATAAGGACGATGACTTGTAAGAGCATCGTAACAATCAGCAATAGCAACAATCTGGGCAGAAATCGGAATTTCATCACCCTTCAAACCATTGGGATAACCTTTACCGTCCCAACGCTCATGGTGGCAATAACAAATATCCTGACAATATTTGAAATACATATTATTATCACTTATATCATCAAGCATACCCAAAAGTTCTGCACCACGGGTTGTGTGGGTTTTCATAACCTCAAACTCATCGGCAGTAAGCCTTCCGGGTTTAAGCATAATTGCATCAGGAATTGCAATTTTACCGATATCATGAACAGAAGACGCATAATAAATCAAGTCAGCCTGTTCTCTTGTAATACCATATTCGGGGCATTGCTCCATAACCGCTTCGGTAAGAGCTTTAGTAAAAAATCGTATCCTTTTAATATGGTGACCGGATTCAAGGTCACGACTTTCAATAGCAGCAACTAAAAGCTCAACAAGGTCAAAGTTCATTGTTTGCATCTTTACGTTTTGTTCTTTGAGCTTGTTTGCCTGATTAAGAATTCTCTTTGTATGAATCTGGGTAAGATTTGTAATTTGTAACTTCAATTCACGTATTTGTGTAATATTTTCAAGTCTGTGTAAAGATAAATCATAATCAAAAGGATTTGGCAATACGTCGTATGCAAAAGCAGAGCAACCCGCTTTTTCAAAGTCATACATAGCATCAAAGCAGGTAAACAAAATCGGTACATTAAGAAATATGCCATCCTCTGCTAGTTTTGAAACTACCCAGACCGCATCATTGCCTTCCGGGAAAGTATCCAAAACAAACAATACATTTTTACTCGAATAGAAATCAATATCTGACCATGAATCAGAAGAATATGGACAAACAGTAACATTATGATTCATTTCAAGCAAACTAATTAATTGTAGCAAATTAGTTTTATCTTCAGAAAAAAGAATTACGGAGTTGTTTTTCAAAAAACCACCTCAAATACGCGTAATTAAACATAATAAATATACCACTATATATAATAAAAGTCAACAACACCGCAACTCTGTAATATTATTGTAATTAATTCTTAAAAAAGGATTAATAATAACACATAAAATCTTGACACAACAAACATTGTTTGATAAAATACACGACGTTAAATATATTTATGGAGATGTACCCAAGAGGCTGAAGGGTCCGCACTCGAAATGCGGTAGGTCGTGAATAACGGCGCAAGAGTTCAAATCTCTTCATCTCCGCCAAAAAAAGAGTATTGTCCGTAAATGGCAATACTCTTTTTTTCTATTCTATAATCAAAACTCCTGCTTTTGTAACAGAAAACTCTTTCAAACTGTCTCTGACTTCTCCTCTGCCCGTAATTTCTCCCTTACAGTTTTTAACAATATATCTCTTATTAACTGCATTTTTAACAATAACTGAATTAAAACCGGAAGCATTAACAACAATTGTAGTACCATTTTTCACTTCAACAACATTGTTTGTATAAATTGCAACAACAGTTGTATTATCAAGTGTTGATGAAGCTTGTGAATAATCATTTTCAGGATTTTCAGCGGTTAATTTTCCGTTAAGAAGAACATTTTTAAACTGTTTCCAGAAAGAAATATAAAATTTCAACATTTCAATATGCTCTTGTGGTAAAGCTTTGATAAGCATTGAAATCTGCGGAACGGAAAAAATCACATTTGCAAACTGCAAAGCGGCATTTTCCACACTGTCGTTTTGACTCCACATAATCATATCTGAATGAACCGCTGTTTCACCGGAAGTCATACGAAGATTTACAATCTGGCTACGGTTTGCAAGAATGTCACCGGGGCAATCACCAACACGTAGCATATTACCGTATTTTCTTATAGATGGTCCGATATATGATTGACGGAACTCGATTAAAATATCCTTATTAATTGCGGTAAGCCTTGCTTTGATTTCACTCATAAGAGCGTGAATCGCGTCTTCAAGAGATTGAAAATCTCGTTTTTCATCATATTCCAAGGACTTACCCTTTAAAACAAAGCTATCAATAAAATCGAGCTTCAGTCCGTCAAGTCCCCACTCTTTTACGGCATTTTCATAAATACCGCAAAGATATTCTCTGACCTTTTTATATCTTGGGTCAAGCGCCCAAAAATCAGTCTCATTACCTGATTTATCAAGGAAATAATCTTTGAATTCTTCATATTTTTTTGAGTATAGACCAACAAAAGGAACAGAGTACCAAAGAATGACCTTTTGACCGATTTTATGAATTTCATCAATAAGTGACGCCATATCACCCATTTTGCTTTCACAAACAGACCAATCGCCACAATAGGCATAACCGCGGTTATTGTCATCTGTCTGCCAACCATCATCAATTATAACAGTTTGAAGTCCAAGTTCTCTTGAAAGTCGGCATTCTTCAAGAATTTCGTCTTTCTGAAGGTTCTGATGAAAACTATACCAAAGTGAATCCATAGGAAGTTTTGCACTTTCAGGAACATAAGCGCATTTATAACCACAATCATTTTCCCACCATGAAACAGTGTCATAAATACTGTCATAAAACGGAACATTTCTCATATCAATTCTTAGTACGGCAGAATAAGAGTCTGTTGCATTTGTGGGTAATGTGAAGAAAAATACTTCACAAATAATTTCCGCGGATTCTTCACAATAACCCATAGAAATTTTTGTAGGTGTATCAACATCTGAAAGCGCAACACAAATTTTATTGTTGCCGTCAAAGGTTGTAATCTGCTGAAGAGGCATACCTGACGCAAGTCTTGAAATTGCATCAACCTTGGACCAATCAGGGCGGATTGTATGATTACGGGCAAAAGAATTCCACACCGCACAGCAATCCGCTCCACCGATTTTCCATTTAACGAAAAACTGTCCGGGAACTGTTTTCTCAGCCTGTTTCATATTTATATGTAAAAACAATATATCGTTCTCAATTGATTTACTTAATGCAACACTACATTTATCATCTGAAGCGCTGATGTTAAAATCAAAGTCATACATAGAATCACCACCGTAGTTAATAATTGAATTTTAACATCTATAAATAATTAGTCAACATTTTTTTGCTTTTTACTTGCTTATATAACAAAAAATAATGTATTATATAAAAAATGCCTTATGGGTGATTTTATGAGTAAAGAAATAATAATTTCCACAAAAAACGCTTCCGCTACTAATGATGGTACTTTTCAGGGTTGGGGAACAAGCCTTTGCTGGTGGGCAAACCGACTTGGCTACTCCCCTGTTTTAACTGAAAAATCCGCTGAATTATTTTATAGTGATAAAGGGCTTAACCTGAACATTATGCGCTATAACATCGGTGGTGGTGATGACCCGACACATAAACACATAACCCGAACAGATTCAATGGTTCCCGGTTGGCTTTATTTTGATGAAGAAAACGATTCATATTATTACGATTATGAGGCTGATAAAAACCAAATAAACGTAATGAAAGAATGTGTTAAAGCATCAGGTAAAGACGCTTTTGTTGAGGTTTTTTCTAACTCTCCCCCATATTTTATGACAAAAAGCGGTTGTTCATCAGGTGGTAAAAATCCAAATAAAAACAACCTTAAAGACGAGTGTTATGAGGATTTTGCAGAATATCTTGCCCATGTAACTGAATACATAAATAACACTTTAAACATAAAAGTTTCTTCAATTTCACCAATGAACGAACCCAATACTCATTATTGGAAAGCATTCAGCGATAAGCAAGAGGGTTGCCACTTTGATGCAGGTGAAAGCCAGAATAAAATTCTTCTTGAAACTTATAAAGCAATAAAAAAGCGCAATTTAGACCACATCGTACTTGTTGGCAGTGACGAAACCTCTACAAGTAAACAAATAACCGCTTATAATAAATATTCTTATGAAGTAAAATCCATCATCGGAAGAATAAGCACCCACACATACAGCACTCGCAGTATTAATCAATTAGGCGCTTTAATGAAAGAAGAAAACAAAAACATCTGGATGAGCGAAACCGATTGGAGCAAGGTCGCAGGTAAAAATGCAGGTGATATGAGTGGCGGACTGTGGCTTGCAAAGAAAATCATTTCCGATATAAACGGTCTCTCCCCATCCGCTTGGGTTTTATGGCAGGTTATCGATTACCACATAAGCGAAAACGGTTATATGGGTAATAAGGATTTCGGAATGCCAAATATCAAAGGTGGTTTCTGGGGGCTTGCGGTTGCCGACCACGATAAAGATGAAATCATTTTATCAAATAAATATTATGCTATGGGTCAGTTTTCAAGGTACATAAGACCGGGTGACACTATTATTCATTGTGACAAAAACGCCCTTGCTGCTTACAACAAAAACACAGGTAAAATTGTTATTGTAGCAGTTAATGACACAAGCAAAACAAAGAAAATAACATTTTTCCTTGATGGCTTCAATAAAGACTATCAGACCGCAGAAATTATCAGGACAAGCAGTAGTCTTGAAGAAGGCGAAAAATGGGCAAATGTTGGTACAGCTGACGTTACAGACAACAGAATTAATGTTAATTTAAAGAGTAATTCCGTTACCACTTTTATTTTAAATGAAAATAAGAAATAATAATGTAGTTTTAGTTTAGGATAATGTATGAAATATTTTATTTATAACATTGAAAGCCTAACAGATAATGAATATGTAAAATGGTTTTCATTAATGACAGAACAAAAGCAAGAAAGAGTCAGCAGATATAAAGATTTAAACAGAAGAAAATGCTCTGTTGCAGGTGAAATGCTTGTTAAGCGTTACATTGGGAATGCTTTGAATATTGCACCTGAAGACCTTCAGATTATTGAAGACGAAAACGGAAAACCATATATTCCTGACTGTGAATATCATTTCAATATTTCCCATTGCGAAAACACACTTGTATATGCTTTTTCAAACAAAGAAATTGGCATTGATATCGAAAAGATACGACCGATTTCACTTTCTGTTCTGAAAAAATTTTTCTCCGAAGAAGAGCAAAAATATGTATTAGGGCATATACCGACTGAAGAAGATTTCAAAAAAAGTGAAAACGCAGAAATTCTTGAAAGATTTTACAGAATATTCACTTTAAAGGAAGCAATCTGCAAAAATAGCGGAATTGGTATCAAAGGGCTTAAAAATGCAAACGCACTCCCCCATCTTGACTGTTCTTTTAAAGAAAATGGCTTCATAGTCTCAATTATTTAAAACTAAAAGCACCCGACTTTCACTTAAGAAAATCAGGTGCTTTTTAATATTCAATTTTCTCATCAATCTCAATAGAATCAGGTGTCACAATGCAGTCATAAACTAAAACCTTAACACCTTTTTCTCTTGCATAATTCAAGGTATCTGCAAACTCTTTATGGTGCTCTGCATTTGGCTCAAATCTACAAATACCTTTCATCTGAATAACAAATATTATGTAAGCTTCAAACCCCTCTTCAAGACAAGCCACAAGTTCGTTTATGTGCTTTACCCCACGCTCAGTAGGTGCATCGGGAAAACTTGCAACTCCGTCATTTTCAAGAGTTACACCCTTAACCTCTATAAAAACTCTTCTTTTCCCATCCTCAACATAAAAATCAAATCGGGAATTACCGAACTTAACCTCTCTTTTAACAACTGCTGATTGTGAAAACAGTTCACCTTTTTTAAGCCATTCCGAAACCACATCATTAGGAACCTGAGAGTCCATATTAACGAGCATAGCTCCCCTATCAGTCACCTTTTCAACAGCAATTAAATCATACTTTGTTTTACGGTTGGGATTGTCAGAAACAAATAAATAAACCTTAGCATTCGGGACAAGAAGCTCTTTGCATCTGCCCGTATTTTTAACGTGAACGGTTTCAATTTTTCCATCAATTAAAACCTTTGCAATAAATCTGTTTGGGCGCTCAAGGAAAATGCCCCCAATAATATTCTTGTATTTGATAATATCACCTTAAATTAAACTTTCCAATAAAGCACAACATCCCTCATAAATATCATTGTAACAGGTCTCAAAATCACCGCTGTACCAAGGGTCTGCCACATCACCGCCACGTGAAGTGTAGCTCATTAATTTTATAACTTTATTGTCTTTATCAGAGCCGATTATTCTCATAATGTTACGGACGTTGTTACTATCCATAGCAATCAAATAATCAAAATTATCATAATCACTCTTTTTCAGTTGAACAGCCCGTTTCCCCTCACAAGAGATATTATGCTTTTCTAACTCTCTTTTTGCAGGCGGATAAACAGGATTACCGATTCCGTTCCATATTTCTTCTGTACTTGTGGCACAGGATGAAACAAAAAACTTATCGGCAATACCCTTTTTATTTATCAAATCCTTGAAAACAAACTCTGCCATGGGACTTCTACAGATATTGCCGTGACAGACAAACATAATTTTCATCATATTATTCCCATTCTAAATCCTTATTTTTTGCACCTAATTCAAAATGATACTTAACAATACCCAAATCCATTTTTGAATAAGGTCCTATAAGTGCTTTCGCTTTTACTTTGTTGTCACCTTTATAGGTAAAGTGGAACTTCTGCTGATTAACCGCAGTTGGCGCAGTTAAAGCTGCTTTAACGCCATCCATAAACCATTCAGGTGCTTCAACATCGCAGGAATATAATTCTTCAATCGGTTTATTTTTATGAGGTCTGCCCTGATGAATACCATATCCGATTGAAATAACAAGATAAAACTTTTCACCTTTATTAATCTCATATTTAACCTTTCTTTTATTAAAGGTCAAAGCTACCCAACAACTGTTAACGCCGAGAGCCTGACAAGTCAAAACAAGCTCTTCGCCGTAATAACCGATTTCTTCATCCTTGCCTTTTTCACCTACAGCTATAATATAATCTGTGCAACCACTGAAATGACCGTAAGAAGCGGCTTTTCCCTGAAATGCTTCGGGTTCATTTGTTACTAATTGAAAATGCAAACCGCTTTTTCCATTCACTTCTTCAATTGCTTTGTTAAGTTGTTCAATATGCTCTTGCTTCAATGGTTCATCTGTATATCTTCTCACAGAATTTCTTTCAAGCATTGCTTTGTATAAATCCATAACAAACTCCTACTTATTAAATATATTGTTATTATAAATGATATTTAATTATTGTACAAGAAAAATTTATATGTTATACTTTCTTTAACTTATATAAGCAGGTATACTCGTAAGGCACTGGCTTGCCTGTGCCGAACTATTAATGTAAAAAGGTGTGAAAACTATGAATAAAATCAGATTTGGTATTGTTGGCACAGGTAATATTGCTCATCGCTTTGCAGATGCAATAAAAAATGTTCCTCAGGCAGAGCTTACTGCGGTTGCTTCAAGAACCAAGGAAAATGCAGAAAATTTTGGTAATGAATATAACATTCCTAACAGATTTTACAGCTATGAAGATATGGCGAAATCCGATAAAATTGATGTTGCGTATATTGCCGTTCCCCATTCAGGTCACGCAGAATGTTCTATACTTATGATGAGCAATAAAAAGCATGTTATATGTGAAAAACCCCTTGCAGTTAATACAAAAGAGGTTGAAGAAATGATTGCTTCTTCTAAAGAAAACAATGTTTTTCTTATGGAAGCTATGTGGGCAAGATTAGTGCCGGGTACAATCAAGCTTCTTGAACTTATAAACGATGGACTTTTAGGCGAAATCAAAGGCGTTGAAGGTAAGTTCTGCTACACAATGGACGAGGACGAAATGGACCATCACGTTCTTAAAAATGAAAACGGTGGCGGTTCTCTTCTTGATGTTGGTGTTTATGGTCTTAACTTTGCGAGCTGGTATCTGGGAAAAGATATTGAAAAAACAGATGCTCATGCAGAAATATGGAACGGGATTGATACCCATACTTGTGCTTTAATTAAATATAAAGACGGCGCAATTGCAGAAATTTCTTCTGCGGTACTTTTAAGAAAGCCAAACGAAGGCTACATATACGGCACTAAAGGTTTTGTTCATGTTAACAGATTCTATGCTCCACAAGAAATTGAAATAAGACTTCTTGACGGCACTAACGAAACAATTAACGCAAAATATCTCGGTAACGGCTTTGAAGAACAAATAATTCATGTATGCGAATGCATTGAAAAAGGACTGAAAGAAAGTCCGATTAACACATTTGAACAGACCTTGTTCATAACAAAACAAATGGATGAAATCCGTCAAAAAATCGGAGTTAAATATCCGCAAGACAACAAATAAAGGTGAGTTTTAATGTTAGGGATTTTAATTGTTATTTACATAGTTTTTATATCTCTTGGTCTTCCTGACTCAGTTTTCGGTGTAAGCTGGCCCGTTTTACACGTAGAATTCGGAATTCCCGAAAGCTTTGCATCGGTTTACAGCATAATAATCGGTGTATGCTCGGGTGGAGTAAGCTTTATTGCGGGTAAGCTTTTAAGAAAATTCGGTACTGCAAATGTTACTTTCTTTTCAATTATGCTCACCGCAATCGGTCTTATCGGTATCAGCTTTTCCCCTAATATCATTGTTATGATGCTTTGTGCGGTAATAATGGGTTATGGTGCAGGTGCTATTGACACAGGCTTAAACAACTATATTTCTCTTCATTATGAAGCAAGGCATATGAGCTGGCTCCATTGCTTCTGGGGTGTTGGTGTTACAATCAGCCCGCTTATAATGTCAGCTTTTCTTAATGGTGAAAACGGCAGTTGGCGAAACGGTTACAGAATACTTGCCATTATTCAATTTTCAATAGCTTTAGTTGTTGCATTTTCCCTTAATAAATGGAAAAAAATTGAAAAAGGAACTGTTCAGGAAATCGAAGAAGAGCAGAGTGAAAAGCATAGCTTTATTGATATTTTGAAATTAAAAGGTGCGTTAACAAGTATTTTGTCTCAAGGTATTTACTGCAGTATGGAATTTCTTATCGGCACTTGGGGCGCAAGCTTTCTTGTTAACAGCTACAACTATTCACCTGATGTTGCTGCAAGATGGGTTTCCCTCTATTATGGCGGAATAATGCTCGGCAGACTCATTTCAGGCTTTATTTCAATTAAAGCAAGTGACAACACCCTCATAAGAGGTGGTATTATAACTGCGTTCTTCGGAATGGTGCTTCTCGCTTTACCCTTGGGTAGTATTTCCGTTGCAGGTTTACTTCTGATCGGTGTTGGGTTTGGTCCCATTTTCCCAAGTATTCTCCATAGTGTACCCGACAGGTTCGGAGCTAAATATTCCGCAGACCTGACAGGCTTCCACATGGGTGGTGCTTATGCTATTGGCTTTGCAGTACAGCTTACTTTCGGTTATGTAGCAACTGCAACAACCTTCAAAATCACACCGTTTGTGCTTTTAGCATTCATTATTCTTTTGTTTACTGTAAATGAAACAACCATAAAAACCATAAATAAATCGAGGTCAATTAAATGAAAACTGCTTTAATTTTAGAGGGTGGCGGTATGAGAGGGCTTTATACCGCAGGTGTCCTTGATGTTCTTATGAAAAATGATATTTATACCGATGTTGCGGTTGGTGTTTCTGCAGGTGCATTATTTGGTATTAATTATAAATCAAAACAAATCGGAAGAGTTTTAAGATATAACCTTAAATATGCAGGAAATCCAAGCTACACAGGATGGAAATCACTTTTAAAAACAGGAAACCTTATGAATAAGGAATTCTGGTTTGAGGATATACCATTCAAGCTTGACCCAATGGACTGCGAAACTTACCGTAACAACAAAACTGAATTTCACGCAGTTATAACCAATCTCCAGAACGGAAAAGCAGAATATAAAAGCATTTTCGATTTAGAAAATGAAGAATGTATGGAATATCTAAGAGCATCAGGGTCACTTCCCTTTTGCTCAAAGCCTGTTATTGTTAATGGTGTACCCTACCTTGACGGTGGAATTGCCGACAGTATTCCCGTGAAAGAATATTTTGAAAACGGCTACGAAAAGGCAATTGTTGTGTTAACACGTCCTGCAAACTACCGCAAAAGCGGTGGGATTCACGGAGCAAATTTATTTTACAAAAAATATCCTGAATTTGTTAAAACACTTTCAAGCAGAAACGACGTTTATAATAAACAATGCCAATATGTTGAACGCCTTGAAAAAGAGGGGAAAATTTTTGTTGTTCGCCCAAGTGAATTTGTTAATATTTCAAGAACTGAAACAGACAGAAAAATTATGAAACAAATGTATGACTTAGGCATCAAGGATGCAGAAAACAATATAGAGAAAATTAAAGAATATCTTAAATAAGGTGATACTATGGCAGACAGAACAATTTATAAACACGTTGTAGTTATCGGTATTGACGGTATGGGAAATTTCAATACCCTTACCGAAACCCCGAATTTAGATAAAATATTTGAAAACGGAGCAACAACTAACTTTGGTCTTTCAATGGACCCTACTATAAGTGCTGAAAACTGGGGTGCAATGCTTCTTGGTGCAGAACCAATTGTCCACGGTCTTACTAACAGTAAATTAAGTCATAACGACCATAAAAGTGAGGTTTTACCATCATTATTCAAAAGGATATACAAAGCCATTCCTGATGCAAAACTTTATTCATACTGCAATTGGAACCCAATCAACATAGGCTTAATTGAAAAAGATATTCCTGTTGAAAAATACACAAACGACAATGACAAAGAGCTTACTGATGAAATTATAAAAAAAGTAAAAGAAAAGCCAACATTTTTATTTGTTCATTTTGATGAAACCGATGGTTCAGGTCACAGAAACGGCTATGGAACAGAAAAACAGCTTGAAACAGTAAGATATGAAGATGAACAGACGGGCAGAATTTTTAAAGCTTATGAAGAAGCAGGAATAATTGATGAAACTTTATTCATCGTTATTGCTGACCACGGTGGTTTTGAACGCAGTCACGGTGGTTATTCCGATACCGAAAAATATATTTTCTTCGGTGCAAGAGGAAAAGGCATTGAAAAATCTGAAATAGAACATATGAGAACCGTTGATTTATATGCAATCGTTCTTTATGCTCTCGGAATCGATATTCCACAATATGACTTAAAAGGCTTCTGTTCACAGGTTCCTGCAGGTATTTTCCCTGATTATAACGGTAAATATCAAAGGATTATAGGCAAGCCCTACACCCCCGAAATCAAGCCCACTCCCAAATACAGAGCGCCGAATGGTTTAAGCGCTTTTATTCCCGAAGAAAGAACAAAACTCGCTTTATTCTTTGATAACAATACTCTCGATGCAACGGGTAAAAATGAAGTTACTTCAACTGTCGGGACAGTTAAATTCTATTCTGAGGGTGTTCGCGGAGCAAGGGTTGAGCTTGGCACAAACGGACACTTTGTAATGGACGGCTTCAAATTCGGTAGCGGTAGCTTTACTGCATCACTTTGGATTAAAATTGACAGAGATTTAGTAGATGAGCCTGCAATTTTTGCTAATAAAAACTGGAGCGGAAAAAGATGCACACGCGGTGTGCTTTTAGCTCTGCGATGCTCAAATACTGCACTTAACATCGGTTGCGGTGATGATGATTTTGACTTTGTTACACCCTTCCCACCGGAAATATCAACCGGCTGGGTTCATGCTATTTTTGTTGTGGACAAAGAGAACAGAAAAGTGCAAACATATTACAATTTCAAGCTTTGCCACGAAACAGAGTTAGAGCCTCAATACCTTGTGGAGCTTGATAATATGCCATTTACTATAGGCAACGACGCTCTCGGCACATATAATAATGAATATCAGCAATTATATAATATTGACGATTTATTCTTCTTTGATGGTGCATTCAATGAAGATGACATCAACAAATTAAAAGCATACTACGAAATGTAAAAAGGGTTTTATAATGCACAAAGTACGGATTGACAACGAAATAATACTTGTACCTGACGGCACAATCTTATCCCATATTTTAATTAAAATGGGCAAAAAGGTTGAACACCTCTGCGGTGGTAAAGGTACTTGTAAAAAATGTTTGGTTTCAGTTAACGGCAGAGAAGAACTTTCCTGCCAATACGAAATAAAATCAGACATTGATGTTGTTTTGCCTGAAAATAATGAAATCATTTCTGATTCAGGTGCAAATGAAAGCGCAGCCCCAACAGAAAACTGCTGTTTAGTACTTGATATCGGTACAACAACCCTTGCACTTGCTCTCGTTTCCCTTGATGAAGATAAAATTATAAATTTAAAAACCGCCACAAACCCTCAAAGAAGTTTTGGAGCGGATGTTTTAAGCAGAATAGATTTTTGTAACAAAAATGGTGTTTCAGAATTACAGACAACTTTAATTGAAGAAATTAATCAAATGATTAATGAGCTTCATGTTAACTCAGTAAAAACAATGTATGTATCAGCAAACACAACAATGCTACATTTGTTTTTCGGTGTTGACCCATCATCAATAGGTGTAACACCATATACACCTGTTTTTCTCGATAGTAAAGAAATAAATGCTGATAAAATAAGTTTAAGGAACGTCAAAAATGTTGTTTCTCTCCCCTGTATTTCTGCATTCGTTGGCGCAGATATAGTTGCAGGTATAAACTATGCCGGTTTGCCGGGTTATAACAAATTTAATCTGCTTGTTGACCTTGGTACAAATGCGGAAATTGTTCTATACAATAAGAATGAGCTTTACTGCACATCTGCGGCAGCGGGACCTTGCTTTGAAGGCGCAAACATTTCCTGCGGTATGAGTGCAACAGATGGTGCAATTTATTCTTATTCACTTAATGAAACTTTTAAAACAATTGGTAATAATCAGCCCAAAGGTATTTGCGGAACAGGTCTTATTGATATTATTTCAGTTCTTTTGAAAAAAGGTAAAATTGACGAAACGGGTTATATGAATAGTGAAGAGATATTCTTAACAGACAACATTACATTAACCCAAAAAGACATACGACAATTCCAACTTGCCAAATCTGCAGTTTATTCAGGTATTACAGCCATTTTAAAAGAAAAAGCGATATCTTTCTCAGATATCGAAAATCTCTTTATTTCGGGCGGATTTTCCGCAAAAATTAATATTGAAAATTCAGTTAAAGTGGGGCTTTTACCAAAAGAGCTTAAAGAAAAAACAATTGTTTTAAATAACAGTAGTTTATTAGGCACTGTAAAGTTCGCCTGTGAACTAAATGATTTATCTGTTTATTTAAACAATGCAGAATATGTTGATTTGTCGATGAATGAATTTTTTAGTGAATCATTTATTGAGAATATGGAGTTTTAAATAGAAAAAAGCTAAAGGATTTTGTTTTCCTTTAGCTTTTCTTTATATAAAAAAAATGGAGCGGATGACGAGGCTCGAACTCGCTACCTCCACCTTGGCAAGGTGGCGCTCTACCAGATGAGCTACATCCGCAAAAAATGAATGAGCCGTTTAACAGGCTCATCCATGGTGCCTCCGGTCGGAATCGAACCAACGACACGAGGATTTTCAGTCCTCTGCTCTACCAACTGAGCTACAGAGGCTTATAAAAAGTGGCGACCCGGAACGGGCTCGAACCGTCGACCTCTAGCGTGACAGGC
>JAZNGU010000067.1:0-21235 GCA_045576615.1 Acutalibacteraceae bacterium | reverse complement strand
GCTCATAAAAGCGGAAATCTGGGTGAGCTTGTTTGCTCAAACTCACTTAAAGCCGCTCGTTTAGGCTCGGCGGCAGGGCTTTTAAAGGCGGAAATGCGCCTTTTTGGTTCTGTTTGCCTTGATGCTGCAGATGTGGCCCAGGTGCCCGCAGGCGGTGCTCTTGCTGTTGACAGAGATATATTCTCTTCTCTTATTACGGAACGAATTGAAAATGACCCAAATATAACTCTTGTAAGAGACGAAATAACAGAAATTCCCGAAAGTGATATTGTTATTGTTGCTGCAGGTCCTCTGATGTCAGATGCTCTTGCAGAAAATGTTTCAAAGCTTTGCGGAAAAGAGTTCCTTTCTTTTTATGATGCGGCGGCACCTATTGTTACTGCAGACAGTATTGATATGGAATATGCCTTCACACAATCAAGATACGACAGAGGCGGCGAAGATGATTATATAAATTGTCCTCTTAACAAAGAGGAATATGAAGAGTTTTATGATGCTCTTATCAATGCCGAAAGCGCTGAGCTTCATTCCTTTGATAAGAAAAAGGATGTTTATGAGGGTTGTATGCCAATTGAAGTTTTAGCTTCAAGAGGTAAAGATGCAATGCGTTATGGTCCATTGAAGCCCGTTGGATTAACAAATCCCAAAACAGGTCACAGACCTTGGGCAAATCTTCAACTCCGTAAAGAGAATAAGGACGGAACAATGTATAACCTTGTTGGATTTCAGACTAATTTGAAATTTTCTGAACAGAAGAGAGTTTTCTCAATGTTCCCTGCTCTTAAAAATGCAGAATTTGTAAGATACGGGGTTATGCACAGAAATACATTTTTAAATTCTCCGGGGCTTTTAGATGAAGATTTTAGTATGAAAAAAGCTCCAAATATTTATTTTGCAGGACAGATTTCAGGTGTTGAGGGGTATATGGAAAGTGCCGCATCGGGTATTCTTGCAGGTTACAATGCCGCAAGAAGAATTTTCGGGGCAGAGCCTATAAGTCTTCCGAAAATTACAATGTTAGGTGCACTTTCAAAATATATCAGTGATGAAACAGTTAAAAACTTTCAACCAATGGGTGCGGCAATAGGAATAATTGACCCGCTGGATGAAAGAATTAAAGATAAGGCAGAGCGCTATTTGAAAGTAGCAGAACGCAGTCTTGAATACTATAAGAATATAAAACTATAAGGAGGCAATTATGGATTTATCAGTTTTTGAAGCATTAATAGGTTATGAATTTAAAAATAAAGAACTGCTTATTAGAGCGTTGACGCATTCTTCATATGCAAACGAAAATAAATTGCCTCACGATAATGAAAGACTTGAATTTTTAGGAGATTCCGTTTTAGGTTTTGTTACTGCGGAATATCTTTTTGAAGAATTCAGAAATCGTCCTGAAGGAGCACTCACAAAGCTTCGTGCGGCAGTTGTTTGTGAAAAATCTCTTTTCAAATTTGCCGAAAAAATCAGATTAGGCGAGTTTATTCTTATGGGAAGAGGCGAGGAACATACAGGTGGCAGAAACAGACCCTCAATAGTTTCAGATGCTTTTGAAGCAGTTATTGCGGCAATGTACCTTGATGGCGGTATTGAAACTGTAAAACCATATATACTTGGTTTTATCAAAGAAGCGGTTAAGAGAGAAGCAAGCTTTAAAGATAATAAATCTCTTCTTCAGGAGGAAATTCAGAAAGAAAAAGGTAACACCATTTCTTATGAATCTGTTGGAGAATTCGGTCCGGATCACGATAAAACATTTAAGTTTGTTGTTAAACTTAATGGTGAAATAGTCGGTAAGGGTGAAGGAAGAAGCAAAAAAGAAGCAGAACAAGCAGCGGCAGGAGATGCCCTTTTGAGAATAAAAAAATGAAACATGCTAATATTTCGCTTTTTGTTCCCCATCAGGGGTGTCCTCATCAATGCTCTTTCTGTAACCAGAAGACCATTTCCGGCTCTGTAAAGGAACTTACACCTCAAGAGGTGAAAGAAATTCTTGAAAAAGCCGTATGCGATGGTATTGATTCTCAAAACACAGAAATTGCCTTTTTTGGTGGTAGCTTTACCGCAATTAAACGGGATTATATGGTTTCTCTTCTTGAAGAAACAAGGCCTTTTATTGAGAACGGGAGTTTCTGTGGAGTCAGAGTTTCTACTCGTCCCGATGCAATAGACGAGGAAGTTCTGGGAATTCTCAAAAAATATAATGTCACCTCAATTGAACTTGGGGCACAAAGTACAGATGAACAGGTTCTTTTATTAAATCACCGAGGTCACACCCGCGATGATATAATAAAAGCATCAGAATTAATAAAAGAAAATGGCTTTTCATTGGGGTTGCAGATGATGACGGGTCTTTTGGGTGATACACCTGAAAAATCCATAAAAACTGCAGAGGATATTATTTCTTTAAAGCCTGACACAGTTCGCATTTACCCTACAATTGTTTTAGAGGGTACATACCTTGGTGAACTTTACAAAAATGGTACTTATGCACCTCAGACAATTGAAGAAGCAGTTGATGTTTGTGCTGTGCTTCTCAAAAGATTTTACGAAGAAAATATCACTGTTATTCGTTTGGGACTTCATTCGGGCGGAAATGTTGAAGAGGGCTTTTTAGCAGGTCCGTATCATCCCGCTTTTGGTGAACTTTGCGATGGGAAAATTTATTTAGAAAAAGCAAAAGAAATTCTTACGGAGAAATACCCCGTAGATAATAAAAATATATGCTCTCTTTCAAAGAAAAAAATAATTAATCTTTATGTCAATGACCGTGAAATTTCTAAAATGACAGGTCAGAAGAGTGCAAATAAAATTGCTCTTAAAAGAGCAGGTTGGGAAGTTTCCGTCAAGGGAATGAAAACCCTTAAAAAGTATGAAATTGTAACAGACTAGGTTACAAATGAAAGGTAGAAAACCAGATGTATCTTAAAGCGATAGAAATGCAGGGCTTTAAATCCTTTCCGGACAAGACTGTGTTGAATTTCGGAAAAGGTATAACGGCTGTTGTTGGCCCTAATGGTAGCGGAAAGAGTAACCTTTCCGATGCCATGCGTTGGGTTTTGGGTGAACAATCTACAAAAAACTTGCGTGGCTCGAAAATGGAAGATGTTATCTTCAGTGGTACAGATTCACGCCGTGCAGTTGGTTTTGCAGAGGTTACACTCAAACTTGATAACTCCGATATGGCTCTCAATAACCCGAAAAAAGAGGTAACGGTTACAAGACGTTATTACCGCTCGGGTGAAAGCGAATATAAAATAAACGGCGAGCAGGCAAGACTTAAAGATATTCACGAATTATTTATGGATACAGGTCTTGGTCGTGACGGATATTCTATGATTAGTCAGGGTAAGGTTGAAACCCTTATTTCAGGTAAATCCGAGGATAGACGTGATATGCTCGAAGAGGCGGCAGGTATTTCTCATTACAGATACCGCCGTGCAGATGCTATGCGCCGACTTAATCAGGCAGAAGAAAATCTTTTAAGATTAAGAGATATCCTCACAGAGCTGGAAACACGAGTTGGTCCTCTTAAAACTCAAAGCGAAAAAGCACAGAAATTCCTTGAATATGCAGGTGAGAAAAAGAACCTCGAAATTGGTCTTTGGCTTTATACAATTGAGAAAACAAAAAACGATTTACGCGAGCATGAGAAGAAAATCACAATTGTAGATGCTCAGTATGACGAGGTTTGCAAATCTCTTGAAGAGATTACAGATAAAATTGATTCATCTTTTGCAGAAACTCAGAGAATTACAGTTGCAGTTGATGAAATAAGAAGAGCTTGCGCTCAGCTTGAAGAACAAGCTTCTCTTCTCGAAAGTCAGATTGCGGTTCAGGAAAACACAATTCTTCACAATAACGAAACAATTGAGCGTATCGAAAGAGAAAAAACAGAAGAAAATGATACTGATACAGAAATTGCAACTCAGATAGAGGATGCAGAGAAAGCAATTGTCGAACTTAAATCTTCTATTGAAGAAAAAAATGCAGAACTTAATTCATTTACAGGTGAACTTGATGTATTAAGCGATGAGAACAGCAAATCTGCTCAGAGAAGTGTTGAGTTAAGTGAAAAAATGTCCTCACTTTCTCTTGAAATTGCAGATAACAGAGTTGTAAGCTCAACTGCTGCTTCATCTGTTGAAGAAATTGAAAACAGAATTTCTGTTATTGATGAATTAACAGAGTCAAGAAAACCCGTTCTTGAAACTCTTAAAGCACAATGCAAAGAAGCAGAAGATGAATTGGAAAGGATTGTTGAAAGAAACACAGAACTTAACAATTCTCTTTCAGGTATCGAGCTTCTTGCAACAAAAAGAAGAGAAAAACTCGAAGTACTTAAAGAGCAGGAAAATACTCTTCGTAATGATATTCAGATTAAAAATTCCCGTGTTTTGATGCTTTCCGACCTTGAAAAAAATATGGAAGGTTATCAGGGAAGCGTAAAAGCGGTTATTCGTGAAGTAAGGCGCGGAGTTCTTAAAGGTATTCACGCTCCTGTTTCACAGATTATTTCTGTTAAAGATAAATATTCACTTGCTATTGAAACCGCTTTGGGTGCACAAATTCAGAATATCGTTACAGATACTGAAAATGATGCTAAAAAAGCAATTGGGTTTCTTAAAGAAAGCAGAGCCGGTCGTGCAACTTTCTTGCCCCTTACTGCGATTAAAGGCAAGGTTCTTGATGAAAACGACCTCGATGATTGCTTTGGTTACATAAACCTTGCATCTGAGCTTGTAGATTATGACAAGAAATACACAGAAATTATCAAATCTCTTTTAGGCAGAACTGTTGTTGCCGAGGATTTGGATTCGGCAATAGCAATAGCTAAAAAATATAAATATAAATTCAAAATTGTTACTCTTGACGGCCAGGTCGTTAATGCAGGTGGTTCTATGACCGGTGGTGCAAAACTCCAGAATGCAGGTATTCTCAGCCGTGGTAACGAGCTTGATAAACTAAAAAATGATTTAACCGATTTGGAAGAGAAACTTACTATACTTCTTAAAGACGTGGAAGCACAGCAGGAAAGCTTTTCGTCGGTTAATGCAGAGCTTGAGGGTTGCAAGGGAGAAATTATTTCTCTCGGTGAAGAAAAAATCAGAGTTGAGGGTGTTCTTGCTCTTCGTAAGGGTAATTACGAAAATACTCTCCAGACCCAAACTCTTGCAGATGAAGAGAAAGCACAACTTTCTGCACGTATTAAATCAATTAACGAGGGTGCGGCTTATGCTAATGAAAAACTTGTTGTTCTTCAGGCAGAACTTGACAAGGTTGAAGCAGAACTTTCTACCCTTACGGGTGACAGGGAAAGTCTTCGTGAAAAGAGAGAAAAACTTACTGCAGATGCAGCACAGATTAATCTTTCTATTGCTACTGCTGAAAAGGAAATTGAGGCAAAAAAAGAGGAAATTACTCGTCTTCAGAACAGAAGCACAAGCCACAAAGATAAGCTTTCTCAGCTTGACAGCGAAATTGAAGAAATCAACAAGCGCAACGAGGAAATCAGAGACAGAATTGAGATTCTTAATGGTGAAGCAGAGGGGTTAAGAACCCAAAGCTCCGCTTCGAAAGAACAAATTGCTTCCCTTATTTCTAAACGCGAACAGTATGAGCAGGAAAACGGTAAACTCCGTATTCTTGAAAGAGAAAAAACTGAAGAGCGTGAAAAATTGGGCGGAGAGAAAGCGAGACTTTCTGAAAGAAAAGAAACAATGGAAAAAGAGTTTGAAGATATACAGAACAAACTCTATGACGAATATGAACTTACAAAGCGTGAAGCGGAAGAACTTGATATTGTTATTGAAGATATTCCTGAAGCAAAGAAAAGACTTAATGAGCTTAAGAGCAAAATCCGTGGTCTTGGTAATGTAAACGTAAGTGCAATTGAGGAGTATAAAGAGGTTTCAGAAAGATACAGCTTTATGCATACTCAGGTAAGCGATGTCGAAAAATCAAAGGCAGAGCTTATTAAACTTATAAATGAACTTACAGGTAAAATGGGAGTTCAATTTAAAGAACAGTTTGATAAAATCAATTTCAGTTTCGGACAGACCTTCGCAGAACTTTTTGGTGGCGGTAGGGCATCTCTTGTTCTTACAGACGAAAGCGATGTGCTCGAATGCGATATTGATATTAAGGTTCAGCCTCCGGGCAAAAATGTTCAAAATATTTCTTTGCTTTCCGGTGGTGAAAAGGGTCTTTCTGCAATAGCACTCCTTTTCTCAATCCTTAAGGTTAATCCTTGTCCTTTCTGTATTTTTGACGAGGTTGAAGCAGCTCTTGACGATGTTAACGTTGCAAGATATGCTTCCTACGTTCGCAGAATGACTCAGAATACTCAGTTTATTCTCATTACACACCGCCGTGGTACAATGGAAGAAGCAGATATGCTTTATGGTGTAACAATGCAGGAGAAAGGTGTTTCCAAGTTGTTGGAACTCAAGACCGCAGAAATGGCAACTAAATTTGATTTGACATAATCTTGCACGAATAACTTGTTTTAGCTCAGTCGCAGTATTTTTGTACAGCTTCCTTTACTGAAACGTCGTTTTTCGCACAATCTTATGCAAATCTATAAAATCATTTATTTATATATTTAATGGAGTTCTTCTAATGGGTATTTTTAAGAAAATAAACTTCGGTTTAAGAAAAACAAGAAACAATGTTTCAGGCGCTATTGATAATGTTCTTGATAGTTATACATCAATTGACCAGGAGCTTTTTGACGAGCTTGAAGAAGCTCTTGTTATGGGTGATGTTGGTGTTTCAACCGCATCTGAAATCACTTTGCGCCTTAATGATGTTGTTCGCAAAAAAGGTATAAAAAATCCCGCCGATGTTAAGGCGGAGATTAAAGACATTGTTGCCGAAATGCTTGAGGGCGGTGAGGATATGGGTCTTATTACCATTCCTTCCGTAATTCTTGTTATCGGTGTTAATGGTGTTGGTAAAACTACCACAATCGGTAAGCTTGCCGCAAGATATAAAGCAGAGGGCAAGAGTGTTATTCTTGCTGCTGCGGATACTTTCCGTGCTGCTGCTATTGACCAGCTTGATGTATGGGCAGAGCGTGCAGGTGTTGACATTGTTAAGCATAAAGAAGGGGCAGACCCTGCCGCAGTTATATTTGATACCATATCTGCTGCAAAGGCAAGAGGTACTGAAATCATTATCTGCGATACTGCAGGTCGTCTTCATAATAAGAAAAATCTTATGGAAGAATTAGGAAAGATTTACAGAGTCATTGACCGTGAACTTCCTTATTCTGACCGCGAAGTTTTGCTTGTTCTTGATGCAACAACAGGTCAGAATGCAGTTAACCAAGCCCGTGAATTTGCAAAAATTGCTGAAATTACCGGTATCATTCTCACAAAGCTTGATGGTACTGCTCGTGGCGGTGTTGTTCTTTCAATTAAGAATGACCTTAAAGTGCCCGTTAAATTTATTGGTGTGGGTGAGGGTATTGACGATTTGCAACCCTTTAACCCTCACGCTTTTGCAGATGGTCTTTTCAATGATCTTCCCGAAGATTTTGAAGAGGATGAAATCGACCTTTCAAAAATCCGTGAAGAATATGTTCCCGTAGAGGAAACTGATGAAAGGGAAGAACTTGCAAAGGCAGTTGGCGAAATCTTCAATGCTATGGCAGGAATAAATGCAGAAGAACATTCTGAAACTGCAGAGAAAGAACTCGAAGTTTCTGCGGAGGAAGAAGTTGAAGAAATTCAGGTAATTGAAACTGTAGAAGAAATTGAAGAGCCTGTAGAAATTGAAACCGCAGAAACAGAAGAGCCTGCAGAAATTGGAACTGTAGAAACAGAAGATTCAGAAGAGACAGTTCCGGAAGTTAAAGAGAAAAAGAAAAAAGGTTTCTTCGGGAGGTTATTTGGTTAATGGAAAACAATGTTTTTTTAATCGCCACTCATAATATGAAAAAACGTGATGAGCTTTATCGTATTCTCTCTCCTTTGGGTATTGATGTAAAAACTGCCGAACAGGCAGGTGTGGAGATTTCTGATGTCGATGAAACAGGTGAAACCTTTTATGAAAATGCTTTTTTAAAGGCGCAAAGCGGTTGCCTTGAAAGTGGTATGCCCTGTGTTGCAGATGATTCTGGACTTTCTGTTGATTATCTTGTGGGTGCCCCGGGTGTTTATTCCGCTCGTTTTGCAGGTGAACACGGCAATGATGCAAAAAACAACTGTAAGCTTCTTAAAATATTAACCGATGTTCCTGTTGAAGAAAGAACAGCGAAATTCGTTTCTGTTGTTTGTTGTGTTTTTCCTAATGGTGATGTTATTTCTGCAAGGGGAGAATGTAAAGGCTATATCGGTTTTGAGCCGAAAGGTGACGGCGGTTTCGGTTATGACCCATTGTTTATGGTTGGTGACAAAAGCTTTGCTGAACTTTCAGGTGAAGAAAAAGATGCTTTAAGCCACAGAGGTAACGCTCTTCGCCAGATTGCAGAAAAATTAAAGGATTATATGTCTCTGTAAATAGTGACTACTGTGCCGATTTGGGTAGTATCAATTTCCATTTTGATATTATCTGCTTCGGCACTTTTTGTTTGCATATTGATTTTCTTAATTGATTTTTCAAAATCTGTTTCATTTAATATTTCTTTCTCAACTTTTTCATTTTGAATAAAACATTTTATACAGTCGTAAATAAAAGCTACTGAATCCGTACCATCAGTTAAAGTTTCAGATTCAAAAACTAAATTCATTTCATTTAGTCGATTTTTTTTATCATATTTAAAGTTAAGCATAATCTCATTTTGAGAGAATTTGAAAAACTTTGTTAATTCACAATTTTCTGTGTCAATAATATAACCCTCTGATGTCATATTATAGTTTTCATCTATTTCGTTCATTCTTCTTGAAAATGCCTCAAGGCTTTCGCCTGTTGTACTAAAGACGCAACCGTTGAGAGTTGTGATTGATAATAAAAGGGTGAGTAGAAGTAAAGTATGTTTTTTCAATTGTTTTTCCTCTTTTGTTCATATTTTCTTAACAAATAATACAATAGATGTTGTATAATTTAATGTGGAGATAAAGTATAATAATATATATGTTCATACTATAAATATAATTCAGAGTGATGATAATGAAAAAAACATTCAAGAAAGTTATTTCTTTAATACTTTGTGTACTTGTAGCCTGCTCTTCTTTAAGTTCCGTTGCCACTGCAGGTTACACAACCGATTACCCCCAAGGCGTTACTGCCGAGGAGGCACTTGTTGCTGTTAAAGGAACAGATAAACTTATAAATAATATGCTTCCCGCTTTAATGGGCGGAACTTTTGAAGATACTGTTAAACCCATGATTTTCAGTGATGAAAGTCTTTCAAATTTTGTTGTTTCTCTTTACCTTGGACTTTCCGAAACTGCAAGTGAGTTAGAGATGATAGGTTTGGATGCCTCAGTTTCAGCAGTTGCAGAGGGTTTAGGAGATTATCCGGATGTTCAAAAGGCTCTTTTAAATGCATACTCTTGGGAAGAGGTTAATCTTTCCGGGGTTAAGTGGGGCATCAGCGATAAAAATAGCTTTGCAACAGCGTTCGCCAAAGCTTTATCGCCCTTTGATGATATTTTCTATACACTTCTTTGCTCGGGAACTTATGCAATTTCAAGCTTTATTAAAATTGATGGTGCAAATGGTTATGAAAATGCAATTGTGCCGATGCTTCAGGCTTTAAAATGCACTGTTTTAATAGGGCAGGAAGAATTTACAGACCAAGCAAATTCGGACAGAAGTAATATGCTTAAGAACATTCTTCTTCCAATTCTCACAATGCTTGAAGAGGTTTTTTCAGCACCAATGGATACCTTAACAGATGTTTTGCCCTCGTTTGCATATTTTGTTAAGAGTGGCGAGATGGATGCATGTATGGATGCTTTGCTTTCACCAATTTTCTCAAATCCTCTTGTAGAAATTGCAGTGTTTTTGAAAATACTCGACTTGGACTCAATGAAATTTGATATGGAAGAAATGCTGACAATAGGCATTACAGAAATGACTGCTGAAAGTGGATTGCAGCTTGCACCAATTGACATGGAAAGGCTTTCAAACTGTGGTGCTCATAACGGAATGGAATTTCAGTCCGATAAAGGCAGAGCACTTGTAGAAATATTAAGGTGGTTATTCGATACATTAAAACTGAATAAAAATTCTTTGCCTCTGCTTATGAAAAATTTAGGCGGTAATGGCAGCAATATATCAACAGATATGTTAAGCGGTATTCTTGATAATGATACTGATGCATTGGTCGGTGCAATAATCCTTTTGTTTACACCTGCAAAACTTAATGCACCCGAAATGATGCTCTACCCTGAAATAGCACAGACTGTTGTTCAATATACACCAAATTTAACAACAGAAAATTATAATAAAGTTCTCAATGAAGTTGACGATTTGCTTGATGATTTTGTTAAAGAGGGCGGTAGCTACAGAAGTATTGAGGCACTTCTTTCCACAGGAGTCTATTCAAATTCAAATATAAATGCTCTTTTGACGGGTATTTACGGAAGTTTTGAAAAAGAAGGTCTTATTGATTTGTTTGTTCTTTTGGGGATCGATGCAACTCCCAAAGGCGTAGCCAAATTCATTGAAAATGATTATCCAAATGCCTATAATGCTTTGATTAAAGCAGAATCTTGGTCAAAAGTTTCTCTGAAAAATGTTTCTTGGGGCTTTTATAATGGTTCAAGAAGAGGTTTTCAGAATGCCTTTTTGGCAGTGCTCCGCCCATTGAACCCATTATTAAAGGTTGTTCTTGCAGGTGACGATTTGGTTATTGCAGATGCCATAACCTTAAAGGGTGCAGATGGATATAATACAGGTGTTATCCCTATTCTTGAAGCATTGGGATGTAAAGATAGTTCAATAAAAACATATAGTCAATATGTAACTGATAATAGGCAGGATGCTCTTTTAAATAATATTGCAGAGCCCGTTTTTGATTTGCTCGACGAAATTTTTGATAACCCTGTTAAAACACTTACAAGGATTTTACCCAATGTGGTCTATTTCCTTAACAGCGGTTCTTTGGAAAAGTGTTTTTCAAATCTGCTTATTCCTGTAACAGCATTAATATCCCGTATGTCAACTGTTGTTAGTATAGATTTAGATGCAACCGCTTTAACAAAGGAATTGGATTTAAATAAACTTTTAGGTGGTATGCTTGAAGGCTCGGGAATGAAAATTGCAGAGTTTGATATAAATACACTCTCCGGTATCGGTACCAGAACCGAAAAGCAAAGTAAAAGTGTCTTTAATGGAAATTACGTTAAATATTCATATATCGAAGCCGACCAAAAGGGTGTTTTAATGACTCTTTTAAGAGTTCTTGCAAAAACACTTAAGCTTCCCGGAAATGAAAATCTTCTTGTTGGCATAATGGCTGGCGGAAATGACACATTTTCAACCTATTCTGCATCCATAGGTGAACAATTCGCAGCAATGACAGAGGATGAACTTATCGAGTGGCTTTATAATCTTCTTTTTAAAGAAAGAGCGCAGATTGAAATAGTTGTTGATGATGAATATTCACCAACAATTATTTATAAAGAAACTCCCAAGGACTATACCGCGCTTTATATCGTTGGAGGTTTTGCCCTTGTGGCAGGAGTAATCGGCATTATACTTTTCTGTAACAGAAAACGTCTGTACTATTGAGGTAATTAATTATGTTAGTTTTAAAAAATATAGTTAAAGATTATATTACCGGTGACACAACGGTAAGAGCCCTCAAGGGAATTGATATCAATTTCCGTGAGAGCGAGTTTGTTGCGATTCTTGGTCCTTCAGGTTGTGGTAAAACAACTCTTCTTAATATTATCGGCGGTCTTGACAGATACACAAGCGGTGATTTGCAGATAAACGGCAAATCAACAAAAAGTTTTAATGATGAAGATTGGGACACATATCGTAACCATTCAATAGGTTTTGTTTTCCAGAGTTATAACCTTATTCAACATCAGACAGTTTTAGCTAATGTTGAGTTGGCTCTCACTCTTTCAGGTGTTTCCAAAAAAGAACGCCGTAAAAGAGCAATTGAGGCACTGAAAAAGGTTGGTCTTGAAAATCAGATTTACAAAAAACCTACTCAGATGTCCGGTGGTCAGATGCAGAGAGTTGCAATTGCCCGTGCTCTTATTAATGACCCTGATATTCTTCTTGCGGATGAACCAACAGGTGCTCTTGATACAGAAACAAGTGTTCAGATAATGGAGCTTCTTAAAGAAATTTCCAAGGATAAGCTTATCATTATGGTTACTCATAACCCGGACCTTGCCGAAACCTATTCGAACCGTATTATAAGGTGCCTTGATGGTGAGGTTATCAGTGACTCTAATCCCTTTGAGCCCAACGAAAATGATAAGGCTAATGTAAAAATAAGGCTTGAAAAAACACGAGAAAAGGGCAAGAAATCAATGTCCTTTGCCTCTGCTTTTTCATTGAGTATCAACAACTTAAGAACTAAAAGCGCAAGAACATTCTTAACCGCTTTTGCAGGCAGTATCGGTATTATCGGTATCGCTCTTGTTCTGGCTCTTTCAAATGGTATTCAGGTTTATATTGACAGAATTCAGGAAGATATGCTTCTTTCCTACCCCATGACAGTTGAAAAACAGACTTTTGATTTAGAAAGTATTATGACTTCATTTACGGGTATTACCACGGAAATGGTTGAGGGGATGGACGAAGATAAAGAAGGGAAGGTTTATGTTAATGAATCCCTTATGCAGATGGTAAATGCCTTTATTTCAGAGTCTACGTCAAATAACCTTGATAACTTTAAAAAGTATATTGAGGATAATCAGGCTGAATTTGACGAGGTCTGTAACGATGTTCAGTATAAATACAGTACGGATTTGAATATCTATCGCGCTGATACTGAAAATGGCTTAATTAAAGTTAACCCCAGTACCATGATGGAAAATATGCCCATGATGGAAGGTATGGGCGACATGGCATCCCAAATGACAAGTATGATGCCTGTTAATGCTTGGATTGAGCTTATCGGTGATGAGCAGTTGATGGATGCTCAATATGATGTTATTGCAGGTAAAATGCCAGAAAAATTCAACGAGGTTGTGCTTATTGTTGATGGCAATAATATGATAAATGAGCTTGTTGTTTATGCTCTTGGTCTTAAGGATCAGGAAGAGTTTACAAAGAATATTATGCAGGCGCTTGCAAGTGGTGAATCTTTAGAGAACGAAGATATTACAGAATATTCTTACGATGAAATTCTTGACATGAAATTCAAGCTTGTTTTAAGTGCGGATTATTTTGTTAAAGATAAGAAAACAGGTCTTTGGAGCGATAACAGTGCCAATGATTATTTTGTAAAAAAATTAGTTGACGAAGGTCAGGAACTAGAAATTGTTGGTATCTTAAAGCCTGATGAAAACAATACTTTGTCTTTAGGTACGGGTGGTATCGGGTATATGCGTGAACTTATGGATTACGCTATTGAAGAAACTGCTACAAGACAGGTTGTTAAAGAACAGCTTGCAGATAAAAACAAGGATGTTCTTACAGGAATTGAATTCTCACACCTTACAGTAAATGATTTCGATCTTAAAGATGTTGACTTAGGTCTTATTGATTTCAATTATCTTGATTATACACCCTTTATGTCTATGGCAGAGGGAATGGATATGTCTGAAGTCAATTTAATGGATATGGGAGCAATGTTTGGTTTTGACGATATGACCGAGCTTCAGAAAAAACTTATGGAAGGTTTTCTTACCGAGGAGCAGGTTCTCGCCATTAAACAGGCTTACGTTGACACAATGACTGCAAAAAGCTCTCTCTCGGGAACATTGGATAAGCTTGGTTATTCAACCTTTGAAACGCCTTCAATTATCTGCTTCTATCCCAAGAGCTTTGAAGCAAAGGAAAGGCTCAACGAGCTTATTAATTATTATAATGAGCAAGTTTCTGCAGATGGTCACGAAGAAGCGCAAATTAAGGTTTCTGACTACATCGGTATGCTTATGAGCAGTTTAACAACAATAATTGATGTTGTTACGTATGTGCTTGTTTGCTTTGTTGCGATTTCTCTTGTGGTTTCCTCTGTTATGATTGGTATTATTACCTATATTTCTGTTCTTGAAAGGACTAAGGAAATCGGTATTCTCAGAAGTATTGGTGCGTCAAAGAAAGATATCGCAAGAGTTTTCAATGCGGAAACTGCGGTTATTGGTCTTGGTGCAGGTGTAATAGGTATTCTCTCAACATTGTTGTTGGAAATTCCCATAAATCTGTTACTGAAATACGCTGCTCATATTCCTGCGGCGGCAGCATTGCCACCTGTTGCGGCTGTAATACTTGTTGTAATAAGCGTAACTCTCACCCTTATTGCAGGTCTTATTCCCTCAAGAATTGCGGCAAAGAAAGACCCTGTTGAAGCACTCAGAACCGAATAAATTTAATGCCACCATTCAAAAGAAGAATGGTGGCATTAAATTTATTCTATGGGCAAATTAAAACAATGTGAATGTAATTTGTTCTGTAATCTTAATACTTCTGCGGCTTTGAAGTCGGTGCCTTGGGCAAAATATTGGTCCTGAATGCGAAGTGCGGCATTAAGCGCCAAGTCCTTTTGTGATTCGTGGCAGTTGATTGCTTCGAACTTCAAATCCTCAAATTCACTTATATCGACAATTGTATTAGGGGTATCGGTATAGTAGAAGCCGATTGTGAAAACTCCGTGGGTATCGGTGTGAGGTTTTCCGTCAACTAATTCAGGCACAAAGTCAAACCCTGCATCCATAAATGCAAATTTAACCGCGTTGCCCACTTTAATATGGTCTTCGTGGCATTCGCTTGCAAGATTGGGGTCAACGGTGAAAATCGCATCGGGTTTTATTTCTCTTATAATGGGTGTGATTTTATCGGCAATTTCTCTTGAGGTTGCCCTTGTTCTATCACCAAAGCCTAAAAACCCTGCGTTTTTCATACCTAATTTTTCTTGGGCAGCAAGGGCTTCTTTCTGGCGGACCGTGTAGCCCTCTCCCGAATATGTAAGGTCTGTAAAACGGTCATCAAGAACAGTGAGTTCATAAACCTTAACACCTTTACTAACAAGGTATGCAATAGTACCGCCTGCACCAATCTGGTTATCATCTGGGTGGGGTTGAATGAACAAGGCTCGTTTTATATGCTCTAATTTGGGCGGAGCGCAAAGCACTTGCAAAGCGGGCATTGCCGCTTTCGTTGCAGAGCGAATGAATTTTGTTCTTACAGATGTTTTCTTTTTCATAAAATCACCTACAATTTTAATATGGTTTTACTATACCATATTATATATAGTCAATTCAAGGTTCCTGTATTTAAATTATTTTTGAACTTAACTATATTTCGGTTGACAAAAGTGGAGCGCTGTGATAAATTCTATTGTTGATTTGTGAATTTAAAAAAGAGGTGTAACTATGTTTGGCAGAAAGAAAAGAAAAGCTAAAAAAAGAGCTTTTAAAAGATTAAAAAAAGCAATCATTGTAATTGTTGTTGTTTTTGTTTTACTTATTGCAATTCCTGTTACAATGTGTAAAAACTTCCCCGGTGAAGAGGCGAAAGCTGAAAACATTACTAACCCTTACATTACAGAGAATAATGCGCTTGTATCTGCCCACCGTTCAGGTAAGGATATTGCTCCGGAAAACACAATGGCAGCGTTCAAACACTGCATTGAAAGTGAAGATTTTAATGTTGATATATATGAATTCGATTTGCATATTACAGCAGACGGCAGGCTTATTCTTCTTCATGACAGCACACTTGACAGAACCACCAACTCTGCCGAGTATTTTGGTGAAGAAGGTGTAAAACCCTCGGAGAAAACATACGAAGAACTTCGCCAACTGAATTTTGGTGAAAATTTTCAGAATAAAGACGAAGAATTCCCCTATGAAAAGTTAAGAGGGAAAGATATTCCTGATGAACTTCGTGCGGTGCTTCTTGAAGATGTTCTTGATTACCTTGAAAGTAATGGCGATTTTCAGTATATAATTGAAATTAAAGATGCCGGTGAAAACGGCAAAAAGGCTTGTGACGAGCTTTACAGAATTCTTAAAGAAAAAGACCTTTTAGAAGATGTTGTTTTCGGAACATTCAATCCCGATGTAACGGCTTATGCTGATAAGCATTACCCGGATATGCTTCGTTCTGCAAGTATTCCTGAGGTGGTTTTGTTCTATCTGCTTGCAAGTTACGGAATTGATGTTGATTCCGATTTCTTTAAATATGAGGCTTTGCAGATTCCAACAGAACGTTACGGACTTATTTACCTTAATACTGACAGAATTATAAATTATGCACACAGACATAATATTGCAGTTCAGTATTGGACGATTAACGAGGCTGAAGAGGTTGAGTATCTTAATTCAATCGGTGCAGACTGCATTATGAGTGATGCACCCGATATGGCATATGATGTTATTAATGCAGATTAAAAGATGAATTTATATGGCTAAAGTAAAGGATATGACTGTGGGGAGTCCCACAAAAAATATATTAAAATTCTGCTTGCCGTTGATGGTAGGTAATCTTTTTCAGCAATTCTATAATATGGCAGATACCATTATCGTAGGGCAGTTTGTTGGTAAGGATGCACTTTCAGCAGTTGGTTCAGTAGGTTCTCTCAACTTTTTAATAGTAGGTTCGGTAATCGGTCTTTGCTCGGGTTTTGCAATACCTGTTGCTCAAAGGTTTGGTGCACAAGATATTAAGAATTTAAAAAAGTATGTTGCTAACATTGTCTATACCTCAATAATTGTTGCAATTATATTTACTTCTGTGGCGGTACTTTTAACACATCCGCTTTTAAGACTTCTTAATACACCCCAAGAAATATATACCGACGCCTATAATTATATTATAATTATTTTTGCAGGTATCGGTGCTACAATGTTCTACAACTTGCTTGCAAGCATCGTCCGTGCATTAGGGGACAGTAAAACACCTCTTTATTTCTTGTTATTTTCATCATTTTTAAATATAGGTCTTGACCTTTTACTTATTATTGTTTTCGATATGGGGGTACGCGGTGCGGCAATTGCAACAGTTGTGTCCCAGTTGGTTTCCGGTGTTCTTTGTTTTATTTATGTAAAAAGAAGCTTTAGTATTCTTCATATAACAAAGGAAACCCGAGAACTTGATTTTAAATTTGTCAAAGAACTTTTGAGGAATGGTTTACCTCTTGCTTTGCAGTTTTCAATTACCGCAATAGGTTCGGTTATGCTTTCCTCCTGTATTAACAGCTTGGGTGCTGACATTATTGCGGCATTCACAATAGGCGGTAAAACTCAGCTTATGATTGTGCTTCCTGCGGAAACAATCGGTATCACTATGGCAACCTACTGCGCACAGAATCTTGGTGCAAGGAAACTTGACCGTATTCAGAAAGGCGTAAAAAGAGCAATAGTTGTTGCGCTTGTTTATGCGGTAATAGGTTTTATAGTTGCAAGATTCTTCGGTCCATATATTTCACTTGTGTTTATTGACAAGGGTGAGACAGAGGTTATAACTCTTGCTCAGCAGTATATAAATATGGGTAGTTATTTTTATCCCATTCTTGCGGTACTCTTCGTTTTGAGAAATTCAATTCAAGGTGTAGGGTACAGTATGACCGCTATGACTACGGGTGCATTTGAGCTCGTGGCAAGAGCGGGGATGGGCTTCGGTTTTGTTAACAGGATAGGCTATGATGCAGTTTGTGTTGCAAACCCTGTTGCCTGGGCAACGGCAGATTTGTTCTTAATACCTGCATATATAGTTGTGATGAAAAAAGTGAAGAAGAAACTTAATGAATAAAAAATCTCCCTGTTGGGAGATTTTTTTGTTTAGTGAATAGTGAATAGTGAAGAGGTAAGGGGAAGCTTCGCTTCCAAACATTATATTGGATATTCGTAACCAAAACTTAACAAAAGCAACTAACTTAGTTGCAAGTAAAAACATTCAGAACAATAAAGTTGTCATTCTTTAATTATTTATAATTGCCGACCGCAGGTCCCGACACTCCTCACTCCTCACTCCTCACTTCTCATTCCTCACCAGAAATTTTTATTTTTAAAAATTTCTATTTTTCTTCTTGACAATTGAAAAACATTGAGTTATAATGTAAACTCCTATAAAGTGGAATATTATGAATTAGTGCGTTTTGACGTATCTTTTTTTACTGCAAAATATTCCAAAATATGACAGTTAATTATTTCTTTTTTTAGCCGATTTACCACGGTAAAAAGAGAATTTAAAATAGAACGGAGTGATGTGTCTTATGGCGAATGTAAAACCCGTAAAGCTCGGAAAGAACACTCGAATGAGTTTCGCCGGAATCAATGAAGTTATGCAGATGCCCAACCTCATTGAAGTACAGAAAAACTCATACAAGTGGTTTCTTGATGTAGGGCTTAGAGAGGTTTTCCGTGATATTGATGAAATTACGGATTACTCGGGTAACCTTGTCCTTACGTTTATTGATTATCGTATGGACGAGAAGCCGAAATACACTGTTCAGGAGTGCAAGGAAAGAGATGCAACTTATTCTGCGCCCCTTCGTGTATTAGTGCGTCTTTATAACAAGGAAACAGGAGAAATCAAAGAAAACGAAGTTTTCATGGGTGATTTCCCCATAATGACCGACAGTGGTACTTTTGTTATTAACGGTGCCGAGCGTGTTATTATTTCCCAGCTTGTTCGTTCTCCCGGTGTTTACTATGGTTTCACCTATGATAAGAACGGTAAAAAGCTTTTCACATCTACTGTTATTCCTAACAGAGGTGCCTGGCTCGAATATGAAACTGACCAGAATGATATTTTCAATGTAAGAATTGATAAAAACAGAAAGTTACCCATCACAACTTTCATTCGTGCTCTTGGTCTTTCTTCAAACAACGATATTCGTGAATTCTTCGGTGACGATGACAGAATCGAAGCAACTCTTGAAAAAGATACTACCAAAAACACAGAAGAGGCTTTGCTTGAGGTTTACAGAAAACTTCGTCCCGGTGAACCGCCCACACTTGAATCTGCGGAAACACATGTCAATAACCTTTTCTTTGACCCCCACAGATATGATATTTCAAGAGTCGGCAGATACAAATATAATAAGAAACTCGCCCTTACAGACCGTATTTCAGGCGGCGTTGCGGCTGATGATGTTTTCAGCCCCTTTACAGGTGAATTGCTTATAAGTGCAGGCGAAAAAATCACTGTAGAAACAGCAGAAGCAATTAACCGTTCAGGCGTTAAAGAGGTTGTTCTTGATGTTGAAGGTAAACGCGTTAAGGTTATCTCAAACAATATGGTTGACCCTCTTGATTTTATTGACTGCCTTACAAGAGAAGAACTTGAAGAAATTGCAATCAATGAATTGGTTCGTTTCACAGTTCTTAAAGAAATTATTGACGAATGCGGTGACGACAAGGAAGCTCTTCTTGAAACTATGAAGCTTCGTTGCGACGACCTTATTCCCAAACACATTATTATTGACGATATCTTTGCATCAATCAACTATCTTAACTGTCTCGGTAACGAGCTCGGTAATGTTGATGATATCGACCACCTCGGTAACAGACGTATCCGTTCTGTTGGTGAACTTCTTCAGAACCAGTTCAGAATTGGTTTCACAAGAATGGAAAGAGTTGTTCGTGAGAGAATGAGCCTTCAGGCACAAGAACCCGAAAAGGCAACTCCCGCTGCTCTTATCAATATCAGACCTGTTATGGCGGCAATTAAAGAATTCTTTGGTTCTTCGCCCCTTTCACAGTTCATGGATCAGACAAACCCCCTTGCTGAGCTTACTCACAAGAGACGTCTTTCTGCACTTGGTCCCGGTGGTCTTTCCCGAGACAGAGCAGGTTTCGAAGTTCGTGACGTTCACTATAGCCACTACGGCAGAATGTGTCCTATCGAAACTCCTGAAGGTCCTAACATCGGTCTTATTTCCTACCTTGCGACATTTGCAAGAATTAACAAATACGGCTTTATTGAAGCACCTTTCCGCAAAATCGATAAGAAAACAGGTAAGGTTCTTGACGAAGTTGAATATATGACAGCAGATGTGGAAGACAACTACTGCCTTGCTCAGGCTAACGAGCCTCTTGATGAGAATAACTTCTTTGTGAATGACCGTGTAACAGTTCGTTACCGTGACGAGTTCCGCGAAGTTGCTCCCTCGTACGCTGACTATATGGATGTTTCTCCCAAGATGGTTGTTTCAGTTGCTACTGCAATGATTCCCTTCCTTGAAAACGACGACGCTAACCGTGCTCTTATGGGTGCGAACATGCAGCGTCAGGCAGTTCCGCTTCTTAAGACTGATTCTCCCATCGTTGGTACAGGTATGGAATACAAGGCTGCTGTTGACAGTGGTGTTGTTGTACTTGCAAAGCGTGGCGGTATTGTAAACAAGGTTAGCGCTAAGAAAGTAGAAGTTATTGCTGATAATGGCGAAACAGATATTTACGAGC
The DNA here is from genome assembly GCA_045576615.1 of Acutalibacteraceae bacterium. Taxonomy (GTDB): domain Bacteria; phylum Bacillota; class Clostridia; order Oscillospirales; family Acutalibacteraceae; genus DTU089. The sequence goes on along the minus strand of JAZNGU010000067.1, from coordinate 746 downwards.
TTATTAAATATATGCGTTCCAACCAGGGTACTTGTATTAACCAGCGCCCCGTTGTAGAAATCGGTGAAAGAGTTGAAGAGGGTAGCGTTATCGCAGATGGTCCCGCAACCTCTCAGGGTGAAATTTCACTTGGTAAAAACGCTCTTGTTGGTTTCATGACATGGGAAGGTTATAACTACGAAGACGCGGTTCTTCTTAACGAAAAAATGGTTCGTGATGATGTTTATACATCTATCCATATTGAAGAACACGAAGTAGAGGCAAGAGATACAAAGCTTGGTCCGGAAGAAATTACAAGAGATATCCCCAATGTTGGTGAGGATGCACTTGCAAACCTTGACGAAAACGGTATCATCCGTATCGGTGCAGAGGTTCACTCAGGTGATATTCTCGTTGGTAAGGTTACACCTAAGGGTGAAACAGAATGCACTCCTGAAGAAAGACTTCTCCGTGCTATCTTCGGTGAAAAGGCAAGAGAAGTAAGAGACTCCTCTCTTCGTGTGCCTCATGGTGAATATGGCGTTGTTGTTCAGGTTGAAGTATTTACAAGACAGAACAGTGATGAGCTTAACCCTGGTGTTAATAAAGTAGTTCGTTGCTACATCGCTCAGAAGCGTAAAATCAGCGTTGGTGACAAGATGGCCGGTCGTCACGGTAACAAGGGTGTTGTTTCAAGAATTCTTCCTCAGGAAGATATGCCCTTCCTTCCCGACGGTACTCCTCTTGACATCGTTCTTAACCCCCTC
>JAZNGU010000066.1:0-26791 GCA_045576615.1 Acutalibacteraceae bacterium | reverse complement strand
TAATACTGCTTTAACTTTGTATTCACCGATTTTGTCAAAAACAGGACCTGACCCTGAACTGTTGATTTTTTGTCCCCAGAGTTGTTCCGCATTTGCTTCCTGCAAAAGATATGCTACTTCACCACTTGCAAATTGTTCTATCGATTTGTAATTTTCATCCTCTGTTTTAGAACCTTTTGTTGCATTACCTATACCATACTGCACAACACTTGCTCCGTCTGTTGCCGCATTAATGAGATAATAGCAATTGGTAATTGATGTTTTTGATGAATCTCCTGCAAGTCCGCCTATATAGTTGTTTGCATTTACTATACCTGCATTATAACAATTTTCCAAAGCTCCTGTGTTCTTACCTGCTATTCCACCAACATAGGAACTACCTTTAGTAACTGTATAGAATGTATAACAGTTACTTATTTTACCGCCATTCTGACCGCATATTCCTCCAACATATTGATTGCCACAGAAATAGGAATCGTCAATGCCAACTCTTTCAATTAGCACATCCGAATCGGTATAACCGAAAAGTCCGCCATAGGACAAGGTTGAATCGTCCATATAAAGTCCGTTGATTGTATAACACTGACCATCAAAATGACCTTTATATTGATTTGTTGATGTACCGATAGGAGTCCATTTTCTGAATCCTGTTGTATCACTTGCCAAAGTTCCGTATCCTGCAAGAACACCACTGTTATCGGTAATATCGCAAACAAGCACTGCATTCGCTTCTACATTACCATTGTTTACACTATCTCTAAACCAATGTAATTCGCCTGCATTAGAAATTTCGTAAACACTGTCTTTATTTCCATCGCCGTTAATGTCATATTTATTATTAGTGAGAGTTGGTACAACCTGCTTTCCACACCTGTCACAGAACCCGTTTGTGTGGGTCGCTTCGCAAATATCTTGTTCCTCCTGAGCAAGAGGCTTGAATTTGTTACGCATTTCAGTCACACTGCCTGTTGTTATGTAATAGCTATAAGATATGGGCGTATAGCTTTGAAATTGAATTGAACCAACAACACCGATATATGAGGTTGAGTTATGGTTTGCCAAAGGCTGACCGGGAATAAGTTCTGCAGATTGGGTTAAATCATCCTCCAATGATTTCAAGGTGTCACGTTCCATAATGCCTGCACAAAAATCAGTCTGACCCGGAGCATAAACACCTATACCATAACCACTTGAACTATCTCCTATAAATGCCGCCCAGTTTTCATTACAGGGGAAGTTTTGGTCATCGCGTCCGCTCCAGAATTCCAAATCAGCTCTTGTAACTGGGGTATTACTGTCCGACCAAGGCTCACCACCGGAATAGTAAACAAATTTATTAAGAGGTTCAACACAATAGAATGCAGGAATCTCCTGATTTGTGGTCAATGCAGGGTAGCCTGAATAATCCACAAATCTACAGTTTGCCCTCATCATACCATCTTCAAGAGTATACCATGCTTCCATATATGTGGGTGTTATATATTTCGCCTCTCTCGCCCAGTCAAGAGGTCGGCATTTAATGTATATTTCATTTTCAGTAACCTGTAAATCAACAATTTTACTTGGGTCATTATAAACATTGCCACCTTGAACAGGGTTATATGGCCATGCAGCACCCTCAAACATACCCGGCTCATAAGAAGAATCTCCCGCTCCGTAATATGACTGCTGAACAAGTCGACCTGTATCGTGAGCGTTGATTAAGTTAACGTTATCTATTGTATTATACCTTGTAAAAAAGCTACTCTCAAAATCAGATGATAGTCCAACTTCCACCGGGTTTGTATTGGTTCCCCAATTAACATTTTTCTGTGCCGCTACAACATTGTTTGCTAAGTCCTCCATATGTGTCAGGGCACCGCCCCAATCCAAATCGATACCTATTTTATAGTTGGCATCCGAAAGGTAAACCATACCATAATCATCGCTTATATTGTCGTCTTTGCTTAAATCAACTGAAAGTAAAGAAAAGTCCATAAACTCTTTATCAAGTGGTTTAAAGGTTATGTTTGTAATTTCAGATTGCGTTGTACCATCAAGGAAACCATCAATATAACTTGTAAAATCTCCGTTATCGGCAGGCTCTAAAAAGAATTCTTCAATAGTTCCGTTAAAATTGAATTCACCTTTAACATACGCATTGGATGAATATTTAATTTCGAAACGGTTAAAAGCAGTTCCGCTATAATTAAGAGCGTAGTTGTAATTAGCACAATTTACTGTTTTCTGAGAACCATTTATGGCGATACTTTTTTCTTCAAATTCTTTAACCTTTACTGTAAACTCTGTAGTACCGCTACCATATGTAACAGTAATGGTCTGATTTCCGCTTTCAGTTAATACATCGGGTGAACACTCGAAATCCTCATCTATATTTTCCTTTGTTCCGTCATGATAGGTAACCCCTAAAACCAAACCTTTAGTATTAATTTTTTCACCTGCGCAGTAGATTTGCTCAATGGGCAAAGCAACAATATTTAATTCTTTTACAGAAATAGGGGTAAAATATGAGTATACAGTATAGCTTTTTGCGGCAAGTTTTGTTTCAGCAGTTATTTGTTCCCCTTTGCCATTGGGTTCAGTAAACCAACCTGCAAAAACAAAACCCTTCTTTTCAGGAGTCGGAAGTTCACCATAAGTTGCACCCGATGAATATGTATAAGTCTTACGCAAAGTCACGTCTTTAGTTTCTTCGTATATTTCTGTTTTACAAATTCTGATATCTGAAACCTTAGCCTGAGAATCCGCCCAGTTGTTATCAAAGCGAATCTGAATGTATTGGGCGTTTGTGGGAGTAGTAAAATTCCACTCACTAAGGCCATAATGCAAGGGATTATAAGATACCCATTGATTTTGCATAAGATTACCGTTTGCATCATAAAAGAAAACAAAAGATTCCATATTTTGCGTTGGGTTGGTTTCTGTTCTTTCAACAGAAAATGCAAAAGTATATTGGGTATCGGGTTCAACGGACATATAATAATAGCCTGAAATCGTAACTCCAAAATCAGTGTAAGTCTCTATATTTTCTGCAGATGTGTTCACAAGGTTTAAGGTACCAGTCTCAACATCTTTAGTCAAACTACCCGGAGTTCCCGACTTAACAACACTCGAATTTGCATTATTCGCCCATTGTTCAAATATGAACAAGTTGTCAAAAGTTAGTTCATACACACCGGACGCAGCAAATGCTACAGGAGTTAAAAAGTTTGCTACAAGCAATAATGAGCAAATACATAAAACCGATATTCGCCTCAAAGCTTTCTTCATAAAAAACGACCTCCGCCATTTTAATTGCCAATACGCAGGCATTATACCATTATTTATAGGAAAATGCAAATTCCTAACAGACAATAACTACTATAAACTTGTCTATGACAATGTTTTTCTTCTTTGTCTGCAAAGGTGTATTCATTGACAAAAAAATGAAGATGTTGTATTATAATGCGTAGGGTCTATTATAACCGATTAGGAGTGTTTGCGGTGGATAAAATCTCGTTAGAAGGTTCAAAAAAGCGTTTCTTCATATTCAGTGCTTGTTTAATTGTAATTTTTGCAGCATTTGCATATATTTTCCCTTATTCCGGCGATGACTGGGCTTGGGGTAGCAGCATCGGTATGCAAAGATTGGAAACTTTTTTCAATATGTACAACGGACGTTACCTGGGTAATTTCCTTGTTTTAGCAATTACTCGCAGCAGATTGTTAAGAACAATTTTAATGTCTTTGTCATATTATGCAGTCTGCTACTTGTGTTATAAATATTCACCTGTTAAAAAGACCTCTTCACTTTTATTGGCAGCTATTTTATTCTTTGTAATTCCAAGAGCAGTATTTTCACAATCACTTGTTTGGTCTTCCGGTTACGCTAACTATGTACCATCAGCACTTATAAGCGCATTGTATATGGTTATGATAAATAATATCACCGGAGCTGAAACACCAAAATATCCAAAATACTTTGTTGTAGTTACATTATTATTAGGCTTTTGTGGCGCTCCTTTTATTGAAAACATTGCTTTATTTAATATATGTTTCGCAGTTGCTGTAATTGGTTATACTGCAATTAAATTCAAAAAAGCTTACGCTTGTCATTTCGGATTTTTAATCGGTTCAATTGCAGGAAGTGCTTGGATGTTTTCCAACACCGCCTATGGCGCAATTCAGGCAGGCACCGATCAATACCGGGATGTTTTTACAAGTTTCAAAGATTTAATTGAAACGGCTCTTGACCATATGTTTGTCATTTTCCAACACCTTGTTATTTCTAATGGTGTTATGTGTGCAATATTATCTGCTTTGTTAGTTGTGTTAGTTTTTGTTTTTACTAAACAAAGTAAAAGTAAATTACAAAAAGCAGTTGTGCTATTTTTGCTTTTTATTAATTGTGTATGTAGCGCCTATCTTGTTTACAGAACTGCTCTTGTATATATGACCGTTCATGAAAATCCAAGATTATATCCCGTCGTTGGTAATTATGCAATAACAATTTCATTTGTTTATTTAATAACAACACTTCTTTTACCTTTGATTTGTGTTGACAAGGGAAGAAAATTCAGAATGCTTCTTCCCCTTTACTGTGTACCTGTGGTTGTTGCACCACTTCTTGTTGTTAACCCCATTGGTCCTCGCTGTCTTTTTGTAGCTTATCTTTTCATAATGATTTTTATTGTCAATCTTTATTGTTATATAAGCCAAAAACTCAACCTTAGCAAAAAATCTGACAAAAAGATTACGGGCGGATTAATTGCAGGATTATGTGCTCTTGTGGTTGTTTATGCGGTTATTTTCCTCCCCATTTTCAAATATGATACCAAACGAAACGAATTAGCAAAAATCCAGTCTGATAACGGAGAGAGTACCGTTGTTATTGCTAAATTACCTCATCCGACATACATCTGGATGGGTGATCCGTTTGCAGACTTGTGGGTATACAGATATAAACTTTTTAACAATCTGAATGGAGATGTTCAAATTAAACTTGCAACTCCAGAAGAGTTTGATGAATTCTATCAAGAATACACCACTGAATAAAGGAGAGTTTGTATGAAATTATCTTTGGTTGTTCCTTGTTTTAATGAAGAGGACAATGTTCGCGCATTTAACGAATGTGTGGAAAAATGCTTCAATCCTCGTGGCTTTTCATACGAAATTGTTTTTGTTGACGATGGAAGCCGTGATTCAACTTTGATAAAACTTAAAGAATTAGTCAAAGAAACTGACGGACACATTCAGGTTGTTTCTTTCAGTCGTAATTTCGGCAAAGAATCTGCAATTTATGCAGGCCTTAACCATGCCAAAGGTGATATGGTTTGCATCATTGATGCTGACCTTCAACAACGCCCCGAGGTAGTTTTGGAAATGATGGACATATTAGATTCCAAACCAGACCTTGACTGTGTAGCAGCATATCAGCAAAAACGTAAAGAAGGCGGACTTATATCAACCGTAAAATCCTGTTTCTACAAAGTAATTAACAAAATGTCCGAAGTTGACTTTGTTAACGGTGCTTCTGACTTCCGCTTAATGCGTCGACAAATGGTTAATGCTGTTTTGGGCATGACAGAATATTATCGTTTCTCAAAGGGTATTTTCAGTTGGGTCGGTTTTAACACCGAGTTCATTCCTTATGAAGTTCAACTCAGAGAGCACGGAGAATCAAAATGGGGTACCGTAAAGCTCATTAAATATGCCATTGAGGGTATTCTGGCTTTTTCTACTGTTCCTCTCAGAATTTCAACATTTATTGGTTTTATCTCATCTATTCTTTCCGTTTTATATTTAATTTTTGTTGTTATTCAAAAACTGGCTTTTGGCATTGACGTTCCGGGGTACGCAACAATAATTGTTTTGTTATTACTCATCGGCGGCTTAATTCTTTTCTCTTTGGGCATAATCGGCGAATATTTGTCAAAAATGTATGTTCAATTGAAAAACAGGCCAATATACATTGAAAAAACACATTTGGAGAGCAAAAATGAAGATAATTAAGAATCTTTTTCTGAAATATAAAGAATTGATAGTTTACGTCATTTTCGGTGCACTTACCACAGCCGTCAATTTGGCTTCCTTTTATATCTTAGAAGCAGTTTTCGGTAATAATGGAAACTCTTATCTGATTAACAATGCTATTGCTTGGCTTGTTGCTGTAATTTTTGCATATATTACAAACAAACTCTTTGTTTTTGAGTCTCGCAGTTGGGAACCAAAAATTATAGGCAAAGAAATTACCGAGTTTTTTGGTGCGCGAATTTTCAGTTTTCTTATTGAAGAAGCAGGACTTTGGTTATTCGTTGATATTTTAGAATTTGGTAAAATATCATACAATCTCTTAGGTTTTACCATCACCGGCGGTCTTATTGCCAAAATTATTCTTTCAATAATCGTAGTAATCTTAAACTATTTCTTCAGTAAATTTGTTATATTTAAAAAGAAAAATAAATGAATTGAGGGGATGTAAAAAACGTTTAGTTTTTTACATCCCCTTTTTGTATATATCACACAAAGTACGTTTTAACTTTTCTTTTTTGATTTTGAAAAATCTGAGTATTTAAGAGAAAAGCGAAGGCTAAAGACCTAAGAGAGAAGCGGTTATCTTACAATCTTCTCACCGTCAAATACAATAATCCCGTGTCCGTGACCTGTTTTGCCACCACTTAAAACGTGCTTTTTGAAAGCTCTTTGCATTGATGTTTCTTCATCCCATTTTTTAGGTGATTTATAACCACTCTTATTAAAAATTCTCCAAGCATCGTCGAATTTGTCTTTTGCTTCGCTTGAAACAATTTCAAAGTCACCGATGAATTTAAGTATATTGGAATTTTCGGGAAGGAAGTCCTTGTAGCCCTCATAAATGAGCCAGGAACCACATTCAAAAATCATAAGACCATCTTCGCGTCGATAATCTGTAAAGAAGTGATATGCTTGCTTGAAGGAATCAAGACGAACTTCATCTGTAAGCGGAATTCCGGAAGAGGGAATATGGAAACCGAGTGTTTTGTCTCCCTTTTTAATTGTAATTCCTGCAGAAGACGTAAAATCTTCACCGCCGTATGTAGTCATATCAAACTGGTAGCGTCCTAATGCAAAACGATGGAGATTGAAAAATTCTGTGTTCCACCAGGGAACGAAGGTGCCGTGAACCTCTTTGCATTTAACGCATTCATCATATTTATATTTAAGGTCTTTAATTGTGTGCCAGAAAAGGTCCTCGCTTAATCCTCTTTCTTTGTAAAGATTATGCATAACCTCTGTGGCGCGGATAAGGAAAACCATATCTAAGGTATATTCTTTGATACCGTATCCGATTGAAAGCAGCGTAATTTTATCAAAGCATTTTCCAAAATCATGAGCTTCAGGGAAAAGGTATTCGTTAAAAATTGCTTCAAACTTTTTGTTAAGATTTTTTGAGGTATCGATTTTTGTTGCAACCTTTTCAAAGATTTCTACTGCTTCCTGAGGAAATCCTAATCTTTTTTCAACTTCTTTAAAATGTTCATTAAGAATTATCATGTTTACACGTCCTTTAGTTCTTTAAGCTGTTAAGAGGTGCGGGAATCCGTCCGCCTCTGTTAATAAAATCTGCACAACCCTCATTATGAACGGGCATAACGGGAGCAGTTCCCAAAAGGCCTCCCATTTCGATGGAGTCACCAACATTTTTGCCCGGTGCGGGAATGATTCGCACAGCGGTTGTTTTGTTATTTATCATACCGATGGCGGCTTCGTCGGCAATAATTGCAGAAATTGTTTCTGCAGAGGTATCACCGGGAACGGCAATCATATCAAGACCAACTGAGCAAACGCAGGTCATAGCTTCTAATTTATCAAGAGTAAGAACGCCTTTTTCCGCTGCGGCAATCATACCTTCGTCTTCTGAAACAGGAATGAAAGCACCTGAAAGACCACCAACGTGAGAAGATGCCATAACTCCACCTTTTTTTACTGCATCATTAAGCATAGCAAGTGCAGCGGTTGTGCCGTGGGTTCCGCAAACGTCAAGACCAATTTCTTCAAGAATTCTTGCAACAGAGTCGCCAATTGCGGGAGTAGGGGCAAGGCTAAGGTCAACTATGCCAAATTCTGCACCTAAGCGTTTTGATGCTTCACTTGCCATTAACTGCCCCATTCTTGTAATCTTAAAAGCAGTTTTCTTGATTGTTTCAGCAACAACATCAAAGGGTTCACCTTTGATTTGTTTAAGTGCATTGTAAACAACGCCGGGTCCTGATACACCAACATTTATAGCACATTCAGGTTCGCCAACACCGTGGAAAGCACCCGCCATAAAGGGATTATCTTCAACTGCATTACAGAAAACAACAAGCTTTGCACAACCGAAACCGTCACGGTCTTCAGTTCTTCTGGCAGTTTTCTTAATGGTCTGTCCCATAAGTTTGACCGCATCCATATTAATGCCTGCTCTTGTTGAGCCGATATTAACAGAAGAGCAAACAAAATCAGTGGTTGCAAGTGCTTCGGGGATTGAATTTATAAGTCTTCTGTCACCGATAGTAAAGCCTTTTTGAACAAGTGCAGAAAAACCGCCGATAAAGTTCACACCGCACTCTTTTGCCGCATTGTCCATTGCCTGAGCAAAAATTGTATAGTCCTCTGTTTCACAGCTCTCTGCAGCAATAGCAATAGGTGTAACTGAAATTCTTTTGTTAATAATGGGAATACCCATTTCTCTTTCAAGGTCTTCGCCTGTTTTCACAAGATTTTGGGCATATTTTGTTATTTTATCATACATCTTCTGAGCGCAGATTTTGGGATCCGGATGACCACAGGAGCGCAAGGAGATACCCATAGTAATTGTACGGATATCAAGATGCTGATTATCTATCATATTGAGAGTTTCAATAATTTCTCGTTGATTAAGCATAAGTCACCTCAGATTTTGTGCATAGCATCAAAAATATCTTCACGCTGAATACGGATGTTTACGCCCAGGCGTTCACCCTCTTTGTCAAGTGCATCAACAATTTCGGGGTAGGAAACATTAGCCTCTTTAACATCCACAAGCATATTCATTGTGAACATACTCTGCATAACGGTCTGGCTGATATCAAGAATATTCACGTTGATTTTTTGAAGAACAACGCATACACCTGCCATAATGCCTACTTTGTCTTTGCCAACAACAGTTATAATAGCATTCATAAAATTACCTCTTTTGAACAATATATAAATAATATTATCACAAGTCAAAAAATAATACAATAAAAGAGACGGAAAAACCGCCTCTTTTATTACATATTTTTTAATCTTTCATACTCATCATTTGTAATTTCAATAACTTTTCCATGTTTGAAACCATAAGGGAAAGAAAACTCTTCGTCTGCTCTTTGGAAATTCATATCACCGGGGCAAGAGGAAACAAAGGGGATATAGCCCATTTTTTCTTTTTCACAACCAAAAAAGTCAAGCATCAAACACCATCTGCCATCGGGGAGGGTATAAGTTGTGGGACCCTCATAAGCACCGGGATTCAGTATTTCCCTTTCCATATATTCCTGAAAACCGTTATCATGCTCAAATGGTCCGTAAAGATTTTTTGATGTGGAATGCATATTCATTCCGGGATTATGGGCATTTTTGTAGAAAAGGTGATAGGTATCGCCAACCTTGGTTATATGTGAATCGAGTATTTCGTTTTGTTTTGTGAAATAAGTTTTTGGTTTGGAAAAAGTTTCGAAATCTTTTGTAACAGAGTAGTAAATAGACATATGAGTAAAATCATTTTCTGCAACTGTTGAACCCCAATGTATGAGATATTCTTCATTGATTTCATCAAAGAAGATTTCAGGCGCCCACAAACAACCAAAATCATCTCTGCCGAAATAAACCAATTTTTGTTCTGAAAAATTAACAAGGTCATCAGTTTTCCACATTGAAAGACATTTACTGCCATGACTGTTAATGTGTTTCCAGTCAACATTATAGTTTTCATCCATCTGGCGAACAATACAAAGGTCGGTTGTGAGAATTACAAATCCACCTGTGTGAAGTCTTATTATTTCAATATCGCGACAACCTTTGTCACCCAAGTTGCTCATAAGAACAGGATTTCCGTCATTAACTTTTTCCCAATTAAATCCATCCTTACTTATACCGAAATAAACAGCTTCACCATCTACGGTAATTTTTTCTTTAAAATGAACAAATAAATATGCCATAAACCTCACCTGTTTTTAGTTTTAGGAATATTTTATCATAAAGGCGGTTATTTGTACATTTTATTTTAAAAATGTTGCGAAAAAATATAGGTGTGATATAATTAGAAATCATAAAAAGAATAGAGGTGCAGTTATGAAAAAATCAAAATTATCTCTTTCTACAACTCATATAATTCTTTTAAGCTTTTTTGTGGCTGTGCTTTTGGGTGCAGTTTTGCTTTCTTTACCAATAAGTTCAGCAAAAGGGGAGTGGACCCCCTTTGTTGATGCTCTTTTTACATCCACAACAGCAACCTGTGTTACTGGGCTTGTGGTTGTGCCAACTTTTTCTGCATGGAGCACTTTCGGACATATAGTAATTTTATTTTTAATTCAGATAGGCGGTCTGGGAGTTATCACAGTTATTTCTATACTTGGGATGATGTTTCACAAGAAAATGGGGCTTTCCGACAGACTGCTTCTTCAGGACGCGTTTAACCTGAACACTCTTTCGGGACTTTCTCAATTTGTTAAAAAAGTTGTTTTGGGAACATTTTTTGTTGAGGGTGTGGGAGCTCTTCTTTATATGCTGGTATTTGTTCCCGAATTTGGGTTAAAGGGTATATGGATTTCTGTTTTTACTGCAATTTCAGCCTTTTGCAATGCAGGTATTGATATAATTGCAGAAAACAGTTTATGTAATTATGTTCACAACCCCATAATCAATCTAACCACTTGCCTTTTAATCTTTTTCAGCGGCATCGGTTTCATTGTTTGGTGGGATGTGGCAAGGGTTTTAAAACTGAGACAAAAGAGGAAAATCAAAGTATTAAAAAATTTAATTTTGCACAGCAAAATTGCTCTTGCAACAACTATGGTTTTAATTTTTGGCGGTGCAATCTGTGTGTTCCTTTTTGAATACAATAATCCGCAGACTATGAAGGATTTTACATTGTATCAAAAAATTCAAGCATCGTTTTTTCAGTCGGTAACAACAAGAACAGCAGGCTTTGCCACAATTCCGCAAGAGAATTTTTCAAACGGTTCGGCTCTTGTTTCCATATTAATGATGTTTATCGGTGGTTCTCCCGTTGGTACTGCAGGTGGTGTTAAAACAGTAACCATAGCAGTAGTAGTTGCAGCGGCAATTGCGGCAATAAAAAATAAAAATGATGTAACAATGTTTAACAGAAGCTTGTCAAAACAAGCAGTCAGCAAAGCTGTTGCGGTAATTTGCACATCGTTTTTTATAATGTTTATGTCAACGCTTCTTCTTTCTGCTGTAACTGATGCAAACTTACTTGATATTTTTTATGAAACAGTCAGTGCAACGGCAACAGTAGGACTTACAAGAAATCTTACACCCTCCTTAAATATGGCAGGTAAAATTATAATTATAGCCACAATGTATTTTGGTAGAGTTGGTCCGATTTCTCTGGCTGTAGCCCTTAATTTTAAAAAGCAAAATCCAAATGTAATAAAAAATCCTGTTGAAGATATAAGTGTGGGGTAAAAATTATGACTATTAATAAAACTTATGCAGTTTTCGGACTTGGCAGATACGGCAGAGCAGTTGCAGAAGAGCTTGTTAAAAACGGTGCAGATGTTATAGCGGTTGACAATAATGAAGAGCTTGTAAACGACGCAGCACAGATCATTCCTGTCTGCAAATGTGCCGATGTTACAGACCCTGAGGTTATTGATAAACTTGATATTGCAGATGTTGATGTTGTTATTATTGCAATGGCAAACAGTCTTGAAGCAACCGTAATGGCAATTACTCTTTGTAAGGAAGCAGGGGTTGAAACAGTTATTGCGAAATGTGTTGAAGAAATGCACGGTAAGATTTTTCACAGAGTGGGTGCAGACAGAGTTGTTTTCCCTGAAAAAGAAGCGGGTACACGACTTGGAAAAAATCTTTTAAGTTCGGGTTTTGTTGATATTGTTGAACTTTCTAAAGATGTTTCAATGGTGGAGTTTGATGTAAAACCCCAATGGATTGGAAAAAACCTTGTTCAACTTGATTTAAGAAAAAAATATTCTATTAATGTTGTGGCAATATTAAAGGGCGAAGAGGTTGTTACAAGCATTGACCCCGAAATGCCTTTGGAACAAAATATGAAGCTTATTGTTATTGCAGATACAAATAAATTAGAGAAAATTAAATAAAAACTTAATCCCATTAACATTTCAAAAATGAAATGTTAATGGGATTACTGTTAATCATCAAATTCAAATGAACCTGAAATAAATGTTACCCGGTCAGTGTCAACGGTTAAAAGTCCACCGTCTGATATTGCCGTTTTCTTTTTGTCTTCATTGAGCCAGATTGTGCAAGGTGCTTTGATAACCGATGTTATAAAGGGGATATGACCTGCCATAACTGCAAGCTCACCCTCAACACCGCGAGCATCAAATTTAAAAACCTCACCGTCAAATTTGTTTCCGTCGGGAGAAGATACCGTTAAGTGAAAAGTACTCACCTTTGCACCTTCTTTGCTTTTTCAATAGCTTCCTCAATTGTGCCAACAAAAAGGAATGCGGATTCGGGTAAGTCGTCGTGCTTACCTTCAATAATTTCTTTGAAGCCGCGGACGGTTTCACTTATGGGAACATATTTACCCTTGATACCTGTGAATTTTTCGGAAACATCAAAGGGTTGGGAAAGAAAACGTTGAATTTTTCTTGCTCTCTGAACAAGGAGCTTGTCTTCATCTGAAAGCTCATCCATACCCATAATTGCGATAATATCCATAAGTTCATTGTATCTTTGAAGAATTCTCTGCACCTCTTTAGCAACATAGTAATGCTCTTCACCGACAATTTCGGGGGAAAGAATACGGCTTGAAGATTCAAGGGGGTCAACAGCAGGATAAATACCCTGAGAGGCAATATTTCTTGCAAGAACCGTTGTTGCATCAAGGTGAGCAAATGTTGTTGCGGGAGCAGGGTCTGTAAGGTCATCCGCAGGAACATAAACTGCCTGAATAGATGTGATAGAACCTTTTTTTGTAGAAGTAATTCTTTCCTGCAAAGCGCCCATTTCAGTTGCAAGAGTTGGTTGATAACCAACAGCGGAGGGCATTCTGCCTAAAAGAGCAGAAACCTCAGAGCCTGCCTGGGTGAAACGGAAAATATTGTCGATGAAAAGAAGAACGTCCTGACCCTCTGTATCGCGGAAATATTCTGCCATTGTAAGACCTGAAAGAGCAACTCTCATACGTGCCCCCGGAGGTTCATTCATCTGTCCGTAAACAAGAGCGGTGTTGTTGATAACGCCTGACTCCTTCATTTCACAATATAAATCATTTCCTTCACGGGTACGCTCACCAACACCTGAGAAAACGGAAATACCTCCATGCTCTTTTGCGATATTATTGATAAGCTCCATAATAAGAACTGTTTTACCAACACCTGCACCGCCAAAAAGACCGATTTTACCGCCCTTTGAATAGGGGCAGACAAGGTCAATAACCTTGATACCTGTTTCAAAAATTTCTGCTGATGTTGCAAGCTCATCATAAGCGGGAGCAGAACGGTGAATGCTCCATTTTTCTGCAGTTTCGGGATTGGGAATATTGTCAACTGCATCACCTAAAACGTTGAAAATACGCCCCAATGTTTCGCGACCTACGGGAACGGAGATTGGTGCACCTGTGTCTGTAACTGGAGTGCCTCTCTGAAGACCGTCTGTGGATGCCATGGCAATACATCTTGCAGTATTATCACCAATGTGCTGAGCAACCTCAACAGTCAATTTCCTTTCCCCAACGGGTATAGTAAGTGCGTTAAGAATTTCAGGAAGCTCCCCTTCATTGAATCTGACGTCAACAACGGGACCCATAACCTGAACAACTTTACCCACAGTTAATTTGTTCATTTTTTTCACCTCATAATATGGTGTTAGTTACCGCTACCGGCAACAATTTCTGTAATTTCCTGAGTAATTGCGCCTTGACGAGCGCGGTTATATTGAAGACCTAAATCATCTATCATCTGTTTTGCGTTTTTACCTGCAGAATCCATTGCAATTCGCCTTGAAGCAACTTCACAAGCAAAGCTTTCTCTCAAACAAGCGATTAAAATACCTGCCACATATTCTCTTACCGTAAGGTTAAGAACAGTTATGTGGTCGGGCTCGAAGATTGTACTTACGGTTGAATCTTTTTCGCTTTTTTGGAAAGGAAGAAGCCATTTGATTTGCGCATCCCATGACATAACAGAATTATATTTTGTAAAAATAACTCCCAGTCTGTCAAATTTCTCTTCGCTGAATTCTTTGCAAAGTTGGTCAGCAAGAATAGCCGCATCACTGAAAGAAAAATGCTCGGAGGAATTTATTTCTGTATCAAATCTTTCACAAGCTCGTTTCCCGATGGGAATAAACTCTGCATCCGGAAATGTGTTGCAAAGTCTGAAAACATTTGCATTGTAGCCCCCTGCAAGACCTCTGTCACCTGCAATAACAATAATCTTTGTTTTTGGGTTTTCACTTTGTCGCATATAAGGGCTTTTTAAACATTCCTTTTCACTTGTGAGAAGCGAAATTGATTTTTCTAGAGAAGAAGTATATTCTCTTGCTTTCTGCATTGCCTCGTTTGCACGGCGGATTTTTGAAGATGCCACAAGCTCCATTGCCTTTGTAAGCTGTAAGGTGGAGTTAACGCTTTTTATTCTTATTCGAAGCGCTTTTGTGTTTCCTGCCATAGCTTACACCTGCATTTCTGAAAGAACTGTTTTAAGTTCATCCTCGTCTGCCTCGTCATAGTGACCTGCTTCAATTCTCTTAAGCCATTCGCCCTTTTCATTTTCAAGTTTCAAGAACAGATTCTTTTCATATTCATGAACTTTTGAAACGGGAACGGAGTCAAGATAGCCTTTGATTGCTGCATAAACAATAGCAACCTGGCAACCAACCCGAACAGGATTATTTCTGCCTTGCTTAAGAACCTCAACAATACGTTCACCAAGAGCAAGTCTTGCTTTGGTATCTGCATCAAGATCACTACCGAATTGAGCAAAGGACTGCAGTTCACGGTACTGTGAATAGAGAAGCTTAAGTTCACCTGAAACCTTTTTCATGGCTTTTAACTGCGCGGAGCCACCAACACGGCTAACTGAAATACCGGGGTTGATAGCAGGCATAATACCTGAATGGAAAAGCTCGGTTTCAAGGAAAATCTGTCCGTCAGTAATTGAAATAACATTAGTGGGAATATATGCAGAAACGTCACCTGATTGAGTTTCGATAATGGGCAGAGCGGTAATTGAACCGCCGCCATATTCTTCAGCAACGCAAGCCGCACGTTCAAGAAGACGAGAGTGAAGATAGAAAACATCACCTGGGTATGCCTCTCGTCCGGGAGGACGACGAATAAGAAGAGAAAGTGCACGGTATGCAACAGCATGCTTACTTAAATCGTCGTAGATAATTAAAACATCTTTGCCTTGCTCGCGGAAATACTCTGCCATAGCACAACCGCTGTAAGGAGCGATATACTGGAGAGGTGCACTTTCAGAAGCAGTAGCGGAAACGATGATGGTATAACCTAATGCACCATTTTTGTTAAGTTCATTTGCTAATTGAGCAACTGATGTGCTCTTCTGTCCGATAGCAACATAAATGCAGATAACATCTGAGTTTTTCTGGTTAATAATTGTGTCAATAGCAATTTCGGTTTTACCTGTCTGACGGTCACCGATAATAAGCTCACGCTGACCTCTGCCGATGGGGATCATACTGTCAATAGCTTTGATACCTGTCTGTAAGGGGACGCTAACACTTTTTCTCTCGATTATTCCGGGTGCTTCTGATTCAATAGGACGAGTTGCACTATATTGAATTGGACCTTTGCCGTCAATGGGTTCACCCAGAGCATTAACAACCCTACCTAAAAGCTTTTCACCAACAGGAACGGAAAGAACCTTGCCTGTTCTTTTAACCGATGAACCCTCACGGATATTGTTTTTGTTTGAAAGAACCGCAACGGAAACAGTTTCTTCTTCAAGGTTCTGCGCCATACCAAAAGAGCCATCTTCAAATTCAAGAAGCTCATTAGCCATACAGTTTGAAAGACCGTATACTCTGGCAATGCCGTCACCAACAAGAATAACCTTACCCGTTTCTGTCATTTCAACGCGGGATTTATAATTTTCTATCTGGCTTTTAATAATACTGCTGATTTCGCCGGGATTATTCATTCGCTTATCACTCCCTTTGCTCTGTTTAAACGATTTTTAATACTACCGTCAAAAATTTTGTCATCAATCTGAACCTTGATACCGCCGATAAGACTTTCGTCCTTTATAAATTCAGGTTCAATGACCTTACCACTTATTTTCTGCAATTTTTCAATAAGAGCAGATTTTTGCTCTTCAGTAATAGGTTCAACATAGTAAACAAAAGCGATTGTGCGGTTTTTATAGATTCTCACAAGGTCGCAGAATGCTTCAATACAACTGCAGATTTCCTTAATATGCCCATTTTCACAAAGCACTTTTATGAAAGAAACGAGATATTCCGTATATGTGCTTTCAAATGCTTTGTCAATAAAAGCAATTCTTTCGGATAAGGGAATTGCAGGGGATTCGAGAACCTTTATATAATCAGGATTATCTTTAAAAATGTTTCCTATTTCAATAAGACTCTTTTCGTATTCGTCAACGGATTTGTTTTCTGTTGCCAGACTGAAAAGAGCAGTTGCATACTCTTTATTAGTCTGCGTCATAGCCGTCACCTATTTCCTCAATAAATGAGTCGATAATTTGTTTGTGGTCGTCAGAATTGATTTCGCGTTCGAGAATTTTACTTGTAAGAACTGTACTTACATCAACAATTTCACGCTTAATGCTTTCTTCTGCCTTGGTCATTTCAAGCTGAGCATCTTCTTTAGCCTGACGAACAATAACATCTGCATCGCTTTTAGCTTTTTCGAGAATTTCATTTTCTCTCATTTTGGCAAGATTTACGGCAGACTGAATGATACCGTCAGCTTCTGCTTTTGCACCTGACAGCTTTTCTTCATATGCTTTTTTCTCTGATATAGCTTCGTTTTTTGCGTTTTCTGCATCGCTATACTGAACGTCAATTGCATCCTGACGCGCTTTGAGCATTTTCTTAACAGGTTTATAAAGAAATTTCTTTACTCCCCAGAAAAGAATTGCAAGATTAGCAAGAGAAACAAGCATTTGCCATATATTTATTGAAATAACGTCTAATGTTTGCATAATGCTTTACTCCAATTTGCTCTTTTTTCTTAAAAATTAAAGAGATTGAATTGTTTCAATAAGAATGTTTACAAGAAGTCGGGGTGCAACGAAAATGAGAAGAATTGCAATAACAAGAGCATAAAGACCTGTTGTTTCTGCAACTGCACAACCCATAAGCATTGTTGTTGTAACAGCACCTTTGCTTTCGGGCTGACGGCCGATAGCTTCACAAGCTTTTGCAACAGCGTTACCTTCACCGATACCGGGGCCGATACCTGCAATCATTGCCAAACCTGCGCCAAGAGCGCAACATCCTAAAATAATACCGAGTGCGAGTTCCATAATATTTCCTCCTATTTATTTTAAAAAATTATTTATTTTTTGAAAGCTTTTTCTGCCTTCTTTTTTCATAAAGTTCTAAATCAAATGCTCCCGAAACATTAAGCATTGTCAGCATTGCGAAAATGAATGCTTGCAGACATCCGCTGAACACATCAAAGTAAACGGACAGTACAGCAGGAATACCAACCTGAAAAATGGGTATATCTGCTAAAAATCCGGGTAATGCGCCTAAAAGCTTGTTTGAAAGACTTCCAAGGGCAAATGCCAGAAGTGTTGAAATAACCGTACCGGAAAGCACGTTTCCGTAATGACGGAAGGACATTGAAATGGGAGTTGCAAATTCGCTGATAAAGTTAATGGGTGCTAAAAATGCAACGGGCTGAGTGAAGCCTTTAAGATAGTTCAATGGTCCGCATTTCATTTTGTAATAGGTAATAATAAAGAAAACAAGAATTGCCCAACCGCCAACGATATTAATATCGGATGTAGGAGGGAAAAGCCCGAACAGAGATAAAAGGCTTGAACAAGCGGAAAGGAGCATAATTGCAAGGATGAAAGGGGAATAGCCTTTAAAATATTCTCCCATATTTTCAATTACCATACCGTCGATTTTTTCAACGGCAAGTTCTGCAATGTGTTGCCTTTTAAGGTCGGCTCTTTCGCTTATACCGTGAGTAATAAAACGGCAGAAGAAGAAAAGAGTAACAAGCACCAAAGCGGAATTTATCTGGGATTCCGTAACAGGAAAATCCTGTAAGGGCATTGGAATTGTGAAGAAAATTCTTGCGCCTGTTATGGTGATTTCCGTTGAGGGCGGTTCTGTAAGAACTTGGAGAACTATACCGCAAACAATGGGCAGAATCATCATAACGATGTAAAAAATATCTACTACCTTGAATTTAAGTTTTGAAGTTTGCAAACGCATCACCTCTTTGTATATTGAATAAAATCATTTCTTTTTCATAAATAACGGTCTTAATGCCACCGCAATTCTTGGGAAAAGAAGGGGGATAATAACCGCAATTGTGTTGAAAACTGAAAGAAGATAACCGACAAGAACAATGATAAATATAAGAAGTAATCTCAATGATTGAGAAAGTTTCATTAAACTTTTTGCATCTTTTTCCTCTTTACTCAGAGAAGATTGAACGGAAAGCCCCATAAGAAAGAAATTTCCTACGGCGGCAACAAAGCCTAAAAGGTTACCTGTCAGAACGGTGTAATCCCATTTGCCGATTATTAAAAACACAGATTGCAAAAGGAGACTGAATATAAAAACCATTGTTGCAATATAGCCTGTTTCCTTTAAAACCGTGGGGTCGATTTTTTTCACCGAACACACCTCTTTTTAAAAAATATCTTTACATTTTAGTATACCACGATTATATGTGTAAGACAAGAATTTTTATTAAATTTTAAAAAAATAAAGGGAAAGCACCATGTATGATGCTTTCCGTAATTATTTTAACAAAGGCATATTATTTTCGTCAAACTTTACTTCTTTTATTCTTGCATGACGGCAGGGATCATAAAGCACCTCGTCACAAAAAGTTCCGCACTTTTTTTCGGCGTGGGAGGACGGACGTGCGTGATAAATTAAAAGAAGTTTACCATTTTCATCAATAACAAAGCTGTTATGACCGGGGCCTGCTTCACCAACCAAATCTTTGGTTTCAAGAACGGGAGTTGCGAGTTTTTCCCAGGATGAAATATTCATTAAATCAGCATTTTTATCTGCAAAAAGCATACCCATACAGTATTCTTCACCGGTACCTGATGCAGAAAAGAAAACAAAGATTTTTTCATTGGTTTTAAGAACCGAAGGTCCTTCATTTACTGCAAACCTCACCTTTTCCCAAGGGTATTCGGGTTTTGTCAGAAGAATTGGTAAGGATATCAATTTCCAAGGTTCCTCAGGACTGATTTCTGCCATAAAAAGAGAGGAATCTCCAAGCTTTTCCGCCCAGATTAAATAGTGCTTGCCGTTATTTTCAAAATAAGTCATATCAAGAGAAAATTCGGTAAAGGATTTACTATCATTTTCTGAGGATTGCATTTTGCCTTTTTCTTCCCAAGGGTCATTTAAAGGGTCAGAACCCTTGCACATCAAAACATAGGGGCGAATATTCCACACATTGTCGCTATCACCTGCGGCAAAGAAAATATACCATTTATCATTTATAAAATGTATTTCAGGTGCCCATATATGCTTTGCCATATTACCATTCCGGTGGGCAACCCATATTGTTTTTTCTTCCGTATCTTTTAAACCAATAACGGTTTCGCTTTTTCGGAGAATTATTCGGTCATAGCCGTTGTCAACATTAAGATATGCCGGATAAGAGGCAGTGAAATAATAAAAACCGTCAGGACCTTTAACTATGTATGGGTCGGCATGTTCTGTTATAAAAGGATTCGGATACATAAATCTACCTCAGATAAATTTGATTTTCAATTATTTTATCATTTTTTCGCAAGAAATTCAATGTGAATGCGGATGTAATAATTTTTAAAATAAACCACCATTATATTCATACTGATATTTAAAAAGCAAAGCAACACAGATTATATAGCCTATAATTAAAACAGAAGTCCCCAACACCTCAACAAAATGAATTTCAGGGAATAAAGACGTAAAACTGCAAATAAAAGTTGGTATACTCATTAACATAATTATCTTTCCCATAGCACTGCAATAACCCTCACGGTCAACAACATTTCTGTAATGGTAGGAGTGCAGAAGAGAAATATGCCCCTTTTTAATGGCAAAACCTGATGCAGCCAAAAGAACTGCAACAGTCAGTAAACCAATAAACTCTGTGATTTTTTCAAAAGATATGTTAGATACAATAATGTCAAAAAAATATATAAATGTAGGTGTTGCAGCAGGTAAAAGCAAAACTAAAAATATTGCGGAGCATATAAACATTTGAAGTTTTTTCTTTTTTACTGCTTTTTCTTTTGTTTCTATAACTTTTATTACATTTTTGTCTGCAAGTTCGGAGAGTATTTTTTCTTCAATCCGTTTTCCTGCCAAAAGTTCGTTAACACTTATTTTGAAAAATTCACTTAAGGCTAAAAGAGAATTTACATCAGGAAAACCTTTTCCTGTTTCCCAACGGGAAACTGCTTTATCGGAAACATTGAGTTCTTTCGCTAATTCCTTTTGCGTTAAATTATTTTCTTTTCGTAATTCACAAATAAAATTACCACAATCTTTTGATGTCATAATATCACCACCATATTTAAAGTATAATGAAAACACAGTGAAATAGTCAACCTATGAATCGTAGAGTAGTATAAATTGCAAGTTGAAAATGGAAAGTGTCAAGTTTAGGGACCTGCGGTCAGAATTATAATGTTGCATTTTCAAACCAAAAATACTATAATCAAACTATTAAAATTAATAGGTGAAAAATAAAATGGAAAGCCAATTTGAAAGAATAACTCAATACGCAAAAATATATTCCGACCCGCCCGAAAGAGTTAGAGAGGGTTGTAGGGCAATAATAGTTAAAGATAACAAAGTTCTTTTGTCCTGCGAAACGAGAAAAAATGTATATATGAGTCCCGGCGGCGGAGTTGAAAATGGTGAAAGCTTTGAAGAGTGTGTTATCAGAGAGCTTCAGGAAGAGGCAGGGTACAAAGTAAAACCCGTAAAACCATTTGTTAGAGTAAACGAATATTGCTTTGAAACTCTTTGGATAAATAATTATTTTATCTGCGAAATTGAGGGTGAGTGTGAACGGCACTTAACCGAAAGTGAGATTTATAACGAAGTAAAGCCCGTTTGGATTGAAATTGAAAAAGCTATAGAAATTTTCGGAGAATACGAAAGCAAGTCTGTTGACCATGCAAGTCTTTATTTAAGGGAATATACAGTGTTAAATAAGATGAAATCAGAAATTTAAAAGTCAAAAGACGGTTTTATTGACACATAAAAATATATGTGTTAAAATACAAGTCCGTAAGAGGATAAAGCGAAAGGCAGAAGAACACCTCTTCACTATTCACTCTTACTTCTTAACTAAATATGCGGGGATGGCGGAACTGGCAGACGCGTATGATTCAGGTTCATATGAACGTAAGTTCTTGAGGGTTCAAGTCCCTTTTCCCGCACCAAAATAGAGCGACCACTTTTGTGGTTGGCTCTATTTTTATATAAACGGGACTTGAACCCGAGAGGGTATGAGCG
Source organism: Acutalibacteraceae bacterium (assembly GCA_045576615.1). Lineage (GTDB taxonomy): Bacteria > Bacillota > Clostridia > Oscillospirales > Acutalibacteraceae > DTU089. The sequence goes on along the minus strand of JAZNGU010000066.1, from coordinate 4,888 downwards.
TTAAGAAAACAGTCCGGTGGACTGTTTTTAGCGAGGAGCGGGAGGCGGGTACCGAAATCCGAAGGATTTGGGTCGCCGAGCGATTAGTGTGCAAGGCATAGCCTTAGCAGACGGCAAGTCCCTTTTCCCGCACCATCGCTCAAAGCCTTATATATCAAGGCTTTGGGCTTTTTTATTTGTTAGGTGGATTATTAAAAGTGGTTTGTGCTTCTGCCCGTAATTTGCGGTGGTTGGATAGCCGACTGCTCTGCTTGCCCCAGCTAAAGCAGGTTGTTTTAGCCTTCTTTTCTTCTCTTTGTTTATTGCGATACATTTTTTGACATATGGGCAAGAAAAGAAAAAATGAGAGAACAGGGGTTTACCTTGTCCTCTCAATAACTTGTTTTATTTGGCTTTTGGTGGTGCACAAATGGATAATTATTAGCTACTGTGCTCAACTCTTCAAAAAATGTAATCTTATTTTTCAAATAATTCTATCAATGCAGGGACATCATCAACTAATGTTGAATAGACTATCTTCAAATCAACACTGCCATAATCATGAACTACACGATTACGCAAACCCGAAATATCTCTCCAGGGAATATCAGTTCTAATCAATTTATAATCATCCGACATTCTCTTTGCGTTTTCAGAAACTTGAATCAGACGGAACAACATTGAATCTAAAAGCACTTCGTTTTGTTCAAACTCGTCTTTAGATACATTTGACATATGCTTTGAAATAAACTTAAGGTCAGTTAATATTTTTTCAATATAATAAGCATCATTTTTCAGATTGTTCATATACTCTTACACCATCCTTTAATATTTCATCAATTAACGCCTGATTATCTGCTAATTGTCGTAGGTCTAACAAATCAACTTTTTTGTGTAATGTTTCTCTGAGTCGTTCTGCAATACCAAAAAATTTTAAGCCTACAATTTCTGTTGATACAAGCAAATCAACATCGCTTATCTCTGTTGCTTTTCCTTTAGCGTACGAGCCGAACAGGATACAATATTTAACGTCGTATTCATCCAATACAGCTTTACAGCCTTGTTTAATTTCATCCAATGTAAGTATACCATGTTCTTCATCCAAGACCACATGCTTTTCAAGCTCGCTTACCATAGAACGATATTTAAGTGTTCCAACTTTGACTTCATTATTCTCATACTCTTTATATGAACGCAAAGACACACCTAAAATTGTAGCTGCTTCTTGTTGAGTGAGTTTTTTTGATAACCTTAGTTGTTTTAAAGTAGACATTATCCCATCTCCTTTAAATATTTTATATCATTTCTGCACTTTAAAGTCAAGAGAAAAGTGCAACATTTGCACTTTTGGTTTCTAGCTGAGTGCAAATTATGCACATTATAATTTGATTGAAGTGCAACTTCAATTTAGTGTATATATTTTTATAGTATGCCGAATTATAGCTTGACAACCTAATTTTTCTATATTGTTATGCAGATAGTTAGAAAACCTGAAAAAATGAAAAGCCGAGAACCCTTGATTCTACCGGGTTTGTGGCTTATCACCCAGGTGGTGTTACCGTCAGGCTCATATGAACGTAAGTTCTTGAGGGTTCAAGTCCCTTTTCCCACACCAAAATGACGAAATCGCTTTTGTGGTTTCGTTATTTTTATTCACATACCCCCTAATAATACAACATTTAATTCAACAGGTGTTTAATGTTTCAAAAAGCGGGAGTTTTTTTACAGATTTTCTTGACTTTGTCGGAAAAAACCTATATTATCAAACTACGCAGATAGAGAAAAATTAGATTTTTTGAGTTTTAAACAATTCGGATAATATCTTTTTTACATAAAATGTTCTTAAGAAAGAACAGAAAGAGGTTGCCAATGGGCACAAAATGTAATTATTTTTCCACAATGAAAGCCATGTCTTTAATAGATTTACCCATGGAAGAAAAAACATGGCTTCAGCATTACGGTGATATGCCCGAGCATATGTGCTATCGTGAGGGTTCGATTTATGAACTCTTAAAAGAGATGGTTGATAAACAGCCTGATGCACCAGCTCTTGAGTTTTTCGATACTGTTTACAGTTTTGAAGCGTTGGATGAAAATATTAATATTGTAGCAAATGCCCTTAAGAAATTAGGTGTTGTTGAGGATGAAAGCGTAACTATTTGTATGCCCAATATGCCCGAGGCAATTTTCCTTATTTATGCGATTAATAAAATCGGTGCAGTTGCAAACGTTATTCATCCTTTAAGTGATGCTAACGAAATAAGAAATGCAGTCTCTCTCACAAATTCAAGTCTTATTTTCACAACAGACGTTTCCTACAAAACTGTTAAAGATGCTTGTGTTGAAACGGTTGTTGTTTGCGAAGTAAGTATGAGTATGCCGCCTGTTCTTAAAACTCTTTATAATTTAAAGGGTAGAAAGCAGATGAAATATTCTTCCGATACAATTGTCTGGAAAAAATTTGTTTCCGGTATGGGTACAATTGCTCCATCAGTTAAAAGGAACAGAGATGATGCGGCAGTCCTCATTTATAGTGGTGGTACAACAGGTAAATCAAAAGGTATTGTTCTTTCAAACCTTTGTTTTAATGCGCTTGCAATACAGTGTATTGCAGTTTGTCCCGAAGCAAGACCGGGTGCATCAATGCTGTCCGCTCTTCCCATTTTCCACGGCTTCGGTCTTTGTGTTGCAGTTCACGCACCTCTTTGTTTGGGTATGAAATGTATTCTTATTCCAAAAATCGATATTAAGAAGCTTAACGAAACAATCAAAAAGAAAAAACCCACAATTGTTCCTGCAGTTCCCACAATGCTCAAAGCAATTACCAATAATAAAAATCTTGGTCCTGACAGCTTTAAGAGCGTTAAGGTTATTCTCAGTGGTGGTGACTACTTAAGCGATGATTTAAGAGCAAAAGTTCTTGACTATTTCCGTTCTTGCGGTTCAAAAGCACACATAAGAATCGGTTATGGTCTCTCCGAAGCAACTGCGTTCTTCACTGCAACTGCTTATGGTGCAGATGATATTGATAATATCGGTATCCCAAATCCTGACACTCATATCAGAGTTTGCGACCCGGTTACAAATGAAAAACTTCCCGATGGTGAAATTGGTGAAATCTGTGTTAATGGTCCAACTGTTATGCTTGGTTATGTTAATGATAAGGAAGAAACTGATAATGCAATAAGAACCCACGCTGACGGCACACAGTGGTTGCATACGGGTGATCTTGGTTACCTTGAAAATGGTGTTTTGCATTTCACGTCACGTCTTAAGAGAATGATTATTTCCAACGGCTATAACATTTACCCAACAGAGCTTGAAAACATTCTCAACAAGTGCAAATATGTTGCCTCCAGTGTTGTTGTTGGTATCAAGGACAAAGTTCGTGAAGAAGCACCCAAAGCGGTTATTGTTCTTAAGAACGGTGTTCAGCGTACTGCAGAGCTTGAAGCAGAAATTAAGGAGTTCTGTAAGAAGAACATCGCAAAAAATGCACAGTTCAAGGAAATTGAATTCACAGATGCATTACCTACAACAAAAATCGGTAAGGTTAACTACCGTATTTTTGAAAAATTAAAGGATAAAGAAAAAGAAACTGATGCTGTTGAAGAAAAAGAAACAGTAACAGCAGGTAAAGAATAATAGAAAAGAAAACCTCAACGAGTTTAACTCGTTGATGTTTTTTCTTTGTTTTTTGTTTTTGCGGTTTTGTCAATCTGCCTTGATTTTCAAACCTGTTTTATTATATGCACTGTTAGTCTGGCTTTTTGCAGCTTTAACTGTATATGTATATACTCTGCCGGAATTTGCTTTGTTGTCGGTATAGTATAGTTTTTCAGTTGTTCCGATATATTCGTAACTGTTGCTGCCATATTTTCTATACACTTTATAGCGGTCAGCACCTTTGACCTCTTTCCAACTGATTTTTACACCGGTGTTGGTGTTTTTAACATAAGAAAGCTCAGGCGCTGCAAGAAAATACTTGCCTTCTATATTGTAGCCACTCATTGTATCGCCTTTTCCGGCTTTAACAGAATAGTAGTATTTCTTTCCGCTTTTTGCAGTTTTATCTGTGAAGGAGGTACTGGTTACAGTATCGAGTCGGGTCCATTCTGAAGAGCCTGAGGTTTTGCGATAGATTCTGTATTTTGTTGCTCCTGCAACCGTAGCCCATTTAAGATTGACTCCGGTTGTAATGTTTTTTGCTTCAACAAGGGGAGCATCGTAGAAGGTAATGGTTGCACCTTTTGAATTCAAATCACCGGCACCAACAAAGTTAACGCCTCTTACAGTGTAAGTGTATTTCTTACCGCTTCTTACGGTTTTATCAATAAAGGATTTTTTATCTGCACTAACAGTATCAAGGTAGGTGAATTTAAATTCGCCTGCAGCTTTTCTGTAGATTCGGTATTTTTCTGCATCTTTGACTGCAGACCAAGTGATTTTTACGCCCTGATTTGTGTTAGAAGCTTTAATGCTTTTGATTTTCGCAGGCTCATTGATTGAACCACCATTGTTTATAACTACATCAGAGGTGTAGTAGCAATCAGCAAGTTCAACTTCAGATATTTTAAGAGGTGTTAAGCCATTGAGGGTTTCTCTGGATTCATCCTGAATGGCAATAAAACCATATGTGGGGTGTTCGATTAAATCGTAAACATAAATTTCTGTGCCAGATTCAATTGTACCATCGTCATCTTCGAATTCATAATCGAATTGTTCAAAGCCGTATTTTTTTCCTTTTTTATCAACGCAAATGTTAATGTAATCAGTGTAAACAGGGAAGAAAATTGCTTTATAAGAAACGTCTTTTTCATCGAGATAATCTGTGTAACCGATATAAAAGCCTAGGTTTTCATCATACATTGGCTCATATTCTGTAACAACAGTAAACCCGTTGAGAGAT
>JAZNGU010000065.1:0-35033 GCA_045576615.1 Acutalibacteraceae bacterium | reverse complement strand
ATCGGCACAACAAGTAAGACAAGTTTTACAGATAAGAAGGCAAAGTCAGGTAAAAAATATTACTATGCAGTAAAATCTGTAAATGAGGCAGGTAAGTCCGATTATTCCAAATCACTTTCAAAGCTTTATCTTGCAGACCCGTCCTTGAAGACACCAAAGAGTGCTAAGAAGGGTATAACTCTTAAGTGGAACAAGATAACAGGTGCAGAGGGTTATGTAATTTACTACAAAACAGGTTCAGGAAGCTATAAAAAGCTTACAACTGTTAAAGGTAATGCAAAGGTTACATACACCCATACAAAAGCAAAGAAAGGTAAAACTTACACTTATAAGGTGAAAGCGTACAAAGGCAAAACTTATAGTGCATATTCCAACGCTAAAAAGATAAAAGATAAATATTAATTAACAAAATCGGTCAGATACAAATTGTAATAATTTGTACCTGACCGATAAACTTTTGTTTTTTCTTCTACGGCGCATTTTCGCGCCCGAATATTCGAATTTCGAATTCTGCATTTTAATCGTGCTTCTTTTTAACATACTTAATCAAAACCACTATTGATGCACCGAGCAAAGCGAAAACTACCACTGTCATCATAAACTTAACGGGAATGACATCATATATTTTATCACCCAGAAGGGTTATGAGAATTATTCGAGGCATAACTCCGAAAAAAGAAATTAAAATATATCTCAAATAACCCATATTACTTGCGCCAAAGAAAAGGCTTACAAAGTCTATTGGGAAAACAGGTAAAAGTCTTGCCAGATAAAGATACGGGGTTTTCTTATCTCTGAGAGTTATGATTTTTTCGCCTTTTTTTGACTCTTTCAGTTTTTTCTCTACCCTTTCACCGCCTAAAAACTTGCCTATAAAATAGGTTATATTAAGCTCTGCAAAGAGACCAACTGCATTTACTATAAGTCCGGGAAGAAAATCGAAAGCCATTCCCACTGCCATATAGAGAACCGAGGCAGGAATCACAAAAACTATTGCTTTAAGAGAATAAACTCCCACAACTGCCGCACCCGCTTCAAAAACGGTGTTTGTTTTTTCCACAAGTGCGCGGACGTCTATATTAACAAGGTCGTTATATTTAAAAATAATTACAAAAAGAATTGCAAGAACAAGAGCCGCTCTTAAGCCGATACCAACGGCACGCTTTATTTTATTATTCATAGTGCCGTCCTTTCTTGTGTAAATTACAAATCAATATGTACTAATTCCCCGCCCTTTTCTCTTGATTTATCCGCAAGAAAAATCACCTTGTGACCCGGAACAGAATCAAAAATCGATGTACAGGAAATAGAGTGACTTTCGCCACGCTGGAAGTTAACAAAATCCTCGGTAAGTCTTTCATCTCCACCGCTATGACCTTCGCCTGAAATATGGCTCATATCAATAACTTCTTTATCAAAATAATTTGCTTTTGCAGGATTTTGTTTTCTCACTTCAATAAAAGCGTGTTCGAATTCGCCGTAAATTTCTCCCTTTGTTCCTGTAACGCGAATTGTTCTCAAGGGTTCGGGAGAACCGCCCACCATATTATGAGTGCCCGTTGCTCCGCTTTTGAAATTCACAAGAACACTTTGATGGTCAACAACATCATTATCGCATTTATACATACATCTGCCATAATCGCTGTGCATAAGAAGTTCTTTTCTCTGCTCATCAGTGGGGTTTTCAACATCTTCAATATCGCGCCAAACGTAAACCGTCCATTCATTAGGATGCTCCAGATAAAGCCTTTTTGCACTAAAACGGCAGTCATCAACATTGGGGCAATCCACAAGGCAACGGGTTCCCGAATTCTCGGGTGCGTTTTCAGGTATAAACTGCATTCTCGCACCAACAGAGGAAACGCTGACAGGCTTGTCCTCGCCCATTAACCACATCATAATATCAAGGTCGTGGCAGCATTTTGCAAGAAGCATTGAGGTATGGCATTTTTCTGAATTTGCCCATTTGCCACGAACAAAAGAGGTTGAAAGATGATGGTAGCTTACATTTTCAACAGTCTGAATATTTATTATATCACCAATTTCACCATTCAAAATTCTCTTTTTGATTTCAGAATAGAAGGGAGTGTAACGAAGCACATGGCAAATCATAACCTTGTTATTATTGCGTTTAACTACCTCAATTAATCTTGACATTTCCTCGTCATTCACCGCAAAAGGCTTTTCGAGAAGCATATCATAGCCTTTTTCAAGAAGAGGGATTGAAGTTTCAACATGCTGCTCGTCCATTGTTCCGTTAATAACCGCGTCTGCAAATTTTCGAACTTTTGCCAATTCTTCTGCAGAATCAAAGCAGAATTCTTTGGAAAAACCGAACTTTTCGCTGACCATTTTCTGACGGTATTTGTCAGGGTCTGCCACACCCACAATTTTAAGTTTTTCCGGGTATCTTAAAGAGAAATCGGCATAAGCCATTGACCTATGCCCTGCTCCTACTATTATTGCTGTTACGGGATCGTTTGCCATAAAATCACTACCTGTGAGAAAAATATAATAGTTATCAGTTTATTTTGTTAAATCAATTGCCATTACGGCTTCGCCTAATTTATTAAAAATCATTTTGAAACCATTTCTTTTATAAAAACGGATTGCGCCATGATTCCATGCACCCGCAATAAGCATTAAACCCTTAACATTTTTGGATTTAAGGTCTTCTAAAAGCATTTGAACCATTTTTGAACCATAACCGCCATTCTGATATTCAGGCAACAAATCAATGTGCATATGTGCCGGATATTTCCAACCCATTAAAGAATATGGCACAGGGAAAAACCAACATCTCAAACCGCTTTTTTTCTCTAATTTGTAAATTTCAGGCACATCAATTCTTCTGAAAACTTTGCTAAATCTCTTATAGTCGGGTTCACAGAGAATATAACCTACCGCCTTATCGGAATCATCCGCAAGAACAAAGCAGGAATCATAGCATTCGCGGGCATAATATGTAGAAAACATTTTTGACATTCTTCTTCCTACATTTTCGTCCTTTATGCTTAATTCCCCTGCAGTCATTCGGCAGACATATTCGACATCTTTAATATCATCTGCTCTCATTCTTCTGATAGTAGCCATTATTGCTTTTCTCCTGAAGATTTTCTTCTTTTCTTTACCTTTTCCCTTGTTCCGTCAGGTCGTTGAATAACTGTGTTATCAAGAGTGTTTTCAAGAGATTTTCTGAATGCGGCAACGTATTCCGCACGAAGAGCTTTCTGCTCAATCTTTTCTTCCTCTGTTAACTCCTGCTCACGAGCCTTACGGGCAAGAAAATTTATTCTTTCAATTTTTTCGGGAGTAATCATATTAAAATCCTTTATTTTGGGTATTTATTTATATATTTACATTATTGTAGTATAGCACATATTTTATTTTTTGCAATGAGTTTATTAAAAAAGAGCCTTTCTTACGAAAAGCTCTTTTTGTATGGATTTTCTATTGTCCTCTTTATAAACAAATCAAATTCATCTTGGCTGATTAATTCAGGGTAAGAAAGAATTTTCAGTGGCACTCCCTCACCACCGTGATAAGAGGGTTGCTCATAATCATAAGAATTTATTTTGAACCCTAATCTGTCATAAAATCTTATTCTTTTGATTTGTTGCTCTGTTTCGGGTGCTTCTGCTTCAAGAATTATAGGCTTTTTATAAAGAGCTTTTACAAGCTCAATTGTTTTTGAGCCGTAGCCACCTGCTCGCACTTCTTCATCAATGGCAATATGCTCGATGAAAACAAATTCGGGGAAATCCCAGAGCGCTATAAAACCTATATCAGTTTCTTCATCAAAAATTTCTGAAAACTTAAAAAAATTATTATTCAAGCATTCTTTCTGGTCCAAATAGTCGCGGCGCTCCTCGTACGGAAACGCCGCGGTCATTTTACTGAAAACCAAATCGAAACGCTCTTCGGTAATCGGTACTAATTTCATATTACTTAATCTGTGTACCTGAAGGAACGCAATCGGGAACAAACACTACCTGGCAACCGCAAGCGCCGTTTGTTGCTGCAAGAAGCATGCCGTTGCTCTGAACACCTGAAAATCTTGCAGGCTCAAGGTTTGCAATAACAATAATCTTTTTGCCAACAAGCTGTTCGCAGGTATACTCGCTCTTGATTGAAGAAACGATAACTCTGTTTTCACCGCTACCGTCATCAAGAGTAAGTTTCAAGCAACTGTGAGATTTTCTGATTTCCTGTGCTTTGATAATTTCACAAACACGAAGATCAAGTTTTTCAAACTCCTCAATAGAAACTGTGTTTTCTTTAAGTGGAACAAAAGCATCTGCTTCGCCGTAAACATGTTTATCTTCGCTTTCGACAACCTCTTCTGCCTTTGTTGCTTCTTCTATTTTTACTTCTTCCTCTGTTTTGGGGTAAGAGAAATCGAGAAGACCAACATATCTCTTGGGGTCAATAGCAAAAAGGAAGAGATAAAGACGAGGACCTTTCTCTTTATCTATAAGGAGCTTATAAACATTCTTGAAGAATGCGCCCTGAATTGTTTTAAGCTCTTTTTCGTCAAGCTCGCCACCATTTATTTCTTTCGGAATAGCGTAAAGTTTTTTATTAAGCCCGTCAAGATCATATCCGCCTGCAGAAATATATTCAAAGAGAGCTTTGATTTCTGCTTTCTGAGTTTCGTTGAGAGTTTCATAAACTTCCCAGTTACGACCTGCTCTCAAGCGGTTAACCTGATCGGGAGCACAGTTTTCAAGCCAGTATTTTGCCTTATCAAGTCTTGCGCTGAACTGTTCGCTCTTATAAGGTGTTCCGATTTTTTCAAAAACAGTTTCAAGCATAGGAACATTAAAGTCAACAACGCTACCGAGCTGAACGAGAAGACCCATGGGAACTGTTTCAAGAACTCTGTCGTTAACAGTTGTATTATACATAATGTCTTTCTGAGCATCGTTTGCAGTGCCGTCCTTAACAGCATTATACATTTTATCGAACTCAAAATACTGTCTTAAAATACCATCATCAAAGCAGAAATCAAATGCCTTGAGAGGTTCTGTTTTTGAATAAAGCCACAAAATAACTTCAGGCTCATAAATTTTAAGGAGAGTTTCAGGAGTAAGGTTAAGACCTGATGAACCGGACATTTTGCCTGTTGTTCCCTTGATACCGATAAACTCATAACCCTGGAAAAGAGGCGGTTCATAACCAAAGATTTTCTTTGCAATATCTTTACTTGTGTCATAGCTGCCGTGGGGGCTTGCGTGGTCTTTTCCACCGGGTTCGAAATCGACGCCCTCGTACATCCAACGCATAGGCCAGTCAATTTTCCAAGCGAGCTTGCAGTTAAAGTCCTTTGTGAAATCAAAGGAACCTTTGTGACCGCATTCGCAAGTATATTCAGCCTGAGTGCAATCGTCACTCAAAGAAACAATTTTAGTTGTGTCCTTACCGCATTCGGAGCAGTAAATACTGACGGGGTAATATGCCTCACGTTCACCTTCCTGTACAGGCTGAGTACGGTGAGAAGCAAGAATATCGAAGATTTCCCCTCTCTTTTTAAGAGAATGAAGAATGTGCTCAGTATATTTACCGCTTCTGTACATTTCTGCCTGATGACGATAGTCCATATTGATACCAAATTTTACAATTGAACGCTCAAATTCGTGCTCGAAATATTCAGCATAAGTTTTCTCTTCTGTATCAAAGGGGTTCTTAACATCAACATAGGGGCAACCGATATATTTTTCCATATCGCTGTCAATAGCCGCAACGTTAACAGGAACCTTTCTCATACGGTCAAATTCGTCCCAGGAGAAAAGAAGCTTTGCTTTTTTACCTTTTTTAATAAGTGCGCGAACAACAAAATAGCTTGTTGCAATATCACGGAAGTTACCGATATGAATTGAACCGGAGGGACTGATACCTGCGGCGCAAACATACTCTTCCTTATCAGGATTGCGCTTGATAATACGGTCGGCAATGATTTCGGACCAATGCATTAAAATCACACTCATTTCGTTGAAATTACATAATATAACAGTTTGATATTTTACTATACTTAACAAAATCTGTCAAGCGCAAGACTTTGCAAAAAGCTATACGAAACAACAAAAATTAAAATTCTCTTAAAAATGGTATAAAAAAGAGAAAAAACAGTTGATAACTCTTCTATTTTTTGGTATATTTAATATGTATTTTTATGTGTCAAATAAGTTAGGAGGATTTGTGGATGTTAAAGCTATTGCGTTATTTAAAACCGCATAAGCATTTTGCATTGTTTACGCTGTTTCTTGCTGCAATAAACAATGTGCTTACCCTTGCTTTCCCGTTGTTGCTTTCCGAAATCATCAACGAAGGTATCAATAAGGGTGACCTGGAATCCATTAAATCCGATGGTATTTTTATGCTTGTTTGCTGTGTTATAGCAATGTTTGTTTCCATTGCAAACAGCTACTGCTCAAGCAGAGTTTCAACAAGCTTTGCAGGTGAGCTTCGTGCAGATATTTTTAACAAGGTAGAATCTTTCTCACAAGGCGATATTGATAAAATAGGTATCCCCTCACTTATAACAAGAACTATTAACGATATCCGCCAGGTGCAGGATTTCATTCTTATGAGCCTTCGTACAATCATTTCCGTTCCGATTATGCTTATAGGCGGAACAATTATGGCGGTCATTATGGACCCGGGGCTTTCTCTTGTTCTTCTTGTTGTTCTTCCTGTTATTGCAGTTATTGCTCTTCTTGTTGCAAAGAAAATACTTCCTTTCTTTGATAAAATTCAGAAAAAGGTTGATAAGCTCAATCTTATAATCCGTGAAAAAATCAGCGGTATAAGAGTTATCCGTGCATTTAACAGAACAAAGCATGAGGACAAGCGTTTCAAGGATGCAAACGATGATTTAACGGGAATGGTTGTTACCGTTCAGAGAATTTTTGCTTCTCTTATTCCAATTGTAACTCTTCTTGCATTCTTACTTATTATTCTTCTCGTGGCTATTGGATATGTGCAGATTAACCGCCTTACAGATGCAGTTGAAATTCAGAACACCATAGGCGATTTACAGGCGTTTATTATTTATCTTGTATTTGTTGTTATTGCTCTTTCCAATGCTGCGGCTATGTTCATTATGCTTCCCAGAGCTAAGATCTCCGCAAACCGTATAAACGATGTTCTCGAAATGCAACCTGAAATGGAAATTCTCGAAAAGCAAGAAAACAATTCCGAAAAAGGTGTTATCGAATTCCGTAATGTCAGCTTCAAATATAAAAATCCTGATGGTGACTATACCGATGTTCTTAAAGATGTCAGCTTTACTGCAAATCCCGGTAAGGTTACTGCTATTATCGGTGGAACAGGCTCAGGTAAATCAACAATTCTCAACCTTATACCTCGTTTCTATGATGTAGAGGGTGGTGCAGTTTTCCTTGACGGCTATGATGTTCGCCAGATGGATTTTGCATCAATCTATTCTAAAATCGGATATATTCCTCAACAGGCCTTCCTTTTCAGCGGTACTATTGCAGATAATCTCCGCTACGGTAAGGAAGATGCAACTGATGCTGAATTATGGCGTGCTCTTGAAATTGCTCAGGCAAAGGATTTTGTTGAAAAGCTTCCCGATGGACTCTACAGTATGATTTCCCAGAACGGAACCAATCTTTCAGGCGGGCAGAAACAAAGACTTTGCATTGCCCGTGCCATTGTAAAAGAAGCCCTTTTCTATATGTTTGATGACAGCTTCTCTGCTCTTGATTTTGCAACAGATGCACGTCTTCGCGCAGCATTGAAAGAAAACCTTAAAAATTCATCTATTCTTATTGTGGCTCAGCGCGTCGGCACAATAATTGATGCAGATAAAATAATTGTTCTTGACCGCGGTCAGGTTGTAGGCACAGGTACTCACGAAGAGCTTCTTCAGTCCTGTGACGTTTATAAGGACATTGTTGCATCCCAACTTAGTGAAGAGGAGGCGACAGAATGACAAGAAAACCACGACAACTTGACGAAAACCGCCAAAAGCTTCTTGAAATGCGCCGAAACACCCGAAAATTACGCTATTCTTCCTACCGTTCTGTTCAGAAAGGTGAAGAAAGAGCAAATAATTTCGGCAAAACAATGAAACGGCTTTTAAAATATCTTTTTGAGCATAAAGGCGGTTGTGTAATTGTTTTCATAACCTGCATTTTGAGCACAATCTGCAATGTTATCGGTCCAAGCTATATCGGTGATGCTCTTGATGTTCTCAATGAGCAGGTTGCTCTTAAAATTGAAGGCTTCGAAATTTCTGCGGAAAGCCTTATCCCCTATATTCTTATGCTTCTTGCAGTTTATGGCGGAATGGCAATTTTCTCCTTCGTTCAGCAATTTACAATGGCAGGAATAACCGCAAAGGTTGTCCGCCGATTGAGAGAGGATTTAAACACAAAGCTTTCACGCTTACCACTTAAATTCTTCGATTCCAATTCCAAAGGCGATATCCTTTCCCGCCTTATTAACGATATTGATAATATCAGCAACACTCTTCAGCACAATTTAGTTTCTGTTGTAACATCAATCATCACCCTTGTGGGTGTTTTCGTGATGATGCTTGTAACGAACTGGTTCCTTACCCTTGTTATTGTTCTAATTGTTCCACCTGCAGCAGCAATTGCGTTGAGCATTATGAAGGTTTCAAAAAAACTCTTCAAATCTCAATGGGACAGAACAGGCGAACTCAACGGCCATGTTGAAGAAATGTATACCGGTCACAAAATTGTCCGACTTTTCGGTCAGGAGCAATTAGCTGTTGACGAATTCAACGATATCAACGATGAACTTACAGATGTGAGCAGAAAAGCACAGTTTATTTCAGGTACAATAGCTCCCTTTATAAACCTTATCGATAACTTCGGTTATATTCTTATCGCTATTATTGGTGGCTATCTTATAGTAAACAAAGGTGTTTTTGCTGTTAACGGCACAGTTCTTTATGATATGGGCGAAAGCTTCACTATAGGCGGTATTCTTACCTTTATCACCTATTCAAAGCTTTTCACATCCCCTATTTCTCAACTAGCACAAATTGTAAACAACCTGCAATCAAGTATGGCTTCTTCCGAACGAGTTTTTGCAGTTCTTGACGAGCCTGAAGAGGTTGCAGATAAAAATGGTAAAAGCATTGAATTTAAAGATGCTCTTAAATTTGAAAATGTTTCTTTCTCCTATTCACCCGATAAGCGTTTGATGGAAAACCTTGATATTTCCGTTAAATGCGGTGGACTTGTAGCTCTTGTTGGTCCAACAGGTGCGGGTAAAACCACATTCGTTAATCTTCTTATGCGTTTCTATGATGTAAACGAAGGTAAGATTACCATTGACGGAACAGATATTCGTGATATTCCCCGAGATGATTTACGTTCCCTCTACGGAATGGTGCTTCAGGACACCTGGCTATTCAATGGCACAATTAAAGATAACATCCGCTACGGAAAGCTTGATGCTACAGACGAAGAGGTTGTCGCTGCCGCAAAAGCCGCCCATGCAGATGAGTTTATTTCTGAACTTTTCGAGGGTTATGACACAATGCTTGAAGAAAACGGTGAAAATCTTTCACAAGGACAAAGGCAATTGCTTACTATTGCCCGTGCTCTTTTGAAGGACCCGAAAATTCTTATTCTCGACGAAGCAACAAGCTCCGTAGATACAAGAACCGAGCTTCTTTTACAGGCGGCTATGAGCGAAATTATGAAAGGCAGAACAAACTTTGTTATTGCCCATAGACTTTCCACAATAAAAAAAGCCGATGAAATTCTCTTCATCGATAAAGGTACTGTAAAAGAACGAGGCACTCATAAAGAACTGCTCCAAAAAGGCGGTCTTTATGCGGATATGTATTACAGTCAGTTTGGCGGAAAAGTGTCTGATAGAAAGCTTGATACAGACAACTGATAAATGTTAATTATCTGAAAGGACAGATTTATATATGAAAAACACAGAAAAATCTATGGAAAAGCTTGTTGCTCTTTGCAAGGGCAGAGGCTTTGTTTATGCAGGCAGCGAAATCTACGGCGGTCTTGCAAACACTTGGGACTACGGCCCTCTTGGTGTTGAGCTTAAAACCAACATCAAAAATGCTTGGCGCAAAAAATTTATTCAGGAAAATCCCTACAACGTAGGTCTTGACAGTGCTATTCTTATGAATCCCCAGACCTGGGTTGCATCGGGACACCTTGGCGGTTTCTCTGATCCCCTTATGGACTGCCGTGAATGTAAAACCCGTCACAGAGCAGATAACCTTATCGAAGATTTTGATGGCACTAATGTTGCAGGTTGGTCAAATGAGCAGATGATGGACTACATCAAGGAAAAAGCAATTGCTTGTCCTTCTTGCGGTAAACATAACTTTACTGATATTCGCCAATTTAACCTTATGTTCAAAACATTCCAGGGCGTTACAGAAGACAGCAAAAACGAGCTTTATCTTCGTCCCGAAACTGCACAGGGTATTTTCGTAAACTTTGCAAACATTCAGAGAACAACAAGAAAAAAAGTTCCTTTCGGCGTTGCTCAGATTGGTAAATCATTCCGTAACGAAATTACTCCCGGTAACTTCATTTTCCGTGTTCGTGAATTCGAACAGATGGAGCTTGAATTCTTCTGCAAACCCGGTACTGACCTTGAATGGTTCGAATACTGGCGCGGTTTCTGCCGTGACTGGCTTTATTCTCTCGGCATTAAAGAAGAAAATCTTCGTCTTCGTGACCATGACCCTGAAGAACTTTGCTTCTATTCAAAAGCAACAACAGACTTTGAATACCTCTTCCCCTTCGGTTGGGGCGAGCTTTGGGGCGTTGCTGACAGAACAGATTACGACCTTACTCAGCATATCAACACATCAGGCAAGAGCCTTGATTACTTTGACCCCGAAACAAATGAGAGATACATTCCTTATGTTATCGAGCCCTCTCTTGGTGTTGAAAGACTTTTCCTTACAATTCTCACAGAAGCTTATGATGAAGAGGTTGTTGATGCAGAAAAGAACGATACAAGAGTTGTTCTTCGCCTTCATCCTACTCTTGCACCTTTCAAATGTGCAATTCTTCCCCTTTCAAAGAAGCTTAACGAACAGGCAACAGAGATTTTCACAAAGCTTTCAAAGAAATTTAATGTTGATTTTGATGATGCAGGTTCAATCGGTAAAAGATACCGCCGTCAGGACGAAATCGGTACACCCTTCTGCATTACTTATGACTTTGACAGTATTGAAGATGGTTGCGTAACAGTTCGTGACAGAGATACAATGGAACAGGTTCGTATTTCAATTGACGAGCTTGAAAGCTATATCGAAGAAAAAATTGCGTTTTAAAATAAATGATTAAGAAACAACAAAGCAGTAGGCAAAACCTACTGCTTTGTTGTTATTTAAGATTTAATGTTGTATTATAATCGGAAATTCCGTAGTTGCCTGCAGAATGCTTCAACATTTCATAGAAATCAAGCTCTTCGCCCTGTGCTCCGTGGAGCTTTTTATTGAGTATTTTAAGTATGGGATTTAATCTTCTAAGTACCTTTAAAAAAGTTTCTCCGAAAGGTGTGTCTTCCGTATAAGGCTGGTCGCCGCAGAACATATTCCTTACAATAGCAACAAGATAATCAAAGAATCTGTCATTTTTAACGTCAGGGTGAGCTTTAACAAAGAAAAGTCTTGCAATTTTTCCAACCGACCAGGTGTAAAGAATTTTACCGACGAATTTAACCGGTTTATAAAGTGCTGTTTTAGCACCTAATCCAAGCTTTCTCAATGTTCTTTCAGGGTTATCCTTCATTCCGCCGATTAATGTGATTATCATTCTGTCAAATTGGTCCTGAAGATACTGCTCCCCTGTTTTACCGTTTTTCTCCCATTCAAATTCAGGAACAGGAATGCTTTTTATCTCAACAGTGTTTTCATCTTTAATTGTTACAAGGCGCATAAATGCAGGGCAACCGATAAGAGAACCTGTGCAGACATCATAGAACTTGTTACCTTTTTCGGTTTCAACAACATTCACGCTTTGATTGTGCATATGACCCGTGAAAATAAGATGAACTCCGTTATCTGCAAGAGTTTCGATAAGCTTTTTACTTTCTTTCTGACGAGCATCGGGAATAAGAGCAAGTATTGGTTGACCCGGAAGAACGGGATAATGCTCCATTGCAATTATCATTTTGCCGTCTTCTTTTGCCTTTTTTGCTTGGTCTTCAATCCATTTTAAAAACTCTTCATCATAAGCCTTGTTTTTGCCCTCGGCAGTATCGTTACACAAAACTAAAAGACGAACATCCTCGGAAAGCTCTGCAACATAAGAAAGATGCTCTTCATTAAAAGCAATGGCATCGTTATAGCCGAAATCACCATAATAATTTATTAAATCGCCGAATTTTATTCCATCGGCACTTTCTCTTTCTCCGCCGTTATATTGGAAAGGATTAGGTTCGATATCGTGACCTGCAGTAACAACAAAAATTTTCTTACCGCTTTCCTTTAACGCTTTGAGTTCTTTTGAATATTCAATATGACTTTCTCTTTCACCATTAAAAGAAAGGTCTCCTGCTATGAGAATTATATCAGCTTCAGTGCTATTTTTTAGGTATTCATTGGCTGCTTTGTTTATGACGGCAGTTTCTGCGTAGCATTTCTGCTCATAGTCCATAAAAGCTTCATAGCCCGTACCATAAGCGCCAAGTTTTTCACTAAAATAATGTGGATCAGTGATAACAAAAAACTTTAGTTCTTTCATTATTTCACCTCAAAAATTGTAAGTTTGTGCAACGCTCTTGTTGACGCCATATAGAGATATTTTTTATTTTCTTCTCCACTAAATGCACCATCTTTATCATAGACAATTACATTATCAAATTCAAGCCCTTTTGTAAGTGCCAAAGGCATAACAATGGGGTTATGAGAAAGCTCAAAGGATTTATTGTCGCAAATTCTCAAGCCGTCTATTTCTGCTTTAAGCTCATTGTAAACCGCTATTGTTTCCTTAAGATTTCGGGTGATTATGCAGGTTGACGGGCTACTCTCAGCCAATTGTTTTACTGCATTTTTAAAGTCTTCAACATTACCGCTGATTTCTTTAACTTCTTCTCCTGTTCGCTCAAAGATTTCATATCTTTTTTCTTCGGGAAGAAGCTTTAATGCATAGGAATTGATTTCTTTTGTGGAACGATAGCTTTTATTAAGATTAAGTATTTTCGCATTATAAATCTCAGCAAGCTCTTCTTTGCTTGTAGTATTAAGTTCTGAAATAATTGCCTGATTTGTATCTGCAAGAAGGGTAGCTCTTGCTCTCGGGAACATTTTTAAAATAAGCTTATGCTGTATATACGACAAGTCCTGTGCTTCATCTATAAGAATGTGCTTAACACCCGAAAGAACGGCAGACATACCAAGAACGGATTTTACATATACAACTCCCAGAGCGTCTTCAAATTCAAGATACCCTTTATCAAGTGTAGCTTTTGTATCAAGAAGCTCGGGGCAATTTATTTTTTCTGCATATTTTTCTAAAAGTTTGAAATAAACTGCTATTGGGTCCACAAGAATTGCAGATTTAATCATTTCGGTAGCATACTGCTTAACTTCTCTGCGCTTTGCCTTGAAAAGCTTTGCAGTATCTTCATCGATTTCGGAATCTGCATCTATATGAAGATAAATTTCTTCTCTGTGGTTAATGAAATATTCGTCAACAACGCCCTGAATATATGCCGCAAGGCGTTCACCTCTTGATTTTTGTGAGTTTTCTGTATCACTTGAAAACCTTTCCAAAAGTGCTTCTTTTGAGAAAATAACATCTCCGAAAAGAGTAATATCACTGAACTCAGGCTCACAAACATCTGTGTCTGATTCAAGAAAATCAACAAAAGCCTTGCTCAATTTAATTCCTGCACTTTTACTGCGGCAGTTATCACCATTTATTATACTTTCTGCAAGTGAATAATAATCCCCTGTTGTAACCGTAGGAATTTCTGCAGCAAAAATATTATAAAACGAAGAATAGTTTATCGGCATTTCACCAAGCTCGGGAATTATGTCTGCAACGTAGCTTGAAAAAATATCATTATTGGAGAACATTATAATTTCCGCAGAGGTAAGCTCAGTCCGATTCTGATAAAGAAGATACGCAAGTCTGTGGAAGCCAACAGAGGTTTTACCGCTTCCCGCAGGACCGATAACAAGAAGATTTTCGTTATCTGTATAGCGGATAACCTTATTCTGCTCTCTTTGAATACTGTTTACAATAACCTTTAGGTGTTCGCCCGAAGACGAAGAGAGCACATCTCTTAAAATATCGTCGTCAATTTTAAGGTCACTGTCAACGTAATATTTAAGCTTTCCGTTTTCAAATTTAAACTGCCTTTTCAGAAGCAAATCTCCGCGAATTTCACCTGATGGCGCTTTAAAAAAGGCTTTATCCTCAAAATCTTCATAAAAAAGCGATGCAATAGGTGCACGCCAGTCGCACACAAGCATTTCAAAGGTATCATGTTTCTGGAGTGTTCTTAAACCGATATATATTGTTTTTTCACGAGTTGCTCTTTCGCCTTTAAAATCCACCCTTGCAAAATAGGGTGCATTACGAAGTTTTTTATAGAAAAAAATATCTCTTGATGCCTCTTCAGAATAGAGAAATTGCTTTTCCATTTCGTGATGAATCTGGGTAAGCTCCATACCCGAATACATACCTCCATTGGGGTTATCCATATTAAAGTCTTCACCCATAACTTTGACATTGGCTTTGTATTCTTCAATTAGTTCACCTAAACGTACAATTTCATTATCTAAAAACTGTTGAACTTCCTGAGCTTTCTGTTCTTCGATTTTCATATCTTTACCGAGCAAAATACTACCTCCAAAAACAAAAAATATAGTCTCTGTAAAAGTTAATCATACTATAAATCCATGTTATATGCAAGTATTGTAATTTTTCTTTTTTTGTGCTATAATTAGTTATAGAAAAAGAAGTCGTTCCAAGAAAATATTTCACCCCATTGAAAAGTTTTTCAATGGGGTGAATTTGTTTTACACGTTATTATTTTTAACTCTCTCCATAAAGTCAGAGCAAGCGGGAACAACGAACTTAATTCCCTTTTCAATAATTTCAAAGGTGCATTCTGTTACATAATCTGTTTCACCGTCAACATTCATTGCAGCCGGTTTTTCACTTGTAATATGAATTTTTTTACCTCTTTTGAAAATTGTTCTGTCCCAACCGAGATGCTGACCTTTTTTATAAGGATTAATAAGCGAAAGAAGCTTGATTCGCAAACAATCCTTTTTAACAATTATAAAATCCAGAAGTCCGTCATAGGTGAGGGCTTTAGGTGCTGCCATATAACCGCCGCCATACCAACGGGAGTTACCTGCAACACAGAAAAGCACATCACTTGTAAAAGGTTCTTCATCATCAATCTGAATTGTAAATCTGCTCTTCATTCTGCCGATAAAGCAATAAAGAAGCGCCGCTGTATATGCCGCTTCACCTGAAAGAAGTGGAAGCTTTTTAAAATCTGCCTGCTTTGCGCAAACCTCCGCATCAACACCCATTGAACACTGGTTGATTGCATACTGGTCACCACATTTTATAAGGTCAAACTCCATAACTGTGCCGTTTACATGGTCCGCAACATTTCTTAAGTCTCTTTTATCACCGAAAATACGGATAAAATCATTACCGCTACCCAAGGGGAATGCGGCAACCTCTGCAT
This sequence comes from Acutalibacteraceae bacterium, assembly GCA_045576615.1. Taxonomy (GTDB): domain Bacteria; phylum Bacillota; class Clostridia; order Oscillospirales; family Acutalibacteraceae; genus DTU089. The sequence goes on along the minus strand of JAZNGU010000065.1, from coordinate 19,328 downwards.
TTTCGTGACAAGCACAAGCGTTAACAACTTCATAAAGGGTACCGTCACCACCGCAAGCATAAACGCGGATGTGTTCACCCTTTTCAACCTCCTTTTTAGCATATTCATAGCCATCACGAGGAGCAGTTGTAACGTGAATTTCGTAGTTATCAATACCCATTTCGGTCATTGTTTTTACAATACCCTCGGAACATCTTTCGTAAGAAATACCCTTTCCGCAAACGGGATTAACTATAAATAAATGTTTCATTTTCATTCTCCTTCAGGGGAATATAGTTTATTTAAAATACATATGCAATCTACATTTAATCATACCATTGTAGAGCTTTCTGCTTTTGTCTGCTTTTCTGCCGAAGCATTGTTCGAACTCTTCATCGGGAGTGATTATATAATAACTCCAACCATGCGCTTTGTCAAACACTCTGCCCATTTCCTTATAAAGTTTTTGTGCTTCCTGCAAATCAAGAAGACGTTCACCATAAGGCGGATTGCAGATAACGGTGCCTCTTTCACTTAACTTTTTAAAATCCTTCAAGTCTCTTTTTTCAAAGTTAAGCTTTTTACCGATCGGAAGTCTTGATGCATTTTCAATTGCAATTTTTATAGCCTCTGCATCAATATCGGAACCATAACCAACAAAATCCGTATCAACTTTCTCAAGACTTATTGCTCTTTCCTTTTCTTCCTTCCAGATATTTTTAGGAAGAACATCAAATCTTTCTGCAGCAAAATGGCGATTAAGACCGGGCGCTATATTATGGGCATACAATGCACCCTCTATAAGAAGAGTACCGCTACCGCACATCGGGTCGTAAAGTGTGTGATAATGACGGAGCTTTGCAAGGGCGCAAATTGAAGCGGCTAAAGTTTCTTTGATGGGCGCACCGTTCTGAGAAAGTCTGTAACCACGCTTATGAAGTCCTGCACCGGTGGTATCTATAAGCATTGTTACCACATCATTCATAATAGAAAACTGAATCTGATGCACAGGACCGCTTTCATTAAACCAGGAAATACCATATTTTGATTTAAGTCTTTCGACAACCGCTTTTTTAATAATCGCCTGACAGTCGCTTACACTGAAAAGTGTTGACTTAAGCGAATAGCCTTTAACGGGAAAAGCATCTTCTTTTCCAATCCATTCTTCCCAAGGAAGAGCTTTAACCCCTTGAAAAAGTTCTTCAAAGGTCTTTGCGGTAAAAGAGCCCATATTAATCTGAACACGCTCTGCAAAGTGGGAGCAAATATTTACTCTTGCGAGCATATTCTCATCACCCGAAAAAAGCACTCTGCCGTTTTCTGCCTGAACATTTTCAGCCCCTAAAAAACGGAGCTCATCCGCAATTATTCCCTCAACACCTAAAAGGCAAGGTATTACAAAATTAATCTTCATTAGTTTTTCCTTTCACAATCGGCATTGTAAACCAGAAGGTTACACCATTTTCTTTATTTTCAAAACCACAGTCGCAACCGTGATTTTCTGTAATTGATTTTACAATTGCAAGACCTAAACCAAATCTTCCCTCTGCTCTTGAATGTGCTTTATCCGCACGATAGAAAGAGGTAAAAATTCCATCCTTGTCTTTTTCTTCAACTCGACTTCCCGTATTAAACACATTAACTCTTATTCTATTATCCGCTTTTTGTGTAGTAATTTCAATAACCTTTTCTCCGCTTGCGTGACTGCAGGCATTAAGAACAATATTTGAAAGCACCGTTGTCATCTGTGTTTTATCTGCAAAAGCAGTTAAATCTTCTGTTTTAAAATGCTTTGCTGTAACGCCTTTTTCTTCAAATATGGGAGTTATTGTTTTGAATAAATCCTGTATAAATTCATTGACATTAAACTCCACCATATCAGGTTTCTTCACGCCCGAAGAATACAGTGACTGTTCAAGCATATTAAGAACAAGCACATTCATTCTGTCGGACTCTCGCATAATAATGTCACAATATTCGGATGCACTTTCGTTTTCTTCTCTGACATTCATTTTTAAACCTTCCGCATAACCTCTTATTATGGCTATGGGTGTTTTAAGCTCATGAGACGCAGCAGAAATGAAATCCGCTCTCATTTGCTCAATGCGACGTTCCTTTTCAATATCCTCCATAAGTTGCTCGTTCTTTTCTCTTAATTCTGAAAGTGCAGTATTGAGTGAATCGGAAACGACGTTTATATTCTCTGCCAAAGCACCAATTTCATCGCCCCTGTTAATTTCGCATTTGGCTGAAAAATCAAGGTTTGCAATTCTGTTAGCAACTTCACTCATTTGAATAAGCGGTTTTGTAAAATGCTTTGAATAAGCCGATATGAAAACAAGTGCAAGAACAAGTGCAAGAATTGTTATGGTTGTTGTAACACTTGTAGCAAGATTTGCATTTTCTTTTATCGGGTCTTTCTGGGCTGTAATTTCAATATGATAACCATTTTGAAAATCTTTACCGAAAACAATATATTGAGTTGTGCTTCCCTCTTCGGCAACAACATTGAAATAACTCCCGTCTTCATTCTGGGTTCTGCTTATGATATTGAGTTTATTTGCAGAAATGAAATTGCCCGTTCCTTCGTAAAGATAATTATCTTCTTGGTCATAAAGGTCGATACTTACGCCCTGCTTATTTTCATAATCTGAAAGGAGGAAATAATAATCATCTTCTGCGTCTTCTGCATTTTGTGCCATGGTCGATAAAGAGCGTTCAACATTCCAGATATATACGCTTTCAAGAAGCTGGGAGTTTGCTATGGAGATACCCACAAGACAGACCGCAATTATTGCACCGATTTCCAAAAACACCTTGGCACGAATACCTAAACCTTTGCGTTTCATATGGTTACCTCCTTTTTTGTTTATAATTATCGGTTATCGTTAATTTTATAGCCTGTGCCGTAAACTGTTATTATATTTCTCAATCCCCACTCTCCTAATTTTGTGCGAAGTCGCGCAACGTGAGAGTCAACGGTTCTTGTGTCACCCGTATAATCCATTCCCCAAAGTTCATCTAAAAGAGCGTCTCTGGTGTATACTCTTCCCGGGGTTTTACAAAGTTTTGTAAGAATTTTAAATTCTTTTAGAGTTAATTCTATTCTTTCACCATCAATTGTAACCTCGTGAGAAGACGGCTTAATCGTAAGATTTTCAATAACAACATCATCGGAATTTTTGTCTTTTCTTCTGAGATTTGTTCCTCTTTTCAAAAGAGTTTCAACTCGTCTTGAAAGAACTGCCAGAGAAAACGGCTTTGTTACATAATCATCTGCACCTGATTCAAAGCCCATAATCTGATCAAAATCCTGGGAACGTGCAGAAACAAGTATTACTGGCATATCGCTTTTTTCGCGAATCCTACGACACACTTCCCAACCATCAATTTCAGGCATCATTATATCAAGAAGAGCCAATTCCAAATCCTTGTTAGTTTCAAAAAGTCGCAAAGCGATTTCACCGTTTTCAGCCTCTAAAACCTGGTGCCCTTCTTTTTTCAGACAGTCTCCGATAAGCTTTCTTATAAGCTGTTCATCATCTGCTATTAAAATTTTTGCCATAATTTTTCACCACTCTTATTTTTAAAAGCGTTACTATTTATTCATATTATACACGGGGCAAACCTGCATACATATACCACAGACAGCTCCTCTGCCGATTTTTTGGTATGCCTTTTTCATATATTCACTACAAACTGAGGGACTGAACATTTCTTCTCGTTTGATACCATCGTAATAGTTTACCCCAAGAATAGCACCGCTTGGACAAGCCTTTACGCATTTATCGCAGTTAATGCAAGGGTTTTCTTTTAATATACCTTCTCCGTGAAGTTCGCAATCGGTAAAAAGAGTACCAAGACGAACCCTCGCACCATATTTTTTATGTAAAAACAAATCATTTTTTCCGATATTTCCAAGGCCTGCTTTGTGAGCGGCTTCTTTGTGAGAATATCTGCCGTTAAAGGGTGTTGTCGGCATACTTTGAGATGCGGCAACAGTTATATATTTATATCCCTTACTTTGCAAAAACAAACCTGCTTCCAGAAGGCAACGGTCAATAAAAGCATTTACTGTTCTGTAATGGTTAAAATATGTTGGTGTTGGCGCACCATCAATTTCATCAATAATTGCATCGGATAGCTTTACTACAATGCTAACCGCATATTTCAACTCACCTGTGTCAGCATTATCAATTTCTGAAAAACCAACATCGGTTACACCTTTGTTTAACAAAAATTCTTTAAGCTCTTGTTCAAGCATTTTCTACCCTCATTTTTTCCATACATAAAAGAACTTTCTCGTTCATCAACTGACATTTTTTAAGAAATTTGTCAGTTTCTTCTCTGTTAACAATAAATTCTATGGCGCTTTTAGCTTCGTTACCCATAAGATATTTTTTATCCGTTTCGCCGTTCAAAAGTATTTCTTCACCATCGTTATTAAATAGCTTTATTCCGTCAAGTTTTGAGATACTGTCTATTGTTACTGTTCCCTCGTCACCCATGATCTGTGAGGGCGAACGGCTTTGACCTACTTTTGAATATGTAATTGTAACAAGTTTATCGCTGTATTCAAAAGCTGCACTTCCGCTACCATCCGCACCTGTATGAAGAAAATGCTGAACGGGTGTAATCTTTTCAGGCATACCAAATAGATCAATCACAGGGTAAATGCAGTAAATCCCTAAGTCATTAAGGGCACCCGTTTTCATTTTGGGATTAAAAATGTTTGGCAATTCGCCGTTTTTAAGAGCTTGATATTTTGAAGAAAGCTGAGAAAAATCAATTGTTGCGCTCCTGATATTACCGATTTTACTTACAGCATCCTTTAAAACCTGTCTTAAGGGTGTGTGCATATACATAATCGCTTCAAAATACACAAGATTTTTTTCATCTGCAATATTACAAAGATCCTTAAACTCACTCGCGGTTATTGTAATCGGCTTTTCGCAGATTATATTCTTTCCGTTTAAAAGAAGGTTTTTGCATTGTTCATAGTGACAGACATTAGGACTTGCAACATAAACCAATTCAGTATCAGAAGAAGCAAGGTCATTAAAATTTGTAAAAACTCTTTTTGCACCTGTTTCTTCTGCAAATGCACTACCCTTTTCAAGTGAACGGGAATAAACACCATCAAGGCTCAAATCTTCATAGAGCTTTGCGCCGTCAATAAAAGATTTTGTAATCCAGGATGTGCCGATAACGGAATATTTAATCATAATTTTTAATCTTTCTTAAAAAAGTTTTTTACAGTTTCTGTTGTAACTGTGTTTTTGAAAAAGCCTACTGTTCTGTTTAAGCGTGTATGAGGTGCAACATTCCAATCGCTCTTGGGTGCAGGATTGTGACCCATACCCTTTAATATATCGGAATAAAATTCTGCAGATTTTAAGAAGCTCTGATAACCTTTGGGATTTGTACCATTCCAACCCGTTTCTGCAACAGCAAGCCAACGAGGGAAGCACATATAACTCAATTTGGAGAAATTTCTTACATATTCCGTCCATATGGGTGACTCAACACCTATTATGGATGCCGCACCTAAGGAAGAAAGACCTTTTACCTTTTTGGGATTGAACATATAAACGTCTTTTAAGGTGTGCATTCCGTAAGGGTAGTCAACATAATAGGGCGTAAACTTTTCCATAATTACGGGGTTCCCGCCATTTGCCCACTGAACGCCCTTATCCGTTTTATTTGTCCAGAGTGCAACGGTAATATTGTCTTTGTCGAGGTTTCCACCGTTTAAAGATTCATTCCAGCAAATTGCTTTTCTACCCTTTTTCTTAAGATATGCCGCAACCTCATTAACAAGCCAACCCTGAAGTTCATCCATCGTGTGAAGTCCCTCTTCCTGAAGCTTTGCCTTGCATTTAGGGCAGTTTAGCCAACGGGTTTTGGGTGCTTCATCCCCGCCAATATGGAAATATTTTGACGGAAAAATCTCGCAGAATTCGTCGATAACTGCATAGATAAGCTTTAATGTTTCAGGATTTCCCACGCAAAGAACATCTTTAAAAACACCTGCCGTAGTTTTAAGTTCCAGTTTTTCACCTGTGCAACAAAGCTCAGGGTAAGCTGAAATTACCGCTGTTGTATGACCGGGGAAATCAAACTCGGGAATGACCTCAATATATCTTTCCTCGCAATATTTAACAATGTCCTTAAGCTCTTCTTTGGTATAGTAAGCACCATAAGGTTTGTTATCATTTTCGCCTCTGCCGAAATTTGAAGATGGTCTTACAGAACCAACACTTGTAAGTAAGGGGTAAGACTCCATCTCAACTCTGAACCCTTGGTCTTCGGAAAGATGAAAATGGAATTTATTGAATTTGAAAAGGGCCGCACCATCTATCATTTTCTTTATTTCATCAACTGTGAAAAAGTGTCTGCAGGAGTCTATCATAAAACCGCGGTAAGAATATTCGGGTTCATCATATATGTAAAGATACGGAAGACAACCGCGATAATTAAGCATCAATTGTTTTAAAGTAAGTTCGCCATAGTACAGACCTTTTTCGTCTGCACCCTCGATGAAAACTCCCTTTTCATCAATATTTATTCTATAACTTTCTTTTTCAGAAAGTTCGGGTGTTTTTTTCTTTTCAACCTTAGGCATTTCGCCCACAGGAAAATTTAACATTCCTTTTTTAAGTTCGAGAATTTTAGGTTGGGGGCAAAGATGCATAAACTCACCTCTAAACAATATATCAGTACATAAATATACATTATAATGATACTATTTATATGATAAAAAAGCAAGAAAAAAATTGACAGTGCCGAAGCACTGCCAATTATAATTTTATTCAATCCAAGCCCACAGGAGAATTTTATCAAATAGTCTGAATTCTGCACCGCAAATTTCATAAATTGCATTGCGGGTCTCATTTTCTTCTTCTTTTATTTCTTCTCGTGTTCTGTAGGTTATAGTATAGCCTAAACCCGTGTATTTTACTATATCGTCTTCGGTTTGAGTCGGTTGGGTTATAATAACGGGTGGTTTACCTGTATCGGTATTATATAACCTCACACATTCAACACCCACAAACAAACCATAAAGAAGAATTGCAGAAGAAATTATTATGATTAAAACTCTAAAAATTTTCTTCATAATATCAGCTCCTTATCGGCTCACATTAAGGGTATCAAGCTGTTTTTGAGTGCCTTTATCAAACGAACAAAGCAAACCTGTGTAGGTTGAATAACCGAAAATTACATCGTTAATATATGTTGCTCTTGAAAACTCTTCAGGTCGGGCATAATCGGTAGCGTTTGCAATATAGTCCCCTGCAACTTTAAGAGTTTTTTCTGCTTCGTTGACTTTAAGTGCAACTATTCCTGCGGTGGTTTTATTATAATTTTCACCATCGTTATATGCCCATCTGTGAACACTTTTGCTATATGGAACATACATTATTTTGTTCTCTGCATCCCAGCAAAGTGCCTTGTGGTCATAGTAGGCATCGGAATCAACATAAACCTGTGCTTCATTGTTTGCATAACCTGACATTGTGAACTTTCCGCATTCAACGGGTTTTGTGGGGTCACTGACATCAAAAAGAGATACTTTCATTCCGCCGTTTGTACCTGTTTCAGTACCATCAAGACCAACACCCATTACAAGACCGTCACCAACCGGGTGAAGATATGCAGAATAACCGGGGATTTTAAGTTCACCTAAAATTTTCGGCGCTTTAACATCGGTCAAATCAATTACAAACAACGGGTCAGTCTGAATAAATGTCACAACATAAGCTGTGTTACCTGTAAAACGAACTGATTTTATTCTTTCGCCTTTGGCAATATCCTTCAAAAGACCCACGGTTTCAAGATTGCCATCAAGAACATAAACCTGATTTATAAGATTTTCACCCCAATTTCCGCTTGTGGTGGCAATTCTCAGATAACCGTTAAATTCGTCCATACTGAACTGATTTAATGCGCTTCCGTCAACTGCGGCATTTTTGAGATACTTAATATCATAATTTCTTATATCGAATTTATAAATCTGTGTTTTTTCTGTTGAAGAAAGACCAAAAACATCTGCTTTTCGGGCATCGCCTGAATGGTATTCGGTGCTTGTAGCATAAAGGGTTTCGGTTGTGCAGTAAACATTCTGACCTGCACCTAAAACCGCCTCTGTTTTCAAAGTATTTTCATCATCAATATCCAAAACAGAAGCAACAAGATAGCTTGTGTCGTAAACATCGTCCATTATACAGATGTCGTTTATCGCTACTCTTGAAAACTTTTTACCATCGCAACTGTTTTCGGGAACGCAGGTTTGCTTAACAGTATCAACATCCTGTGAAATGTCAACATAATACTGAGAAAGAAGAACAAGCTCGTCGCTTATAAGACGGGAAGAAATATATCCACCATCCTGGAAAACTCTCCATTCTTCCTTAACATTATTTCTGTCAGAAATATCAAAGCATACCGCCATTGTGATGTTTTTTCCGCTACCGCCACCATAAAGGCAATCGCACACAACCCTTTCATTAGCGTTATTTTCTTCTCTTTTCAACTGACAGTTAAGCACTGCAATAAGACGGTTATTTAAAACATACATTTCCTGGACATTCATATAGAAAATATCTTCCCGCTGGGGCTTTGCAATTTCTATTTTATTGATGTTCTTCAATTCACCTTTTCCGTTTGGCTCAACGATTGAAATTTCGCAGGTATATTCAAGCTCGGGATGCTCTGTAATCTCTTCTGCTTCAGTTGTTTTTTCCTCTTTTTCAGTGGTTGTTTCAGGCTTTCCGTTCTCTAAAATCTCTTCTGCATTGGGGTTATAGCCGGGAGTGGACTGAACTCTTACAGTTGTTTCTTCAAGACCTTTTTTCTTTACATTATATCTTGTCACCTGTGTGTAATAGGTGTCCCAATCTGCATTTTCAGGATTTACAATATAGAGATATTTTCCGTCATTCTTAATGATATCTGCTTCGCTTACACCCTGAACCTGCTCGTTGGTTTCGCCGTGTTGGGTTTTATCAGAAACAGCAATATCAGATGTTGTATTCTGCACCACAACATTGGTAGTACCTGTATTACCTGATTCCGCTTCTGCCTGAGGTGCTGCTGCATCCATATCAACAGCATATTCCATTATTGCAGAATCAGATTTATTGCCGAAAATACTGCCGAAGCCTTTAAGAGTAGTTTCATTATAAACTCTGTAGGACTGATATTTGTCTGCATATTCTGCAAACATCTCTTCAATTTCTGTATAATCCTGTGTTTGCTTTGGTGGATTTCCTATAACGCTGTCATCAACCTTTGGCGGAACTTTTTCCCAGGGTCTTATAACCGCAACCGAGGTTATTGCAACTATAACTGCTGCCGCTGCAGAAATCGAGCTTAAAATAATTTTCTTTTTGTTTCTCTTTTTAGGCTTTGCAGTTTCAATAGGAATTGCATCCTGAGGAACATCTTTTATTAAATTTTCAATGTTTTCTGAAGAAAGACTTTCGGGTAACTCTGTTTTTTCTGCTTTTTGTAAGCTTTCGTCTAAATTTTTAAGTTCTTCTTCAGTAAAAATTTCAAAATCTCTGTTATCGTTCATACTTATTCTCCTTTCACGCAAGTATCGTTCTGAGTTTTTCAATGGCGCGTTTTTGCCTTGTGCGAATTGCACCCGGTGTCATATTGTAAATAACACCTAACTCATAGCTTGTGAAACCGCCTATAATGGACAGCAGAATAATCTGTGCATCGGGCGGAGTAAGAGTTGAGAGCGCATCCTTTAATTCTGCGGAGCTTATCAAGTCACCCTCTTCCTCATAATCCACAAGGAATTCATATTCCTCAACAGGTAAGGTGTCGGGCATTCTATTCTTTTTCATTAAAAGTGTTTTGCATTTGTTTGCGAGAATTTTAAAAAGCCAGGCTTTAAAAAGCGAATCGTCCTTAAGGCTATGTATGCTTTTCCAGGCAGAAAGTAAAGATTCCTGAACCGCATCCTCTGCATCCTCTTTATTTCCTGTCATATAAAGGGCAAATCTGTAAATTTCCGTAGCGTATTGGGAATAAAGTTCCGAAAAGGCAGAGCTATCCCCTTGTTTTGAGCGTTCAACCAATGCGGTGTTATCAATAACCATATTTTCACCCCGTTTTCAATTCTGCGCAGAATTTTCGCTCTCATATATAAAGACTGCTGAAGATTTCAAATTGTTTCAAAACTTTTTATAAAATTTTTTATTTATACACTAATGGTATCAATTTTAAGGCAAAATGTAAACAAAATTATAAAATCTTTGAAATTGTTTGCATTAAGTTACAGTATGTGGTACAATGTAATTTGTATATTTATGTAATATTTTCCACTGCGAAAGGTAGATTTTTAAAATGGGCTTATTTAAAAAACTTTTTGGAGATTACTCTTCAAAAGAAATTAAAAGAATCAACGGTCTTAAGGACAAGGTTCTTGCTCTTGAAAGTGAATTCGGTGCACTTTCAGATGAGCAACTCCAGGCAAAAACACCTGAGTTCAAAGAACGTCTTTCAAAAGGCGAAACGCTTGATGATATTCTTCCTGAGGCATTTGCCGCTTGCCGTGAAGCTGCATGGCGTGTACTCGGTATGAAGCATTATCCCGTGCAGATTCTCGGTGGTATCATTCTTCATCAGGGCAGAATTGCCGAAATGAAAACAGGTGAAGGAAAAACTCTTGTTGCTACTCTTCCCGCCTACCTTAATGCGCTTTCAGGCGATGGCGTTCATATTGTTACAGTAAATGATTACCTTGCAAAGCGTGACTCTGAATGGATGGGTAAAATCTATCGCTTTATGGGTCTTAAGGTAGGTCTTATTATCCACGAAAAAGATAACGATGAAAGAAAAGAAGCTTATAACGCTGATATTACTTTCGGTACAAATAACGAAATGGGCTTTGACTATCTTCGTGACAATATGGTTATGTATGCTGAGCAGAGAGTTCAGAGAGGTCATAACTTTGCAATTGTGGACGAGGTTGACTCAATCCTTGTTGACGAAGCAAGAACACCCCTTATCATTTCCGGTATCGGTGAAGCATCAACTGACCTTTACAGAATGACAAACGATTTTGTTCGCCGTCTTAAAATGGTTAAGGTAAAAGAGCTTGACTCTAAAACTGATGCGGAAGATGTTGTTGCGGTCGAAGGCGGCGATTACCTTGTTGACGAAAAGGCAAAATCCGCAACTCTTACAAAATCAGGTATTGCAAAGGCAGAAGCCGCATTCAACATTGAAAACCTTATGGATGCAGAAAACCTTACTCTTCAGCACCATATTAACCAAGCCCTTAAAGCTCACGGCACAATGATTCGCGATGTTGACTATGTTGTTAAAGATGGTCAGGTTCTTATTGTTGACGAGTTCACCGGCCGTATTATGATGGGCAGACGTTACAGTGAAGGTCTTCATCAGGCTATTGAAGCAAAAGAAGGCGTTAAGGTTGAGCACGAAAGCAAAACTCTCGCAACCATCACATTCCAGAACTATTTCCGTCTTTATAAAAAGCTTTCAGGTATGACAGGTACTGCTATGACCGAAAGTGCAGAATTCCAGGAAATATATAGTCTTGATGTTGTTGAAATCCCTACAAATAAGCCTCTTATCAGAAAAGATAACGACGATGTTCTTTACAAAACAGAAGAAGCAAAATTCAATGCTATTGTTGAAAAAATAGTTGAATGCCACGAAAAAGGTCAGCCCGTTCTTGTTGGTACTGTTAATATAGAAAAGAGTGAAAAGCTCTCTCGTTTCCTTAAAAGACAGGGTATCAAGCACGAAGTTCTCAACGCTAAATTCCATGAAAAAGAAGCGGAAATTGTTGCTCAGGCAGGTAAATTCGGTGCAGTTACAATTGCTACCAATATGGCAGGTCGTGGTACCGATATTATCTTGGGTGGTAACCCCGAATTTATGGCAAAGGCTCAGATGAAGAAAATGGATTTTGACGATGAGCTTATTGCAGAAGCAACAGGTTTTGCAGAAACAGATAACGAAGATATTCTTAATGCAAGAAAAACTTTCCGTGAGCTTGAAGCAAAGTTCAAAGAAGAAACCTCAAAAGAAGCAGAAAAGGTTCGTGAAGCAGGCGGTCTTTGCATTATTGGTACAGAACGCCACGAATCAAGACGAATTGATAACCAGCTCCGTGGTCGTGCAGGTCGTCAGGGCGACCCCGGTGAAAGCCGTTTCTTCCTTTCTGCTGAAGATGATCTTTTGAGACTTTTCGCAGGTGACCGTTTCTATAACACTCTTGATGCTTTCAAGAGTATCGGCGATATGCCCATTGAAGCAAAACTTTTCACATCAACAATTGAAAATGCACAGAAAAAGGTTGAGGGTAATAACTTCGCAATCCGCCGTAATGTTCTTAAATACGACGATGTTATGAATAAACAGCGTGAGGTTATCTACGGTCAGCGTAATCAGGTGCTTGACGGTAAAGACATCAGCTCCCTTATTCAGAAAATGATTGTGGATACAATTTCAGAATCCGTTGATTTTTACTGTCCTGCAAAGGTTGATAAAGCTGAATGGAATATTTCAGGTCTTCTTGCAAAATACAGTTGGCTTATTGCTGAAGGCGATATCAAAGGTATCAATGATACAGAAGAAATCGCAGAAATTCTTCTTAATAAAGCGCAAGAGCTTTACGATACAAGAAAGGAAGAGCTTGGAGAAGAAACTGTTAAAGAGCTTGAAAGAGTAGGTCTTCTTCGTAATGTTGACATTCGTTGGATGGAGCATATTGATGCTATGGACCAACTCAAACGCAGTATGAACCTTATGGGTTACGGTCAGAAAGACCCTGTTATAGTTTTCCGTGATGAAGGTCTTGACATGTTCGAAGAAATGACAAACGGAATCCGTGAAGGCACCGTTGACTTTGTGTTACAGTCAAGAGTTCGTAAAGAAGCTCCCATGGAAAGAAAGCAGACTGTGAAAATTACTGCTCAGTCAGGCTCCGATGACGGAACCGTAAAAAAAGAGCCTAAAAAGGCAGATAAAAAACCCGGCAGAAATGACCCCTGCCCCTGTGGTAGCGGTAAAAAATACAAAAAATGCTGCGGAATAAATGAGTAACAAAAATGCCTGACCGTTCGTTCGGTCAGGCATTTTTAGTTACAAATTAAATGTAGCACGTAGCAAATTGCCGGGCAATGCCGATTATAACTTGCCTTGTGCGCGTTTTTCGGGTGTTCTTATAAATCTGATAATGCCAATAAATACAAGAAGACCAATAGTGCCAATTAATGCATATCCTGCAAGTTTATCGAGATTACTCTGGGTTTCTCCTTCAAAAATATTTATAGACTTAAACACCTCGTTAAAGCTGTCCTTTTTATTTTCATCATTAGTTGTATATGTAAAGGTGTATTTATAATCTACTCCGCCGAATTCATACATTGTCTGATAATAAACTGCTGTTTTTTTATTTTGAGTTATAGTGGTTTTTGTTTGAGAAACAAGAGCTGTTTTTCCGTTTTTATGTTTTTCTTTTTCACCACTCAAAAACTTTATATCAAAATCTTCCGCAAAATCTTTCATAACAACCTTGGATTCTTCGGAAATAGAATTTGTGTATTCTTCAATCTCTTTTTTACTCATATCTGCAGGAGAAAAAATTTCGTCTTTTTGAGTGTTATCGGAATAATTTATAGCAAATGTATCACCTTTTTCATTGGTGAAAGTAAAATCTGTCACGTTTGTTCCTGTTTGCTCAAAGTTCTCAGGCAAATTCACGGTAAAAAGGTCTGCTCCGTTAAATTCTTCTGCATTTGCACTGACAGCAAAAGAGAAGAGCATAAGCAAAGTAAAAATAAGACTTACTGCCTTTTTCATAATCAATCCTCTTTCAAAAACTGCACCAAAGGAAGTCCTTCGGTGCAAATTTTTTAATCGTCGTCCTCTTCATCCTCGTTGTCATCCTTAACAACGGGTGTAATTTCAACCTTGATTTTTTCAATTCGTCTGTCCTCAACCTCGAGAACGGTGAATTTAACATTTTCAAAAACAACCTCGTTCATTTCGCCGTTTTTAGGAATACATTGGAGCTCGTCCATAATAAAGCCTGCAAGGGTTTCATAATCACCCTCGGGAAGCTCTTTTCCGATAAGCTCATCAATTTCTTCAATATCAATTGTACCCTCAACAGTAAAGGTGTTTTCGTCTATTTTTGAGATTTCCTCTTCTTCCTCGTCATATTCGTCCTGAATATCGCCCATAACAGCTTCAACAATGTCTTCAAGGGTAACAATACCTGCTGTTCCGCCGTATTCATCAACAACAACTGCCATCTGAATACGTTTAAGACGCATTTCCTTGAAAAGTTCACCGCAAGCTTTTGTCTCGGGAACAAAATAAGGTTCTCTCATTATATTTTTCAAGGTACCTTTAACCTTAACCTCTTTACCAACATACTTGAGCAGGTCTTTAATATAAACAATGCCAACAATGTTATCGATATCTTCATCATAAAGAGGAATTCTTGACCTGCCGTTTTCAATGGCAAGTGCCATAAATTCTTCGAGTGTCGTATCATTAACATCTGCTGCAACAACATCTGTACGATGGGTCATAACATCCCCTGCATCCATATCGTCGAACTCGAAAATATTATTTATCATCTCTTTCTGGTCGTCTTCAATAACACCTTTTTCGCCGCCGACATCAACCATCATTCTGATTTCTTCTTCGGTAACAACCTCTTCATCTGCATTGGGGTCAAAACCTAAAAGACGAACTACACCATTAGTTGAAATGGAAAGGAATTTAACAAAGGGTGATGTCAGCTTTGCAATTACATAAAGCGGTTTTGCCACTGCAAAAGCCACTTTTTCAGGAATTTGCATACCAATTCTCTTGGGAACAAGCTCACCAAGAACAAGAGAAAAATATGACATAATCAATGTAATCAACACAACTGCAACAGGTGAAACAATATTTTCAGGAAGACCGAATCTTCCTGTAACTGCATCTGTAAGCATTTCTGCAAAAGAGGTTGCAGCAGAAGCAGATGTCAAAAATCCTGCTAAAGTTATGCCTATCTGAATTGTAGAAAGGAATTTTGTCGGATTCTTTGTAAGCTTTAAAACAAGCTTTGCTTTTTTGTGGCCGTCTTCTGCCATTTTCTCCATTTTTGCATCATTAAGAGAAATAACAGCAATTTCCGCCATAGCAAAATATGCGTTTACAAGAATAAGTACCAGCAACAAAAGGATTTTTAATACCAAGCTTCCTCCTGCTGAGTTTTGTGAAAGTTCAATTGCTTGGGCCAAAATGAAATTAGGTCCGGGGTCATCCATAGTTGGATTTACTCCTTTCAAAATATAGAAAATATTATGTGGCATGAATATACACTATACCACGTTATCATATATTATATAATTATTTCCACCATTTTGTCAATATTTCAGGACAATGTTTACAGTCTTATGCCTATTCCTGCCACCCAAAACCATGCTTTTTGTAAAAACACTCAAAATATGCGAAATATTGTTAAATTTTCCACGATTTTTTGGGTTTTTGCGGTTTACTTTTAGAGAAATAAGTGTTATTATGTTTGGTGGTATATATGATACCTATTATAGTGTTTTTAAATTGATATTTTTTATAGGAGGAAATACTATGGCTAGAAAAATGAAAACCATGGACGGTAACAATGCCGCTGCTTATGTGTCTTATGCTTTCACAGAAGTTGCAGGTATTTACCCCATCACACCTTCCAGCCCTATGGCAGACTACGTTGACCAGTGGTCAGCACAGGGCGTGAAGAACATCTTCGGAACAACTGTTAAGGTTTCCGAAATGCAGTCCGAAGCAGGTGCAGCAGGTACTGTTCACGGTTCACTCGCAGCCGGTGCGCTCACAACAACTTACACAGCTTCTCAGGGTCTTCTTCTTATGATCCCCAACATGTACAAAATCGCAGGTGAACTTCTTCCCAGCGTTTTCCATGTATCAGCTCGTTGTGTTGCTTCACACGCACTTAACATCTTCGGCGACCATTCAGACGTTTATGCTTGCCGTCAGACAGGTTTCGCAATGCTCGCTGAAACAAATACTCAGGAAGTTATGGACCTCGGTGCTGTTGCTCACCTTGCAACAATCAAGAGCAGAGTTCCTTTCATCAACTTCTTCGACGGTTTCCGTACATCTCATGAGATTCAGAAAATTGCTATCTGGGATTATGAAGACCTCAAAGAAATGTGCGATATGGACGCAGTTGATGCTTTCAGAAAGAGAGCTCTCAACCCCGATCGTCCCGTAATGCGCGGTTCTCATGAAAACGGTGACATCTTCTTCCAGCACAGAGAAGCATGTAACACATACTACGATGCCGTTCCCGCTATCGTTGAAGAATACATGGGCAAAGTTAATGCTAAACTTGGCACAGATTATCAGCTCTTCAACTACTATGGTGCTGCTGATGCAGAAAATGTAATCGTTGCTATGGGTTCAATCTGCGACGTTGCTGAAGAAGTTATTGATTACCTTCTTGCTAAAGGCGAAAAAGTTGGTCTTCTTAAAGTTCGTCTTTACAGACCTTTCGCTTCTGAAAAATTCGTTGCTGCTCTTCCCGCAACAGTTAAGAAAATTGCTGTTCTCGACAGAACAAAAGAGCCCGGTTCAATCGGTGAACCTCTTTACCTTGATGTTGTTGCTGCTCTTGATGCTTGCAACAAATCCGGTATCTTTGTTTCCGGCGGTCGTTACGGTCTTGGTTCAAAAGATACTCCCCCTGCTTCAATCTTTGCAATTTTTGCAGACCTTGCAAAAGCAGATTCCAAAAAGCACTTCACTCTCGGTATCAACGACGATGTTACCTACCTTTCACTTCCCGAAGAAGAAGCACCTAACACAGCTGCTGAAGGCACAATCGAGTGCAAATTCTGGGGTCTTGGCGGTGACGGTACAGTTGGTGCTAACAAAGACTCTATCAAAATCATCGGTGACCACACTGACAAATACGTTCAGGCATACTTCCAGTATGACTCAAAGAAAACCGGTGGTGTTACAATTTCTCACCTTCGTTTCGGTGACAAGCCCATCAAGAGCCCCTACTATGTAAACAAGGCTGACTTCGTTGCATGTCACACACCTGCTTACATTGAAAAAGGCTTCAAGATTGTTAATGACGTTAAACCCGGCGGTGTATTCCTTATTAACTGTCAGTGGAGTGACGAAGAACTTGCTTCAAAGCTCAATGCAGAAACAAAACAGTACATTGCAAAGAACAATGTTCAGCTTTACACAGTTAACGCTATTGACCTTGCTGCTGAAATCGGTCTCGGCAAGAGAACAAACACAATTCTTCAGGCATCTTTCTTCGCTCTTGCTAACGTTCTTCCCAAAGATGAAGCAATCGGCTACATGAAGAATGCTGCGTTGAAGTTCCTCAAAAAAGGTCAGGAAATCGTTGATATGAACCACAAGGCTATCGACGCAGGTTTCGGTGCATTCAAGAAATTTGATGTTCCTGCTGATTGGGCAAATGCAACTGATGATGTAAATGCTGTTGCTTCCGAAGGTCCCGCAAAACTTGTTAAGATGGTTGACAATATTATGAAACCCGTTGGTGCTATGAACGGTGACGCTCTTCCCGTTTCTGTATTTACAGATCACGCTGACGGTACATTCGAGCAGGGTGCTTCCGCATACGAAAAACGCGGTGTTGCAGTTATGGTTCCCGAATGGGATCCCACAACTTGTGCAAAATGTAACAAGTGCTCCTATGTATGTCCTCATGCAACAATTCGTCCCTTCGCTCTTGATGCTGACGAAGTTGCAAATGCTCCCGAAGTTCTTAAAAAGGCTCCCAAGCCCGTTGTTAAGACAGACTATGTTTACACACTTGCTGTTTCTCCCCTTGATTGTATGGGTTGTGGCGTTTGTGTTGGCGTATGTCCCACAAATTCTCTTAAGATGGTATCTCGTGAGAGCCAGGATGCTCAGCAGGCAGCATTTGATTACTGCGTAGCTAACGTAACAGAAAAAGAAGGTGTTGCAGGTCCTGCAAACATCATCTCCAGCCAGTATAAGAAACCTCTCCTTGAGTTCTCAGGTTCTTGCGCAGGTTGTGCAGAAACTGCTTATGCTCGTCTTGTTACTCAGCTCTTCGGTGATAGAATGTATATCTCCAATGCAACAGGTTGTTCTTCTATCTGGGGCGGTCCTGCTGCTACATCTCCCTACACAACAAACGCTAAGGGTCAGGGTCCCGCTTGGGCTAACTCACTCTTCGAAGATAACGCAGAACACGGTTTCGGTATGCTTCTCGGTCAGAACGCTCTTCGTAACAGCCTTATTGCTAAGGTTGAACAGATTGCAGAATCCGACAAGGCTTCCGATGCAGTAAAAGCTGCTGCTAAAGAATATCTTGCAACTGTTAACGACGGCGAAAAGAACGGTGCTGCTACAGATGCTCTTGTTGCTGCTATCGGCGATGGTGCTTGCTGTGACCTTTGCAAATCAATCGTTGATAACAAAGAATTCCTTTCCAAGAAATCTGTATGGATCTTCGGTGGTGACGGTTGGGCATACGACATCGGCTTCGGCGGTGTTGACCATGTTCTTGCTTCCGGTGAAGATGTAAACATCATGGTATTCGATACTGAAGTTTACTCTAACACGGGTGGTCAGGCTTCCAAGGCTTCCAACATCGGTCAGGTTGCTCAGTTTGCTGCTGCAGGTAAGGCTATCGCTAAGAAGAGCCTTGCAGAAATCGCAATGAGCTATGGCTACGTTTATGTTGCACAGATTGCAATGGGTGCAGACCAGAATCAGACTCTCAAAGCAATCAAAGAAGCAGAAGCTTACAATGGTCCTTCTCTTATCATTGCTTACTCACCCTGTGAAATGCACTCAATTAAGGGTGGTATGATTAACTGCCAGAACGAAATGAAGAAAGCTGTTGAATGCGGTTACTGGAACATGTTCCGTTACAACCCCGCTCTCAAAGCAGAAGGCAAGAATCCTTTCACAATCGATTCCAAACCTGCTACAGGCGATTACAAAGCATTCCTTCTTAACGAAGCACGTTACTCAGCTCTTACTCGTTCATTCCCCGAAAGAGCAGAAGCTCTCTTTGCACAGTCTGAACAGACAGCTCTTGAAAGATATGAGCATCTTCTCAGACTCCAGGATCTCTACGCTCCTAAGGCTGAATAAGTTTAAACAACCAAAAACCTCTTGCAGAAATGTGAAAGAGTAAACTAAAAGTAGACACCCAAAAGTGTCTACTTTTTCTTTTTGTGATATAGTAAAACAAAGGAGTGATAATATGAGAAAAAACAAAAGATATACAGCAGAATTTAAAATAGGAATTGTAAAGAAAGTAACGG
>JAZNGU010000064.1:0-4355 GCA_045576615.1 Acutalibacteraceae bacterium | reverse complement strand
AAAAAGGAGGACAAAATTATGTCAGTAGTTTCAATGAAACAATTACTCGAAGCAGGTGTTCACTTTGGACACCAGACAAGAAGATGGAACCCCAAAATGGCTCAGTACATCTTTACTGAAAGAAATGGTATTTATATCATCGACCTTCAGAAGACTGTAAAGAAGCTTGAAGAGGCTTACACCTTCATCAACCAGATCGCTCAGGATGGCGGCGAAGTACTTTTCGTAGGTACTAAGAAACAGGCTCAGGATTCTATTAAAGAAGAAGCAGAACGTTGCGGTATGTCATTCGTTAACGCTCGTTGGCTTGGCGGTATGCTTACAAACTTCAACACAATCCAGAGAAGCATCAAAAGACTTGCTCAGCTCAATGCTATGGAAGCTGACGGTACATTCGAACTTCTTCCCAAGAAAGAAGTTATCAAACTTAACCTCGAAAGAGAAAAACTTGAAAAATTCATGGGCGGCATTACAGAAATGAAAAAAATGCCCGCAGCAATGTTCATTGTTGACCCCAGAAAAGAAAGAATTGCAGTTCTCGAAGCAAAGAAACTCGGTATTCCGATTGTTGCTATCGTTGATACAAACTGTGACCCCGATGAAATCGACTATGTAATTCCCGGTAACGATGACGCTATCCGCGCTGTTAAACTTATTGCAGGTGCAATGGCAGACGCTATTATTGCAGGTCGTCAGGGCGAGCAGACTGTTGCAGCAGAAGAAGTAGCTGAAGAAGCTGTTGAAGCTGCTGAATAAGTAGTAAATTAATAGGCGGAAGTTATTTCCGCCTTAACAACTTTATAAAGGAGGAAACACCTATGGCATTCACAGCTTTAGATGTTAAAAACTTAAGAGAAAAAACAGGCGTTGGTATGATGGAGTGCAAAAAAGCACTTACAGAAGCTGACGGTGATATGGATAGAGCATTTGAAATCCTTCGTGAAAGAGGTCTTGCAGCTTCCGAAAAGAAAGCAAGCAGAATTGCAGCAGAAGGCGCAATCATTGCTTACACAGACGAAGATGCAAAAGTTACAGTTCTTCTTGAAATCAACTCCGAAACAGACTTCGTTGGTAAGAACGATAAGTTCCAGGAATTCGGTCTTAATGTTGCTAAAACTATCGCAGCAAATAAACCTGCTTCAGTTGAAGCTCTTGCAGACCTTAAACTCGTTGGTTCTGACAGAACAGTTACAGAAAATCTTAACGACCTTATCCTTGTTATCGGTGAAAACCTCAAAATCCGTCGTTTCGAAATTATTGAAGGTGATGTTGTAACATACATCCATGCTGGCGGTGCAGTTGGTGTTGCTGTTAAGTTTGAAACAAACCTCAGTGACAAAGCTGAATTCGTTGCAATGGGTAAAAACATTGCTATGCAGGTTGCAGCTATGCGTCCTGAATATCTCGGTAAAGAGTGCATCTCTGAAGATGAACTTGCTAAGATGAAATCTATCACAATTGATAGCTCTCTTAACAAACCCGAATCTCTTCCCAAGCCTATTCTCAATGCTCTTTTTGAGAAAGCTTGTGCAGAAAATCTTTTCAGCGCAGAAGATGTTGCTGCTTATGAAGAAAATAAGAAGAGCCCCTATCTCTTTAACTTCCTTTCAAAAGAAGCAGTTGCTACTCTTGCACAGCTTGCTATTGCAGGTAAAGAAGAATACATTACAAATAAAATCTTTGCAGGTGCAGTAGAAGGCCGTATTAAGAAACAGATTAAAGAAATTTGTCTTCTTGAGCAGGCATTCGTTCGTTCTGATCTCTTTGAAGGAACTGTTGCAGGTTATGTTGCACAGGTTGCAAAGAACAATGGTGCGGATGTTAAGGTTGTAAGCTTTGTTCGTCTTGAAAAAGGCGAGGGTCTCGAAAAAAGAGAAGACAATTTTGCTGACGAAGTTGCCAGCATGATGAAATAAGATTTCAATTGAGGGCGGCTTTCATTGAAAGTCGCCCCATACCTTTTTCAAAAGTATAAAATTCCAATTTTGTTAAACTATATAAAGTGGTGAGATTATTATGGAAAGAAAAGTCGGTACTGTATCAAGAGGAATTCGTTGCCCCATTATCCGTCAGGGCGATAACCTTGTTGATATCACAGTAAACAGCGTTATTGAAGCTGCTGAGAGCGAAGGCTTTGAACTTCGTGACAGAGACGTTGTTGCTCTTACTGAATCAATCGTTGCAAGAGCACAGGGTAACTATGCCACAGTTCAGAATATAGCTGATGACGTAAAAGCAAAGCTTGGTGGAGAAACAATTGGTGTTATTTTCCCCATTCTTTCAAGAAACCGTTTTGCAATCTGCCTTAAAGGTATTGCAATGGGTGCAAAGAAAGTTGTACTTATGCTCAGCTACCCCAGTGATGAGGTTGGTAACTCTCTTTTAAGTTATGATCAGCTTGACGATGCAGGAATCAATCCTTATTCAGATGTACTGTCTCTTGAAAAATACAGAGAACTTTTTGGCGAAAATAAACATGAGTTTACCGGAGTTGATTATGTTGCTTATTATGCTGATATAATCAAAGAAGCAGGCGCAGAAGTTGAAATTGTTTTCGCAAATCAGGCTAAAACAATTCTTGATTACACTGACTGTGTTCTTACTTGTGATATTCACACCCGTGCAAGAACTAAAAGAATTCTTAAAGCTGCAGGTGCAAAGGTTGTTTGCGGTCTTGATGATATTCTTACATCTTCCGTTAATGGCGGTGGTTGTAATGAAGCATATGGTCTTTTAGGTTCAAATAAATCAACTGAAGATACAATTAAATTGTTCCCCAGAGAATGTAACGGTCTTGTAAAAGACATTCAGGCTGAATTCTTAAAGAAAACAGGTAAACACATTGAAGTTATGGTTTACGGTGACGGTGCTTTTAAAGATCCTCAGGGTAAAATCTGGGAGCTTGCTGACCCCGTTGTTTCACCTGCACACACAGATGGACTCATCGGTACACCTAATGAACTTAAATTAAAATACCTTGCAGATAATGATTTTAAAGGTCTTTCAGGTGCAGAGCTTAAAGAGGCTATTTCTAACAGCATTAAAGCTAAATCAGGCAACCTTGTTGGTAATATGGCTTCTCAGGGTACAACACCTCGTCAGCTTACTGACCTTATTGGTTCACTTTGCGACCTTACAAGTGGTTCAGGTGACAAAGGTACACCTATTATTCTTGTTCAAGGCTATTTTGATAACTATACCGATTAATTTTTGGGAGGTTTAACTGTTATGGAAATTATTAAAAGACCCGATGATATGCAAAGAATTACAACAGTTGAACTTGCAGAGGCTTTCATTGCTGAACAAGTTGATAAGGTTCGTAAACAGGTTGGCGATAAGAAGGTTCTTCTTGCTCTTTCAGGTGGTGTTGACTCATCAGTTGTTGCTGCTCTTCTTATTAAAGCAGTTGGTAAACAGCTCGTTTGTGTTCATGTTAACCATGGTCTTATGAGAAAAGGCGAGAGCGAACAGGTTATTGAAGTTTTTGGCAAACAGCTTGATGCAAACCTTATTTATATTGATGCAACAGACCGTTTCCTTGATAAACTTGCAGGTGTTTCTGACCCTGAAAAGAAGCGTAAAATTATCGGTAACGAATTCATTGAAGTATTTAATGAAGAAGCTCTTAAACTCGATGATATTTCTTTCCTTGCTCAAGGTACAATTTACCCTGACATTCTCGAAAGCGATGGCGTTAAAGCCCACCACAATGTTGGTGGCCTTCCTGAAGATATGAAGCTTGAGCTTTGCGAACCCGTGGCACTTCTTTATAAAGATGAAGTTCGTGTTGTTGGTTCTGCACTTGGTCTTCCTGATGAAATGGTTTATCGTCAACCATTCCCGGGACCCGGTCTTGGTGTACGTTGCCTTGGTGCAATTACAAGAGACAGACTTCACGCTTTAAGAGAAGCAGATGCAATTCTCCGTGAAGAGTTTGATAAAAACGGTCTTGCAGGTAAGGTTTGGCAGTATTTTATTGCTGTTCCTGATGTTAAGAGTGTTGGCGTAAGAGATGGTAAGAGATATGAAGGTTGGCCCGCAATTATCCGCGCAGTTAACACAACAGACGCTATGAGCGCAACAATTGAAGAAATTCCTTATGCACTTCTTCACCATATAACTGACAGAATTACGCACGAGGTTGAAGGTATTAATCGCGTACTTTATGACCTCACTCCGAAGCCCATCGGTACAATTGAATGGGAATAAAATTTTATATTCTTGCAAAACTCATTTATCCTCGAAAGGGTAATTTCGTTTATCCTTTCCGGAATTAAATAAACAAAGATTTAGACACTGTACATCATCAGATGTGCAGTGTCTTTTTTCTTTGTGTTTATGGTAAAACTCAGCAC